>DASPVV010000076.1:0-73904 GCA_035622175.1 Terriglobales bacterium | reverse complement strand
TCATACGCGCGCATCGCCTCGGAGTTCCGGTATTCGAGGCGAGTCTGCGCTCGATCAATGGCTAGCGCCTCATACGGACCGGGTGGTACTTGTTCGAAATTGAACTTCCCTTCCGGCGACACCTCTGCTTCACGGTAGTCTCCCCCACCACCCGGCAAGGGAATTAAGTAGACAGCGGCCGAACCACCCGTTTCGCTGGGAGTTCTTGCCATACCATCTACCGTACCCTCGACTTCAGCTCCATCATCGCGCATGGTGACTTCGATCCGACTACTGGATCCGGCCGCGCCAATCACCAGTGGCTGGTGTTCGAGGTCTACACCACCACCGGTGATGCGTGCTGGGTATCCGCGGCGTGAGTCGATTCGGACCCAATAGCGTCCGGGCCGAACACTTTCGATCACGAGCGGATTGCCTTCCAGTCCGGCACCCCTCCTCTCGAAAATCGCCCTTTGCAGCGCGCCTTCAAACCGCGGGTCTGGGAAGTCACTGTCTGGCTCGAGGTGGATATTTAGGTAGCTACTTGGCCCCTCCATTGCCCCTTCAGAGCTGGGGTTCTGATCAAGGTGGGGATTTAGCAATTGGGAATCCGGCGGACGGCCGTTCGGCCTGTCGGTCATGGTGAAGTCTTCTGTGACGACTACCGTAATCGACCCATTAGGCACCACTACTAGCCGTGGCCCGTCAACTGGCCCCCCTTTAACGGTAATACTCAGTAATCCGGTGCTACTTTCTTTGAAGCTGGTTAGATCGAAGGTCGAAACGTCCAGGGTGTAATTTCCATTGGGCAGCGTGCCCACAATCGTGTGGTCCTTGCGGTTGTAGCCTAGTTCATATCCTGGCCCTCTGCCTTCCGCATACACCCTCAGCTGCATCATTAGCCCAGGTGGTACGTTCTCGAGGGCGACCTTAACCGGATAGTACGCCTGTCTAACGACCGAGATATCTGCTCCCTGAAATGTTTGGCCAGCCGCCAACTGAATAGCCTGGGCGGAGGCAAAATCTTGAGCGTTGGGAAAGTAAACCGGCGGGTAGCCGTATAGCTGCCCGTGAGCGTCGAAGGTCAGGGGGTCTTTATCCTCGAGCTCCCGCGTCAGCAGTTTGTAAGTGCCGGAGGGGAGACCAGCAAAACGAAATTCCCCGTGGGACCGGGTGGTGGCCGTCTTAATCGACTGCCAGTAAGCGCGCCCCTCGTGGACCCATTGTCGATAAAGTTCCACCCGGATTCTGTCAGGGGCATCGGACGAGGGCAGAGCCACCCGGCCAGTGATCACCGCCTCAGGAATGAGGGAAACGGTCAGCTCTTTGTCACTACTCAACTTCTCTATCCGACCAGAGTTCAAAAAGCCAGGCTTTTTTGCCTCGAGCGACTCTGGACGAGTCGGCTCTGAGACCCTGTTACGACTCGGGTCGGCCTCGACGGTAGAGGACGCGGGAAAGGTCAATGAAAAATGCCCTTCGCTATCGGTCATCGTGGCAAAGCGTTGGTCCGGCGAGTACACAAGTGCGCGCCCGATCGGTTCGTGCGTAAGACTGTTAACGACTGTGCCTTGAATGGTCTCTGTTTGGGGATTCGTCCCTGGTACAGCTTGTGCGAAGGCCGGCGTCAACATTCGCCAGCAGAATGAAAGCGCCAATATGAATGAGAGCGCTCTGGGATACACATTATGCATAAACCTGTCTTAGTATGCAGACAGTTTAGGGCCAAGGGAGAATATTGTGGCCCAACCGCATGGCCTTGTAAACGTTTCTCGGTCGTCGGTTTTCCGACACTTCATTTAATCCATTTAATCAAAAATAGACTTGATTGTTTTTAGCGAGGATTGGACACGCTAACTATTGGTAAAGCATAGAGCTAGAGGAAGAATGCTGGTTGTGAGTTAAAAAACATAGTGCAAGCGGGGCGGCTCATAAGGGAACAAGTCCGCGTCAAGGAATTGGATGCCCGCTCTGATTTGTCTGAGCGCAGATGACGTAGGATGGGCCAGCAGCTCAGGATCTGGTTCCCATTCCGTGCCTTCCTCTGCTTTTTTCTTTTTGAGGAAGACAAAATGATCGAGCTTGGTGGGGTGGTTGCGCTCACCATTCGGGGGAAGGCCAATGGCGACTTTGGTGGAAACGGACATGCGCTGGATGGCGCGCCCGTCTGAGTCGTGAGTTATGCCAACGATCATATGAAGAGACTCCTTTTGCTGGGCTTTTAGCTGTTTGCGAGCGCAGAGTGTGGCTGTATGTTCACTCGGAGTTTTCAGGAGATTCGGGATTCGAATGTTGCACTTATCAAAGACAGAGGAGCAGGCGTTTTCGTGCTACTGCTCAACAAATCTGCTATTGGATCTACACAAGCCAGGAGAAAACTGAGGAGACTTGGAATGCCTTCCGGGAAGCGAACCATTCCGCAACAGGTTCCATCGGATCAAACGTTTCAGGCTAGACGGCGTAGCCATGATTCACGTACCCTATTGAGCCTTAGCTGAGCGTCTGGCGAATTTCGAGGACGGACGCGAACTGGAGACCGTTGAGGGCTACCTAGAGCCAACGGCCCGCAGTCCCGAACATCCAATCCCAGAGTGGCAGGAAGATGTTAAACCGGGCATCCGGGCGTTCGTGGTGGGCGAGGTGGTACGCTCTCGCCTGCGAAGAACGGCGCTGCTTCCGTGGTCCTAGAACGGAAAGGAAAGCCGAAGCACTCCCTCGCCACAGGTCGATTCGTACAGGTATCCGCCTGACCAGATCGCTCCGGTAACGGACAGCGGTACCGTGTTCCCCCGGATGCTGGTCCAGTTGAGCCCGAAATCGGTCGAGATATAGACGCCAGCGGGAGTGGCAGCCGCGACCGCGCCAGAGGCGCCAGGATCGACTTGCAAGCTGGGAACGGGGTTGGTGTTACACCCTTGCTGTCTTGGCGATAAGCTTTGCGTCACTCCGGTGGAAGCTGAAAAGCTGCCGCCTCCGTCGGTACTGCGGAGGATTCCGCAGGAGAGGATGGAACCATTTTGCATCGCTACCAAGATCATCTGGGGATTCGCCGGATTTATGGCGATGGCGACCGGCCAGCCGCAGTTACTTGGTAGATTGCTTGCCCGCCAGGTGCTTCCACCGTTGGTGGTGTAGCACAACAAGCTGTTGCCGCCCCTGCACTGGATGGGGTTGTTAGCTCCAACGAAGAGCGTCTGGCTGTTCGCTGGGCTCACCGCGACCATCTGGGGTGTGTTCGCCATCGGAGCCGAGGACCCAAACGGCCAGGACGACTGCAACGTCCATGAAACGCCCCAATCCGTACTTTCATAGATACCGGAGAGAGCCGCTACGTAAAGGGTGGAAGCATTGTTCGGGTCAAGGGCGATGGTGTCCAGGCCATTAACGAATTCGCTGCCGAGGCCTCCGAGTTCCTGTACTGGGTTGAAGGTCTGCCCCCCGTCCTCGGAGTACTCGAAGCCTGCGGTGGTAAATATGTAGGCATAGCCAGGATTCGCGGGATTGAAAATCACCATCCCACCCTCCCCACCTACGGCCCACGAGGTCCAAGTCGAACCACTATTGAAGCTGCTGATCAGGGAGTAATCCTGCGCCGTGGTCAGAATCGTGCCGCCTTCGACGCCCACACTATACAAGATCGACGAGGTGATATTGGTGTTGAGGCTTTGCCAACTGGTACCGGCATTCGTGCTGAGGTATATGCCTTGGTCGCTGCCAACGACGATATTCCCATCCACGCCCTCAGCATCGGGCTGAATCATGCGGACGTCCCACTCACCGGCCGATGAGATGTTCGACCAGGTGCCGCCTTCATCGGATGACTGCCAGAGGGGCGAACCGCCCGAAGAGAATCCGTCACAGCCAGCGTAGAGCGTGGCGCTGGATGATTCGAAAGCCACTGCTTGCGCTGACAGTCCGGCACCCGAACCTTGCGGACAGGTGGAAAGTAGACCCAGCTGCGTCCAGGTTGCTGCGGCCCCCCCATTTTGGGTTTCGTACATATCGGGACCCAGATAGCCCATCCACTCCACCGCGAAGGCGTTCTCGGCGTTGCTTGGATTAATCGCGATGGACCAGATCGTGTCACTTGCCGGCGTAGACGATGCCCAGCTCCCGCCCGGGTTGGATTGAATCAGCACCTGACCGTCGTCGAGTCCGGCGTAAGTCGCACTTCCCTGCGAGGCCAGAGCGCGCACCGGAACAGTGGTTGATTCAACGATCTGCCAGGATTTGCCTGTGTCGGTCGAGGCCGCAATTCCTTGGCCCGTACCGGCATAGAGCGTCGAACCCACCTGGAGAAATGCGGACGTTGATCCCAGGGAGCAAGTTGCGCATAGCGTCCAACTTCCCCCACCATTGGAGGTCAGGAAGATACCCGTGAAGTTAGTACCTGCGACAACAATGTTCGTGTTGCTCTGATCCATCCAAAGCGCGTTCACCGTCGGATCAGTCAGTCCATTGTTCTGCTGGGTCCATGCTGTCCCACCATTTGTCGTCTTGTAGATTCCCGCCTCGGTGTACGGTCCTGAGTTACCGGGACCCAGACCACCGCCCGCGTACATGAGCAGAGGATTGGCATTGCTCACGGCAAAGGCATGCAGCTTCCCGGCACCGGGATACGCATTCCCTCCGATTGCAGAGGGCCCCACTGCCTGCCAGGTCTCCACAAGCTTTGAATACGCCACCGTGGCCGACGCGCCCTTTCCGCTCTGTGAAACCGCTGTCGGGGTTCCGCTAACCGAAGGGATAAAGACCGTATTCGCTGCGGTAGATGGTACGACAGTCGCAACGGTCGTATACGTACCCGCGATCAGACCGGTGAGCGTAGTCGTCTGCGTCAGGGTCTGCTCGTAGCCGCCTGGCCCGTTCACTGTAACCTGAGCGTTGGTGCCGTTGGGCAGCCCGCTAATGGCTACGTTTAAACTCCCAGCCCAAACGACCGTAAGGGAGAGAGAAAATGTCGTGTCCCCGCCCGCGTTGCTCGCGGTAATCAAGTACGTAGCCTTCGCAGCCGTCGCCGTGGGAATACCGGAGATCACGCCGGTCGTCGTATTGAGTGACAAGCCAGCCGGTAGTGCCGGACTGACGGAATAACTGCTGACCGTCCCGCTGACGGTCGGTAAGAGCGCCGTCATGGCGACACCCAGTGCGGCTGTGACCGGACTTGTGTAGGACAAGTTGCTCGGCGCGGTCACTTGTGGGGGCGAACTTTGCGAGCCCCCGCCACACGCAACTGTCAGTGTTGTAATCGACAGCACCGCAGTCGAAAGAAGCAACGTAGACGGTCGCCACGCGAATTGCACGTGCTTCTCCTGAGATAACAACTTGAAACGCTGTGAGGGACTGCTTGGATGATTCGGTCAAGACTTAGTCGAGTCGACCACTTTGTTCGCGTTTTTCCCTCAGCCTTCCAGAGCAGGGCGGACCTCCGCTCATTGATTGTTGCACGGCAAGCTGACCGGTGTTACTTGGACAGCGAAGCCTCCCGTATGCCGCAAGTGCCATTTTTCGGTGTAACTTAGATCGACGTCAAGAAGAAGTTAGGCTAGAGTTGAGAGACTCCAAGTAAATAACTTGAGGTGGGTTCTCCATTCCAGAGTAAAGCGCTGGAAAATGGAGTAAGTGATGCAAAAGTTGGATCGCAAGGTACTAGAGATTCGGCAGCGCGTGCTGGGCGCCGATAACCCAGCCACACTAGTATAGGTCATCCTTATGAAGACTTAACCGACGCTTCGAGAAACGCCATAGTCGCGGACTAGGTACCCGGGATCCATCATTGATGGACTTCACGTGCCTTGGACAACTGTTGTGAAGGCAGCTGTCCGGTCGGGCGAAAATTCTTCGACCACCCGTTCAAATGCGGCAGCAACTCAAGGTCTGAAATGGCAGCCGTGCGCCGGCTGCGAACCCGATCCCTCCCCTGCGCGAGCACTTCATCGCCGTAATCCAGAGGTCGCTCCAAGGCATGGGGGACGGATCCTTACGGGCTATTTGTCTCACACCATCATGAACCTTGAGGATTAGGCCTTAAATGTTCTGCAGAAAGGTATCGCGCTACTGCCGCACATCGATGCGCGCTTCGAGCGTCCACCGGGCCCCCACTCGATAGTGTCGAGTGTACTGCCAGCTCTTGCGATTCACCCGGGGGAGAACGCCGCTTGCGCCCATCCAGAGAAACTCCGCGGAAAGTCTTGACGGCGACTCTGTGGTACGTGTGTACCTTATTTTACGTGCCCGCCCCTCCGGGTAAACCTGCCAACAAGGAACTCCTGAGCCAGACTGGCGCCGACGCGCTCCGCCGTGCCGATCGCAAAGTTTCCGAATACCAGGCCAACGCCGCGATTCGATCGCGGATAGTAAAGGTTCGCAATAGCGGACGACGCCAAATCCCCGGCTAAACTCGAGTAGTTGGGCTGCCACTCTCCGTTATCCCCCTTCGTGACAAATGGACTGAAGATCGCATGCCGCATTCGAGAGCTTGTCGTACCTGTTCCCTGATAGAAATAACGGGGATCCTGATGCAAAAGCGATGGCAAGATCGCGCCACCGATCATGATGTCAGTAAAGCCATCGGCCGCGATCGAGCCAAACCGCTCCCCGTAAGCGTCCCAACCCTGCCCGTATTTTGGGCTATTCGCAGCCTGTTTGGAGGCAGAAACCAGAGCGACTCCGACAGCGGTAACTGGATCTATAGAGACCCTGAGGGCGAGCTCAAATTTCATCTTGGCGGTAAGAGGTGCGGGATTTGTCTCGTAGGAGACGTAGAAATTGGGGATGATTCCGAAGACGCGCTGCTTTTCCTCAATCCTGAGCTGCGCAGTCGCCGCTTCCACCGGATCGTAAGTGACTTCGACCTGCGTATGCTCGGTTGCAATCCGAAGCTGGATACCCGTTACGATTTTGAATTGGCCCGGTTCGAGCGTGATGGCGGGCGATATCCAGTCCGCGAAATCCTTTGCCGTGATGCTGATCTCATAGGGCACCCCAGGTCTGATGCCGTGAAACTCGAAAAAACCGTTTTCGGGGGTCACAACGGTTCGGCGATCATCGCTGTCAACACTCTTCAGTAGTACCGTCGAGTTGGGGACGGGATCGCCGTTTACATCGGTAACCGTGCCGATAATGCTGCCCAATTTCGGTTCTGTCGCCTCGAAGCCTTGTGCGGGCAGGTGCGTGGCAACGGCCAACGTAATGGCTACCACCGCGGCCGCCAGACGAATGCGAGAGATGATCAACATGGGCGTTTGTCCTGATCGCTCCGAGAAAGGCCTAACCCTTGCACTTAAGATTCCAGACTCGAATCCTGGTGTCCGAACGACGAACTCCGGCTTAAGGACAGTGAGATACCTAGAATTTAGGGCTGGGGAAGCGATCAGCCCCTGGAAATTCTGAAGTTGTTCGTGACAAGCCTTTGGCACGTCACGGGGATCGTAGTGTGGAGGCCACAAAGCGGGATCAAGAAAGCTGTGTCGAGAGTCGACAAGTGTCGAAAAAGGTCGACACCGCGCCACCAAGATGGGCCCTAGTCCACGGGCGGTGCGGCGACTTCGGGCTGCTCTGACTGGAGCCTGGCAGCGAGCCGGTCTTCGATGAGCGTTTCCACCAGTGACCAAACGCGGGGATCGCATTCAATGGACAGGTGGCCTTTGAGGAAGAGGCGGGCGTACCACGGATAAGCGTGACACTCGGCAGGTACCTTTTCATACTCGAAACGGAAATTGCCGAGGACAGCGGTGCGAGCTGGATCAGCCGCCATGATTTTCGAGCGGCCGTGGATAATACCTTTGCTTTGATAGAAGTTGACAGCCTCGGCGACGTTGGCTGGAATGACGGAATCGTCCTCGCCACTTCTTCGCACGCTGTCGACTAGGATTGTCAGCGAAACCGGTATGCCGTCCCGCTCTAATTCACGAGCCAGATAGACCACTGCTGATGCACCCCAGCTATGGCCGAATAATATGATGCGCGGTACCGGTCGTTTCTTACCTGTCTCGGTACTGGTTTTGAAGCCGTTGAGCCACTCGACGATTGTTTTGTGCGCCTTGCCTCTTTCGCGATTCTTGAATACCCGTACTTGCACACCGTCGCCGGAGGCTGCCTGGAGACGCTGGGCAAGTCGAACTTCCGGGTGGCGCAGGTCGTCGCTGTGAACAAATCCGCCGACAAAAGCCATCACGAGAGCCGAAGCCGGCTCAGTCTCTGCAGCCTTGGAGATATGAGTTTGCGCTGGTGCTTGATTTGCACTGAACAACAGCGAGGTGCAGGCGAGCAATAGCATAACCACGGGCACCCGGCTCACCGGTTTCGAGCGATCCACGATAGAGGCAATCGGCATCTTGTTCCCTCACGACAAGCAGGGGAGCAAGGCTGATTCCAAAACGTGGGTTCTGTAAGCGACTGAAATTCAAGGGAGGTACTGTCGAACCAGCCATGTTTCTCGACGTCTGATGCTGTCCTGGTGGATTGAAGTGGAAAGGCGCGCCACAGGTTGCTCCCTTGCCACTGCTCCGGAATTCCTGTGGAAGCTGCCTATAACCGAAGGGAGAAAGGGCGACCGGCCGTGATTCGTTCCAGGCTAGAATGACTGTGACGACCGGGCAACCACCCCAACCGCGCCGCGGGTGTGGAACGTGTCCCACTCATCCCCGCAGGTAGATGGGAAACGGTCTGACCGACTGTGGACGGCGCAGGCATCGAGAACAAGGTAGGGACTTCCGACATGCCAGCCGTCTGCTGTTGGCGTTAGTAAAGTCCCACCAACAACTGCTCGTCAATCCTGAGGATTCAAGACGAACCGACGAAGCGTGCGTGCGCTGCGTGGCCAAGGACCGTTTTTCAATTCGCTGTCCTCATCAACCGCTCGCGATTGACCTCAAGAGTCCCGGCACCGCCGAACAGGCTGCGCGGTGGGCGCCTGCGAAGAACGCTCGGCATGGCTCAACCGTTTGTGACCTGTCTGATCCGGCCCAGAGAGCGACCCAGGGTCATTCACGCTCGAACGCGGTAACTGCACCGAGAAAGTTTGTAGCTTCGTTCAGACTCCGGCCAGCAATGTCGTGCATCAGCCGCTGCACAAAGGGAAACTGTTCCATGCGGTCGGAGAATTTCTTGGACAACCAGAGCGCCAGCGGGACCAGCGACAATCCGAACGCCACATTCGCCCACAACCAAGCCCAGAACCAAGGAGCACTCAAGTCTTCGACCCCGAAAAACGCTTCCGCTACGACCATGAGGAACGGTGCCCAAACGACCGTTCCCGCCAGCAACCCCCATTGAACAGTCCGAATCCGCAATACTCGAAGCCCCCCTAGATGCCTCTGAATGATGGCAACAGGTTTCCCGTAGTCGATCTGCCGGATGCGAGTGATCTGGGCTACTGTCACCGCAAGCATTGCGATGGCGAATAAGCCCGATAAGACCGCAGGCAGAGCAAGCCGCCACCCAGGGACGTGCTGGTAAATAAAATTGCCAAGCGCCACGACAATTGCGAGCCATACGACCGCACCCAAGCTCAGAAATAACGTAAGGCGCTGCAACGCCGACCTTGCCCGGTTCAGGTTCGTAGCGGTGAGAAGCTGCTGGTTCAGACGAATACTCTGGTCGAGCTTGCGATCATGCTCTGTCCACCTCTGCTTCATTTCATCCAAATCCATCATGGCTAATCCCTCCTCAAGACCCGTGTGCTTCCGCCCAATCCCTGCCTAATCTCCTGCTTCAGCCTGCTGATCTTCGTCGCAACATTTGTCTCCGTGATGCCTAAAACCTGCGCCATCTCGCTGTAGCTGTGTCCGTCGAAGTAAAGCAGAACCAGCGCCCTGTTCAAAGGTTCCAAAGCTCCAATCATTTGGTATAGAACCTGTGCGTCCTCAGCGTAGCTTGACCTCTCATCGATTGCTTTCAGGAGGTGCTCTTCATCCGACAACACGTGCCGTGTTCGCGTGCTCTCCCGGCGAAAGAAGGAAATAGCGACATTCAGAGCGATCCGGTACATCCAGGTGGAGAACTGGCAGCGTTCATCAAATGTGGCGAAGGAGCGCCACAGCTGCACGATGATCTCTTGCGCGAGGTCTTCACGGTCGTCCCGGTTCCTACAGTAGGAGTTGCAGACCTTGTAGATAATCCTTTTGTGCTCACCCACAAGGGTTTGAAAGCGTTCTTCCAGGGCTGGTGTCGTCATCCGGTCTTTTTGAAGCTGTCACGGCTGCCTTCGTCTCTTCCTGCCGTTCAACCTATTATTCGCGGCAGAGGCTAGGAAAATCACAGCCCGGCAAGAAATTTGCACCACAAAAGCCTGGTCCAAGGCGACGCCTTCAAAACCAGCGCCTCCGAGCGGGCCGCCGCATCCACCGAAGTTGCGTCGACGACGCTCGGTGGGGTACACTCCGACACTGAGCAGGATTGCCTCTGAGAATCGCAGAACTCTAATTCGTCTCCTCTTGCGGCTTCCGGCGCACACGGTGTGGTGCGCCGCCCGATTGCTTATCTCGCGTCCGACAGGAGACGGCCACCATGACAAGCTGGTATGAAACATTTTTCAGCGGGTTGAGTGTCGAGTTCTGGGTTCAGGCTGCACCCCCACCTTCCCCAGAAGAACTGAACTTTCTCCGCGAGCAATTCGCCATTCAGCCCGGTCAAAAGGTGCTGGATATTCCTTGCGGGGCGGGGCGGCATGCAGTTCCGCTAGCGGAGCTAGGCTACAGCGTGACGGGCTTCGATATCTCTACCCAGTTCCTCTCCGAATCCCGGCGCTTGGCGCAGGCGCGGGGGGTTTCCGTGGACTGGAGGCTCGGAGACATGCGTACCCTTGCCTTCGAGCGGGAGTTCGATGCCGCACTCTGCTTCGGAAACAGCTTCGGCTATTTGTCCCGTGCCGATACCAAACAATTCCTCAAGCGACTCGCGGCTGCGCTGCGCGACGGGGCGAGATTCGTTTTGGAGAGCGGTGCGGTTGCCGAGTCCATTTTGCCGAACCTCGTGCGAAGCCGTTGGATGCAAGTGGGGGACATTTTGTTCCTGACCTCCGTTGATTACGACGCACGCACAAGCCGCCTGATCTCACGCTACCTCCTGATCCGGGGATCGGAGCGCGAGGAGAAAACAGCCGAGGTCATGGTATACACCCTCGGCGAGCTGCGAGAGTTGTTTGCCGACGCGGGGTTTATTGTGGAGGGCCTTTTTGCCTCGACCGCGAAGGAGCCTTTCGAGGTGGGCGCTCCTCGGCTGCTGTTGGTCGCGCGCAAGACCGCCGCGCCCTAAGAACGACCCGCCGAGGCGACCTTGGCGAGATCTTGCCCAGAACCAGCATTGTTCCAAGCAACGCGGGTTACGGCCGTACCTCCGCGTGCTCGCGCCCTTCCGCCATCACCTTCTCCACTTCCTCCACAGTCCGCGGCAGCCTCTCGGTCATCAGCCGGTGTCCATCCTCCGTTATCAGCACATCGTCCTCGATCCGCACGCCCAGATTCTCCTCGGGGATGTAAATCCCCGGTTCATCGGTAATCGCCATCCCCGCCCGCAGCGGACGCTGATAGTCCGTCGGATCATGCACGTCGAGCCCCAGCCCGTGTCCCAGCCCATGAATGAAGTATTTGCCGAGCAGCTCGCCTTGTTTGTCGTGTCCGTGGGTGTTGATGTAGTCATACGCGATTTTTTGCAGCGCGCTCATCTGCACACCAGGCTTGATCGCATCCAGTGCCGCGTTCTGTGCGCCCAGCACAATCTCATAGATTTCACGCTGCCGCGGCGTGAACTTCCCGTTCGCGGGCAGCGTTCGCGTAATGTCCGCCGCATACCCGCCGTATTCGCCCCCTACATCGATCACCACTACGTCGCCGTCCTTGATTTCATTGTCCAGCGCGTCGTAGTGCAGCACCGTGGAATAGAATCCCGCGCCCACAATCGGCGCATATGCTTCCCTCGAACATCCCGCCATCTCATGAATCATCCTCATCCGGGCTGCCACCTGATATTCATACAGCCCCGGCCGCATTTGCTTCATCGCGTCCATTTGCGCTTCCACACTGGCATCGACCGCCTTTTGCAGCAGGGCAATTTCCCCAGCGGACTTCACCTCCCGCAAGGTCCGAATCATCGGCAGCACGTCCGATACGCTTGCCTCCGGCACCAGTTCTCGCACCCACGCGCTCCATGTTGCCAGGTGTGGATATCCGCGCTCCTCCCGCGGCGGCAGCAGGGTATAAAAATTCGGGAATTTCTTCGCCGCATTCAGCAAATCGTCACGCAAACTCGGAAACGGCCGCACCGTCGAGAATCCGGTCCCCTCCGGCACTCCGGGATCCTCCGGTCCCATCTTCGGCCCTTCCCACTTTGCCCGTCGCGCATCTCGCGGAGGCAGATACAGGATCTCGCTCGGGCCGTCGTACGCCTTCCCGTTCGGCAAGTCCGGAATCAGCAGCAGCGCCGCGTCCGGCTCACTATACCCCGTCAGATAGTAGAAGCTCTCCTCCTGGAAAAAGACTGCCACCTCACCGGCTTCCTGCTTGCTGGTATAGCCGAAAATCACCACCGGCCCATCTACCATCGACCGCAGCTTCGTCCGCCGCCCTTGATATTCGTTGTTCGGCTGCCGGAATCGCGCATTCACCAACACCGAGCATGCCGCCACCGCCAGCACCGTCAGCACACAGCGACTCATTGCCACACGAAGTCTCATCATCGTCTCCTGCGTCTTAGCCCCGCGAAATTTGGAGGATATCATCGAAGGTCCTGACAAGAAATCCACTCCTGCAAGAACGCAACCCACAAATCGAACGTCCTCATGCAGCGGTGGCTCTAGGGTCGACAACCTTGTCTTGAGCAACGATTCCTTGTCTGGGTTCGCACTGGTCAAGGGCCTCTCAATCTCTTTTCGACGGACTTCTTTGCCATGGAAGATACTTCTGTCCGTGGTTGAGGCGGTGACTGTGGGTTGGGCAAACGTTGCTCGGTTGGAATTCCCGGAGGACCATGGGGGGGCGTGGAGTGGTAGAGCGGCTACTCCCCGTCCTTTTTCTCCTTCTCTGCCGTCCTCTCCACCGGCTGCGCCGGCGTTCCATCCGCCTTCACATAATGTGCGTACCAGGCCAGGTACCGCTCCATCCGATCCTTCAAATGCGATGGCATCTTGAACTCGTGATACTCCCCCGGATACACCACTAATTCCGTCTCTTTCCCCAGGCTCTTCAACGACTGGTACATTTGCTCGCCGCCCAGGATTGGCACATTCCAATCAATGTCTCCCCCCATGAACAGCGTGGGTGTCGTCACGTTCGCCACCTTCGAATACATCGACACATGGTCCCACACCGCACGCTTCTCCCACGGACGCCCCAGCTCCGTCTCATAATCCAAGATGTACTGATCGTGCCCGTACATCGAATCGAACTTCGTCGCGCCCGCCCCCGAGATCGCCGCCTTGAAGCGCGTCGTCTGCGTGATGATAAAGTCCGTCGAAATCCCACCGTACGACCACCCGCCCACTCCTAACTTCTCCGGATCGACCAGTCCCCGTGCGATGGCGTAATCCACCATCGCCATGTCGTCCTGAAAATCCTTGTTTCCCCAGTCCGCAAAAATCGCCTGCGCATAACCCTGTCCCCGTCCCGTCGACCCACGCGGATTGGGATACAGCACCACATACCCGTTTGCCGCGAACAACTGTGCAAGATGGGTGAACTCTGCGTAGTACGACCAGACCGGACCGCCATGCGGCCGCAAGATCGCCGCATACTTTTTCCCCGGAACATAATCGAGCGGCTTGTAGAGGAAGCCACTCACCATCGTCCCGTCTTTGCTCTTGAAAGACACGTACTCGGGCGCCGTGAGCTTTAACTGGGCCATCAGCGCATCATTCTCGTGCGTGATGCGCTTTGGCTCTCCGCCCTCCGCCCCCATCGTGAAAACCTCCGACGGCCGCTCCGGCGTCGTCATCAATGCCGCTACCACTTGGTTGTTCGCTACGGTGTACGCGTACAGCATCAGCCGCCCGCCAATCAGCCGGGTTACCTCTCCGCCAGCCGCAGGCACCTTGCACAGGTTCTGCGTGCCGTCGTCATCTGCGATGAAATAGATGAACTTCCCATCCGGCGAAAATCGCGGGTCGCTCGCCATCCGATCCAGCGCCTTGGTCAGCACCGCAGCCTCGCCACCCGTCGCCGGCGACACAGCCACATGCTTCGTCGAGTAGTCCAGCAGCTTTGGATCCAGTTGCGTCACATACGTAATCCACTTCCCATCCGGTGACCACGCGGGCTGTGCCTCCAATCCGGGATTCGTCGTCACCTGCGTCGGATGCTCGCCCTTGTCCGCGTTATCTGACGCCACCACAAAAATGTTGCGATCGTAATTGCGGTCCGGATCCGGCAGCGTTCGCTTGCTCGAGAATGCCAGCCACTTCCCGTCCGGCGACCACGCCGGCTCTTCATCGTCAAAATCCCCTGAGGTCACCTGCATCATCTTCTCCGTCGCAAGGTCGAATACATACAAATGGGTGCGCCGCCGGTCCAAATATCCAACCTCATCCGACTTAAACTGATAGCGGTCGACCACGATGGGCCGCGGGGTTTTGCTCTTCTTCGACCCGGCGCTCTCCCCTCCGGCCTCACCACCTGCCTCGTCCTTCGTCCTCTCCCTCGCCTCCTCAATCTCCTCCGGCTTCGGATCCCGTAGCACCACGACCATCCGTCTGGCGTCTGGCGCCCAGGCAAAATCTTCCACGTCCTGGACGGTGTCGGTCAGCTTCCGCGCTTCGCCACCTTGCCGGTTGAGCAGATACACCTGCGTCTTGCCGTCATTCCGCCCGGACAAAAACGCCAAATACTTTCCGTCCGGGCTCCACCGCGGATGGGTCGACGTCTCATTCTCTACCGTCATCGCCACCGCCTCGCCCCCCAGCGACGGCACCATCCAAACTCGCGTGTGGCTCTTGTCCTCTTTCAGAGATGCGGTCTCCACCGTGTACGCCACCCAGGCTCCGTCCGCGCTGATCTGCGGTTCATCTACTGCCTTGACCTGAAAAGCATCATCGACGGTGATCGCCCGCGGCCCAGGCGGCGCTTGTTGTCCACTCGCCAACATCGACGCTGCAACCCATCCCATCCATGCCCCAGACACAACGATCCGACGCAGTTTCATTCGTCCATTCCCGGTAGTAGTGTGAGCGCACTTTCGCGCGGAGTGTACCATAAAGCGGGTGGTTCGAAGGACGTTCCCATGGATCGATTCGATGATCCGATCGTTCTATCGTCAGGATATCGTCAGGAATCCCTGAGATTCAGATTCGGCCCGCCGCAAGCAGCATCCGGGGGATAGCGGGCTAGGACCGACTAGCGGAAGGGTCTTGGCTTCGCAGAGCACGTTTGACTTCACCGCCGACGAAGCTTAGGAAGCGCAGGGCAGCGCCTTCCAACTCAGGTGTCGTCGAGCCGGAATTCTTGAGCCGATTCTCTCTGGCCGCATGGATGACGGGGTGCCAGATCGAGGGCATGGTTTCGATCGACCAGTCATACGCTTGGTCTTTGGAAACCAGCTTCCGGTGATAGGCCGAATAGAGAATGCGGCAGGCCGTGAGCACGGCGTAGGCATTGTGGATGAAGGCTCTCTCCGAGCGAGACCCGGCATTGGCGTGTAGGTCTTCCTTAAGATAGTTCACTTCCAGCAAGAGCGCGTCGTTGAGACATTGCTCGGACACCTGGGGTGCGATGCACTTGGCGTTCTTGCCCCAGAGAGTGACGCCGGACTGGGCAATATTCACCCACATGATCGGATTCCCGTCCGATCCATGCCGGACGAGTCTTTCCGTGTCGTGGTAGAGCCCGCAACATCGGGATGTCTTGTCGAGGAATTCATGGTCAATCACGAAGCGGATGTCGAGTCGCTTGACCCAGCGGTTTTGCTCCGCTTGATGCTGGAACCACTCATCCAGTGCAGAAAACTCGCGGTCATTGAGATCGCGGGCTGTGACCGTGACCAGATCGACATCGCTGCAGCGCTCGTCGAACGCACCGTAAGTCAGCGAACCCCACAGGTAGATTCCAACCAAATTGCGAGAGAGTATCGCTCGAAAATCGGCAGCCATCGCCTGCAAAAGGTCGCGCAAATCATTCGGGATATTTTTCGCGAGGCTCATTGCTTGCCGGTTTGACCAGGAGTTGGCGTGAGAGGCACCGTGGTCGCGCTCAAGCTCTCGATCCTATATTATTTGGGATCGCAGGTTTTCTGGCTGATTTGACGTCACCGGGCGCAACATGCAGATGGCCAATCGATCGTAATCGTAGTCGAATCGTCATTCGACTATGGTCAAACTGGAGAAGGGTGTTCGCGGCAGTCGAGTATTCGAGGGCAACCGCGAACATGTGAGAAAGGTCAGTCAGCGGTTATGCGGACCTTACGCCACGTACATTGGTCCTATGTTCGCAGAGCAACCGCGCTCTTGTTCTCGGCTGTCTGTCTGATTTTCCATCCGACGCGCGCGGCAGCGCAGAATCGAATGTCGGCTGCAAAGCCTGCGGTCGAGGAAGGATACTTCAACGGCGCGGACCAGGTGAAGCTGTTTTACCGCAAGCTGGGAACGGTCCACGACTTTGTCGTCTTTCTCCACGGCGGGCCTGGTGCCAGCATGAGTGACGGCGGCTACCTCATGGAGCCGCTCGCCCAGCGACATACTCTCATCCTGTACGACCAGCGTGGAGGAGGCCGCTCTGATCTGGTCCAGCAAACCGAGTTGCTCACCGTGGAGGCCTACGTACGCGACCTGGAGTCGCTTCGCGAGCACTTTGGGATCGAAAAGATGAGCTTGGTGGGTCTGTCTTGGGGATCTGGGTTGGCTGCTTACTACGCCGAAGCACACCCGGATCGGGTTTTGCGGATCGTCTTCCTCGATCCCATGCCACCTGCCAACAAGCCATACCTGCAGGAACGCAATGCGAAGATGGAGTCGCTGTTGAGCAAGGAAGATTCGACCCAAATCCAAGAGCTGGGGAAGCAGATGGAAACGGCCCCCGACGATAAGCTGCCAGCCATCTGCCATGAGCGAGAACGAATTCTCTTGCGTCTCTACCTCTTTCATCCCCAACCCATGGAGGGCAGCTCGTGGGACACCTGTAACAGTTCTGTGGCGGCCCTGCGAAATTCTCCGAGGGTGTTCAGGGCGGTGATCAGTTCCTTAGGCGATTTCGACATGAGGCCGATGTTAAGCAGGCTCAAAGTGCCTGCCCTGGTGATCGAGGGTGACAAGACCAACATTCCGCTGGATGCAACCCGGGAATGGGCAAAGTGTCCGCCCGATGCCAGACTCCTGCTGATTCCAAATGCCGGTCACGCTGCCTTCGTGGACCAGACCGAGGCTGTACTCGAGGCAATTCAGTCCTTTCTCGGCGGCCAATGGCCTTCGGCAGCCCAGGCGCACAACGGAGAGTGACCCGACCGAGTGTTAGCGATGGCCCATGCGGCTGCTTGAAGGGAGTGCTCTCGCGACGCGTGGGGCGATGGTTGTGCGATCCTTGCTTTCTTTCAGCAAGCGATACAATTGTTGTCCACACACGAGCGTGGTCACGTTTTAGGCCAGCGGGTGTCGTCGGACTCCGAGGCATGTCTCCCAACCATTGGCAGCGTTTCATCGACCAACATCCCGCGCTGTTTGCAGCCATCTTCCCCGCCTACTTGGTTGTCCTGTGGCTTCTGGTAGGGGCGATCCTTAGTTTCGTTGGTGGCTGGTTTCGCTTGTCAAAACTGTATCGAACACAAACCAGGTTTGACGGAGCAAGATGGGGAGGACAAAGCGCCCGGATGCGGTGGCTGGTTAACTACAACCACGCGCTCACGCTGGGAGCCAATCGGGAAGGTCTGTACTTAGCCAGCATGTTCCTAGTTCGCTTCATGCACCCTCCATTGCTGATCCCATGGAGAGAAATCAAGGTGCGAAGAAGCCGACCCTGGTTCTTGGAGTACGTGACATTCACCCTGGGACGGGAAGCGGCAATTCCCGTGAGGATTCGAGCGAAGGTAGCAGACAAGCTGAAGAATGAGGCCGGCAACGACTGGCCCGTCGAAGAGATGTGAGCCAGAAAGCCTCCTTGCCCGACTCCGGTGATCAACCAACCCGGTGCGGCGCGTTCAGAGGACGATGTGCTCCGACCCGATGGTCCCGCCTTGTCCAACCAGAATGCTTGCCCGTTCGATAACGTTTCGCAGTTCACGAACGTTACCCGGCCAGGTATGCTTGTGCAAAAGTGCGGATGCCTCGGCGCTAACCATGACATCGTGCGGGCAAAACTTCCCCAGAAAATGTTCCGTCAAGAGATGGAGATCCTCCATGCGGTCCCGGAGCGGACTGAGTTCGATGGGAAAAACGGAAAGTCGATAATAAAGATCCTCGCGAAAATTATGCTCTTGAACCAGTCGGCGAAGGTTCGCGTTGGTCGCCGCAATCACGCGAACATCGACACGAAACGAATCGCTGCTGCCCAGCCTTTGCACTTCCCCCTGTTCGAGAAAGCGCAACAGTTTTGACTGCAAGCTTAAGGGCAGATCCCCAATTTCGTCTAAAAACAGCGTCCCGCCGTGAGCGGCATGAATGCGTCCGATTCTGGACTGTACCGCGCCCGTGAATGCTCCCTTTACAAATCCGAACAATTCGGCCTCGAGGAGGGCTTCGGGAATGGCCGCACAATTGATCACGACGAACGGTCTCAGGCGCCGGGTGCCGAGTTGATGAAGAGCCCGGGCTACAACATCCTTCCCGGTGCCGCTCTCTCCCGTAATCAGCACGGTTGTATCCCTCTGAGCCACCAAATGGACCATCGAGCACAGACGCCGTACCGAAGGAGCCATTCCTAGAAATCCCGGCAAACCATTCGGAGAGATGTCTTCTCCCTCCGTTACCCGGGCGGAAATCGTGGCTGCGGATCGAAAGGGCGATCCCTGCTCAATCTTTCGTACCACCTCAAAACAAATCGAGTCTGGTGAGGGAGTAGCCACCATGGGTTGCCCCGTGAGCGGGTTAATCGGGATGACCATGACGCCAGGGTACTGTTCCTGCACGATCGCCTTGAACTCCTCAACTTCGAGATCGGGAAGGCTCGGATCCAGAACTACGAGGGATGCTTCCCCGGCATCGATCTTCTCCAGTGCCTCAGCCCCACTGCCTGACTGCGCCACGAGCCAATGGTCGGACTCGAGTCTTGCGATCAGATTCCGACGTAGATCGGGATTCGAACTGACCACCAGAAGACCCACGGTGCCGACAGCGTTCAGGCCATGGGCAGGAACGTGAGGAGAGGCAAGTACGCTAGACATGGGCGCATCTCGTTTCTGCTGAACCGCACGACCGCGACATTGCCGGCATCTTCGGCAGCAAGATGCGCACCGAGAAGGCAGGTTGACCCAAGGTAACCATGCCTCCGATGCCGAGCATGAGGGCATGCGCGAGCTCCAGGGGAGCGCTCCCATGGAGTTCTTGCCGCCAAGCCCCAGAGGCCGGGTTTTGCTTCCGGGCCAGCACATAGATCTCGACCGTCTCCGGCAGTGAGGTCATGGCTAATTCCAGTCGATCTCCGCTCGCAAGAAAGGGGAACGAACTCGATAGAATGAGCGACAAGACCGTCGCGACTCGGCTCTCCGAAGCCCGCACACGATCGTCAACTCCCGATCTGTCCGGCAAGGGATGGAATACGACGTCCACTCCGGCAGCCTCGAAATCGCTCTCGAATCTTTCCAGAACGGCACTCACCAAGGCCGATACCGCAACGCCTGAGATGCTCGGCGCCGAATCTGGCAGTCGCGCCAGTTCACGCAAGCGGTTAAAGCAGGTCAAAACCCTGTTGGATTCCTCGATCGCCTGCCGGATGGACGACTTGTACTCTGCCTCCGTGTGCGATCCAAGCAGAGCGAGTTCCAGCCATCCCTGAAGCGCAGTAAGAGGTTGGGCTGCCTGATGCAGTCCGCGTGCCAATGCCGCGCTGTTTTCCTGATCGAAAGCCGCCGTTGCACAACCTGCCTGGGAGTCGAACGTCATCCTAAGTCCCCTAATTGTCACTGATGCCATAGCCGATGCCACGGGCCGTGCGCAACAACCTGCACGAGAAACCCGTGTCCACCTTGTCACGCACGTACTTGATGTATACATCCACCAAGTTTGTCTTGCCGTCGTAGGGAGTCTTCCAAACCTCCTCCATGATCATGGCGCGGGTCACCGTCGATCGAGCGTTGACCATGAGATATTCCAGAAGAGCGAACTCCTTGGCGGTCAATTCAATCTTCTTGCCAGCCCGTTCGACACGGAACTCGGCGCGATTCAACATCAAATCACCCACTTGCAACACGCTTCCCGACGTTCTCCCGTTGCGCCGCATGAGCGCGCGAGATCTGGCGATCAACTCCTGGAAAGAGAACGGCTTGACCATGTAGTCGTCGGCGCCGCCGTCCAAGGCCAGGATCCGGTCCTCGACTGCAGTGCGGGCTGTAAGCACCAAAACCGGCAGATTCGGTGCCATGGGCCGCATCCGTCCCAGCAACGACATGCCGTCGATTTTGGGGAGGTTCAGATCCAGAATCAGGAGCCCATACCGTGTTGTCGAGATCTCCTCGAGCGTAGCCTCCCCATCGTGGGCGAGGCGCACGTCGTACTTGTTGCTTTCGAGGCCGCGACGCAAGAAGTGTGCCAGCGGAACGTCATCGTCGGCGACGAGCACGTGTGCCGTGTGGCTTGGCTTGAGGCCCGGCCTTGTCTCTAGCGAAGGAATTGTCTGTGGTATCTCCATATTCCCCTTGTTCCGCAGTAATGAACAGGATTCACGATCCGTTGACTAGGGGGAGATCAGTCACGATCCTTGTTCCTGGACCTGACAACCATTGCAATTAGAGGACCTTAATGCGCGATTAATTCAAGTCTATGAAACTGCAAGCTGTCTGAGGGCGCCATGAGAAATCTTCTGAAAGTGAAGCCTCTCCCGGCCGTTCGCAATCATGACACAGTGTCATGAATTCGAACGTCGCCCGGTAACTCGCTTGCGAGGAATCCAAACTTGAAAAGGGGCTGAGCGCGAGCGTCGCGGAACAGGCTGGGCAGAGGTTCGCTTAGCTTCTAGGAATGGTTTGGATTCGAGATTCTGGTTCGGCGACCCCTCCCTCGGACATCCGACGTAGGCAGGGCATCGTCACCTCGCTCCAGGAAGGGATCGAGCCCGATCCGTCAGCATCTTCTGAATGGCTGCAGAGATCCGTTCATAGGCAGGCCGACGGTAATTCCATCGCGCATCTGGTTCAGGCGGATTGACTACCATGGTGGCATTGGCCTCGAACAACAGAACCTCTCTCTTCGCGCTCAAGCCAAAATCAATGCCTCCGTAATCCAGACCAAGCACGGACTGGATTCTCTCGAGCGCATTCATGGCCAGCGGGCCGAGCACGCCGGACATGTTTTCGAGGAACGCTTCGTCTTCCGCGCGGTGCGCGGGATTGTTTTCCATCTCAGCGGTAAAATAGTGGATTTTCCAATGGCTCGAAACGGCACAGTGTAGCGGATAGAGTTGGCCGTCGATCACCATCGCCCGGTACTTGCGTGTTTTCCCGTCCGCCCCACGCGCATCGAGGTACTGCATCACGACCAACTCCTCGCCTGGAAGCTTCGCCAGGGTGTCGGGAAGCGCTTCGAGATTGTCCACGCGCAGAAAATGCAGCCCGGTGTGAAAGCCGGGTGTCCTGAGCAGAAGAGGGAACTGCAAGCCGTGGCGAGCCAGCGTGACTTCGACGTCGGCATGGGAGAGCTGCTCCCGCGGCAGCGTGGCCGTGATTGGCGTCATCACCCCCGGCAGGCCGGAGAGACGTTGGGCGTTGTTGCTCCTGCCGGTGGCCAGGACGGCGGCCGGCGAATTGATGACTGGCGCCGTGGTCCGTGCGATGACGGACTGCGCGGCAGCCAACGCTACCGACGACACCTCGGCATCACCGATGGCATTGATGACCAGGCGGTGAACCGGCAGCGGAGTTTCGCCATCGCAGAACTCCGGCAGCACGACATAGGTTCGGAAGATGGTATCGTCCAGAAATTTCTGCAGGCGTACGTTGCCACCGCTCGCTGCCACCAGCAGCAGTACCGGCAATGCCGCGCGTTCCCCGCGATAGGCCAAGGGGATGATGCTGCGGCTGCGGAACGCCTCGCGGCGGTGCCACTCTGCCTTTTGCTCGTCGCCCAGGTCCGCCAGCACGTAAGACAGCCCTTCATGGGCTTTCTCATAATCCGGCTGTACGCGCAAAGCTTGTTCGAAGTGCTCGCGGGCTTCGCGCCTGAGCGCCAGCGCTTGCTCGGCCTGCTCGTAGACCGTCAGCCGCTCGCACTCTTCGAGCAGAAAGTAGCCCAGATTCACCCGGCTCATGAGATCGTCGGGATGCCGCGCCACCGCCTCTTTGTAGGCGATGCCCGCAGCCTTCCGATGCCCCGTGGCCATCAGCACGCAGCCCAGGTTGTTCAGGGCGACCCGATGAGACGGCTCGCGCTCGAGCACCTTGATATAGTCGTTTCTCGCATCCACCAGCCGGCGCAGCTCAGAAAACAACGAGGCTCGCTTTAGAAGCAGATCGATCGAACCCGGATTCGATGCCAGTTGGTTCTCGACCTCCCGCAAGGCCCCTTCCCAGGCCACTCGTGGTCCGGAGTCCGCGCTGCCGGCGTCAGAAGCTGTACGGCCGCTGGCGTCTCTGTTCTTCACGATGCGGCGTCCGAGCTCTAGTGTCTTGTTCAACAGGATGTCGATTTCGTCCCGTCCCGTGCGGTGATTGACGAGGGCCACCCGGATCGCCAACTGGCCGGCGATACGCGTGGTCGATGGGGCAACCGTTCCCGACTCCTGCAGCTCGACCACAATCCTGGCATTCACCTCCTCGGACTCAACCGCCCGGTAGCGAAAACAAACGATGTTCAGTTCGACCGGGGCCAGCAGTTCCAGCTCCGGCACTTCTGTGATGCGCCGTCCCAGGTAGCGTGCCAATTCGCACGTCCGCGCAACCGCCGCTCCGATGGCTACGGTGCCGTAGACCTTCAAGGTGAACCACGTCTTCAGCGCTCGGAACCCGCGTGACAGGTCCGGACCGTAGTCCGAGGGCCAGGGCGGTCCGGCGGCAAGCCCGTGGGTTGCGCGTTGCAAGTAGGCTGAGGGAGCCCGAAAGGCGTTGCGCTGCAAAGCGCCGTCGCGAACCAGGATAAACCCGGCATCGTAGGGAACCTGGCCCCACTTATGGAAATCGAAGGCCAGCGAGTCGGCGCGTTCGACGCCAAGGAGCTTTCGAGCAAGCTCGGGAGCAAACATCGCCAAGGCTCCATACGCACCATCCACGTGGAACCAGAGTTTTTGGCGGTGGGCGATGTCGGCGATTCCCGCCAGGTCGTCAATGGCTCCGGTGTCGACGGTTCCAGCGGTTCCCACCACCAGAAAAGGTTGGAAGCCGGCTTCGCGGTCGTTCTGGATGGCGGTTGCGAGCCCCCCCAAGTCCATGCGGTGACGATTGTCGGTGGGAATCAGCCGCAGGGCATCGCTGCCGAGGCCGCAGAAATCCATTGCCTTCGCCACGCAGCCGTGAATTGCGGCCGAGCCATACGCGGTCAGCCTCTTTGCGCTGGCAGCCACGCCGCGGCGGCGCACGTCGCAGCCAAGTTCGGCATCCCGAGCGATGACCAGGGCGATGAAGTTTGCCATGGACGTGCCGGTAACGAACAGTCCGCTCGCAGTCTCCGGAAAACCGAAGATGGCTCGCATCCAGCTGGTAATTTGACGCTCGACCTCAAGCGGCGCTTGATCGCGCCCACCCAGGTTGGCATTCAGTCCCGCCGCCAGCATCTCCGCCAGCATCCCTACCGGCGTGCCCCCGCCATGGACCCAGCCCATGAACCCAGGATGAACATTTCCGGCGGCAAACGGCAGGATATGGTTCATGAACTCCTGATGGATTTCGGCAAGCGGCGAGGGCCCTAGAGGAACAGCCTCGCGGAATCGCTGGCGTACTTCCTCCGGGATCGGCTGCCAAACCGGACGTTCTCGGATGTTTTTGGTGTAATCAACAATATCGTCGAGCATGCGGTGCGCCTGGGCTCGGAAGCCTTCCCAATCCGATGGGTCCAGTGTCTGGCATGGCTGCCCGGACACAACCCGCTCCGCCTTCTCGGTTTCAACCGGCGGAGTCGGCACCATCGCCTGGTATGCAGCGCACATTTTTGGCTTGCCCTCTTCAATCCAAGCAATTCGGGGACCGAATTGGCAGATGTCGGCGCTTCCTGGCTGCGGAGCGTGAAATCAGGGAGTCACCGAGGAATCCGGATTGCTCTACGCTCCTGGGCGGATGCGGATGATCCGCGAGGCCACGCCGCCATGGCCCGAAACCACCAGCGAATCGAGCTCTCGACCACGCGAGGATTAGAAATCCTAATGGAGCGCTCGCCTCGCCATGGGAAAGCCTTCATTTCTTAAAAACGGTTAATGGAACGGCCACTCATTGCGTACCAGCGCGCGTCGGTCGCCCGGCCACGGCAGAGGTGAATCGATTGCCGGCGACGAACCGTATGCACTACCAGCTGATCTGTCCGGTGTGTGGTTTGGTCTTAGACGACGACGGCTTGCGACTGGCATGTCCCCGCCCGCACTCCCCCGCATTGCTCACTACGCGCTATTCCTCCCGCACGCTGCAATCGAACCGGCGGGCGGCGGGCATGGACCGTTATCAGTGCTGGCTGCCAGGGGCAAATCAATCGGCCCATGCTGCGAAAACAGTCACCTACCAAAGCCCGCGCTTGAGTGCGAAGCTTCGCCTTCCCCACCTATGGATTACGTTCAGCGGGTATTGGCCAGAACGGGGTGCCACACTCGAAACCGCAACCTTTAAGGAGCTTGAGGTTTCAGGCGTGTTATCTCGCATTGCCAGACACAGTTTTCGTGCCCTGGTGGTGGCTTCCGCGGGAAACACGGCGGCGGCATTCGCCCGGGCGTGCTCGGAGAACGACATGCCGTGCCTGATTCTCATTCCTGCTTCCGGCATCGAGAAGATGCGGTTCGCCCATCGCCTCAGGCCCTGCGTCAAGATCGTCTGTCTCACTGGAGCTTCTGCCTACTCCGACGCCATCTCACTCGCCGAACGCATTTCGCAAGCGGAAGGTTTCGTTGCCGAAGGGGGAGTGAAGAACGTTGGACGACGCGATGGCATGGCAACCGCGATGTTGAATGCGGTCGAAACCATCGGCAGGCTCCCCGACTACTACTTTCAGGCCATCGGCAGTGGCGCCGGGGCCATCGCGGCGCATGAGGCGGCAAAAAGGCTGGTGGAAGACTCCAGGTTCGGTCGCGCTCTTCCCCGGCTGATGCTCAGTCAAAACGCGCCCTTCACGCCCATTTACGATTCCTGGAGAATGGGCCGGCGAGACCTTGTCGAGACCGACCCAGATGCGGCCCGAGCCTTAACGAAAGAGATCGTGGCCACAGTTCTTTCAAACCAACGGCCGCCCTATTCGATTGTCGGGGGAGTGTTCGATGTCCTCCGCGAAAGCCAGGGCGACATGTTTGCCGTCGACAATCGGCAAGCTTTGCTGGCGATGGAGCTTTTTGAGCAATGCGAGGGCATCGATATCGAACCCGCCGCCGGAGTTGCCCTTGCGGCTCTAAGGCAAGCCTTGCAATCGGGCAGGATCGGCGCAGACGCGACTATCCTGCTTCACATTACCGGCGGCGGGGCCAGCAAGCGAGCGTCGGAAAGAACCTTGGTCTCCGCTCCACCGGACCTGGAGATTTCACTCGACGAGCTTGCCACCGGTGGAGCGCTCGAAAAAGCCTGCGGTCTGTTTGCCGTCCAGCATGGTCTCATCGGCCTTCATTCGCAGCACTTCTCCCTCCCCGCAACCGCCGGGCAAGGCGATTTCTAGATACAGCCCGTTCTCGCTCCATGCCCTTACGTCTGCCGGGCGAGTTCACCTCACGGCAGGGCTTGGTTTAGCTTGCCGAGGCGCTGGTCGAACTCGACTGCGCCGGTTGAGACTGCCCGTTGCTCGCAGTCCAAGGTGCCAGGTCTTGCTGCAATGCGGCGAACGCCTTCTGAGCGGCCGTGAGATTACCCGATTGCAGGTCCTGGCCTAGTTGACTGAATAACTGGCCGAAGCTACCGGCCTCGCCATCAGCGTGATGATGGTGATGGTGACCTTGCCAGTGCGCTGCTTGCCCCTGGAAGTCCTGCTGAATGGTCGCATAGGCCTGCTGCGCCGCCGTGAGATTCCCCGACTGCAGATCTTGTGAGAGCTGGCTGAAAGCTTGCGAAAGCGGGCTGTTCGCATTCGCCGAGGTTGAATTGTTCTGCGGCAGGAGCTGTTCGAGAGTCGCAAAATCCTGCTGCGCCGCCGTCAGGTTCCCCGACTGCAGAGCCTGCCCGAGTTGCTCGAAGTCCTGTTGAATTTCCTGCCTGGTGTTTGCGGGGCTCTGAGTGCTGGAAACAGAACTGCTGGAAGCAGGAGTGCTGGAAACAGAAGTGATGGAAACGGAAACCGAGAAGCTGCTGCTGAGAATGCCGGACACTGACATTTGCTCTCTCCTCTCGACGCGATTCGATCGACCAAAGTTCTATCGGCATTGTTACCGCTAAACTTTAGTGGCCGTCATCTCTGACTGATCGAAGAGGGCCTCGTGTCGAGGCGGCCTCTCCTAGAGCCCCGATCCGAACCTTGGATGATGCGCTGCCGACCGAATGTGAGTGTGGCCCGAGGCAAATAACCCGTAAGGGCATGCGCCGCAAAGAGTTCCATCGACAACCTGTCTTGGGGATATGCCAGTTGCAGGGCTTTTTCGAACCCCGTGGCCTGCCATTACCTTGGAGGGGGAGTCCGCACTGCTTCCGACAAAAAAAGCTGTGACCAGGAGTTGATCCTTAATCGATTGGGAGTAGGTAAATTTTGGGCTTGAACATTGCGGTGCAAAAGTTGCACAATAGCGGCCCACAAAACACCCAGGGTTTGTTCAATTCTCTAATTCCGCGGGCCAAACAATTGAACCAACGAACCTCCCGCGGGCGAGGAGCTTTCGGATGCGGAACGTGCGGGTAGTGGCTCCATGGGTCGGATTTTTGCTGGCGCTCAGCTCTCTGGTTTCCGGGCAAAACGGAACCAGCTCTTTGAAGGGCACGATCACTGATCCCAAAGGCGCGGTGCTGCTAGGCGCCAAGGTCACGCTCAGTAATCCTGCGACGGGATTTTCGCGGACAACCAAGTCAGGCAATGACGGCAGCTATCAGTTCCTGGAGGTTCCGCCCGCGACTTATACGCTGACGGTCGCAAACCCGGGGTTCGCGATGGTGAAGCGGGATAACGTGACATTGCAAGTGAGCCAGCCAACAACTCTGGACGTCTCCATGCAAGTGGGGAAGGCCACCGAGGTTATTGAGGTCACCGGCGAAGCGCCCATGGTCAACACGCAGGACGCGACGCTTGGCAACAACTTCAATGCACGGCAACTCACAGATTTGCCTTCGGAAGGCCGCGACCCGGCGGCTATTCTGAGTCTGCAGCCGGGCGTAGTCTACATCGGCAAAACCACTAACGATCAGCAGGACTACGATAGCCGTGGTGGCGCGGTAAACGGTGCTCGCAGCGATCAGACCAACATTACCCTGGACGGGTTGGATGACAACGACCAGTTGGAAGGCTATGCCTTCGAAGGGGCGATGCGGGCTACACTCGACTCATTGCAGGAGTTCCGAGTTACCACCAGCAATTACGACGCGGCCTCCGGGCGCTCGTCGGGGGCGCAAGTGGACCTGGTCACCAAGAGCGGGACCAACAACATTCACGGCTCCATCTATGAATATCACCGCCCCAGCTTCGACGTGGCCAACGACTGGTTTAATAAACATGCGGAGTTGGGGGAAGGGCTGCCCAACATTCCGCAGCACATCCTTCGTAATACTTTTGGCGGCACCATCGGTGGACCTATCAAAAAGGACCGTCTATTTTTCTTCGGCGCCTATGAAGGCCAGCGCACTGCCGACCAAGTGCCGACCACGCGGGTGATACCGACGGAGAGTATGGACCAAGGTAACCTAAAGTATTTGTGTAATCCAGCCTCTGACCCCAATTGTGTGTTGGGAACACCGAACGCCAACGGTGTAACCGTACAGAATGTTGCCGCCTTTGCCCCCGACTACGTGGCTACGTTGAGCCCGGCCCAAATCGCATCGATCGACGTGGGTTGCGCGGCGAATGGCACCTGCCCACCGACGCCCGGGTCGGCGGGGCCAGGCCCCAATGGGTTGATCGCCAACATCGGTGGCGCTAACCCAAACGCGCTATTCATGCATTATCCGCAACCCAACTGCACCTTGTGTGGCAACGCGGTCAACACCCCAGACGGCCTGAATTCTGCAGGTTTTCTCTTCCCTGGCAATGACCCGACAAGCCTCAACACCTACATCGTAAAGCTCGACTACAAAATCACCACCAGCGGGAACCAGTCGCTGTTCGTACGCGGCAATCTGCAGAACGACCACGAATCGAAGCCACCGCAGTTTCCCGGGCTTCCTTCGAACCAGTATGTCACCAACAACAGCAAGGGAATCGCAGCCGGCTATGTCTACCTCATCTCCAACAACCTCATCAACAACCTGCGGTACGCGTTCATCCGCCAGGGGCTCGGGCAAGGCGGGATCAACAGTCAGGATTACAACACTCTGCGTGGTCTCGACGACACGATCGGCGTCGGCTCGGCCAGCATTTTCACCAATGTACCGGTGCACAATTTCATCGACAATGTGTCCTGGACCAAAGACAAACACACCCTGCAGTTTGGCACGAACTGGCGCCTGATTCATAACAACCGTGAATCGAGCGCACAGAACATTTCCTCCGGCTATGCCAACCTGTATTGGATGAGTCCCTCGTTTATCGCGAATACTGGAGTAAGCCTCGATCCCTCCATCAACCCGACTTTTCCCCTGGTTACCGAAGCCTTCGGAACTTCTTACAGCTTTGCAGCAGTGCAAGTGGCAGGCCTGATGAGCCAGGTGTACGACGTTGCGAACCAAGACAAGTTCGGGAACGCAATCCCTAACGGAGAACTCGTTCCTCGCCATTTCCAGAATTTTGAAGGAGAGATGTACCTGCAGGACAAATGGAATATCACTCCCAACTTGACGGTAACTTACGGGGCGCGCTATTCGCTGCTACAACCTCCGTTTGAGAATAGGGGGAACCAGGTCTCGCCTACGATCGACATGCACCAGTGGTTCCAGAATCGCATCAACAGCATGTTTGAGGGTGTAACCAACCAGCCGAACATCACCTTTGATCTTTCCGGTCAGGCGAACGGCAAGAAGCCTTATTGGGGTTGGAATTACGACGATATAGCCCCGCGCTTCGCAATCGCCTATGCTCCTCATGCCGCCAGTGGATTCTGGCACAAGATTGTGGGCGATCCGGGCAAGAGTTCCATCCGTGCCGGCTACGGCCTTTACTACGACCACTTTGGAGAAGGTGTGGTCAACACCTTTGATCGCAACGGCTCGTGGGGCCTGACCACAACCCTCAGCAATCCGGCTGGCGTACTTACGGTAGATGACACGCCACGCTACACGGGCTTGCTAGGAGTTGACAACCTTCCTCCGAACCCCGGGGCTCCCATTCCCCACGGATTTCCCTACACACCTTCCACCGATCCAAACACCTACGGGCTGGCGATCGCGTGGGGGATTGATGACCACCTGAAGACTCCGTACTCTCACGTGGTGGACTTTTCGCTCAGCCGCGAACTGGCGCGCAATTTCGTCTTCGAAGCTACGTACACGGGGCGCTTTGCCCACCACCTGTTGCAGGAAATTGATTTGTCGGAACCCCTCGATCTGGTCGATCCAAAAAGCCATATGGATTATTTCACTGCGGCTGACATGTTATCGAAGGCCGGCTACGCCAACACGCCCGAGAGCTCCCTCAAACCGATTCCGTATTGGCAAGATCTGTTCCCGACGGCGGCTGGGCCGGCAGGCATCAGCGGCTTTGCTCCCAATATTCCAGCTAATCCGACAGCCACGCAGAATATGTATGATAACTACTATGCTAACTTAGGCAATGAGACGTTGGCCTTGGAGACCGCGGACGTATTCTGCTTTCCGGCTTGCGCGGGACCGGCGGGAAACACCCAAGCTTTCAGGTACTATCAGGCCCAGTTCTCTTCGCTCTATGGCTGGCAAACCCGGGGCAACAGCAATTACAACGGCTTGCAGCTTACTTTGCGGCATTCGATGACCGCCGGTCTGCAATTTGATTTCAACTACGTCTACTCGAAGTCGATCGACGCCGGGTCTAACGCGGAGCGGGTGAATGGCTTTGAGGCAGCCGGGGGGGTAGCCTATAACAACCAGGTGATTAACGCGTTTGCTCCCAACCTGTGGCGCGCGCCTTCTGACTTCGACACGACTCATCAACTGAATTCGAATTGGGTGTGGGACTTGCCGTACGGACATGGGCGCCACTGGGGAGGTGGCACCAAAGGTTGGGTGAACGGAATCCTTGGAGGATGGGGATTCAACGGCCTATTTCGGTGGACGAGCGGATTCCCGTTTTCCGTCTTTGCCGGTAACGGTTGGTCCACAGATTTTGAGTTAGAAGGGTCGTCCTTCGTGGTCGGTCCGAAACCCAAGACGGGTGTGTTCTTTAACTCGGAGGGAGATCCGACCGTCTTCCAAAACTCGCTCAATCTCACCTGCGCTTGCTATCCAGGTGCTGAGAACGCAACCTTCCGTGCTACCTACCCCGGTGAAGCCGGGGAGCGCAATAACTTCCGCGGCCCAGGTTTCTTCGGAATCGATTCTGGGCTCTCCAAAATGTGGAGCCTGGGCGAACAGAAGTCGCTTCGCTTTGCGTGGGAAGTGTTCAATGTCACCAACTCCGTGCGCTTTGACGCTGCGAACTCTCTGACAGGCGAAGATTTGGTGGACAACACCGGCTTCGGCATATTCAATCCGCCATCCTTAACTCAGCCGCGGGTGATGCAGTATTCGCTCCGGTTTTCATTCTAGCGACTGCCACCCCCTTGGGGGGTGGTTGTGTGATCCGGCCGGGGTTCCACCCCGGACGGCAGGGAGAGAGCGAGCTGCAACTCGATGCCGGCCGACGAGCGCACCCTCAGTTTTTCTGGGCGGAAGCTTCGCTTGGCTTTGCGTCCTGCGCTTTAGCGCTGGTCGCATTTGCGCCCAGACTCACCTCGAGGTACTGGATAATGACTGAGATACGCCGGTTAGATGGAGCCAATGGATCGGCGGGTGTGCGCAGCCTCTGGTCGGCATAGCCTCGAACCTGCGCGACCTGGTCCAGCCGCACACCGTTTTGTTGCATGAAACGGCGAGCCGCGTTGGCTCGATCTGCGGAAAGTTCCCAATTCCCATAGTTGGTGCTTAGAGAATAAGGCTTCGAGTCAGTATGTCCTTCGATAGAGAGTTTGTTCGGGAGTTTGCCGAGTTCTTGGGCAAGAAGGCTCAGCAATTCTTTGCCATCCTGGTTCGGCTTGGCGCTGCCGACCTCAAAGAAGGTTCCGGACGCGGATTCAGTCAGTTCGATTCGTAAGCCCTCCGACGTGATGGTCATCTCGATGTGGTCCTTCAACTTGTCGAAGTCGCTCAAGCGGCGGACGCTCTTCTGCAGCTGCTCCTTCAGCTCCGCCATGTTATCTTTGGTGACAATGAAGTTGTCGCCTGCGCCGCGCTGGTCCGTGCCCACCATCTTGGAATTTCCCGAGGGATCTTTAAAGTAGCCGCCTACGGCGTCCTGGATCTGGCGGCTGCTGTTCATCAGCCATAACACGATGAATAGCGCCATCATGGCGGTTACGAAGTCCGCGTAGGCTACCTTCCAGGCGCCGCCATGGTGGCCGCCGTGACTTACTTTCTTTTTGACGATAACGATCGGGCGAGTCGTGGACATCCCATGCCCCCGTTAGGACGACGGCGCGGCGGCAGCCGCCTTCGCCTTCGCATCGGTTCCGCCGCCGCGGCAGGTTTTCTCAACTTCCACAAAAGACGGGCGCAGATGTCCGGGAATGGCCCGGCGGCCGACTTCGACAGCCATGATGGGCGCGGTCCCCTTCAAGAATGAAATCAGCAGGACTCGTAAAACTCCCAGGTAGGCTCGTTCCTCTTCCGCAGCTTTCGCCATGCTGGCCGCGCACGGCCCAACCAGGCCATAGCAGAGCAGGATGCCAAGAAAGGTTCCGACCAGCGCAGCCGCGACCTTCTTGCCGATCTCTTCGGGTGGCCCGCCTAAGGACCCCATGGTAATCACAACTCCCAGAACGGCAGCCACGATGCCCAAGCCAGGCAGAGATTCGGCCATGGTGGTGAGTGCGCCCACGGGTTGCGTGGCGTCGTGGTGATGGACCTCCATGTCCAATTCCATCAACTGATCGAGGTCAAACGGGTCCGATCCGGTCACGGCCATGCGCAAAGTGTCACACAGAAAGTACAGCCCGTGATGGTCTTTCAAGAACTTCGGGTATTTGGAGAAGATCGGACTCTTCTTGGGTTCTTCGACGTCAGATTCGAGCGTCATGAGTCCTTCGTTGCGCGCCTTGGTGAGGAGCGTGAACATCATTTTCAAAGACTCAAGATAGTATTGCTTTGTGATTCTCGAGCCTTGGAAGATCCCGGCAATCCCCGCCGCAATTTTTTTGAGGATGTGCAACGGATTCGCAATCAGCACGGTTCCAATCCCGGCACCGGCGATGATCACGAGCTCGGCCGGCTGCAGCAGAACCTTGAGATTGCCGTGTTCCATAAGATATCCGCTAACGACTGCGCCGAAGACCACTACGATTCCGATAATCGCAAGCATAGCTCGTCAGTCTCCCGCCCGATCCGGGTCCGAAAGCAGCCGGGGGATCGCTGCTACCCTTCTTCTTAAGTAGATCTCAACCCGTGACATAATCTTGTCGCGACCGCAACACTTACCGCCTCATCGCACCGCGGAAGAGCCGGAGGAATCCGCGCTGGCACCCTCGGGGCTCGTCCGGGCAACGACGACAAGGTCGACCCGACGGTTGCTGCGGCGGCCCTCTTCGGTATCATTCGTGGCAATCGGCCGATATTCGGAATACCCTGCCGCACTCACCAGCCGTGGATCGAAGCCGTGTTTTTCAATCAACAGGGAAACCACTTCTGTCGCCCGCGCCGTGGACAACTCCCAGTTGGATTTGAAGCGCCTGGTGTGAATCGGCTTATTGTCGGTGTTTCCTTCCACCCGAATATGAAATCCCCTGGCCGTGAGAATGGCCGCAATGCGAGTCAGCGTATTGCGGCCATCCGGGAGAAGCGTAGCCTCTCCGCTGTTAAAAAAGCCCACCTCGCGCAGGCTGACGACCAGGCCTTCGGGCGTGGTTCGCATCTCGACCTCGTGTTTCTCGATCTCCTCGCCGAGCGCTTGTTCCAGCTGACGCTTGAGGAGATTGACATCCGGGCTATAGGTGCCGCCCGGCCCGGTGCCCCGGGCTGGCTCTGCTACCGAGGACGGGGCCAGCGGTTTTTGCTGCGTTTCCTGAATCGCGGGAAGCACAAGGCTTCCCGTGCCCCTGCCGGCAAAGGCTGCCAGTTGCTGGAATCCCCCCTCGATGGCCGCAGAAACTCGGGCAATTCTTTTGTTATCGGTTTGGGCGGAAGCGTAGAGCACTACGAAAAAGGCGAACAGCAGAGTGATAAAGTCGGCGTAGGAGATGAGCCAACGCTCATGGTTGGCGCGCGCGTGCACTTTGACTCGGCGGCTCATGCTTTTTGCGGCTCCGCATGCTCCTGCTCGACTAAGTACCCGGACAGCTTCGCCTCCAGCATGCGCGGATTGATGCCTTCGAGGATCGAAATGACTCCGTCGAGCGTCATCTCCCGCAGCACTTGCTCGTTGCGGCTCTTGATTTTCAGCTTTCCGGAGGAAGGCAGAAACAGGAGGTTGGCCGAACCCACCCCGTAGATGGTGGCCACGAACGCTACCGCGATGCCGCGCCCGACTTCATCGATGTTCCCTAGGTGTTGCATCACCTGAATCAAACCCAGAACCGCGCCGATGATGCCGATCGTCGGGGCAAAGCCCCCGGCAGATTCGAAGACTTGGGCAATTTTTTCTGCGCGTTCGGCGTGGTTGTCTAACTCGGGCTCCATGATTTTTCGAAGTTCCCGCGGCTCGGTGCCATCCACCGCCAGCATTAAAGTTTTCTTCAGGAAAGGATCGTTAATCTTGCGCAGCTCGGAGTCGAGCGAAACGATTCCACTCACCCGCGCCCGCTGGGCGTATTTCACCAGCTCCTTGACCAGCGCCGTGGGATCGTCGCCGCGGTCCAGAAAAACCTGGGCCAGCTGTTTGAAGGCTTGCAGAACGATGGGGAGCGGGAATTGCACTAGCACCGCGCCGAGAGTTCCACCGAAGACGATCATGGCGGCGGTGGGTTGAAGGATTTGGGCGATCCTGCCCCCCTCCATGAGCAAGCCGGCGACGATTCCACCGAGGGCGAAAAAGATGCCAACAATGGTGCTCTTATCCACGATGCGGGCCCTCGACAGCAGGATTGCTGGGGCCGGCCACCTCTCGTCGCGCCAGGGCCGCGGCGGCGAAATTGGGATCGTTCCCAACCGGGAGCAGGCCTGCCAGTACAGCGCGCCGGAACGCAATGATGCGCTCCACGACTTGGTCGGTACTTTCGCGCACGATGATTTTCTCCCCGCTGGTCAAAGTAAGGACGGTGTCCGGCGCATTCTCGATGAACTTAATGAGGTCGGAGTTGACCGCAAACGCTTGACTGTTGAGTCGGGTCAGATGAATCACAACACGCTCTTCCCTGGTGAAGCTGCCGACCTGTACGCGAGAGCACATCGATCGGCACTTCGGATCAAGTTCTCAAAGCGCCGCTGCCAGACCGGGCGCGACATTTTCCCCGATCGGCGTAACTTGGATCGAAGCTACGGGATCTGGGGTGGGATTCGGCCGCTTCAGAAAAGCCCCCACCTGCTGCTTTTCTGCCTCCGTCAACCAACGTTTCCGCAAGACCACTCGCATCTGGTCGATGGCCCGGGGACAACGAGCCAAGTCCGCGCCAACCACCCGCTGCTTCTTCAAGGCTTCGCCGATCGGGCTCAAGCCCAGTTCGAAGTGAGCAATGTCAAAGCGTGCTTCCCTCCAGCCCATGTACCAGAACCAATCCGTGTAATAAAGCCAGCTGCGCTCGTTGAAGGCGCGCACATGGGCAGGGTCCTGCCAGGCTCCCCAGGAGAGGTCGTAGGGGACAGTGATGCGAAACAAGCCGCCGACCCTGAGCAGGTTCAGGCACGAAGTCATGGCCGTCATGAGGTTTGGGATGAGCTCGAGCGTGTCCAGAGCGAGGATCTCTTCGAAGGAGTGGTTTTCGAGAACCACCGTTCCGAAACGCGCCGTAGCCAACGGCTGGCCGATGGGCAGCGGGAGATTGAAATCCAGCACTGCGTCTGGCTCCCAGCAGGCGGCAACATCAGCGTTGAAATAATCCTCGCGCCAGTCCTTGCCGCTCCCTAAGTTCAGTTTTCGTGGCATTCTTGCCGCTGGGGCTTCCGTCATCCGCCAGCTGGCTGGTTGTTGTAGTGCGTTGCTCAAAGGTCACACTCCCTTCCGAGAGAAAAGATCGAAACCCCGCGCTTCGAACTTCTGCGTTCTATCTTGCTCGAACACCAGTCCCTCGGCGTAAGCAGCGAGCTTCCCCCTGCGACGAAAGACTGCATGCGGCGTGTGCAATCCGGCTGCCTCATCTGCCTCTAATCGCTAGGTCGGGTGCGGCGGCAGGCGAGGGGAAATGGCCAAACCTATCGCCTTGTTCGGGAGATACTTCCGACCGGTTACGGGGGGATCGAAGCCGCGATGGGCATGGTATGCCAAGTGCTGTCGTCACCGCGGCTGGTTACACGCAAGCCCAAAATTCCAATCCAGCGTTAATTTACGCACCCAACACCCTATGGCGACGCTCGGCCTGTCCATGATCGTAAAGAATGAGGAGCACACGCTTCGAGCCTGCCTCACCAGTGTGCGCGACCTGGTGAGCCAGATCGTGATCGCCGACACGGGCTCGACCGACGGCACGGTTGGGATTGCGCGGGAATTTGGGGCAACCGTCCTCACCGTGCCCTGGGAACATCACTTTGCCAAGGCGCGCAATGCCGCTCTCGCGCCCATGACCACCGACTGGGTTCTGGTGCTTGACGCGGACGAAGAATTGGATGCCGCCGCCAAACCCCTCCTGCCTGCGCTTCTGGCCGATCCGGATATAGACGGCGGCTATGTGGTGACAGTCCGGGACTACATGCCGGAGAAGACATCGTATTTCCTGGAGCACGCAGGCCAGCCCGTCTCCTCGCCCCCGGAGCGTGCCAAAACCGCTGCTTGCTATCACGACCAGCAGAACATTCGGCTGTTTCGCCGGAATCCTAGGGTCTATTTCTTCGGGCGTTTGCACGAACTGGTCGAATATCGGATTAGCCTGCTGGGCCTGAAATATGTTCCCTCAGACCTTGTGATTCATCACTTCGGGTATTTTCGTGGTCTTGAGGTTCGGGCTAGGAAAGCCGTGCTTTACCGGGCTTTGGGGCAGCTTAAGTTGAAAGAGGAAGCCGACAATCCCTTTGCTTGGTTTGAGCTGGGTCTCCTGGAATACCAAACCTTCCAAAACCGTGACGTTGCCTTGTCCTACTTCGAGCAATGTGTGAAACTACATCCCCCGTTTACCCGCGGCTGGCTGTTTATGGCGATGATTCACCTCGATTTGGGCCGCCCCTTCGATGCTCTGTTAGCTCTCGAGCAGGTGGTGGCGAGAGACGAGGCCACCGGATACCGCGAGCGCCTGAAAGGCGATGCCTATTACAACCTGGGACAGATCACGCAAGCTCGCAGCGCTTACCAGAATGCTCTGAGTCTCGGGGAAGACGGCCCGGTGGTCCAAAGCCGGTTGGGGCTTACCGAAGTGCGCATGGGAGACTTCGAGGCGGGGTTCGCCCGGCTGCGGCGAGCGGTGGAGGAGGCCCCCCACCAAGCAGAACTTCACGACCGGCTGGTGAAGGCGTTGTTGGTGGCCAAGGATTTGTCCGGAGCTGCGGAAGCGGCCGAACGGTTTGCCGGGTGTCTCCGCCATCCGAGAGTATTTCTCCGTGCCGCCAGCATTCGCGCCCAGCTCAAGCAATGGGAGAGATCGGAGAGGCTGCTCGAAGACGCTCTCAAACTCTTCCCCGACTCCCGAGAGTTGCGGGGGGCCTGGACCGAGGTGGAGCGGCACCGAAGCGGTGCTAGCCAACAACCGGACGGATCTGCCAATCAGGCCGCAGGCTGAGTTTTCGGAGGAACCCACCATGCCAAGCGTCGGTCTCTCCATGATCGTAAAGAACGGCGCGGATACCCTCCGCCCCTGTCTCGAGAGTGTGCACGGGGTGGTCGAGCAGATCGTGATTGGCGACACCGGCTCGACCGACAACACCTGTCAGATCGCGCGGGAGTTCAAGGCAAACATCATTTCCGTGCCCTGGGAAAACGATTTCGCAAAGGCCCGCAACGCCGCACTCGAACCGGTCCAAACCGATTGGGTTCTGGTTCTCGACGCCGACGAGGAATTGGATCGCGACGGGCTGAAAAGCATACCCCAGCTCCTGCACGCGGCGGAGGTAGGTGGCTATGTGACTCCGATCCGCAATTACGTAGGACACCGGTTTGGTCGAGGCTGGGATCGCACTTCCGTTCCCAACGACGGAAGGCACCCGAGGGCCAAGGGTGCCCCCGCATACTTCACCCATGAGAACTGTCGCTTTTTCCGCCGGCATCCAAACATCTACTTCGCAGGCCGCGTGCACGAGCTGGTCGAAAATCAGGTTTCCGCCTTGGGATACAAGCTTGCGAGCGCGAACTTTTGTATCCACCACTTTGGCCAGCTCGCCGAGGCACCAGTCCGAGACGCCAAGGCCGTGCTCTATCACGATCTTCTTCGCTTAAGAGTACAGGAGCACCCCGACGATCCTCTGGGCTGGGCGCTGCTTGGCCTGCAGGAGTACGAATGCGGCAAGAATGCCCTAGAGGGTTTGCGTTGCTTCGCACGCTGCCTGGCTTTGGAGCCCCGGGCAGCGGAGGCCTGGCTGTTCACGGGGATGATCTTCGTCGATCTGGGGAAATACCCCGAAGCCTTGACCGCACTCGAACAGGATCGACGCCAAGGCAAAGTCACGGCTCTGCGCGAACAGCTCAAAGGAGATGCCCTCCAAGGCTTGGGCCGCCTGCAGGAGGCCCGACTGGCCTATCGGCGCGCCCTCAGGTGGATAGGGACGGGGGATCCGCTGCTCGAAAGCAAACTGGGGTACATGGAGGTCAAGGCGGGTCAGAAAAACGCTGGGCTAGGCAAGCTGCGGCGCGCAGCCCGAGCGGCTCCGGGAACGTTCGCCATCCATGACCGGCTGATGAAAGCTTGCATCATGGCCAACCGATTACCGGAGGCCGCGGAGGTAGCCGAGGATCTGGCCCAGGCGTCGCCCAATCCCAAGTTCTTTTTGCGCGCGGCGAGCATACGGGCGCAATTGCAACAATGGGAACGAACGGCTGACGTTCTGTCGCATGGCCTTCTGCTTTTCCCGCAATCGCCGGAGTTGCGGGATGCGTATGCCGAAGCCGAAACGATGCGGTTGAAACGGACCGATGAAGAGGGGGACGGAGCCGCTGAACACCCCTGAGTGCGCAGGCCCGTGCTGGCGGCAGGTGTTTTCGGGAATTGAGCGCTATGGCTTGGGTGTCGACCGGTTACTTCGGTGATGTGGAAGGCTGATTGGACGACAAGAAAGTGCCGATAGGTAATCCCGTGTAGCAACCTCCTGCTCGATGGGGAGCTTCTGGCACTTGCAGTAAGCCGGGAACCTCGATGCAGGCGGACTTTGAATATAAGGAGACCTTTCGATGGGATCACTTACTATTTTGAACGACATCCCGGCACTGCAAGCAGAGGACCAGTTGGGCTTGACTCAGACTGCTCTGAACTCGACTCTAACCGCTCTGTCTTCCGGCGCGCGCATCAATACCGGAGCGGACGATCCAGCCGGGTTGGCCATTGCCAATGGATTGGAAGCAAACGTCACCGCGCTCACACAATCGGTGCAGAATGCCACCGATGGCGTGGGTGAACTGCAGGTCGCCGACGGCGCCCTGTCTCAGATCACAGCCCTGCTGAACAGCGCCGTCAGCTTGGCCACGGAGTCGGCCAACGGTACCATCAGCGATGAGCAGCGAACCGCCCTGCAAGCCGAATTCTCTTCCATTGCCGCGGAAATCGATAGCATCGGCTCCAACACCACCTACAACGGGCAGGCGATCTTCAGCAGCACCACCGTCACCATCTACATGAGCGATTCCACCTCCGCCGGCGTCAACCTGGTGAGCGTTGCTTTCGGCACCGTAAGCTCGGCCTCCCTGGGAGTCGTTGGCACTTCGACCATCAGCATCGCCAGCGACAACCTGGGCAGCTCCGCAAGTGCGATTCTAGCCATGACCTCTCTCAACAACGCCATCCAAGGTATCGCCCAACTTCGAGGTGATCTCGGAGCTGATTCCAATCAGCTTTCCTCGGCGATCAACGTCATGAACGTTCAGATCACCAACCTGACGAATGCCGAGAATTCCATCATGGCGGCGAACATGGGTGAAGAGACGTCCAACCTGTCCAAGTACAGCATTCTGCAGCAAACCGGTATTGCAGCATTGCAAGAATCGCAGCAGCTGCAGCAGAACGTGTTGAAGTTGTTTCAGTAACTCACACGGGGGTGGTCGGATGAACCAGTCCGGCCACCTCGCGAATGACCAGAACGGCATGGTAGCTGGAGACACTGGCGAAGAGACCGCAAGTGCGTCCAACTCCGGCAGATCGCGCCCAACTGGCAACGCGGTATTGCAAGAATCGAATGCTCCGCAGCAGTTGAAGTTGTTTCCGTGACTCACCCTGAGGTGGTGGGACCAACCAATCCCAACACCTCTTCACTTCTTCGCACAAACGAACGGCAGCGAAGGCAAGAAAAAAAGATCATGAGTGCGAATCCCCTCAACCTGAGCTCCCTGTTATCGGCATTCGGTTCATCCCAGCCCATTAACGTTCAGGAGGCGGTGAGCCAAGCCCTGGCGGCAGACGAGGCTCCGGAGGTGCAGTGGCAGAATCAACAGCAAACGTTACAGACCGACACCAGCGCGCTCACTTCGATTGAAAACGACGTTACCTCGCTCGAAAGCGCTCTGACCGCCTTGGGTGACCCGGCGGGAGCCTTAGCCTCGATGACAACATCGTCTTCGAATTCGAATGTGGTCACGGCGACGGCAGCGAACGGGGCAAGCGCGGCCAATCACGTTGTCGTGGTCACCAGTCTGGCGACTACCGCGTCCTGGTATTCGGCCGAGGTAGCCAGCGGCACTACCACCCTCGCGGACGGCAGCTTTAGCATTCAGGTGGGCTCCGGTACCCCAACGCAGATAACGGTCGGCAGCGGCAACAATACGTTAGACGATTTGGCGAACACCATCAACGGCATGAACCTTGGGGTCACCGCCAACGTGGTAACGGACGCGAGCGGATCCCGTTTATCGATCGTCAGCAACAACTCGGGTGCCGCCGGTAACATCACCATCAGTGAGGACACTAGCATCGCCTTCACCCAGGCGATTCAAGGACAAAACGCATCCCTGACGGTCGATGGAATTCCTATCGTCAGCGCATCGAATACCGTGACCGGGGCAGTCAATGGGGTAACCTTCAACTTAGTGGGCGCTTCCCCGGGAACCCCCGTCGATGTCGTGATATCGCCGGATGTCAACAGTGCCTCGACCGCGATCAGCAATTTTGTAAGCGCCTACAACACGGTCGTCGGCGATGTGAACGCGCAGTATGCGGTGGGCGCAAATAACACGGAGGGTCCAGTCGCGGGCGATCCCACCCTCAGCCTCCTGCAGAGCGACTTGTTGTCCGCGGGAGGTTACTCGACCGCCGGCAGCGCGGTGGCGACCCTTGCCGATCTCGGGATCACCATGAACAATGATGGCAGTTTGACCCTGAACAGCGCCACCCTCAACAGTGCCATCCAGAACAATTTCAGCGCTGTCCAAAGCTTTCTGCAGGGCACATCGTCGAACGGCTTTGTAAACTTTTTGAGCAACCAGCTGTCGTCTCTTACCGATTCGACCAACGGGGCGTTCACCGTCGACTTGCAAAGCATCAACAACGAAATCCAGGACTTGCAGAATCAGATCAACAATATCCAGCCTTATCTCCAACAGCAACAGACCTATCTCACCAACGAATTCAACCAGGCCGATATTGCGCTTGAAGAATTACCCACCGAACAGGCACAACTGAACGCCGAACTCGGCTATCCACCCAGTTCGAGCACCACAATTCTATGAACTCAAGACAGACGGAATTGAGCTATCGCAAGGTGGCCGTCGCCAATGCCAGCTCAGTAGGCCTGGTGATCGCTCTCTATGACATGCTGGTGGAGGATTTGCGGCAGGCGATGAAGGCGCTGGAAAGAGGAGACATCGAGGCCCGGTCCCGGGCGCTCAAGCATTCCTTTCTTGTGCTGCAACAGCTGCAGGGGTCCCTGAACCGGGAGAAGGGCGGAGACGCTGCGAACCATCTCTCCCACTTCTACGCTGTCCTGCGCGCCGGAATTTGGGAAGCACACGTCCAACAAAGCCCCGAACTCTTGCGCAAACAGATCTCGTTGCTGCTCGATGTCCGCCAGACCTGGGTGCAAGTCGATCCCGAACGTGCGCCCGCGGAAACCATTCCTGCTCCAACCAGCCCATCCCATGCGCCGGCGCGAATCGGCCCCGACGACGAAAGAACCACCGACGACTGGACTGCCTGATGGCTCCTGCCGCTCTAGATTGAGATCCAGGTCAGGTTCTCTTCACACCGGGAGCGCCAGGCTGCTCCTCTTCTGCTGCCTTGGGTGGCTACGACTGCAGATACTCGAGAAGGTTGTCCGGGATCACCTTGGCCAGGGCGGCCAGCACGGCATTCTGCGTGGTTTCCGCCTGCGACAGGTTGGTGGCAGCCTGCGCCATGTTGACGCCATCGATCGTATTCTGGTCCGACTGCAGGTTCACCTGTTCTTGCTGCAAATAGGATTGGTTGGAATTGAGTTGGTCGAGAACATCTCCATAGAAGACACGCTGCGACGACAGATAATTCAACGCGTTGCCCAGCTGCGACGTGGCCGTGCCGGCGGCGGCTGCGTTCCCACTTTGCAGGGCGGTGATCAATTGTTGCAAGGCTCCCATCACATTGCCGCCTGACCCCTGAAACAACTGGTTGCCGGGAAGATTGGTCTGAACGCTATTGCCGTCGGCAATCTCGACGGAGTTGGTGTCTGCGTTTCCGTTGTAAGTGACGCCGTAGGTTTGGGAGTTGAGAGTGAACGGGGCCGTACTCGTAGCGCTCCCCGCAAAGATATAGTTCCCTTGGTAGGTGGTGTTGGCAAATTGGACGATCTGGGATTCGATGCCTTGAACCTGCTGTGCCAGGGACTGGAGGTCGGCGGCGTCGTTGGTGCCGTTTGCCCCCTGGGTTCCGACCGCGATAGCCTGATTCAAAGCGCTCACCACCGAGCTGAGAGCCGAATCAGCGGTCTTGAGCAGATCCTCCACGCTGCTCGTATTCTGCAGGAATTGATCGGTTTGCCCCTGTTGAGCTTGATTCTGGACAAGCTCGGCTGCGCCCGCGGGATTATCCGAGGGCATATTGATCTGTTGGCCGCTGGCCAGTTGCTCGATCGCGGTCTGAGCCTGGCTTTCTGCCGTGTAAAGATCCGCGAGAATGTCGGGAGTGAAATTTGGATTTACGCGCATATAGGTTTAAGAGACGGAGGCGCTGCCTGCCCCCATGTTGAGTACAGTCTGGGTCAACTCATCGATGGTTGACACGACCCGGGCCGCTGCCGAAAAAGCATTCTGATAATTCAGCAGGTTGGTGGTTTCTTCGTTGATCGAAACCCCAGAAACAGAACCCAACTGGTCATTGAGCTGATTGATGCTGGTCGTGCTGGCGGTTACCTCCGCTTGCGCCTCGGCTGCCAAAGTGCCACTTTGCGAGACCAAGGCTGCGTAGCTGTTGGTCGGCGTGTCTCCCCCCGGAGCCAGGGGCTGAGACTCGACCGCCATCAGGTTCTGGATATTGCCGTCGCTGCCGGGTGTGCCATCCGAGCTGGCGGCAATGGCGTTCGGATCCGTCGTCGCCAGACTGAAGGTGGCGGCTGCCCCGGGGCCCGTCACCGAGAACAAAGCCGGTCCCGGATTTCCGTCCAAATCGTAGCCAGCCGCCTGCGCCGTGTTGATACTGGCGGCAAACTGGCTAGCCAGCGTATTGAGTTGATTGAGCAGGCCAGGTATATCCTGGTCCCGCGCCTGAATGGTGCCACCTAGAATCCCGCCCTGGATTGTGCTCGTGATGTCCTGTCCCTGAAAGAAGACATCCTCCATACCGGTGGTGGCGCTGTTCTGAACCGTGAGGGCATAGCTCTGATTGGCCACGACCAAGGGGGTTCCATTTCCCGTAGTCAACGTCAAACCTTGTGGGGTTTCGGTCTCCGACACACTGGTCAGCTCGGAAAGCTGGTTGATCAGTTGGTTTTCCTGGTCTTCGAGACCACCGGGATCCTGGCCTAACTGCTGCATCTGTCCGATCTGCACATTGATTTGTGCAATCTGCTGGGTCAGGGTATTGATCTGGCCGATGGTCTGGGAAACCGACTGATTCAAGCTCAACTGATTCGACGTCAAGCTGGACGAGGTCTGATTGAAAGCCACCGCCAAATTTTGCGCGGCCGTGATTACCGCCGCTCGGCTGGCGGCGTTGGTGGGGTCGGTCGAGAGTTGACTGATGCTATTAAAGAACGCGGTGATGTCCGCGCCAATTCCTTGGTTCGAATTGGCAAACAGAGCTTGGATTTGTTGCAAAGCATTGAGTTCTGTCTGTGCTCCGTTCTGCTGTGCGGTCTGTTCCGCGATCTGGAGCGTGAGTACCTGATCACGAACACTCTGGATCTGCGCCAGGGTTACCCCGGTGCCGACGGTGAGATTTCCCACCTCCACGGGTGTCTGTTCTGCCAGGTCGGGCACCTCGCGGCTATAGTCGGGTGTGTTGACGTTGGCAATGTTGTTGGCCGTGACATCCATCGCTCCCTGGTCAACGTCCAGAGCCTGGGTCGCGATCAACAGCGAAGATAGCAAACCACCCATCGTATTAGACCTCGCAGGACCAACTGTGCCGGTCGGCTAAGATATCGTTCCCGTAACCTTGACCATGGTGTCCGTAGAGTGCGAGAAGCAAGTCGGCACATCGTTTCGCGCGCTGAATCACCCGGGCATACACCCGGTTTACCTGCGCCAAGGTCGAGTGGGCTTGCTGAACCTCGTGCTTGCGAGTTTCAGCCAGCGCAGAGACCGAGCCTTTCCTGGTCAAGAGCTCATGGCAGAGTTTTTCCTGGTTGGCGATGGCGGCTTCAAACTGCTGCCGATGGTTCCGCTCGATGGCGGAAATAGCGGCGGCAGTCTCCTCAGACAAGGCACGTACCAACCCCAGGTAATCGAGGTTCGGGTTTGCGTGGGTGGCCTCTGGGTTCAGCACCATCGTCTCGCTCCCAGTTCTTCCATCGTTCATGCCGTGCTTCTAGAACTCATCGAACATGGCGCCGGCAATCTGCTCTGGATCCAGCCGATACTCCCCACTGAGGACGATTGGCTGCAGGCTGTCCACCTTGTCTTGACGGATCTCAGGCGTCTCTAACGCTTGTGTGGCAAGACTGCTTATGCTTAGCCTGTCCTCCGGGCCTCTGTCGCTCTCTTGCGGGGATGCCTGAGGGGCCTTGCTGGCTGCAGCCGAGGAGACGCCTTCCCTTGCAGGGGAAACAATCTGCAGATCGGGCATGTTAGATCCGATTCTCATAAAAGCCTGTCCTCAGTTCTTAATCGGCAGTTTCCGAACCAAACTTTAGCTCCTCTACACTTCTCTAACTACTTATTCTTCTGTAAGTTGCCGTGGTTTATCGAATTCCCGGAAGCGGCCTGGTTGGAGTTCTGGCCTCGACTCGCCTCCGAGGCTTCCAGATGTTGGCTGATCATGGATGCGATCCCGATCCCGCCCGCCTTGCTCAATGCCTCGGCCAGGAACTGACAGCCGATGCTTTGAAACTGGTCGTGTCCCGGATCGCTATCCTGGTCAGGGTCGGCTCCGGGTACGCTGGCAAAGGACTTTTCCGCCTTTTCGAGCCACTCGCCCAGCAAAATTCCTTCGAATTCCTTCGCCGCCTTATCGATCTTCGCGAAGCTGTCGTTCGCCGACTTTGCCTCGAGACCGCGCACCGCCTGTGCGCTCTTGGCCTCGGATAAGTCCGCTTTGGTCAGGGTAGACGAGTTCGAAAGAAACGCAATCGTGCTCACAGTATCTCCAATTCAGCCTGCAACCCGCCGGCGGCCTTGATCGCCTGCAGGATGGCTACAACGTCCCGGGCAGTCGCACCCATGGCATGCAAACCGTTGATCAGTTCTTCGACACTCGCGCCGGCGCCTAGCTGGATCGAACGAACCGGCGCCTCCTTGGTTTCGACGTCGGTCTCCGGCACCACCACGGTTTTGCCGGTGGACAGAGGCGCCGGCTGCGAAACTGTAAGCGTGGTCGACACCTCGACCGTGAGACCGCCATGCAACACCGAGACGGGTGAGAGTTTGACGTCCCCGCCCATCACGATCGTGCCCGTCCGCTCGTTCAGCACTACTTTGGCGGGGGGATGGACGGAAACAGCAAGGCTCTGCACGCGCGCGATCAGCATGGGCACGGAAGGCATGCCGGCTTGGGGCACGCTGACATCGATGCGGCGGCTGTCGGAGAACGAGGCGGCATCCCTGCCAAGATCATGGTTAATGGCGTCCGTGACCTCGCGCGCGGCTGCGAAATCAGGTTCGCGCAGGACCAGCGACAGCGTCGTAAGATGGCTCAAGTCCACCGCGACATAGCGTTCTACAGTGCCGCCGGCTGGTATCCGGCCTACGGTCGCATGGTTCACCTCTTTGCTATTCAGACTGGAACCCGCGGTATAGCCGCCCAAGGTGAGAGCTCCTTGCGCCTCCGCGTAGACGTTACCGTCGGCGGCGTGGAGAGCCGTAAGCAATAAGATACCGCCCTCTAGGCTTTTGGCGTCTCCGGCAGAGGAAGCGGTTACATCGATGGTCGTCCCCGGCTGCGCAAAGGGAGGAAGAGAAGCGGTGACCATCACCGCGGCGATGTTGCGGGTTTGCACCGAGGCTGCGGGAATCTGAAGACCCAAGCGTTCGAGAACGTTGGCCAAGGTTTGCGTGGTAAACAGAGTTTGCTGACTGTCGCCGGTTCGCTTCAGGCCGACCACGACACCATAGCCGATGAGAGGGTTCTCCCGGATGCCGGCGACGGTCGTGATATCCCGAATCAGTACTTGCCTGGCGCCCTGGTCTGCGGCGGCGCTTCCCCGAACGCTCAGGGCCACAACCAGCAGACTCAGCAGACAGGCATCGCAGCCCCGCTGAGGCCAACGACGCGTCATCGGCAGACGCCTGTTCCGGCTTAGAAACCGATTAACCATAGCAGAGTGCGCATGATCACATTGGGCCGGCTGATGGAATCAGAGACCACTCCCTTGCCCTTGAGTTCAATCTCGAGGTTCGCCAGCGCCGTCGAAGGGGCTGTGTTGTTCGGCGCAATGTCTCCTGGTCGCAGGATTCCACGCACCAGCATCGTCTCGCGTTGGCTGTTGATCAAAACCGAGCGTTCCGCCTCGACGACCATGTTGCCGTTCGGCAAGACCGCGAGGACGCGCCCCGAAAGACTTGTGGTGAGGGTGTCCCCCGCGTCAGTCTCGCCCGTCCCTTTCAGGGCGGTCGAGGAATTCGCGCCGAACAGAGGATTCACTCCGCCGGTCTTCAGCTTGCCCGGCAAAGCGGTAATGGCAGAACTTGTTTGAAACGCCCTGGAGGTATTGACATCTCCGGTCGTCTCGGCCGAGGTGGATTCGACCACGGTCAAGGTGACGATATCACCCACATTGCGAGCCTTGTAATCGCTCGCCATATCGCTGAGGCCGCCGCCTGGAACCCAGAGACTGCCGGGCAGACTCGGGGGCGCAACCCACTGTGCCTCGTGCTGCGCCCGGGCAATATAGGCGGACCGCGATTGGTCGGAGTCCTGCTTCGACAGTTTGTTGGTGTCGGCCAGCAGGAACGGCGGCATCGCCAAGAACAGGCTGGTCATCGATACCGCGAACGTTCGCCAGAATGAGCCTTTCATACCCATGGATCTTCCTATCTCAAAGCTCGACTTTCAGCAGCTCGGAGTTCACAATCTCCGCCTTGAAAAATCGCTTGTGATCCGTGCTTACGACTCGAATCCTCTGCCCACGATTGCCGTTCTCGAGACAGATGACAGGCATGCTGATACGCACGCTCGGGTTCTCAAACACCAGGGTCGCTCGATCGCCATTGCGCATGAGCATCTGCTTTCGCCGGAATAGAGAAGCGTTTCGCCTGGCAGGAGGACCGCCCCGCTGGGTGGAGATCCCATCGAATGCGCCCGCCGCCCCGGCTTGTACCAGGACATAAAACGGCAGACACACTCGCGGGTCGGAGCAGCGCAGCTCTACTTTCCATGTGTCCCCCGACCACTTCGCCAGGTTGATCACCTGCAGGCCCGGATCCGGCCCGAGGGAGTTGATTTGCGCCAGAAATCGCACCTGCGCGGCCCGAACCGGGACGCCTGCGGTCACGATCGCCTGGGCGACGCGCTCTGCGGAAATTGGGAATCGGGCGCTCGATTCTTGGCCGACGGCGGCAGGGATCAGGAGCCACAGCAAGCCGAAAAAACTCCCCAGGCTTCTTGTCTTACTTCGGTCTCTCATCCCTTCCCCTTAACGTCCGATACTGATCAGATCCTGCAACATCTGATCCGCCGAGGTTACGACCCGCGAATTGGATTCGTAGGCTCGCTGCGCGACGATCATCTGGACAAATTCCTCGACGATGTCTACGTTCGACTGTTCGATCATTCCTTGCTGCAGAGTGCCCAATCCCTCGGCCGATCCCGGCGCCCCCACGATGGCGTCTCCCGAGGCCGTCGTCGCCAGGAAAAGGTTGTTGCCGATGCTGTTTAAGCCTCCCGGGTTGGGAAACAACGCCAGTTGGATGCTGCCCACCTGCTGGGCTGCGGTCTGCCCGGTTTCGGTTACCGAAATCGTTCCATCGGAACCGATGGTAATCGTCGTGGCGTTGGCGGGTATGGTGATACTGGGCTGCAGGGGATTGCCGTCGGCGGTCACGATGTTCCCTTGCGCGTCCAGATGGAAGGCGCCGCCGCGGGTGTAGGCAATCGTGCCATCGGGCAAAGTTACCTGGAAGAAACCAAGCCCTTGAATGGCTAGATCCAGAGGGTTTCCGGTCGAGGTGAAGTTTCCCTGCGTTTGGATCACTTCCGAGGCTTGCGGCGACGTTCCTAATCCCACTTGGAGGCCAGCCGCAACCGTGGTCTGCTGGGTCGCTGCCGCGCCGGGCATGACCAGATTCTGATAAACCAGATCGGAAAACTGGAGCCGCCGGCCATAAAATCCGGCCGTGCTCGAGTTGGCCAAGTTGTTGGCGATGTTGTCCAGATTCATTTGTTGCGCGACCATGCCGCTGGCGGCCGTATACAGTGCACGAAGCATAACGTTCCCCCCTTACGGGTTCGGTAAAATTCGCGGCAAGTCCTGGGCCGCGATTTGGTTGATATCGGAATGAAACATCGATAAGGCGCGCTGCACCAGTTCCGCATTGCGTTGCAGGGTAATCAATTCGACCGCATCTGCGACCGGGTTCACATTGGAGGTTTCGAGCGATCCTTGCACAATGCTTGCGCCCGGGGCCGCAACTTCACTCTTCGGAGGTGCCGAATAATAGCTTTTGCCAACGCTCTCCAGGGCGGTTCCCGGGGGAAAGTCCACAACCCTCAACTTTCCCGCCACCGCTCCGTCGATCGAGATGGTTCCATCGGGGCTGATCGAAACCGGGCCGCCGACGATGTCGATGACACCCGTCTCGCCGAGGACCGGATCTCCGTCGGCAGTTACCAATCTCCCCTTGGCTGAGACGTGGAAGTTGCCGTTGCGGGTGAACATTCGGCCGGCTGCGGTTCGCACCACAAAGAACCCCGATCCCTGAAGGGCCAAGTCGAAGTCACTGCCGGTCTTCTCGAGATTGCCTTGCGAGTAATCGAAGCGGCTGTCCCCCAGAACCGAGTAGTTGTTCACGGTCTGGTTCAAATCGGACATGGGGAAGGGGGAGGAACCTGCGAGCAGCGAACGAAACACCTCGTGCTGCGCGCGAAAGCCGGGCGTGCTAACGTTGGCCAAGTTGTTGGCAACCAGGTCGAGCGCCTGGCTTCGCGCCATCAGCGCCGTGCATGCTGCGTAGAAGCCGCTGTCCATGAAATCTCCTCGGCGGAAGGATGCACGAGCAGGGCCATACCATTCGGGCGCTCGAGCCTGGTAAGTGATTGAACTACGATGGGCGCATGGCTGCGAAATGAGGAACGAATTAGGGGGAGCATTGTGTCCAGCGAATGCGGCCGGACCACGGAGATAAACTTTCTAACCACGTACTCATTCGGCTTGCCTGCCGGCCACGGCTTTCTGACCCTGCTTAGGACCAGGATTGCGTTCCATCCCCCACCTCGGCAGCGGTAACCATGGGCCCATGGGATGCCTGCCGGTCGGCGGTGTTGATCAGCTGAAGCAGGCTCCGTGCCTGGGGAGAAGTGCACGCTTCGCCGTCTCCGCGAATCACTTCCACGAGAAGCGCTGGGAAATTCCACGCTTTCGTCATATGGAAACCCACTTCGGCAGGATCAGCCGAGTCGATCCCGGAAACCGGCCAGCCCAGCAGACGCGGAAGCATGCCGACATGACAAAGCAGTCCAGCGACATAGGCCGTTTCTTGAATCGTAGCGGATTGCCCGCCGGCAAGCTCTTCGGCAATCTGGGCCGTTTGTCGCGCCCGCCGCCAAAACGCTTGGCATGCCTGGAAAGCAGCCTTTCCCGGTGCTTGGCAGGCGAGAAGTGTTGTTCCTGCCGCCATGGCTCTCAGTTTCTCCAGTCCCAGATCGACTGCCAGCTCCGCCACGCTCCAGGAGCTGGCGCGACGCCTGCGCGGTTCCCCAAAGGCTAACCGCAACAGCTCGACCGTCAGGCCAACATCCTTACGAATCAACCCGGTGACTGCATTCAAGTCGGCGACGTTCGACGCCAAGCGCAGTTCGAGGAGAAGGACCGCACCCGGCATCGCTGGAAGGGAAGGGAATCCCCTGCTCTCTAGGCCTGGCGGATCAGTTCGCGGAAAGCGGTCCGGACCATACTCGGGAGATTGGACCCTCGAACCAGATTCCGTCGGTTTGGTGTCTGCCAGCATGGAGAGTGCTTGCTGACATTAATCGGCCGGAAACGGCCCGAGCTTTAGCGCCGCTCACGATCTTCTAATCCTGTTGTATCCGGAACAGGAGGTCGATTTCCTGGTGGCCCAGGAGTCTGACCCAAAGGTAATCGCGACACATTCCGAAACGCACCTCTTCCCCGCCCGTCTGGCTGATCTGATCCCGTACCAGCTTCGCGATCTCGGCGGGGCCAATGGGGCGATCACAAACCAGCTCGTGCTCGGCGCTCTCGACGGCCAACGCTTGCAAATGGCGACGATACTCGTTATCGGTGATGAAACATGGGGTAGCCGTGCACGAGGTCACGTGTTCGATGATGGAGAGCATGTGGTGTTGAACGCGAGTAATGAACCCGACCATCAGCTTGCGCCCGGTTTCCGAGAAGTGGACAGGGAGCATCCCATAGAGCTCCAGCAAACGCGTGGGAATGCGCACCCCTGCCGGCAATGGGCGGTCTCCTATCGAAAATACCGGGCAAGCCCACTGCGCCGCCACGGCCGCAGTAACTTGCTGCTGGGTAGCGAAACCGAGTTCCTGCAACACCTCTCCGAAATTCGTTCCGCTGGTGCGTTGGTGATTGAGTGCAATCTTGAGTTGCTCATGGCTCAAGATTCCGCGGGAGACCAGGACGAGGCCCAGCGGCATACGCAAGCTGGGATGCTTTTCCTGTTTGTCTCGGGTCGAGAGTGACTCCACCAGTTTCTGCTGCACAGCTGGTTCGAAACAGTCAGGAGAGCAAAACCACTGCTCGTAGAAAACGATTCCTATCGGCTGCTTGGATTTTGCGCTGCATCTCGGATTGGCACACTCGCGCCGATCTTTCCCTCCGAAGAACGTTTTCGTCAGACCTTGAATGTCGAACTTGCTCATGCTCGAGCTTTCTGGTTCGCGATCGGTTCCGGTCTTTTAGCGTAACCCATCTTTCTCTAAGGCTGCGCGCAGTTTGGGAAGCACCAAAGCGTGAATCTGGGACACTCTTGATTCTGCCAATTGCAGGACTTTCGCAATTTCTTTCATGGTAAGTTCTTCTCGGTAATACAGTGAAATGATCAACTGCTCTTTTTCCGACAGGGTTCCGATGGCCTGGGCGAGTTGTTCCTGGATCTCGCGGCGGAGGCGGAGGTCATAGGCGTTCTCGTCCCGGCTGGGAGCCGACTCGATCAAATCTTGGTTTTCCGAGGCATCGGAAGCCAACGTCACTTGCTGGCCGAGCAGCTTCACCCCATCCAGGCGCAGGGCGATTTCATGCAGCTTCTCGATCGAGATTCCCATCTCCGCGGCAATTTCGTCCTCCTCGGGCTGGCGGCCAAGTTTCGCCCGAAGCCTACTGATCGCCTCCTCGATCTGTCGCTCCTTCCGCCGCAGAGGCCGGGAAGCCCAATCGAGCTCGCGCAGACTGTCGAGTATGGCCCCCCGGATCCGGAACTTGGCAAACGCCTGGAATGGAACCGCCTTGTGCGCGTCATAGCTGCGAGCGGCTTCGATCAAACCCACCACGCCGGCATGCACCAGGTCTTCGAACGATACATGTTGCGGCAGGCGTTCGCCGATTCGCCTTGCGGTGTAATACACCTGCGGCAGCTCTCGCAGAATCAGCTGATCGCGTTCTTCGGTTTCCTCCACATTTTCTCGGTACGCAAGTTCTGCCTGTGTCATGAGAGTCCTCAATCAAACGATGTTCACCGCAAAGCTCCTATGGATTGCACCGGGATCAACGGCGGAATTTCCGTGGGGGAAAGCACGGAGATCCTCGGGAAAAAGGGTTCGAGAATCCGGCGCAGATGGAAACGCCCGGGCGAGGCACACAAAAGGACCGGAGGTGCGTTCAGAACCTGTTCGCCGAACAGTGCCCGCAAGCCCTCGGATATGCGTCGCGCCGTACTCGGCTGCAGAGCATTGCCGGGGACGGCGGCCTGCTGGGGATTCACGGCGCGCGCACACTCTTCTTCGATGGAGCGATCCAAGGTCACCACCTTCAGGTGGCCGCGCTCATCGAGCAGGGGCCGCACCAGGGCTCGCCCCAGGGCGTGACGAACCGCCTCCACTAAGAGAATGGGGTTCTTGTTGACCGGCGCAACATCGACCAGGGTCTCGAGAATGGTTCCCAGATCGCGGATCGAGACCTGCTCGCGCAATAGCTGCTGCAGCACCTTTTGCACTTCGCCCAGGGTCATCACCTTCGGAATAAGCTCTTCCACCAATTTGGGGTGAGACTCTCCCAGCCGGTCGATCAGGCGCTTGGTTTCCTGGCGACTCAACAGCAGATGGGCGTTCTGTCGCACTACTTCGCTCAGATGAGTAGCCAGCGCCGAAGTGTGGTCGACCACGACATAGCCGGCCGCCAACGCCTGGGCCTGCAGATCCGGCGAGATCCATTTGGCAGGCGTGTTGAAGGCCGGTTCGCGCGTCTCTTGCCCGGGTAAAGCCGAGGAAGACTCCGAACTGATGGCGAGAAGACAATCCCGGCGCAACTCCCAGCGGGCAACCTCGACACCCCGCAGATAGACCACGTACTCCCGTTCTTTGCGCGCCAGGTTGTCGGTGATGTGGATGGGAGGAACCAAGAAGCCAAGCTGCGCTGCCAGACTTTTGCGCAAGGAGCGGACTTTGCCGAGCAGCTGCCCGCCTTGCTTGCTATCGACCAGGGGCACGAGCCCCAGGCCGACCTCAAGCATCAAGTCGTCCAACTTGAGCAGCGAATCCAGAGAATCGGAAGCCACACTCTTCCCCGCCTGCCCTTTGGCCCCTCCGGCACCGGAGGCGGCCTCCGCCACCGCAGCCGGATCGGGCTTGGCCCGCCGGGCCAAGATCAGCATCAATCCCGCCATGCATACGAATGACAACTTGGGCAGGCCCGGAATCAGGGCCAGGGCCAACATCACACACCCGGCAATCCACAGCGGGCGGCGTTCTCCCAACAACTGACGGCCAACATCGATGCCCAGCGAGCTTTCCGAAGAGGCTCGCGTCAGCACGATCGCGCCGGCGACCGACACCAGCAGAGAGGGGATCATGGTGACGAGGCCATCTCCTACGGTCAGAACGGTGTAGGTTCTGAGCGCCTCGAGGAATGGAACCCCGTGTTGGAATACGCCGATCAAAAAGCCGGCAATGATGTTGATGGCGGTAATCAGGATGGTGGCCATGGAATCGCGCTGACTGAAGCGTGCGGCGCCATCCATGGCCCCGTAGAACTCGGCCTCGCGGGTGATCTGCAGCCGGCGGGTGCGGGCTTGTTTCTCATCAATCATACCGGCGTTCAGGTCGGCGTCGATCGCCATCTGCTTGCCGGGCATCGCATCGAGCGTGAAGCGCGCGGTGACCTCTGCGGTGCGCACGGCACCGTGGCTGACCACCAGGTACTGAATGGCGATCAAGGCCAAGAAAAGAACAAATCCCACAACATAGTTGCCGCCCACCACAAATTGGCCAAAGGCCTCAATCACTCGGCCCGCTGCCGCCGAACCTTCGTTCCCATGCAGCAGGATTCTCCGGCTACTGGCCAGCCCCAGCGACAGACGGAAGAGGGTGAGCAAAAGCAGCAAGCTGGGAAACACCGAGAATTGCACAGGCCTCAGAATTTGCAGGGCGACCAGCAGCACCAACACCGATCCGGTGAGGCTTAAGGCCAGCAACCCATCGATCATGAGCGGGGGCAGCGGGATGAGCATGACAAACACCATGCTCACGGCGAGCGTGGGAACGATCCAATCGGTTCTGCTGCCGCTTGGAGCTATCAGTTTCGGGTTCGCCGCCATGGTTGTTTCCCCACCCTCCGGATCGGATTATCGTGCCGGCGCTCCGGTTTGCTGCCGCACCCGCGCTTGCGCCCGGAATACGAACGCCAGAATCTCGGCCACCGCCACATAAAATGTCGCCGGTATGGGGCTGCCGACTTCGACCGTGTAGTAGAGTGCTTGCGCCAGAGGGGGATTCTCGAGCACAGCAATCCCATGCCAGCGCGCAACCTCCTTGATTTCCTGCGCCAGAAAATCCCGCCCTTTGGCAACCACCATCGGGGCGTCCATGTCCATCTCGTAGCGCAAGGCAACCGCAAAGTGGGTGGGGTTGGTGATGACCACGCTGGCCTTCTCGGTATCGCGCAACATCTGGCGCCGGCGCATCTGGCGTTGCAGACGGCGGATGCGGCCCTTCACCGTGGGATTTCCTTCCGTGTGCCGGAGCTCATCGCGCATCTCCTCGCGGGTCATCTTCAAGTCCCCCTCCACCCTCTGCCGAACCAAGAGGTAATCCACTCCCGACCAGGTCAGCAACACCAGACCCGACTTCCAGCACAACTCCCGCATTACGCCTAATACGAATCCGGCGTAGGCGCGAACCCCGAGATCGGAGGCATGCGCGATGCTCTGCCAGTGGTTGATCAAGGTGGAAACCCCGATCCAAACGATCACTCCGAAGGGCAGCAGCGACTTCAAGACTCCACTGAGACCGGAAGGCGAAAACATCTGTTTTAGTTTTGCCGCCGGATTCAGTCTCTCCGGTTTCGGCGCCAAAGCTTGGCCGGCAAACACCAACCCGCCTTGCGCCAGGCCGCCCGCGACCGAAAGCATCCAGGCAGTCACCATGATGGGGACAATCCACCGCAAAACGCCCACGGCACTCCAAAAAAGAATCGGCCCCCGCGGAGTCAGTGGTTCGCGCACGGCAAGATCCAATTCGCTCTGCAACAGGCCGCGCCATTGGCGAGCCGCATCGGGAATCTGCCAGGCCAGCAACGCCAAGCCTCCGCTCCAGGCCAGGGCGTTGGACAGTTCGCGCGTCCGCGATACCTGACCTTGCTCCCGCGCCTTGCGTCGCCTTTGCGGTGTCGGTTTTTCTGTTTTGCTAGAGTCCGCCATAGTCTGCTATCGCGCTACCTGCAAGAGCCTCTCTGCGTAAGCCACGGATTCTGAGAAATATCGCTCGAACAACCTCGGCCAAAAGCCCAGGGTGACCCCGAACACCAGCAAGCCCAGCGGGCTTTTGATGGCGGGCCCCAGCAGCATCAAGGGCATCTGCGGCGATGCCTTCCCCATCAAACCGAGCATCAGGTCGGCGAGCAAGGTGGCCGCCAGAACGGGCGCGGCGATCTGGATTCCCAGTTGCAGCACGATGACGCCTTCGTGCAGCAAAGCCCGGGTCAGCAGGGGATTGAGCGTCGCCGTCCCCGGAGGGAGATAGTCGAAACTGCGGGCAATGGCGCGAAGAATCCAATAATGCACGCCCAGCGCAAGAAACAGGAGCATGGCGAGACTCTGATGCAGCGTCGCCACCACCGTGCTCTCCACCTGAGTATTCGGGTCGAGAATATTCACCAGCGAGTAGCCCATCTGCACGCTCAAGATCTGCCCTGCCAATGCCGCGGCCTCAAATACCGCGCTGATCGCCAGACCAATGGCGATGCCGACCAGGGTCTCGCTGGCCACCATCTTCGGCCACTCGCTTAACTCGACCGGCGGCATCCTGGCGGAATACACCGGATAGAGCACCGCGGTAATCACGATGGCGAGCACGACCTTGATCCGCGGGGGGATGACAATACTGCTGAAAAATGGGGCGAACACCATCAGGCCGGAGACGCGAAGTCCGACCGCAAGCACCGCAGCGATGATGTTGGCGAGAGAAATCTCCATGTCGTCAGCGCAGGTACGGGTGAAAGTCGGTGAAGAGCCGCACGGTAAATTGGCACGCTTGTCTCCACATCCACGGCATCAAGAAAAAGGTCACCGAGCCGACCGCGAGCAGCCGCGGCACCGCCGAAATGGTCATTTCCTGCAGCGAAGTCAACACCTGGACGATGCTGACCAACAGGCTTACGACAACCGCCGTCGCCAGGATAGGGCTGGCCAACAAAAAGGCCTCCCGCATGGTCTGACGGCCTAGATCAACGACTTGTTCGACTGGCATGATTCGCCTCAACTAAAACTCTTCATTAACGAGCCGATTAAGAGATTCCATCCATCCACCATCACAAACAGCAAAAGCTTGAGGGGGGTAGAAATTACGACCGGTGGCAGTTGCAACATGCCCACCGAGGTCGAAATCGAGGCCACCACCATGTCGATGACCAGGAAGGGCAAAAACAATACGGTTCCTATCTGAAAGCCGGTGCTCAGCTCCGACAGAATATAAGCCGGCACCAGCACCCGCATCGACAGGTCCCTGGGATCTCGTGGCCTGGGTTCTTTCGCGAGTTCGACAAACAAAGCAACGTCCTTCTCGCGCACGTAGTGCAACATGAATCGCCGGATCGGTCTCGTCCCGCGATCGACCGCTTCCATGGCGGTGATTCGTCCGTTCTGCATGGGCACGATGGAGGTCTGGTAGATGGCGGCACCTACCGGCTGCATCAGAAAGAAGGTCAGGATCAGGGCCACGCCAATCAGGGTCTGATTGGTGGGTGTGGTCTGCAGTCCGAGAGCCTGGCGCAGAAAGTGGAAGACCACCAGCAGCCGTGCAAAGGGCGTAAGGCACAGCAGCAACGACGGGATCAGACTCAGGAGAGTCAGCAGGACAACGATCGTCCAGGACATGGATCCATTCCCCATGCCGGTGATTCTGATCTCGTTGGGATCGACTGCCGTCGAATCGGGAGGATTCACCGGCTGGATGCTGTCGGGAAGAACGGAGGATGAAGGCACGGGAGTTGCGGCTGCGGCTGCCAGGTCGCCAGTGGGCGTTGCCTCCGCGGCCAAAACCGCCGGGCCGGTGACCACGAGCATGACCACCAGCGCCAGCATGTTCCTTGCTCCCATGGCGGTGATTTTCATGCCGGGCTCAAGTCCTGCTTGCAATGTCGCTCGAAGACATCGGAAAACCCCCGCGGGCGCTCCAGATGAGCTAAGGTGGAGACCGAACTGGCGGACCCGCCCACTAGGAATTGCTCCCCGTCAACCTGGATGACTGCCACAAAGCGCTTCTCCCCAAGGGACACGCTCTCGCATACCCGCAGTCGCTTCTTCCCCGCGGAAGATTTCAATTTCTGTTGCGTCCAGCTCCATGCTTGCGTCAAGAACGAATCCATGGCTTTCAAGACGACGGCCAAGGGGCGGTGTCGTACCCGCAACGTCACCGTGAGCAGTCCATTGGTCTCGGCTGGCGGAGCCGTAGCTCCCAGCCCCGGCATGTCGGTCTTCGCCAGGGCGATGGTTTCCGTCGCCAGCGGGTCCGGCTCACTCCGAACATAAAGGGGCAGCGGCTCAACCACTTCCTCTGTCCCCCCAGGCGCAGCCGGCTCGATGCCTTGGTTGCTTGGCATCCGGTCTTTTTTCTTGGGGGACGAACGGAGCATCGCGGTCACGCTCCTCATTCGATTCGGCTTCTTCTGGTCCTCACGCAGGCTCCGCTTGGCACGCATGCTTCTTGGTCTGGGTTTTCCCTCTTTCGAGAAGCGGCCGTATTCCTTGGCAGCCTTCTTCTGCCTACGCGGGTCAGTTTCAGAAGGAATCGACGGAACGGGGTTGATCGTGGCAGGGAAAGGTAGAGCCGCCGCGCTCGCCTGATTTTCGGCCTGTGTGTTCATGCTAACTCGGTGATGCGAACCGTCAAATAGAGCCCGGTCACTTCAAATTCCGTCCAGCCAATCAACAGCCCGTTGGCCCGAAGGGGAACATGATTGGTGTGTTGGCAGGCAGTTTCGACAATTGAGCCTTCTTGCAAATTCAACAGATCTCCAACCGTAAATCGACTCAAGGGAAGCTCCACCGACAACCGGCAAGGCAGCCATCCGAATTCTTCCGTTGGAGCCTTCTCTGGCGCCGCCACCTCGGTGGCTTCGGGCTCTTTCGCGCGTTGGGTGGCTGCATCCATGCTTTTGTTATTTCAGTCGTTCACCTTGGCTTCGGAAAGCCGGGAACGGCATGCTTTCTCTCGCTCACGACAGATCATCAGAAATCCCGTGCTTTCACTTTCGACCGACTGGATTGTGTGTGCGCACAGAGGGAATCGAAGGTCGAACTGCAATTTGAAGTCCGTGGAGGCGGTACTCGGTGGCGCCACCGGTCGCGGGGCTAGGAGCTAAGAAAACAAGAACTTGCAGCACGGCCATTACTCCCGTGCCGTACGCCGGTGGCGGGAGCTGATTAGAGCAGAAATAGAACCGCAGGCCTGGGAGAGCTGGCGTAGAGCTACACCGACCAGTCCTCTCATGGTTTGCTAACCATCCATCGCAGCCGACGACACCCCGGCTACACCATACCCAGTGCCTGCGCCCGGTGCTAGCGACGGTGGAGCGGGCCCATGACCAACCTCATCATGGGCCGCCCTTTTGCTGGCTGGCGCCGAGCTTTAAGAAGCGCCGGCGTGAGCCTGCGGGACATCAGTTTGGCGCCGTCAAAGCAGCGTCAGTTACCCGGCGCGGCCTGCAGGTTGACCGTGTCGTTGGTTACCGTATCGAGTGTGGTAATCATGCGAGCATTGGCCTCAAATGCGCGCTGGGTAATGATCAAGTTCGTAAATTCGGTGGAAATGTCCACATTGGACGCTTCCAAGGCCCCTCCCGTCAGCGCTCCCAGGGATCCGGTTTGGGGGACGCCGACGACGGCGGCACCGGATGCCAGGGTAGGCACATAGCTGTTTTGGCCGACCAGCTGCAACCCTTCAGTGTCGGGAAAATTCGCCAGAGCGATTTGTCCCAAGGGCTGCACCTGTCCGTTGCTGAAGGTGCCATCGATGGTCCCGTTAGCTTCGACGGTGTAATTCTGTAGCGTGCCGCTGCTATAACCGTTTTGGTTTGTGGTTGCGGTTGAGCTGGCGGCGGCCACTTGCGTCATCAGCGCAGTCCCGTTCGGCCCCGTGAGATCCCAGGTGATACTCATGTTCGCAGCTCCATCCGCGAAACCGCTCACCGTGATGCCTGGGACTGAGCCGGCCGGGGTTGTAAGGTCACCGTTGCTGCCAAACGTCAACGTGCCGTTCCCCGCGGCCCCGACGGTGGCTCCGGGTGAAGTAATGGCGTAGGTCCACGTGCCGGGACCAGTATTGGTGTAGGTGAAAGTGAGCACGTGGGACTCTCCCAAAGAGTCGTAAACCGTTAACGGAACGGAGTAGACGGTGCCCACGGTCGCGTTGGCATCCAAATTCGTCTGTTGCTGCATGGTCGTAGTCTGCGATGGCGGGCTCGTCACCGACTGTCCCAAATAGATGGGCGCCAGGCCCCCGTTCTGATCGACTGCGCCATTGACGGCTGGGTAGCCCATCACCGTATCACCATTCGGGCTCACCAGCTGCCCGAGAGCATTGACGGTGAAATCTCCCGCCCGTGTGTACTGAACCGTCCCGTCTGCCGCTTGGGTGACAAAGAAGCCGTTGCCCGAGATGGCCACGTCGCTCGGCACCCCGGTGTTATTCACGGTTCCGTTGGTAAAGTTGGTCGAGACCGAGCCGACCTGGACTCCGGCACCCACCTGAATGGGTTCGCCGGCGCCGTCGGAACCAACGTTCTGGTAGAAGAGGGATTGAAAGTTGGCGCTCTGATCCTTATATCCCGTGGTATTCAGGTTGGCCAGGTTGTTGGAAATGACGTTCAAAGCCTGTTCGCTCGCGCTAAGGCCGGAGAGTGCCACCGAAAAGGATGCCATTAGTTTCCTCCTATAGGTTGTGAACTGGTCGCTGCCGCTGCCGCGCTCGACCCAGAAGCCGATGCGGCCGGGAAAGCCGTTGTCAGCGTTTGATTAATGTTGATTAACTGCTGCAGCTGGTTCATCGAGAACATCTGGCTGACCATATCCGAAGGGTCCATCGGATTGGTGGGGTCTTGCGATTGCAACTCGGTAACCAGCAAGCTGATAAAGGTGCTCTCTGCCTGGTTGGCTGCCTGGTTCGCCAGTGAGCTGGAAGACCCGGCCGCCGCGGTTGAACTCGTGGAGCTTGTGGAACTGGTCGAAGCCGTGGAACTGTCCGGCTTCATCCGTGCCAGCGGGGAGATTGTCGCTACCCCGTGAAGCTCGAGCGGTGTGATGATCGGTGGCATGTGAACATTCATTCTGTTTTCTCCTTATCCCGTGCAACTGCCTTACTCTTCAGAACTCTAGATGTGAATATCGAGACCTCGACTACCCTCCATGGCTTCCATGGCGATCAGCGGCCCGGCGTCTCGCTCGCCGGCTTCCGGGTTGCTCATCGATTGCGGATAGGGATTGTGGCGTGGTCCCTGGCGGAGATCGCTTGAGCCGCTGCCGCTCGAACGATCCTGAAGGATGATGTTCGCCGGCGGCACCCGGTGTTCTGCCAGCCGGTTGTGCAACCCCGGCAGCTCGGCCGTGAGGGCTCGCCCAAGCTCGGCGCGCTCGACGGAAATTTCCGCGGTGAATTGATTACGACCCATCGATGTCCGAATATCGACACTGCCAAACTCACCTGCCGGTATTCCCACCCGCAGTTCGGTCTGTCCTGCCCGTTCCACAAGCTTCGCAGCCTGAAGTGAACTGAGGTGCGAAGCTGCATCGGCCGTTGCCTCTGGGTCCCGTACGCCTGCGGTGGACTGTCCCGGGCCTTTGCCGGCCGCATCGGTTGTCTTCGAAGATTCACTAGTGGCGACGGCTTTCCCGTCGGTACTAGGTTGCGATACCGGTGCGGAGCCAACCCCGTTTGTCGCAGAAACGCCGCTAGTTTGGGGTGCGGGGGCGTCCGCGTTGGGCTTGGCCATCGGCACCTCCACGGACCCGGGTGAATCACTGTTGGCCGATGCCGACCCTGCGTTCCCCTCGGCATCTCTGTCCTTCCGCGGTGTTTCCTCAGAAGGCGCTGCGACTGCGACTTCAGATTTTGGGCCTGTCCCCTGGCTTGTTGGTGCCTCTTGTGGTGACTGGGGCTTTGCGTCCTCTGGCGCCACGGGTGGGGGCGACACCACCGCCGTCGGCGGCACCTCGGCACCCCCCCTTCGCTGCTCTAGGAACGCGGCCACGGTCGAAGTTCTCGTTGGCACCGGGCTCGCACTATGCCCGCCTTCCCGGGGTGCGAGTTTCGGATCCGCGGTCGTCGACCTCGAAGCGGGGCCGCCGGCTATCCCGGCGGAAGGAACCTTGCTTGATGGTTGCGCCGGAATCACCATGCTCGACAATCCGCTTGTGACGGTCCCACTTGGAATGGCCGGGGATGCGGCTGGGATTGGTTTGCCGTCTCCCGAAGGAGTCGCCATGACTGGCTCCGCAACTTCTGGACTGATGCTGCGGGCAGGGACGCTCGCTTGGTCCGACCCCGTGCGCACGAGTTCCGGCGGAATTGAGACGGGTGGCAGTACCTCGGGGGTGGGCGCTACTGCGGACACGATTTCGATCGCCGACCCGGCGGCCGGCTCGAACTTGTCCTCAACGGGGGAAGGGGAAGAGATCTTGGTTGATGGTTGCGCTGGAACCACGTTGGTCGCGATTCCCTTTGCGGCAGTCCCGTTTGCTGGATCAGGGGATGAGGCTGGGATTGGCTTGCCGTCTCCCGATGGAGTTGCCAAGACTGGCTTCGCAACTTCTGGACTGATGCTGCGGGTAGGGACGCTCGCTTGGTCCGACACCGTGCGCAATAGCTCCGGCGGGACGGAGGCCGATGGCAGCACCTCCGGGGCGGCCGCTACTGCGGACGCGATTCCCATCGCCGAGCCAGCCGGCTCGAACTTGGCCGCGGCAGGAAAAGCAGAGCCGAATGCTTCGCCAACCGGCGGCTCTGGCGCCGGTGGCAGAAAAGCGGGCAAGGGCGGGGTATCGAAAATCCTTCCGTTCCTCTCTGGAATCACGCCAGCTGCGGGGGCTGGAGTGTCAGGGGTGGGACTCGCGGAGGAAGTGGGCGATTTCGTGGGGTTCTTCGGGTTCCATTTTGTTACATTGCCCCGGTCCATTTCGCCCGTGGCTTTCGCCGGGTTCAGCGAAATATCTTTTGCATCTTTGGTTGCCTCGGCCAAAGCCGTGGAGAACGTTGCCGACGGCGCAACACCGCCGACGGACACATTCGCAAGCATCACATTCACGGCAACCGGGGGCAAGCTCACGATCACAATTTCTCCTCAACCGCACCCTGAATCTGCACGCCGCTGGCCAGAATGGTCGGATTAGAGACGGTTCCCGCATGCGAACTAGGTGCAGACAATTAAAGAGTTTTCCTGATGGTGCCGATTAGAAGGGAAGAACGATCGAAAGGATCTTTACGGACTGGGCAGAATTTGCCCAAACGCCGCTAGGCAAGGTCTGCCTAGTCAGGGCTCCGGTGCCGCGACAAAAAGATGTCATCCAGTGTACTTTGCTGCCGCTTCGCCTGGGCTCGACGATAGGCTTCCAGTTGCCGCACCCGAAGGTGGTCCAGAACTTCGCGTTTTTGTCGCGCCAGCTGGTACGTCTTGAGACACTGCTGGCGCTTGCCTTGTAGCTCTTGGAGTTGCGCCTGCAGTTTGTCCAACTGTTTCTCCACTCGAAGCTCCTCTTCGTACGCGGTCTGCAGGTGAATGGAAGCAAGTCCACCAGCCAGCTCAGCGTCCCGACGCTTCCTGACCGCGGAGAAGTGCTCCTGAAACTGGCGAACCCGCCCTTCGACGTACACAATCTCCTGCTGAATTCTCTCGAGGACAAAGTATTCACGTCGCTCGATGTTTTCCCGGTACTTCAACACCGCAGCCAAAGTGAATCGGAAGGCCATACTCAACTGGGAAGCGCGAACAGTTGCTGCAACGTCTCCGGGAAGGATGTCCGGTCGTCGAGACCTTGTTTCAGGAAACGGTTAATCTCGGGCAAGGCGGCGATGGCCTTGTCGAGCACCGGGTCCGTGCCCTTTTGATAGGCACCGATGCGGATGAGATCTTCGGCGCGGGTGTAGGCGGAGATCAGCATGCGAAGAGCCTCGGCTTTTGCGATATGCTCGGGCGAGCACACGTAAGGCATCAGACGGCTGAGGCTATCGAGCAGGGCCACGGGTGGGTAGTGGTTGTGCAGGGCAAGGTTGCGGTCGAGGACGATATGTCCATCGAGCAAAGAACGCACCGTGTCCACGACCGGATCCTGCTGGTCATCGCCCTCCATCAATACCGTGTAGAAAGCCGTGATACTGCCGCCCGAGAAGCGTCCCACCCTTTCTACCAGCCGGGCCAACATGGAAAGCACGGACGGCGTATAGCCCTTCGCCGTCGGAGGCTCGCCGGCGGCCAAGCCGATTTCACGCTGCGCCATGGCGAATCGGGTCAGCGAGTCGACGACCAACAATACGTTCTTGCCGCGGGCACAGAAATATTCTGCCACCGCCGTGGCGCTCAACGCCGCCCGAATGCGCAACAGGGGAGACTGATCCGAGGTGGAGACCACCACCACGGACCGGCGGCGTCCCTCGTCCCCCAAGGCTTCGAGAAACTCGCCCACTTCGCGTCCCCGTTCGCCGACCAGGGCCAGCACCGTGAGGTCGGCGGCGGTGCCGCGCGCCATCATGCTGATCAGGGTGCTCTTGCCCACTCCGCTGCCCCCGAAGATCCCGATGCGCTGGCCTCGGCCACAGGTCAGAAAGCCATCGACGGCTCGAATGCCGCACCCTAACGGCTCGTTGATCAGGGTCCGGTCTAAGGGCAAGGGCGCACTGCCATCGACCAGCACCGATCGGGTTGCGGCATAGTCTCTCTTCGAGTCGAGCGGCCGACCGGTGGCATCAATCACTCGTCCCAAGAGTCTGGGCCCGACGCGCAGCGATGGCCTTGCACCCCAGGTTACAATCTGATCCCCGAAGCGAACGCCGCGAGGTGTTTCCAAGCACATGGAGAGGATGTTCGAGCCGCGAAAGCCGACAATTTCCCCGGGAAAAGTTGTGCCTGCAGAATCCACAAGTTCGCAGGACTCGCCGACGGAACAGAACGGACCGCGAGATTCCACCAAGTTGCCCACGATCTCGGTCACATGTCCCTTCCAGCGGATGGTGGAACAGGTGGGAAGCCAGCTGCGACAGGAGTCGAGATGTCCGGCGTTCATTTGGCTCCCGGTCTCTGCGCCAGCAAGTCAGCGAATCCTGTTTCGATTTCCTTAAGCTGTGCGTCCAGCCCCAGGTTCGTGGTGCCGAGCTCGGTCTCGAGTACACAGTCGCTTGCTTCCAAGGAAGCATCCTCCACGACCTTGAGATCGGAATTGTTGTGGAAGTAGTTTCGCCAGCTTCCGGCCTCCGCAGGATGTACCCGCAGCATCACGTGCGATCCCTTTTGCAGCTTCTCGAGCATCACCTTCACCAGTCCGGCAACCACCATCCGGTCCACTTGGGCCTCGCGGTGGAGGATTTTGGCGGCGATGGCTAAGGCAAATTGCACCAATTCGAACTCGACCTTGGAATAGTATTCACTTTGTTGTTCGCGAAACGCCGCGACCGCATCGCTGATCCGCTTGCGCTCCCGTGCCAGCTCCTCGGCGAAGCCGGCTTGAGCCCGGCGCTCACCTTCGTTGATCCCTTCGGCGCGAGCCTCGGCTAGAAGTCGCGACAACTCCTGTTCGCTGATCTGGGCCATGCGGTCGATTGTGATTTCCTCTACTTTGGGTCGTTCTTCTGCGGGAGGCGTTGGGCAGGCGGAGTCGACGGCGGTTCCAGACGGATCCTGGTACACAAAGGCTTCCACGTCCCTCAGCCATCCCCCTGCGCTGCTACACGACATACTCATCGCCTCCTTCCGCTTTCAGACTTACCTTGCCGTCGGCCTCCAGTTTGCGAAGCAAAGTCACGGCTTCCTGTTGGGCCTGAGCTACATCCTTCGCGCGCACTGGGCCGAGCGCGTCCATATCTTCTTTCAGCATCTCCACCGCGCGCGACGACATCGCCCTGAAAATATGGTCCTTAAGATCGTTGCTCGCGCCTTTCAGAGCCAAGGCCAAGGTCTTCTTATTCATGGCACTGACCCACTCGCGCACATGCACGTCGGAAACGCCTAGCAGATCCTCGAAGGTGAACATGAGATTGCGAATGTGGATCGCGAGCTTGGAATCGTCCTGTTCGATGGCTTCGAGAATGCCCTTAGCCAATTCGCCGTCCAGCCGGTTCATGACGTCGGCAACGTTCTTGAACCCGGCATAAGTCTTGCGGCTCTGTTCGCCCAAAGATTGCAGGCGGCGATTGAGGATCAGAGACACTTTCTCGGCCATTTCAGGAGAAAACTGCCGTAACTGCGCCAGGCGCCGGATCGACTGTACCCGGGTTTGATCGGAAAGCTTCATCAGGAGTGCGGATGCCTGTCTGCCGTTCAAGTGGGCGAGGATCAAGGCGATGGTTTGAGGGTGCTCGCCTTCGAGAAACTTTGCCAGTTGTTGCGGGTCGGCTTGCTGCAAGGAGTCCAATTGGTCAGTACTGAGCTGTTGCACCGCTTGTTTGAGGAGAGATTGGGCGGTCTCCTCGCCGAAGGCCTTGGCCAGTGCGCGGGTAGCGAAGTCGATCCCGCCTTGTGCCAGGTAATCGTGCGTGAGAGCCAGCTTGCTGTACTCCTCCAGGATTTCGCTGGCAATTTCGGCATTAACTTCCTCGACCTCGGTGAGCTCTTTGGCAATGATTTGGATGTCCTTATCGGGCAAGTGTTTCAAGATCGCACTGGTTGCCTCCTCCCCCATGATGGCCATGAGGATGGCTGCTTTGCGTATGCCGGAGAGTGTCGATATCCGCGAGCTCATTTGGCTTCTTCACGGATCCAAGCTTGGATCAATTTGCTGGTGGCAACTGGTTCCGCCGTCACCTTCTGCAGAAGTTGTCTCTTGAGCGCGATGGAACGCTGCTGGTCGGGAGGCAGGTCGGCTAGATCCTGTCCCAAAGCCAGATCGACGCCTCCGACCGATCCCCTCTTCGAGGCGATCGCGGGTAACTCGCGCAAGGTGGTAATCAACTGGTTTTTCAGCGGTCGCAGAAGCAACTGATAGGCCAGCAGAAACAGCACAATGAGTGCCGCGTACCGCAACAGGCTGGACCAATCGGCCAAGGTCACTCTTACCTTATCCATGGTCGTGGGTTTGGCCGGGGTTTCGACCGGGGATTGCTCAAACGACAGATTCTGAACCATCAGAACATCCCCTCGGGCTGGGTCCACGCCGATGGAGGCCTTGGCGAGGTCCGTGATCTGCCGCATTTCAGCCGCCGTGCGCTTGTGCCGGACCTCTTCTCGCTTTCCGTTTTGCTCTTTTACCTCGACCGCGTCGTCGACCACGACTGCCGCCGAGATTCTGCGAATGCGGCCGGCAGGTTGCAGCATATGTCGAACGATCTTATTGACCGCAAACGTGCTGCTCTCGCTCTTGGAGAGTTGGGAACCGTCGCCGCCGCTATCCACCCCCGGCTTGGCGGGAGGGTTACCGCCGGGCACGTTGCTGGATGTGCCCACCACACCCCCGTTCAGCATTCCTCCAACCCGTTCTTCCGAGTGCTGTTCGGCGACGGCAACCACGCTTTTGGGGTCGTAGCTTTCATCGTTCTCCTCGCTGCTGGTTGGATCGTACTCGACGTTCACCCGGGCGCGAACGTGCTGCGCCCCCACCACGGGTTCGAGGGTTTCGAGGAGTTGGCTCGACAGTTGCTTCTCCAAGTCGCCGTTGGGAGAAAGGGCATCGCGCGTAGCCGGACCAAGAGGCCGGTTGGTGGTGGCATCGATCACCGTGACGTTGTCCGGGCTGAGTTCGTCCACTGCCCCGGCAACCAAGCGCGCGATTGCCATGTGGGTGTCCTCGGAGAGGTACTTCGACTTCAGTTTGAGCACGACCGATGCCTTGGCTTTGCGTTCACGATCAATGAACACGGAGCTGGTGGGCAGCACCAGATGGACCCGGACACTGTCCACATCCCTCAAGGTTTCAATCGACCGCTCCAGTTCAGCTTCGAGAGCGCGCTGGTAATTCACCTTCTCGTCGAATTCCGTTTGGCCCCAGTTCAGCTTATCGAACATTTCAAATCCCATCCGGCCACTCGGGGGCATTCCGTCGGCCGCCACCTCCATACGGCTGGCGTCGACCTTGTCGCTCGGAACACTGACCGTCTTGCCGTCGTCGCTGATCACGTAGGGAATGTTTTTCGCCGCCAGCTTGGAGCCCAGTACCTTGGCATCGGCCGCTTCCATGCCCGTGACCAGCGGTTTATAGTCCGGAGTCGCGATCAGATGGACAAAGACCACCAGCACCGCAATGGTCAGGACGCTCGCTCCGATCAGGAGCCCGCCCTGCTTGACGGACAGCCCTTTGGCGAAATCCGTCACCTGCTTCTGGACTTCAGTCAGTGTTGGCATGCTGTTGGCGATGAGGAACGAATACCTGGCTTAGAATTGCATCCTTGAAACTTCCTGGTATGCGTTCAGAATCTTGTTGCGCACCTGCATCATGAGCTGAAAGGCGATATCCGCCTTTTCGACCGCAATCATGACGCTATGAATGTCCTGGCGTTCCCCTTGGACGAGTTCGCTGACCTGCTGGTCCGAGGCATCGCTGAGTTCACCGACCCTGTCGATGGCGGTCCTCAGCGTGGCCCCGAAGCCACCTTGTTCACCATCGGCATCGGTCGGTGCCGTGGGACTAGTCGGCAGGGTGCCGGGGAACGCCGCCGGCAACCCTGAAGCAATCGTGTTACTCACTGCCTTACCCTCCTTAGCCGAGAGTCGATCCTCTGCAAAAGCCTAGTCGCAGCCCGATGCAGTTCGATCCTCCGGTTGCACGCGTCCCACTGGCGGGTGAACACTTCCTCCGCCGGGCGCGTCGTAACCTCCATCCGTAAGCGAACCTCGTTGCCCGTCATCTCGTCGCTCCCCCGGTTTACTTGAGCAGCTCGAGCGCCTGCTGGATCATTTGCTTGGACGCGGTGATGGCGGAGGCGTTGAGCTGGTAGGAGCGAACCGCTCCCATCAGGTCGACCATCTCCTGCACCGGATTGATGGAGGGATAGGCCACATACCCCTCTTTGTCGGCATCGGGATGTCCGGGCTCGTACCGCTTCAACGGCGGCGTGGGATCATCCAGCACGCGCTCGAGGCGAACGGCGGGGATCGTGTTGCCGAGCCCGGGATGGAATCCCGCCAACATCATGCGAAACGGCATGTCTCCCGCACTGGCAAAGACAACTTCCTTTCGCCGATAGGGTCCCCCCGACGGCGTGTGGGTGGTCTCGGCGTTGGCCATATTGGCCGCAACCACCTCGGCTCTTTGTCGTTCGGCGGCTAGAGCAGATCCGCTGATTTCAAGCACGGAAAAGATACTCATGTTGCCTTGCTCCCTTCATTGATGGCGTAAAGTAAATTCTGAAACTCATGGCGCATGAACTGTACACCCAGGCCGTACTGCATCTGCGTTTCCGCCAGCAGCAATCCTTCCCGGTCCAGGCTCACATTGTTGCCGTCGGGCCGCTCGAGCAGACCGGGCACGGAACGGACCACCGGGAGGAAGCTGGCCGGCCCGTCGGCGACCGCCCTTTGTAGCTCTCCACGGAAGTCGATGTCTTTGGTCTGGTATCCCGGCGTGTCCACATTGGCCATGTTGCCGACCACGAGTTGGTGGCGTTGCGCAGTGACATCCAAAAATCTCGCGAGCAAGTTCATCAGGGGAGTGGAAACGTCGTTCATGCATACCTCCGTGGGGGCAAACCGTATTCCCGAATCTTGTTGCGAATGGTCCGCAGACTGACGCCCAGCATTTCGGCCGCCCGCGTGCGATTTCCTCCGGTGTTATCCAGGGTTGTCTCGAGCAAACGCCGTTCGAGTTCGCGCATCGAAGTGCCCGCGTGCAGCGAGGCCGGGGCGACCCAACGCAGGGGTCGGGCTTGGGCCGAGCCGAACAGCTCGGCGGTCAGGTGCTCGGGGCCGATCTCCCGGCTGTCGTTCAGCGCCACGATCCGGTGCAGGAAGTTCGCGAGCTCGCGCACGTTGCCCGGCCATCGGTGCTGCTTGAGGCCGGCGGTAAACTCTGCCTGCAAAACCGGCACCGCGCGATTCGCTTCGGCGGCGAACTTTCGGGCAAAATGCTCCGCCAGCTCGGGAATGTCTTCCGGCCGCTCCCGCAGCGGGGGCAGGGTGAGGGGGATGACATTCAGCCGATAATAAAGGTCCGTGCGAAACCTTCCCTGCTCGACCATGTCTTCGAGGGAAACGTTGGTCGTGGCGATCACTCGCAGATTCACGGCGGTGGGACGAACGCCACCCAATCTCTCGACCTGCCGCTCCTGGAGTGTGCGCAACAACTTCGGTTGAAGATTCATTGGCATTTCGCCGATTTCATCGAGCAGCAAGGTTCCGCCCTGGGCGAGCTCGAACTTGCCCGCCTTGGCCGCCGTGGCTCCGGTAAAGGCTCCCCGCATATGGCCGAAGAGTTCGCTTTCGAGGAGATCCTCGGGAACGGCGGCGCAGTTCACCGCCACAAACGACCCCTGGTGACGGGCGCTGTGGTGATGAATGAAGCGCGCCAAAAGTTCCTTGCCGGTTCCGCTCTCGGCTTCGATCAAACAATCGGCGTTGGTCTTGGCTACGTGCCGGGCCCGATCGAGCGCCTTCAACAGAGCGGGCGCAGACCCGAGGATGGCGGCACTGGGCGGCTTAAAATCAGCCGGCATGCTGGTCGCCTGCTGCATCACCCGGGCTACCGACGAGCGCAACTGCTCGAAGGAGATTGGCTTGGTCAGATAGTCGCAGGCACCACCCTGGATGGCTTGCACGGCTTCCGGCACGCTAGCGAAGGCGGTCAGCACGATCACCGCCGTCGCCGGATTCGCGCTGCGCACGCTGCGCAGCAACTGGAGGCCATCCCCGTCGGGCATGCGGACATCGGTAATAACCAAGGGAAATGGGGTGGTCTGAAATTTTCGCAGCGCCTCGAATGCTCCCGACGCCGTTTCGACACGCCAGCCTTCGCGTTGGAAGCTGCCGGTGAGCGCGATGCGCATGCCGGGTTCGTCATCGACAACCAGTACCGAATTGGCGGTATTCTCCTTCATAGGACGGCAAACTCGATGTGAAACGTCGTGCCCTTGCCGAGCTGGCTCCGCACCTGAATGGTGCCCTGGTGCTGTTCGATGATTCTCTGGCAGACCGTTAATCCCAGTCCCGGACTCTGTCGGTTGGTGGTAAATCCTGGCTCGAACACGTGAGCGATGTCCTCGGCCCGAATGCCACTGCCGCTGTCGGCAACCTCCATCACCGCAACCGGCTGCCCGCTCCGAGCTTCCACCCGCGCGGAAATCGTAATCAAACCGCCCGCCGGAGTGTGGCGCAACGCATTGCACACGAGATTGAGGATCACTTGCTGAAACTCGCTGGCATCGGCAGCGATCTCGACCTCTCCCAGAGTATGCTGGAACATGAGCCCGATTCCTGCCTGTCTCGCCAGCGGCTGGACAAAATTCACCGCGCTCCTCAGGGTCTCGGCCAGCTTCGTGGGCTGCAGGTTGGAAGTACCCTGACTATGAAAGCGCAGCACATTGTTGACGGTCGCGGAAAGGGATCGCACTCCCGCCTGCAGGTGCCCAATGCACTGTTTGGAATCCTCGCTCAATTGGGCATCACAGGCCAGCAGACCGGCCAACAGTTCCAGGCTGCCGAGAGGATTGCGGATCTCGTGCGCTAGTACGGTAGCGACCTCGGCCAAGGCCACCAGATTACGGGACGCTTCCCGCTCCTTCTCCGCTTCCTTATTAGTGGTGGTGTCGCGGCAGGTGAGGATCACCCGCGTGCTTTCCCCAACCGTGTCCGCGCCAAGGTCCTCGTCCGCCGTGGTGCTGTAACGCACGGTTACGCAGCGCCTCTTGTTGCCGTCCAGGGCGAAAAAGAAATCATGCTCGTCCCCCTGTCGCCAAGCCTGGCAGCGCCCCGGGTCGAGCATGGCTCGAATGGGTGTGGGGATATCCCCCCAAGCCGGCGCGCGGTCGGCGGGGATCGCAAGCAGCCGTCGTGCTTCCGGATTGAGCAATACGATCTCTTCTTTACCGGTCTCAACGACGGCAACACCGCAGGGCAGCGCGTCGAGAATCTGGCGCAAAGCCACTCGCATGCGATCGTTTTCGGCCAAGCTCGAGGCCAGCGCCCGGTTGCGTTCTTCCAATTGTGTGCGCAGTTGGCCGACTTCATTGTGCAATTGCCAGTGGGAACGTTCCAGCCGATCTGCCGCCGCGATAAACGTGGCAAAGGCATCGGCCAGGTGCGCTTCGGGAAGCGTCGCCTCGACACCGATCATTGGACTTTGATGAGAGCTAGGCAACATCTGCCTAGTCGGCATGCAAGGTGTCTGCCAAAAAGGCTGAGCGTCGCCTTAGGCGATCGAAGGTAATGCCGGGCGAGCCGAGTTTTGAGCTTTGCCGCCCGAGAACCGGTGCAGACGGCTCAGCTCGGAAGCATGTCAGCGTTCTCCGAGGAGTGCGGGGTCAAAGCCTGCGGGCGCAGAGATGAGGATGTGATTAGAAAAAACCGCGTCCTGGGGAAGCGGACGGCGGCAACCTCGGCCGCGGCCGAAACAGGCGACCCGGACCGAATGGTAAGTCGCATGCTTACCAGAATTGCGCGCACCAGGAGGATTCGATCCCAGTGAGCAAAGAAGGCAAGAGCCGAGTGCAGGAGTTCGGTTATCGGGCGCCCAGGTTTCCGGTTGAGTTTCGAGTGCTGTTAGAAACTAGCGATACCGGGCCGCAGGTCCTGGTCGGGCTCTGCACCGACATTAGCGCCGATGGTCTCGCCGTACGAATGGCGGAGTGCCTGAGTGTAGGCACGCAGGTTCTATTCATGTTCACGCTCCCGGGCAGCGCAACCTCTCTGCGGGTAGCGGGAAGGGTGACCTATCAGAAGGACGGGGAACACGGATTTGCTTTTATGTTCTCTTCCGACGAGGAGCGCGATTTGATCCAGAAACAACTCTCTTCTTTGGGCCGCCGGACTGTCCCCTTGCGCCGCCCTCCCCGCTAAACTCTTTGGCATCTCCCGTGCAAAACAACTAGGCAGATGTTGCCTAGTGCTCATTTTCTTCTAACCCAGCAAGGACATCGACCGTAAAGGTATGAAAAAGGTTCTGAGTCAGGAAGAGATCAATGTCATGGTACGGGCGGCTCGGGGCCACCAGAAGGATGACGCACCTCGGGCAGACGGGCGCTCCATCAAAGCCTACAGCTTTCGACAGGCAGGACAGCTCACCGACGAACAGGTGCATGGGCTCACGATTCTGCACGAAGGCTTTGCCCGCAGTCTCGCACAATCCTTGGGGGCCTATCTTCGGGTCCTTTTCGAAGCATCGCTAGCCTCAATCGAGCAGATTACCTACGCCGAGTTCCTGGAGCGAGTGCCGAAGGTGACGTATATGATGTCCTTCCAGGTTCGGCCCGTGGGCGCCGCGGCTGCCATGCAATTGGACCACTCGCTTGTGTTTCCCCTGATCGACATCATGCTCGGCGGGACAGGACAATGTCCGCCCATGAACCGGGAAATCACCGAGATCGAAGAACAGATCGTGGAAAGCGTTGCCAGAATCATCTGCCACGAACTAGCGGTGGCCTGGGCCTCGCTCAACACCGAAATCGAATTGGAACATCGACAGACGTCGGCACAAATGCAGCGGTTTTTGAGTGCGCCCGAGAAAACACTTTGCTTGGGCTTCGAAATCAAATTGGCGGAAGCGCGTGGGACGCTGCACCTGGTTTTCCCGGTTTCGATTTCCAACACCCTCCTTCGCAGGCTTTCCATGGATGGGTCGTACGGAAAATCTCGTTCCTCCATTCGACCCAGCCGACAACTGGCAGAGAGAATGATGGGGTGTTCCTTTCCCATTACTTTGGGGATCACCGCCATCAAGCTCCGCGTTCGGACTCTGCTCAAACTCAATCAGGGAGAAATATGTAATCTCGGCATTCCCGTTCGCCGGCCTGCCTCTCTGATCATCGCCGGGCGAGAGGTCTTTGAAGCCGAAGCCGTGCGTCACGGACGATATCGTGCGGCCCAAGTCGGCCAGCGGCTCGCCACGACCAAGACGGAAAAGAGGCCATAAGGATGTCAACCATCACGCCCGGGACGCCGCTCTATTCCTTCCTAGACTTGTTTCGCAAGGCACTCGGCGATGTACTCTCCGAAGTCTCGGCCTCGCCGTGGACGGTCACGCTGCGCACCGAAGATGCGCCCCCATCGAGCGGCGCCGCCCCCTTGTGCTTTGGAATCTCCCTGTCTGGCGGCTTGCGGGGAAAGGCTGCCTTCCAGATGGAAAACGCCGAGGCGCTGCTCGTGGCACAGAAACTTCTTCCTTCATCGCCCGATCCGGCCTCCGAACTGAGCGCGGCTCGCAAGCAGGCGGTCGAGCAGCTCTTGGGGAAAGTCAGCGCACGGATGGCAGCGGCTTTCAAGGAACAGTTCGGCGCAGTGGATTTGCAGGTATCGAGCATTGAGGTTCCGACCTGGACGGGAACCAGAGTCACTCTGGCCGCGGTCGAGGCTTCGACCGGCACGGTCTCGATAGGCTTTCGACTGGACACGGAACTGGTGGAAGGTCTTGCTTCGAAAAGCGCTGTTCCGAC
>DASPVV010000075.1:0-10384 GCA_035622175.1 Terriglobales bacterium | reverse complement strand
CGCCTGCTAAGGTCCCCAAATCCAAGCTAAGTGGGAAAGGAAGTCGGAACGCCCAGACAGCCAGGAGGTTGGCTTAGAAGCAGCCATCCTTTAAAGAAAGCGTAATAGCTCACTGGTCAAGCGGTCCGGTGCCGACAATTTAACGGGGCTCAAGCTTGGTACCGAAGCAGCGGATGTCCCGCCTTTTGTTGAATCAGTGCGCCATCTCCGGCGCCAGTGATTCAAGAAAAGGCGGGACGTGGTAGGAGAGCATTCTCAACACCGTAGTGGGACCGAAAGGACCCATCGTAGGTTGAGAAGTGACCCTGCCGGCATAAGTAGCGATAACGGAGGTGAGAACCCTCCGCACCGAAAGTCTAAGGTTTCCTGAGGAAGGTTAATCCGCTCAGGGTTAGTCGGTCCCTAAGGCGAGGCCGAAAGGCGTAGCCGATGGACATCCGGTTAATATTCCGGAACTCCCAGGCGTTCGTTATCACGATGGGGTGACGCAGAAGGATAAGCACCGCTTCATATAGCTATGGTGTGCGATGCGTGCAAGCCGGTCCCGGCAGGCAAATCCGCCGGGGCATTCAACGGTCAGACGCAAAGGAGTAAGCCGTATGGCTGAAACGTGCTGAGTTCACGCTGCCAGGAAAAACCTCTAAGGAGAACGCAAGGGAACCGTACCTCAAACCGACACAGGTAGACGAGGACAATATCCAAAGGTGCTCGAGAGAACGCTCGTTCAGGAACTCGGCAAATTAGACCCGTAACTTCGGGAGAAGGGTCGCCACCATAGAGTTTACAGCTCGAAGTGGCCGCAGTGAATCGCGTTCGGCGACTGTTTAACAAAAACACAGGTCTCTGCAAAGTCGAAAACGACGTATAGGGGCTGACGCCTGCCCGGTGCTGGAAGGTTAAAGGGAGAGGTCAGCCGCAAGGCGAAGCTTCGAACTGAAGCCCCAGTGAACGGCGGCCGTAACTATAACGGTCCTAAGGTTAACGATCTCGCTAGCCTTAGTAAAACTGAACTATATGCGGGAAACTCCTCATACAGCCGGTCAGTACTCGCTGTCGACAATGGCAGCAGTCAAAATCTGACGGACAAGGGGACAATCCGCAGGGAAGGCTCCCAATGGAGAACCCTCAGAGACTTCACGTTCAGTCACATTCCGCAAGACTGGAAGCGCAATGGGTGGTTGGATTCGTTGACGGCGAAGGTTGCTTCCTCGTCGGCATCAACCAACACCCGGAGATGACTTCCGGATTCGAAGTGCTTCCTGAGTTCACAGTTGTGCAACACCAACGCGATATCCAATTGCTGCATGCGCTCAAAGAATTCTTTGGGTGCGGCGTGGTTCGAACGAATCATGGGGAGCGGATGGCATATCGAGTTCGGAGTTTGGATCACCTGAATCAAAAGATCGTTCCCTTCTTCGAGCAGCATCCGCTGAAATCGAAGAAGAGAGTCGATTTCGTGAAATTCAGAAAGATCCTGCAATGCATGACGTTGGGAGAGCACTTAAGCAGCGAAGGCATCGGGAAGATTCGAGCCATCGCAGCCACGATGAACACGGGATGTGAAAGATAAAGTCCAGCTTCTCTGGAAACAGAGTAAGACGAACTGAGCGAAATTCCTTGTCGGGTAAGTTCCGACCTGCACGAATGGCGTAACGAAAGTGCGACTGTCTTGCCGACTGACACGGCGAACTTGTAGTGCCGGTGAAGATGCCGGTTGCCCGCAACTAGACGGAAAGACCCCGTGCACCTTTACTATACCTTTACCATGAACTATGGCCCTTGCTGCGCAGGATAGGTGGGAGGCTTTGAACCCAGGTTTTCGGACTTGGGGGAGCCAACGGTGAGATACCACCCTGCGAGATCTGTGGTTCTAACTTACTCCCGTAACCCGGGAGAGGGACATGGTAAGGCGGGTAGTTTGACTGGGGCGGTCGCCTCCTAAATTGTAACGGAGGCGCGCGAAGCTACGCTCAGGCTGTTTGGAAATCAGCCGTCGAGTGCAAACGCACAAGCGTGGTTAACTGCGAGACCTACAAGTCGAGCAGATACGAAAGTAGGCGTTAGTGATCCGGTGGTTCTGTATGGAAGGGCCATCGCTCAACGGATAAAAGGTACGCCGGGGATAACAGGCTGATCGGAGCCAAGAGTTCATATCGACGCTCCGGTTTGGCACCTCGATGTCGGCTCATCGCATCCTGGAGCTGTAGAAGGTTCCAAGGGTTAGGCTGTTCGCCTATTAAAGCGGTACGTGAGCTGGGTTCAGAACGTCGCGAGACAGTTCGGTCCCTATCTGTTGTGGGCGTAGGAGATTTGCGAGGACCTGTCCTTAGTACGAGAGGACCGGGATGGACGAACCTCTTGTGTTCGAGCTGTCACGCCAGTGGCACCGCTCGGTAGCGAAGTTCGGTAGTGATAACCGCTGAATGCATATAAGCGGGAAGCACTCCTCGAGATGAGATCTCCCAACCCGTAAGGGATAAGAAGGGCCCAGGAAGACTACCTGGTTGATAGGCGGGAAGTGGAAGCGTGGTGACATGCGTAGCTTACCCGTACTAATCGCCCGTTCGGCTTGACCATAAAATTTACTCGGAACATCAGCCGCTCGGTTATGCTTCGCTGATCGCGGTCAGAACCTGGACCGATCGATCCGGATCATGACCCGCGGCTGTGTGCCGACAAAGCCGAAGTAGCAAAATCCAATCTATTCAGTTGTGAGAGATCGTGTTCCAGATCTTTGCAAAAGTTTGCGGCGCGGCCTTCGAAACAAGGGAACGCGCCGCTGCGATTTGTCGGTGATCATACCGCGGGGGATCCACCCGTTCCCATCCCGAACACGGAAGTTAAGCCCCGCCGGGCCGATGGTACTGCACGCGAAAGTGTGTGGGAGTGTAGGTCGTTGCCGGCATAAATAAAAGGCCACGTTGCCTGAGCAGCGTGGCCTATTCTATTGATCACCGAGCCCCCCGCCACCCGTGCCTTCGATTTACTTCTGATGGAATTCCCCTCGAGCCAGGTCAGAACGGGAAGCGGATCGACAAAATCCCATTGTGATTGGTGGGATGGAACGATGTCGCGGCGATCTGGAAGCCCCCGCCGAGGACGAACCCGAAACGGTTATGGATGAGGAACTTGCCGAATACGATGCCGGGGGTGACGTAGAGCAGCGAGTGGCCGTTGTGGGAGCCTTCATAATAGTGCGTGAAATTGAACTCCGTCTCCGGCCAAATTTTCTTCAAGATGCGGTATTGCAGTGCATTGTTCCACAAGATCGTTCGTCCAATGGTGGCCGTATTCCCGGTGGGCAAACTGCCTCCCAAGGTCCCCTGCAAGGAAAAATCGCCGAAGCCCTTTCCGTAGGCCATCGTCGGGGTAATGATCGGACTTAACGCTCCCTGTTGAAACTGCCCGGTGGGCAAACTCATCTGGTAGAAGGCGGTCAAAATATAGTTCCCTCGCTCCTCGTCGGCTGCGGCAATTCTATATTTCACCAGGAACTGCCAGTCTCCGAATCCGTTATTCGGAGAAGCCGGATTGTTAACGAAATAGGGAGGGACGGTGAGAATGACCTCGACGTTTTTCTCGGGAATGATCTCGAGACCTCTACTTACTCCGTAGTCGGTCGTTGTAACCCCGCCATTATGCGTCTGCCACCCAAGGTCGTAGCGAAACAGCTGGTGGAGTGTCGGACTGTTGGTCACAACGGGGACGATCCAGTGAGGCTGTTCGTTTTCCGTTTCTGTCACCATGCCCAACCAACTCGAGACGAAGCCATCCTGCCCGAAAGCCAAAGTTGATAAGAGCAGAAGGCCGAACCCAAACGCACAACACGCCTTAACCATTTGTTCTCCGTACGAAGTTGGCGTCACCGTTATGTTCGATTCGGGCATGCAATGGCAATGCAGACGGGATAAAGTTTTGGTAAACCCCTAACTTATTGATAGGCTTGTTTCTGAGCCACCTCTAGGAGCATTATTTCCTTGCGCTTGATCTGCCCCGATGGGTGATTTACGGCCGTACAATTCCATTTCGGTGACTTCACACTCGACCAGTCCCGGTTTCGATTGCAAAGGGGCGAACGCCGTCTTGCTCTCGAAAGGCTTCCCATGGAATTGCTCATCCTGCTCGTCGAGCGGCAGGGAGAGCTAGTCACCCGCGAGGAGATCGCTGAACGCCTATGGGGCAAGGACGTTTTTCTTGACGTCGAACACGGCATCAATGTAGCTGTCCGGAAGATTCGGGTTGCCCTGCGAGACGACCCAGACAGACCGCGCTTCGTCGTAACCGTACTCGGAAAAGGCTACTGTTTTCTGGCGCCGGTGACCACGAACAACGGGGTCGCCGGCCCGCCAGTGCAGCCAGGGGCTCAGGCCGACTCCGACGCCGGCACTCTCCCTGCCAATCTGGAAACATCGGCCGCCAAAGTAACCTCCCTGTCTCGCAAGGTGGCGGCCTCGCTGGTGGCGTTGGCGGCGCTGGCAGTCATTGGTGTCACGTGGGATTTCCATCACGACATCGCCCGCGTCGAAACTCGGCCGGCTATCAGAAGGCTGGCCGTATTGCCTCTGAAGAACCTTTCCGGGGACGCAACCCAGCAATATCTGGCCGACGGCTTGACGGAAGATCTCATCGCTCGGCTGGCCTCGGTCCCCGGCTTAGGTGTGATTTCCCGTACGTCATCGATGCACTTCAAAGACACCCAGCTTTCCCTGCCAGAGATCGCCCAAGCGCTTCAGGTGGATGTCATTGTCGAAGGATCCGTGATCCGAGACGGCAGTCAGATCCGCGTACACGCACAGCTGATTCGCGCCGCGACCGATGAACATATTTGGGCAGGACAGTACGAGCGTGAGTACGGAAGCGTTCTGGTTTTACAGCAAGACGTTGCTGGGGATATCGCTGACCAGATTGAGGCCAACCTCACTCCAGGGAGACGCGCGAGACTGGCCGGGACGCGAGGCGTGGACGCCGAGGCTTACGAGGCCTACCTCAAGGGCCGTTATTACTTCAACCAGCGAACCGTCGAGGCATTAAACAAGAGCATCGAGTGTTTCGAGCAGGCCGTAGGCAAGGATCCAAATTACGCCTTGGCGTACAGCGGCCTGGCGGATACATACGCCTTGCTGGGCTTCCGCGGGCGCGTTCCATCGCAAGATGCCCTCCTACGGGCTAAAGCCGCCGCTCTCAAAGCCATTGAATTGCGGGACGCGCTGTCGGATCCCCATGCCTCGCTAGCGTTCATCGCCGAGACGCACGAGTGGGACTGGGCAACCGCGGAGCGGGAATATAAGCGAGCTCTCGAACTAAACCCCGACGATGCGCGGGCGCACCATTGGTATGCCGGTTACCTGACCTATGTAGGCAGGATTGATCAGGGAATCGCCGAGGAAATGCGCGCCAGGGAGCTTGATCCTCTATCTCTGCCGATCAACAATGCGCTCGCCGGCCGGTTTCTTGCAGCGGGTCGTTACGACGAGGCGTTCGGGCAGGTGCAAAAAACCTTGGAGCTGGACGCGCATTTTCCACAAGCCCATCAAACCCTTGGATGGGCATACCTGAACAAGGGAAATCCCGGGGAAGCCCTACGAGAATTTCAGAGCGCATTGCAACTTTCTGGCGCTGAGGATACAGACCTGATGCTCGACCTGGGGTTCGCTTATGCCCGGACAGGTCACCGGGACGAGGCGCGCAAAATTCTCGCCAAGCTGAAGGAATTTCGCCATCGGGGGCTGGCGATGTCTGGTTCGGTGGGGATTCTCTACGGGGCCTTGGGCGAATCCGATGAGGCTTTCGCCTGGCTCGATCAGGCACAGGCGGAACGCGACCCGGAATTGACTTATATCAAGGTAGGACGCAGGTTCGAGCCCCTGCGCCATGACCCAAGATTTGAGGAATTAGTGCGCCGGGTTGGCCTCCTGCCTGACTCGCCTGACCCAAAAAACGCTGATCTCCAGCAATCCGCGATCCACTTGCAGGTAAATCGCTCTCCCACCCAACTCAAGTAGTCGAGCGCTCCGACGATTGTCCGCATAAACAATGCTCGCCGGGCAGTTCGGGCCGGCATTGAGTAACGGAGTCTGCTCCCTACGGCGTAGGGCGTCGAAGAAGGACGCGGCTACAATGCCCTGCGGAGGAAATATGCGGAAATCGCGAAGACAGTTTTTGGCCGTCACATCCGCCGGCCTCGTCGGGGCTGCCGTCGCACCCAAAGTTGCGGCCCAGGTGCCCGAGGCGCAGCAGCCGCCGACTCCCGGCGCGCCGCCGGCATTCGGCACCGGACCGCTGGTCGGTCCAGAGATCTCGCCCACAACCGTCACAGCGGCGGAGAAGCTGGTACAAATCACGATGACCGATAGCGAGATCGCCATGGCGGCGTCCAGCTGGCGCGCCAACATGGCCGCCCTTTACGAGCGCCGCGCCGGCCCACGCAAGGTGCAACTGGAAGCGACGCTTGCTCCGGCAACCGCGTGGAATCCGGTATCGGTGGAGATGAAGACGGGCCCGATGCGGGACCGCTTCCTGCGCGGCACGGCCGATCCGGGACCCTTACCGGTGAAGGACGAGGACATTGCCTACGCGCCCGTAACCAAGCTCTCGCGCTGGATCGAGCAGCGCAAGCTCCCTGCAACACGCCTTACCGAGATTTATCTCGAGCGCCTTGAGCAGTTTGATCCCCAGCTGCACTGCGTGATCACGTTGACCGCCGATCACGCCATGGCGCAGGCGAAGGCGGCGGATGCCGAGATTCAGTCAGGAAGATATCGCGGACCACTGCACGGAATTCCCTGGGGCAGCAAAGACCTGCTGGATACGGCGGGCATCCCGACGACGTACGGCGCCGAGCCTTATCGCCACCGCGTGCCCAAAGAAGACGCTGTCGTCGTCCAGCGACTCGACCGGGCGGGGGCTGTGCTCGTTGCCAAGCTGAGCCTGGGGGCGCTGGCCCTCAACGACATCTGGTTTGGCGGGCAGACCATGAATCCGTGGCTGCTCGAAGAAGGTTCTTCGGGATCGAGCGCCGGGCCGGGAGCCGCGACCGCGGCAGGACTGGTAGCTTTCTCGATCGGCAGCGAAACCGAAGGCAGCATCGTGAGTCCCTGCATGCGCTGCGGCGTGACAGGGTTGCGACCAACCTTCGGGCGGGTGCCGCGAACCGGCGCCATGACGCTGTGCTGGTCGCTCGACAAGCTGGGACCGATCACGCGTTCGGTCGAAGATACGCTGCTGGTGCTAGAGGCCATCTCCGGTCCCGATGCGGGTGACCTGGCCACCGTACCCGCCCATCTCGACTTCGATGCCGGCGCGAGCGTTCAGGGCCTGCGTGTCGGTTTCTTTCCGAAGTGGATGGAGGAAGCTCCCGCCACCGAGGTCGATCGCAGGGCAGTGCGGGCGCTCGAACAGGCCGGGATGAACCCCGTGGAGGTCTCAATTCCGGATTGGCCCTATGATTCGCTGAACGTGATTCTGTTTGCCGAGTCGGCTGCCGCCTTCGAAGATTTAACACTGAGCGGAGGCATCAACGAACTCAGGGCGCAGGTTCCTGACGCGTGGCCGAACGTTTTCCGCCAGTCGCGTTTCTTGTCGGCGGTCGATTTCGTGCAGGCCGATCGGTTCCGTCGAAAGGTGGCGGGGGAAATGGCGCGCCTGTTTTCGCAAGTCGACCTGCTCCTGGTGCCTTCGCTGCGCGACGACATGCTCGTCATCACTAATTTCACTGGGCACCCGTCGTTGACCCTGCGCGCCGGTTTCGTGGAAGTGTCGGAGGCACGCAGCGACTGGGCGCCGGACCCCGAGCATCCGCTGCCGAAGTTCTCGCCGCCGCGACGCGTGCCCCATGGGGTGACCCTGATCGGGCGGCTGTTCGAGGAAGGGACGCTGGGCAGCGCGGGGTTGGCGCTCGAGAGAATCTTTGCCGTTCAGAACGACAGACCGCCGGGGTTCTAGGCAAGGCAGCTGTCCCATAGCGCCCCCTCCTTGGTGGAGGCGGAACGGGGGATACCGCGCGAGTCGGAGACGCTAAGCCAGGGAGTACTTTCCCCGTTCGAGGATGGTCTGGGCTATCTGCTGGCGAAGGGCAATCGTGTTGAAAGGCTCGTACTTGGCCAGCCGCCTAAGAATAGCCAACTGCGTGCGCAGCATGTCGCCTTCGGCCACTGCGGCAATGATCTTGCGAGCGCAGGCCTCGACCTTCTCCATCGCCAACGAGAGATAGACACGTGTCATGGCGATCGGCAAAGCCGCCGAGGATTGTCCCGTACGTTCGGAGATCTTCTGCGCCCGCAGGACCGCCGATTCCATGGCGTAAACCTCAATCACCATATCCGCGATGGCGCCGAGGATCTCCTGCTGATTCTCGAGGGCCTGCATGTATTTCTGGGTAGCGGATCCTGCGGCAAACAGGCTGAGCTTCTTGGCCTGGGCCACCAACTTGCGCTCTTCGGCGAGAGGACCCGCGCGATCCTCGGCCACCGATGGCCCGGCCACGACTTCATCCATCAGCTTCTTAATCGCCGGCATCAGTGGCAGCTGACCGCTCATCGCGCGCTTGAGCAGAAACCCGGTGATGATGAGCCGGTTGATTTCATTCGTACCTTCGAAGATGCGGTTGATGCGGGCGTCGCGGTAGGCCCGTTCTGCCGGATATTCCTCCACAAAACCGTAGCCGCCATAAATTTGCACGGTCTCATCGACTACGTAGTCGACCATTTCCGATCCCCACACCTTGATGATCGAGCACTCGACCGCATACTCCTCGATCGCCTTGCGGGTGTTTCCCAGGGCGTCGGCGCTCGACTTGTCGACCGCGGCCAGGGCGACGTCCATCATGCCAACGGTGCGAAAGACCAGCGATTCGCCCACGTAGATCAGCGTGGCCATCTGAGCCAGCTTTTCGCGAATCAAGCCAAAATCGGCGATAACCTTCTTGAAGGCCTTGCGCTGTTTCGCGTAGGCAATGGCATTCTCGAGAGCCAGCCGCGCTCCCCCCACGCACATCGCGCCCAGTTTGAAGCGCCCCACATTGAGAATGTTGAAGGCAATGATGTGGCCTTTGCCGATTTCGCCCAGGATGTTCTCGACCGGGACTTTGCAGTCGTTCAGGATGACGGGGCAAGTGGACGATCCGCGAATGCCCATCTTGTGCTCTTCCCCGCCAATGGAAAAACCGGGAAAGCTCTTCTCGACCAGGAACGCGGTAAACTTTTCGCCGTCGACCTTGGCAAAAACCGTAAACAGGTCGGCGAAGCCGGCGTTGGTGATCCACATCTTCTCGCCGTTCAGGACATAATGCCGCCCATCGGAGGAAAGCTCGGCCCGGGTGCGGCAGTTCAGGGCATCCGAACCCGAAGAAGCCTCCGAAAGAGCGTAGGCTCCGATGATCTCTCCCGCAGCCAGACGGGGCAGATACTTTTGCTTTTGCGCCTCGCTCCCGAAATAAACGATGGGCAGCGTGCCAATGCCGGTGTGCCCACCCCAACTGGTGGCGAAGCCGGCGTACTTGGCGATGTGATCGGCGATGACGGCCGCCGTCACTTTGTCCATTTCCAGGCCGCCATACGCTTCCGGAATCTCCGCTGAGCTGAGACCCAGCTCGCCCGCCTTCCGCATCAGGGCGCGAGTCACGGAGAAGTCCTTATGCTCCATCTTCTCGATGTTCGGAATGATCTCGTTCCGAGCGAACTCTTCGGCGGTTTGCGCGATCAGTTGATGCTGCTCAGTGAAATCTTCGGGCGTAAAGACATCTTCGGGGGCGCGTTCTTCGAGGAGGAAGCTTCCGCCAGAGATTTTCGTCTTCAGAATTGCCGTGCTGGTAGCCATACCTATCCTTTTCAACGACCTAGGAAGAGCTCGAAGCACCCAGACGTGATCGCCGCCCCTTCCCTTCCCGTGGTCCGTGCCGCTTCAGGAAGCACTGAACACCGGCTTCCCATGCGCCAACAGAAAAGTTTATAAGGACTGCCCTCGATTTGCTACATAGCGAAAGTCAGCCACAAGAAACGAAAGGATATGGTCTCGTGGAGAGCGCAGGGCCGGCTGCGCGTGGGGATGCTAAGGAAACGACCGCTAATTCAGATTCTCGAAGATGCCGGCTGCCCCCATGCCCCCGCCGACGCACATGGTCACCAGTCCGTAGCGGGCCTTGCGTCGCTTGAGTTCGCGGATGAGGGTGGCGGTCAGCTTGGCGCCAGTGCAGCCCAGGGGATGTCCCAGCGCAATTGCGCCCCCGTTGGGGTTGACCCTCTCGGGGTCGAGATGCGCCTCCTGGATGACCGCCAGGGATTGCGCGGCAAAAGCTTCGTTCAATTCGACCACCTCGATCTCGGACAGCTTGAGCCCGGCCAGCTTCAGCGCCTTGGGAATGGCAAACACCGGGCCAAGACCCATCTCT
>DASPVV010000074.1:0-62190 GCA_035622175.1 Terriglobales bacterium | reverse complement strand
GGCTCTCGATGCTCCAATTATACTTGGTCTATGGACAACAACCAAGAACTGTCTCACGGTAGGCACTGTGTATTCGCAATGCACGTTCATTTGGTCTTTATCACCAAATATCGCTACCGCGTGTTCGATGCTGCCGCCATCCAGACGCTAAGAGAGATCTTCAACAAGGTCTGTACCGACTTTGCATCAACCTTGCTGGAAATGCACGGGCAAGATAACCACGTCCATCTTCTCATGCAATATCCACCTAAGGTTAGTGTCTCCTCCTTAGTCAATTCCTTAAAAGGCGTTTCCAGCCGAAGGCTGCGCCAACAACGAACCGATCTTAGGAAACGCTACTGGAAAGGTGTCCTATGGTCTCCCTCCTACTTTGCCGCATCCTGTGGTGGAGCACCCCTTGACATTCTCCAGCGATACATTGAACAACAAAGAACGCCAACCTGAGGTCGCTTTCATCCCCGCCCTAAAAGAACCCGGGCTTTTCGCTCCCTTCGGTACATGCGGGCTGGGAGGGCAGCAACCGCCTGAACTCCGGGCGGTGGGCTACGGCCCCTGGGGCAAGCTCTCGCCTACCGCGGCGGCGGCTCCAATGTTTTTGCGGCTGATTCGATCAGCGACGACTCCTCTTCGAGGGCTTTCGCCACCCGCTCGACTTCCTGTTCGGCCTCGGCGTACCTCTTCTGTTCAATGCCTTCCCGCACGCCAGGGATGGTCTTGGCCTCGTATCCGGTGTATACGCCAGGAGCCTCCAGCAGATTTTTGTACCAGGGGCGGCGGGGGAGGCCGTCATCATTCGTCAGCTTCCTTTCGCTTTCGATGAGCATCTGGTTCAAGGTGCGCAGGGATTCTGCCGGGGTTTCGCCGAGCGCCGCTTGCCGGTGCGACAAAGCCTGCCGGTAGTGCTCTGCGCTGCGGGCCAGCGCGTCAGCGGCATTGCGCAAGGGCGCAAAGTTCAAATGCGGAGGAACATCCTCTCGCGGCGGCGCCAGCGTAGGTCGCCGCGGATCGAGGGTGGCTTGGAAGACGCCTTCGTCCAATTCCTGGTTGCGCTCTCGAATCGCCTCCTGCCTGTCCGCCAGCAGCTTTTCGAGCTCCCCGGTGTACTTCTGAACGGTGTCGGCAAAATCCACGAAATCGAAGGGCAAGACTTCAGCGTCGGCCAAACGCATCACCGACGTGCCTCCTGTCTGCGACATGGCTCGCCCATAGACAAAATCGGTGTCGGAAAAGTGCGTGTACCAGTAAAAGTCGTCGTAGACGGAGTGGTAAATGCCCTGCTCATCCTCACTTCCATATCCCAAGTTGAGAGATGCGATCCCCAGGTGATCGACGAATGCGGTATAGTCCGTCCCTGATCCGAGCGCGCCGATGCGCAAATCGGCACGCTGCCGTAGTTCCTTGCGTTCCTCGGCGGACTTGGCTTGCGCGATCTTCGACAGTTGCAGCCGCCGCCACACCGTCAACTTGGTTTCGGGGTCGTCAATGTCGCGAGCCACTCCGTTGATGAACTGCTCGAGACTGTGCGAGCCCTCGAGGTTCAGCAAGCCGCGGTCGTTGCTGTCGCTGTTGATATAAACGGCGGCGTGCCGCTCGAGCTCTTCGGCGTGCGTCTCGGCCCATTCCGTGGATCCGAGCAACATGGGCTCCTCCCCGTCCCATGCGGCGTAGATGATGGTGCGGCGGGGCTTCCAGCCCTGCTTCAGCAATTCGCCAAGCGCCCGCGCCTCCTCGAGCAGGGCCGATTGTCCCGAGACCGGATCCTCGGCACCGTTGACCCAGGCGTCGTGGTGATTGCCCCGGATGATCCACTCACCCGGTACGCTGCTGCCGGGAATCTTCGCGATGACGTCATTCACCGGCTTGAGGTCCCAGTTGAATGCAACCTTGAGATGGACTTTGCTGGGGCCCGGTCCCACGTGATATGGAATCGGCAGACTCCCGCGCCACTCGGCCGGAGCCATAGGCCCCCCGAGCCGGGCCAGCAGTGGCTGGGCATCGCCGTAGGAAATCGGTAGAACGGGAATCTTCGTGATGCTCTTTGCCTGGCTCAGAGGCAGTCGTTTGGCATCGGGCGTGGCGCCGACGCCGGGCGTGAGCGGGTCACCCGGGCTCGACGAGGCAAAGTCCATCACGCTGCCGCGCTGCACCCCCTCGGGGTTGCGCATGGGGCCCTGCGGAAAAACATTGTCACGCGTATAGCCGTCATCCTGAGGTTCGGAGTAGATCAGGCACCCGATGGCTCCGTGTTCTGCCGCAACCTTCGGCTTCACACCGCGCCAGGAGTGGTAGTACTTAGCGATTACGATCATGCCTTTCACCGAGATACCCAAGCGGTCGAGCAGCTCGTAATCCTCCGGCAGACCGTAGTTCACGAAGACCAGGGGCGCGGTGACATCGCCATCCGTCGAGTAAGCGTTATAGGTGGGCAGTTGCTCGGACTTCTGGTTCGATGTGGGATCGACCGCGAGCGCCGGCTCGTCGAGCTTGGCGGTGAACTTCTCGGGCTCGATCATTTCGAGCAGGCGCACTTTGGGCGTGGGAAAAAGTACGTCAAAGGTTTCGATGTGGGCGTCGAATCCCCACTCCTCGAAGCGGGCGAGAATCCATTGCGCGTTGTCCTTGTCGTAAGACGATCCGACGTGGTGCGGCCGGGCGCTGAGGCGCCGCATGAATTCGCGGATGTTGGCGGGATCCGCCAGGGCGCGGAATTTCGCCTCCCACTCACGTTCCGTCTGGCTCGAGCGCGGCGAGTAACCGACCAGCGCGGCCTCGTCCGCGCACAACACCAGGGATGGAAGACTCAGGCTAGCGATCAGCAGCAGAGCGAAGCGCGGCATTCGATTCCTTCCTCCGGGATTTTCAAAACGGCGCGGCCTACGCCTTGAGCCACCCGCCGATTTGTGATATTAAGCATATCGAAGCTTGCGTGGTTACGCTGCGGTTCATGTCCGCCGAAAAAAGCTCGGTTCGTTGTGCGCAGTGTGAGCAAGGCGAAGCTAACTGCGAATGCGACCGATACTGTCTTTTTTGCAACGCGCAGTTAGACGTCCGTCTCTGTATGGATGGTCGTTACTACTGCCAGTCCTGCCGCGAGGCCTGCGACTATAAGGTCGCAAACTGATCGTGCCGGCGCAAGTCTGCCGGCGCAGAGCAGGTCGCGCCCGCCGAGGGGAAGACCAGGCGAGACCGTCGGCCTAAATCACCACCGTTTCCTTATATTCCCCAAACACCTTTCTTATTCTGTCCGAGATCTCGCCCACCGTGGCGTAGGCCTCGACTGCGGCCAGGATGGCCGGCATCAGATTGGCGCCGGAGCGGGCAGCGTCCTCGACGGCCTGCAGGCAATCTTTCCACGGCTGAGGCTCGCGCCGCCCGCGCAGCGCCCGTAGACGCTCCACCTGCCTCGGTTCGAGCGACTCGTCAATGTGTTGGATGGGAATGGGCTTTTCCTCCTCCACCAGGAACCGGTTCACGCCGACCACGGTGGTCTCTCCGCGGTCGACCTGCTGCTGATAGTCGTAGGCGGCATTCTGGATTTCCTGTTGCACGAAGCCGCGATCGATGGCCTTGGGCATTCCGCCGAGCCCCTCGATCTTGTCGAGATACTCGCGCGCTCGTTTTTCCACTTCGTCGGTCAGGGATTCCACGTAGTAGGAACCAGCCAGCGGATCGATCGTCTGCGGTGCGCCCGATTCATAGGCGATGATCTGCTGGGTTCGTAAGGCAATCCGCGCCGCCTGCTCCGTCGGCAGCGCCAAGGCCTCGTCGTAGGAGTTGGTGTGCAGAGACTGGGTTCCGCCCAGTACGGCAGCCATGGCTTGAACGGCGGTGCGCACAATATTGTTCTCCGGCTGCTGGGCGGTCAGAGTCGATCCCGCGGTCTGGGTGTGAAACCGCAGCATCCAAGACCGAGGATGCCTCGCCTTGAACCGTTCCCTCATGATGGCAGCCCACAAGCGCCGGGCGGCGCGGAACTTGGCCACCTCTTCCAGGAAATTGTTGTGGGCATTGAAAAAGAAGGAGAGCCGCGGAGCGAACCTGTCGACATCGAGGCCGGCCCGGATCGCGGCTTCGACGTAGGCAATTCCGTTGGCCAGGGTGAAGGCCAACTCCTGCACCGCGGTCGAACCCGCCTCCCGCATGTGGTACCCCGAGATCGAAATCGGGTTCCAGTTCGGCAGGTGTTCGTTGGTCCAGGCGAACATGTCGGTGACAATCCGCATCGCCTGCTCGACCGGGTAAATGTAAGTACCTCTGGCAATGTACTCTTTGAGGACGTCGTTCTGCACCGTGCCGGAGAGTTGGCGGAGGTCGGCTCCCTGGCGCCGCGCGACGGCGGCGTAGAGTGCCAGGAGAATCGATGCCGTTGCATTGATGGTCATGGCGGTCGAGATTTTTGTCAGGTCGATGCCCGCGAAGAGCCGCTCCATATCTTCGATGGAATCAATGGCTACGCCCACTTTGCCGACTTCGCCCAAGGCCAGCCGATGATCAGAGTCCATGCCGATTTGCGTGGGCAGATCGAAGGCTACCGACAGCCCCGTCGTGCCATTCCCCAGAAGGTACTGGTAGCGCTTGTTGGATTCCTCGGCATCGCCCATTCCGGCGTACTGGCGCATGGTCCAGAGGCGTCCTCGATACATCGTCGCTTGCACGCCGCGGGTGAATGGATACTCGCCGGGATAACCGACCTGCCGCCCATAGTCCCAGCCCGCAAGGTCAGACGCCGTGTAGAGGGGGCGCACCGGAATATGAGAGGAAGTCTGCGGCTCGGCTGTCGAGTTGCTGGCAGAAGCTTTTCTTTTGACCGTCATAAGGCCCTTCGAGCGGCGAGTGCGCCATGCTGAAGGAAAGCGAATGGGTTCAGGGATCCGCGTTCCCTGCGATTGCATGCGCCAAACTCAGGGCTGGGATCGAGAATCACTCCTCCGCAAGCCTCCGGCTTCATCCCTTCTTCCTGACTCGCCAGAATGAACTTAAACCAAACCAGGCAAATAAGAGTGTGAAACAGATTGCCACCACCACCCGTCCGGAACCGGCTCGTCCCTCGCGGTAGCGGGCATACTCGCGCAAGAAGGCCAGAGATCCGATGCCCGCTAACGTCAAGAAAACAAAACCCGTGACCTCCAACCACAACTGCCCAAGAACCCGCCCCAAATGACCGGCCGAAGTCTGGGCGGCCCGGCTCGCCACGGCGAACGTACGGCTTTTTCTTATCTGTTGGCCTGCCACCCGGGCGGCGATCGCCAGCTTGCGGGCGGTGGAGACTTGCGCCATGACACTGGTGATTTTATCAAGCTTCGGCGGTACAATGAGCCGTCAGCAGTCGTTCGCGACGAGTTTGGAACGACGCTTCAGGGGACACGCGCATCTAATATTCCGACGGGGGTGGAAGGGGGACTTGTGGACCAGCAACTGAAACAATTGATGAAGGAACTCGGTGAGGCGATCAACGAGTCCCTGGCGGAGTCCGATCAGATTGCTGAAGTGGTCTCTCGCATCAAGGAAGGCGGATACGACATTTTCCTCGTGCTCGAAGCCACCATCGGGGTAAGCAAGCCCGGCGAAAAGGGCAACGACAAGACCTCCCTGGTGACCACCCTCACCGGCAACCCCGAGTTCAAAGTCAGCGATCAGGATTTGAAGTTTCTCAAATCGCTGCGCATCAAAATTGAGGACGACGCCGCCTGAGGGCCGAAAATCTGCGCCAGGCAGCTGGGCCGCGCTCCCAGGCACGGCTGGCACTCGGGCCTGAAGCCTTGAGTGTTCCTTTTCCTGTAGTTCGTATCCCTATGCTAGTATTTTAGCGTTTGCCTGCGTTGTGCGAGGCCAAGTTTCTCGCTCCGCGAACGCATGCGATACGCCTTGGGCTGATCCAAGCGGGAAGGTCATGAAGGACACGCTCGGAGTTTTACTTGCCGGAGGGGCGGGAGAACGTCTCTATCCGCTCACCCGCGACCGGGCCAAGCCGGCCGTGACTTTCGGCGGCATTTACCGCATCATCGACGTAACCCTCTCGAACTGTGTCAACTCTGATCTCCGCCGGGTCTACATCCTCACCCAGTACAAGGCACTGTCCCTCAACCGCCACATCCGCGAGGGTTGGAACATCGTAGCCCGCGAGATGGGGGAGTTTGTTGAAGTGCTACCCCCGATGAAGCGAGTCAGCGAGGAGTGGTACCAGGGGACGGCCGACGCGGTTTATCAGAATATCTACTCCATCGGTTCCGAGCAGCCAAAGCACGTGCTCATTCTCTCGGGCGACCACATCTACAAGATGAATTACGGTCTGATGTTGAAGCAGCACGTTGACTCCGGCGCCGATGTCACCCTGGCGACGATTCAGGTGGATCCGAGCGAAGTCTATCGCTTCGGGGTCGTCGACGTGGACCGAGACAGCCGGGTGAATGGTTTCCTCGAGAAGCCCCAGCAAACCGATCTGCGCTCGCCCTACAACCCGGACAAAGTGTCGGCTTCCATGGGCATCTACATCTTCAACACCGACGTGCTCATTCCGGCTCTGCTCAAAGACGCCGAGGAGGGAGACTCCAGCCACGACTTCGGAAAAGATGTGCTGCCCAAGATGGTGGATGACTACCGGGTATATTCCTTCGACTTTGTCGACGAGAACAAGAAGGAAGCGTTGTACTGGCGCGATGTGGGCACGCTCGAGGCCTACTACGAGGCCAATATGGACATCGTCTCGGTGTCGCCGGTGTTTAATCTTTATGATGAGGGATGGCCGATCCGCACCCACCAGCGGCAGTATCCGCCCGCCAAGTTCGTCTTCGCCGAGCTCGGACGCACGGGTACGGCGCTTGATTCCATTGTCTCGGCAGGCTGCATCGTTTCCGGCGGCACGGTGAAAAACAGCGTGCTCTCGCCCGATGTGCGGGTGAATTCCTTTAGCGAAGTCGATGCCAGCATCCTCTTCTCGCACGTGAATGTGGGGCGCCATTGCCGCATCCGCAAAGCCATCATCGACCGCGACGTGCATATTCCCGAAGGCACCACCATCGGCTACGACGCCGAAGCCGACCGGCAACGCTATTTCGTCACGGATAGCGGGATCACGGTGGTGACCCGAGATTACTCGCTCTTCGAAAATCCAGTAACCGTGGATTACTTCACCGCGGAATAACCTGACGCTTCGACCATGTCCGCCAGCTGCGGGACCGCAACCGCCAAACCCGCGGTCTGCCTGGCAGCCAATCCGGGTCATCGAGAGAAACTAGGGTTGGGCGGATGTTCGCAATTTGTTCGCCCACGGGATGCCTGCTACAATGCTGTGTTTTTGACAAGTTCTGCGCGGCCTAACAGGGCGTTGGGTTTTTGGAGAGTGAACCGCATCGCCTCATCAAAGCATCGGTTCTGCGGAGTTCCGGGTGGAAGAGGCCCAAGTCACAGAGCAACTTATCCGTCGCTGTATCGCCGGCGACGCGGCCGCTTGGGAGGAACTCGTGCAACGCTGCCATCGGCGGATTTACAACATCTGCTATCGCTTCGCGGGATCCACAGGAGATGCACAAGACCTCACCCAGGAGGTGTTCATCAAGATGTACCGCACGCTTAAGACCTACGACATCGAACGCGGAGCATTCATGACTTGGGCTACGACCATGACCCGCAATCTATTGGTAGACCATTTTCGTAGGACCAAGCAGGAGCGGCTTACGGATTCGCTTGACGCCGCGCCTTCCGAGCGTGATGATGCCATGCCGCTCGCTGAGCAGATTCAGGATAGCCGTCCCGCCCCGGAACAGCGAGCCCAGACTCGGCAGCTGGGGGACGTGGTGCATCGGGCCCTCGGAAGGCTTTCACCGGATCTTCGAGAGGCTGTGATTCTAAGGGACTTACAGGAAATGGACTACAAGCAGATTGCCACCGTGCTCAAGGTACCAGAGGGGACCGTGAAATCTCGAATCAACCGCGGACGTGCGGAACTTGCGCGTTTGTTACAACGTACTTATAAACAGGTGATGTGATGGCGGGGAAAGACCATAGCGAGATGCGGTGCAACGAGTTCGACGCTCTGCTCAGCGATCGTCTGGATCAGGTGCTCACGGGCCCGAAAGCACAAGCGTTCGAGGCTCACGCCCGGTCCTGCCCGATCTGTGGACCGCTGTTGGCCGAAGCTGAGATGGGCAAGCACTGGCTGGAACAACTGGTAGAAGTCGAACCTCCACCGCATTTGGTCGGCAAGATTCTGGCCGCTACCACGGGGATCGACACCGTCGGCGTAACTCGACCGGCGCAGTCCTGGTCCGAGCGCGCGGCCGGTTGGGCGCAAGGGCTGATGCAGTTCGTGGTTGCCGTTAGCCGGCAGCCGCGGCTTGCCATGTCGTTCGGTATGGCATTCTTCTCCCTTTCGATTTCCCTGAGCCTAGCCGGCGTCAGGCTGGCGGATCTGCGTCACCTCGACCTTCGTCCCAGCTCGATTCGCAGAAGCTACTACGAGACTTCGGGCAAGGTCGTGAAGTATTACGAGAATATCCGGTTTGTCTATGAGATCGAGTCGCGGGTGCGGGAATTTAAACGGGTCACGGCTCCCCGCGAGCCGACGCCCGCAAAACAGGAAAAACATCCAAGGAGCGACAATACCAGTGAACAACCCGAGCAAAAGCAAGAACGCAACTATCGCCAGGGAAATGGTCAGATGATCCTGGCCGCCCTCTCCGACTCGCCGCCTCGAGTGGACTTCGCATGGGTCAAGTCAGCGACACTCAGGAGGAATCCGTGACTTGTGCCGTGCATCCTGGGGTGGCGGCGGTCGCCTACTGTCGCACCTGTGGAAAGCCTCTTTGTGCCAGCTGTCTGCGCGATGTGAGAGGAGTCATCTACTGCGAGAGCTGCTTGGCGGAACGCCTGGCGGGCGTGCAGCCTGCGCTGCCCCCGCAACCGCCGGCGGCATTCGTTCCACCCGGGCCTGCGCCCTCCCGCCCGGCTGCGGGGGTGAACCCCGCAGTCGCTGGGATTCTGGCCGGTTTTTTCCCCTTTGGCGTCGGGGCAGTCTATACCGGCCAGTATGCCAAGGGCTTGGCTCACCTGCTCATCTTCGTGGGACTGGTCTTCGGCATGGACCAAGCCAGCCCGCTCGACACCTTCTGCGCCTTCGCTTTCGCCTTCTTCTATGTATGGCAGATCATCGACGGGGTGCGCACGGCGAAGGCGATCGAACTGGGCCAACCCGTTCCCGATCCCTTGGGTTTGGGACAAGCGTTTGGCGCAGGAGAGAAGGTAGATACCTCGAAAGTTCCGGTCTTCGCGCTTGTGCTGATCGGCCTGGGCGTATTGTTCCTGCTTGAAACCGCGGGCGTTTTCGAATTCCGCGTCGGAAATCTGTGGCCGATCTTACTGATCCTGCTGGGTATCTGGATCTTTGCCAAGCGCGGGGGGTGGGTCCCCTCGACAACGGTCCGCGGCCACGGGGGGCGAATCCCCAGCCTGATCGGACCGGTCGTGCTGGTCACCGTTGGAGTGCTCTCCCTGATCGAGCACCTGGGTGGTCCCGGCTGGCATCGCACCTGGCCGGTCTTGCTCCTGGCCGTCGGCGCCGCCAAGCTTCTCGAACGGACAAGCCCGCCGCCTCCGCCACCGGCCCTGGGCAGCGGGCCGGGATTGAATGGCGCGGCCAGTGAACCGGGTCAAGCGCCGGTCAGCGAGGTGAACAATGGCTAGCCCCGTCCCAGCGCCGCCCCCTCGCCGCCACTTCTCCTTTTCGGGTCCGATTCTATTGATCTCGCTTGGAATCGTATTCCTCCTGGGCACCATGGGATACGTCAATTGGTCGCGGCTGGGCCACTGGTTTGCCCACTACTGGCCGCTGCTTCTCATCCTGGCGGGAGTCATCAAGCTGATCGAGTATGAGGGGGCGCGGCGCCAGGGCACGCACGCTTCCGGCCTGAGTGCGGGCGGTATTTTGCTCACCATCATGCTGATTGTCTTTGGGCTGATGGCGACGCGGGCTTCGCGCTTGGATTGGGGCGAGGTCCGCGACCAACTCAACCTCGATGAGGGTGATTTTCCCTGGCTTGGCGAGAAATACGAGTACGAAGACCAGCTGGTTAAGGATTTTCCCGCAGACGCCAGCCTGCACGTCATCGACACTCGCGGCGCCGTCCACGTCAGCAGCTCGAACGACCAGCAGATTCACGTCTCGGTTCACAAACACATCCAGGCTGAAAGCCAGGCGGAAGCCGACCGCTACAACGCGAAGACCGCGCCCGAGATCAGCATGAGCGGCAACCGTGTCACTTTGAATGCGAACAACCAGGGCGCCGGGGACCGCTGGGTCGCGGAAGATTTGGATATTGCCCTGCCCCGCAAGGCGGCCGTCGAGGTTTCCAATCGCTACGGGGACGTCGACGTGCTCGGCCGGGATGGCGACGTTACCGTATCTGCCCAGCACAACGAGGTGTCGGCAACCGATATCCACGGCAAAGTGAACCTGACTCTCGAGCACAGTTCGGCCCGTGTCTCGCAAGTCAGCTCGGATGTCTCGATTGAAGGTCGCGCCAACGATGTCTCGCTCGAGGACGTGAAAGGCGGCGCTCATTTGGATGGAGAGTTCATGGAGACGGTAAAGTTGGCGAACATCGGCCAGTCGGTCCTGTTCAAGTCCCCCCGCACCGAATTGCAGTTCTCCCGGCTCGAGGGCGATTTGAATCTGGATTCCGGCGATCTCCAGGCGACCAACATCATCGGCCCGCTGCGGCTTACGACCCGCTCCAAGGACGTCCGCTTGGCCGGACTGTCGGGGGACGCGCGGCTGGAAGATCAGAACGGCTCGGTGGAGATACGGGTCAAACAGCTGGGCAGCATGCAGGTGGAAGATCGCCGCGGCGATGTCGAGGTCTATCTGCCCCCGAAAGCTGGCTTCCAAGTGGACGCACGGGCGCGGGGTGGGGATGTGGAGACGGATTTCCCCGAACTTAAAGTCGAGACTTCCGATAACCTGGCGAGCGCCAGCGGCACCGTGGGCTCCGGCGGCCCGCATTTGATCGTGAACGACGATCACGGCGCGATTGCGATTCATAAAGCTTCGGGGGAAGACACACCCGAGCCGCCGAAGGCGCCCAAGCCGCCCAAAGCGGCGCCCGCAGCTTCGCCCGCCATCACGGAAAATTAGGACCCCCATCCCGTTCCGTCCGGCCCGCAGCCGGGAAACCCACGCTCTGGTTTTCACCGCGCCTCGAGCCGTGTTATGTTCAAAGTTCTCCGCGAGCAAGAGAGACCCTGAGAAATGATCCGCTCCTATAAGGGTGTGACGCCGACCGTCCCGCCTACCTGTTATGTGGATGAATCCGCACAGTTGATCGGCGACGTGGTCTTGGCCGCGCACGTCAGTATTTGGATGAACGCCGTGCTCCGGGGCGACGTGCATGCCATCCGCATCGGCGCGCATTCGAACGTCCAGGATTGCTCCGTGCTGCACGGCATGAAAGAGCAGTACGGAGTGTTCGTCGGCGAGTATGTCACCATCGGACACTCTGTGACCCTGCACGGCTGTGTCATCGAGGACCGCTGCCTGATCGGCATGGGATCGATCATCTTGAATGGCGCCCGCATTGGTGCGGGCTCGATCATCGCCGCCGGAACCCTGATCCCCGAGAATACGAGCGTCGAGGCCGGCTCGCTTTGGATGGGCTCTCCCGGCCGGTTCCGCCGCAAGCTCGGGGAGCAGGATCAGGAAATGATTCTGCGCTACGCGAAGAATTATTTGGGATACAAGCAAGCCTATTTGCAGGAACTTTGAAAGCAGGCTGTGCGCAAGGCCGGGAGGGCGCGGAGCCTGCGCCGGGCCCAGCCGAAGTGCTGGCCAGTGCCAGGAACAACTTCTCCGGGGGATGGGTAGAAGACACGCTCGTGATCAAAGCCGTTCGCGGAACTCGTGACCTGCTGCCGCCGGAATCGGCAGTGTGGAACTTCGTCGAGGGGGAGGTGCGCGACCTGTTTCGCGCTTACAACTTTCAGGAGATTCGCACGCCCATCTTCGAGGAAACCCAGCTGTTTGCTCGCAGTGTCGGGGAAGAAACCGACATCGTCGGCAAGGAAATGTACACCTGGGAAGATCGCACCCGACGAGAGGGCGAGCTGGCCCAGTCGCTCACCCTTCGCCCTGAGAACACGGCGGGCGTCGTCCGTGCCTATATCGAGCACAAGCTCTGGGAACGTGGCCTCAACAAGCTTTACTACATCGGACCGCAGTTCCGCCGGGAGCGGCCGCAGAAGGGACGCTACCGTCAGTTCTACCAAATCGGCGCCGAGGTGATCGGTCCGGCGAGTGCGGGCAGTGAATCGGCGGCGCGGGACGCGGAGATTTTAGAGCTCCTCTCCAGTCTGCTCGACCGCCTTGGGATCAAAGCGTGGAATCTCGAGTTGAATTCCATCGGGTGCCCCGCCGATCGCGCCCGTTATAACGACGCTCTCCGAGAAGCGCTCGCCCCGCTGGCCGCGAAACTGTGCGCAGATTGTCAGCGCCGCGCGATTCGCAATCCCCTGCGCGTGTTCGACTGCAAAGTTCCGCAAGATCAGCCTTGGATCGAGCAGCTGCCGCGCATCAGCCAGTACCTCGATGAGCCTTGCCGCAAGCACTTCGAGCAAGTGCAGGAGCTCCTGTCTGCGCTGGGTGTGCCCTTCGCGCTGAACGATCGGCTGGTGCGCGGTCTCGACTACTACACGCGCACGGCGTTCGAATTCACGCACGGGGCGCTCGGCGCGCAGAACGCGATTCTCGGCGGAGGCCGTTACGATGGCTTGTCAGAATTGCTGGGCGGACCTAAGGCGCCAGGCATCGGCTTCGCCATCGGGGAGGATCGCCTGGTGCTGGCCCTGAACCGGCCGGCTGCTGGCGCCGAGGGGAAGCCGGACGTCTACCTTGCGCCCCTCGGGGCGGGCACGGATCGCGAGGCAGCCCGGCTGGCTCGCGAGCTGCGGAGCCAAGGGATCGTTGCCGAGTTGGGAGACGAATCGTTTCGTCTGAAAAAGTCGTTTGAGATCGCCACCAAGCTCGGGGCACGCTACATCCTGATTGTGGGCGAGAACGAGGTGCAATCCGGGGCCTTCGCGCTCAAGAATCTGGAAAGCGGCGAACAGGTCACCGTCCCGCGTTCCGAGCTGCCTCCCAGACTACGGCCTATCTCCTGAATCCGTTGCGGCCGGTTAGCCTCCTGCAACTGATCTCATCAACCGTCGGCCGACGGACGCTTGCCTGTTCGCTTCCGGACAGCCCAGCCCGTCGGCGGACGCCTGTGAAACGCCGTGGCCTCGACAGCGCTAGTCTTTGTCCTGTGCCATCAAGGGATTACGCTGTGCACTCGATTGGTAAAGGTCTTGCTCGCGGAGAGATTTTATCGGATGGCAGGCGTGACCGTTTCGCCTGGGTGTTGGCCAACGCGCTCGGGCGGCGTTGGCGACGAGGAGGACAGCTGAGATGAGCGGACTGGCACAAGACTTTCGTTATGCGCTGCGGCAGTTGCGTCTGAATCCCGGCTTTGCGGTCCTTGGGGTAATCACCCTGGCGCTCGGAATTGGCGCCAATACCGCCGTTTTCAGCGTGGTCGATGCGGTCATGCTGCGTCCCCTGCCCTATGATCACCCTGAGCGATTGATCGAGGTGCAGTCGTTTTTTAGCCACAATCCACACCTCAACGCTGTGTCGTATCCCGACTTTTTCGACTGGCGCTCCGAGAATCATACCCTCGAGCATCTGGCGTCGTACCACGACAATGACTTCACCCTGACTGGGCTCGATCGGCCCCTGCATCTGGACGGCGAGATTGTTTCCTGGGACCTCATGTCGGCGCTTGGGGTCGAGCCGGAACTCGGCCGCAGATTCACCGCCGACGAAGAAAAGCGGGGGACGCGCGTCATCCTCATCAGTCACGCCTTATGGACATCGCAATTTGCATCGGACAGGTCCATTGTTGGGCGGTCGGTCCATCTGAGCGGCGACCTCTACACGATCGTTGGCGTGATGCCGCCCTCGTTCCGTTTCCCGCTCACCCGGCCGACGACCAGCGTGTGGACGACGCTTGCGGTGGACGACGACCCGAACGATCCCCACCCGATCGTCCAAAACCGCGGAGCGCACTTCTTGAATGTAATCGGACGCCTCAAGCCGAGAACGACCGTGGCCCAGGCGGATCAGGACTTGAAGCTGCTGGCCGGGAACCTCGCCCGGCAGTATCCGGCTTCAAACACCCAGCACGATTCCGCACGGGCAATCCCCGAAATTCAGGCCCTGTTAGGAGACACGCGCTCTGCTCTTCTGATCGTCTTCGGTTCGGTGGCCTTGGTGCTGTTGATCGCGTGCGGGAACATCGCCAACCTGCTGCTGGCGCGGATGCGCGAGCGCCAGCGCGAGATCGCCCTGCGAGCGGCTCTGGGCGCGGGAAAACGAAGAATCATGCGCCAGCTGCTGGCGGAAAGTCTGGTTCTCAGCGTGGGCGGTGGAATCGTGGGCTGCGAGCTGGCTTTTCTTTCGACGCCGGCCATTCTTTCCCTGATCGGCGACAGCATCCCTCGCGCGGCCGATGCGGGCGTCGATTTGCACGTGCTCTTCTTCGCTCTTCTTCTGTCCTTGGTGGCGGGAATTATTTTTGGGGTGCTTCCCGCATTCTCCGCGGCGCGCGCCGATCTGGTCTCTACCTTGAAGGCAGGCGGAAGAAGCGAGGTTTGGGGCCGCGATTGGCTGCGCTCCTCGCTCATCGTGGCGCAGGTCGCGCTAGGATTACTGCTCACCGCCGGAGCGGGCCTGTTGATTACCAGCTTCGCCCATCTGCGGCACGCCGATGAAGGATTCAACCCTGATCGCGTGACCACGATGTTCTTTGAAATCCCCGACGCGCAGTACAAAGACAAGCGTCCTCAGTTTTATCGCGATTATTTTGCCAAGCTGCGTCTTTTGCCGGGTGTCGAATCCGCGGGCGGGGTCATGGTACTGCCCTTGAGCAATAATGACATCCTGATTAGCTTCGAGAATCCTGAGCATCCCTTACCCGAGGGCGAGAGACAAAGCGCCGAATTGACGCCGATCACCCCCGGCTACTTGACCGCGATCGAGGTCCCGGTCGTCGCCGGGCGCGATTTTTCTGAGCGCGATGACATGCAGGCGGAGCAGGTGATCATGGTGAATCGCGCCTTTGCACAGAAGTTCTTTCCCGGGGAAAATGTGCTGGGGAAGAAGCTGAAACCGGGCGCGGGCAACGGAACCCCTGGTGGTCCGCCCTGGCGCAAGATCGTCGGCGTCGTGGGAAACATCCGCTTGAGTGCGACCGATCGTGAGATGGATCCGGCGATGTACGTACCTGCTGCGCAACTTCCTACATGGTGCTGCCTGTACACCGTGGTGCGCAGTTCGCTCGATCCAACCGGCCTAGGGGCCAGCGTGCAGCATCTGGTCTCAGCCATGGACAAGGACATTCCCGTCACCCAGATTCGCACCCTGCACGACCTGATGTTCGTTCAGCTCTCCCAGCCTCGATTTGCCATGGTCCTGTTGAGCACATTCGCCGGGCTGGCGATGGTTCTGACCATGGTTGGGCTGTACGGCGTGATGATGTATTCGGTCTCGCGCCGCACGCGTGAGATCGGGGTCCGTATGGCGCTGGGGGCGGAGCGGAAGTCGGTGCTGAGGATGGTGCTGCGCGATGCGGCCCTCTTATTGATCACCGGAATCGCCATCGGCGCCACCTGCGCGTTGCTGTCGGCGACAATTCTGAACAACCTGCTGTATGGCACCGGACCCCGCGATCCGTTGGTCATGATCCTGGTGTGCGCGGCGGTGGCTGGAGTCGGACTGCTGGCGGCATACCTTCCAGCCCGCCGCGCCGCTCGGGTCGATCCCATGGTGGCGTTGCGGTACGAGTAGCTTAGGGCGGGTTCCGACCATCGTTCCCAACTACCTGAGCACGATTTCTCCTTCCTCGTCGACCCGCTTTCTTGGTTACCCGGCTTAGGGCATCAGAGGCGACCCAACCTGGAGTGGCCATGGGATCGAGTTCTCCATCCCAAGGAAAGCGTTGGCGAGAAAGTCACTCCTCCTCTTCTTTCACTTCACCCCGCGCGGCCTTCGCCTTCTCGATGATCTTCTCCTGCAACTGCGTGGGAACGATGTCGTAATGATGCATCTCCATGTTGAAACTGCCCCGACCCTGGGTCATCGAGGTTAAATCGGCGCCGTAGGTCAGCATCTCCGCCATCGGCACCTCGGCCTTCACTACCGTATTGCCGCCCTTGTTGTCCATGCCTTGGATGCGCCCGCGGCGGCTGTTCAGATCGCCCATGATGGATCCCGCAAACTCGTCGGGAACCGTGATCTCGACGGCCATAATCGGCTCGAGCAGCGTCGGCTTGGCTTGCTCCATGGCCTTCTTGAAGGCGATGCGTCCGGCAAGCTGGAACGACAGATCGTTCGAGTCCACTTCGTGGTACGACCCGTCATAGAGCACAACTCGGAAATCCACCACCGGGTAGCCCGCCAGATAGCCGCGCGCCGCCGCGTCGCGAATTCCCTTCTCCACGGCGGGAATGAAGTTCCTGGGAATCGCGCCCCCGAAAATATCGTTGACAAACTCGAATTCGCCGCCGCGCGGCAGCGGCTCCATGCGAATCTTGCAATCTCCAAACTGGCCATGCCCGCCGGTCTGCTTCTTGTGCCGGCCCTGCACGTCGGCTTTGCCGCGGATGGTTTCCCGGTAGGGTACCTTCGGCGCCTTCAGGTTGACTTCGACGTGATATCGCTTCTTCAACCGGGACACCACCACTTCAATATGCTGCTGGCCCGTGCCGGCGATCAGGAATTCCTTGGTCTGAGGGTCGCGGAAGAAGCGCAGCATGGCGTCCTCTTCCATGAGTTTGTGCAGGCCGGGACCAAGCTTGTCTTCGTCGGCGCGACTCTTGGGTTCAATAGCAAAGGTGATCGCCGGTTCGGGCAGGGAAATTTTGGGATAGCGGATGGGGGCGGATTTGTCGCCCAGGGTGTCACCGGTCAACGTGTCCTTGAGCTTGGCCACGGCGCCGATATCCCCGGCATGCAACTCGGTCACCGGCACCGCGGTTTTTCCCTGCATGATCGCAATATGGGCCAGCTTCTCGGGTGAATTGCGGGTGAAATTCTGCACCACGGCGTCGTTTTTCAGCACCCCTGAGAAAACTTTGAAAAAAGAGATGCGCCCGGCAAATACGTCGTTCACCGTCTTGAAGACGTAGAGCGAAAGCGGCTGGGCGTCACTCGCCTGGCGCCGCTGCGGCTCGCCGTTGCCCGAGGCCGCCGCTTCGCCTTGCACCCAGGCATGTTCGGAAGGGGCCGGAGTGTAATCGACGACGAAGTTCATCAGGCGGTCCGCCCCGATGTTGCCGAGCCCGGAAGCGAAGATCACGGGGAAAATCTTGTCTTCCCGGATGGCTTCGTGCAAGGCGGGAATGAGATGCTCTTCCGGAATGGTGCCCTTTTCAAAGAACTCCTCCATCAAGCTATCGTTGCCCTCGGCGATCATCTCCACCAGCCTCTCGTGGGCTTGCTGCGCCGGCTCGCTCATATTCGCCGGGATCTCGCCTTCCTTGCCTTTGCCGCTTCCGCCGAGCTCGTAGGTGTAGGCCTTCATGCTCACCAGATCGACGACCCCGGACAGGTTCTTTTCCCGGCCGATCGGCAGCTCAATCGGAACCACGGTCCTTCCAAAGGCTTTGGTGAGAGAGTCTAAGACTCGCGTGGCGTCGGCGCGTTCGCGGTCCATGCGGCTGGCCACGATCAGCCGCGGGCTCTGGAATTCTTCGCAGTAGTTCCACACCCGCTCGGTGACGACCTCCACCCCCGCCACCCCATCCACGACGATGATCGCCGCGTCCACCACCGGCAGGACCAACTTGGCTTCGTGGACGAACATATTGAAACCGGGTGTGTCGACGATGTTGATCTTGGTCTTACCCCATTCGACATACGCCAGCGCACTGGCAATCGACATCTTTCGGGCAATCTCTTCCTCATCGTAGTCGGTGGTCGCGGTTCCGTCATCCACGCGGCCCACCCGCTCGCTGGCTTGCGCGGTGGCCAGCATGGCAGAAACCAAAGAAGTTTTGCCGGCTCTGCCATGACCGAGGACGGCTACGTTCCGAATATTGGCGCCTTCGTAGACTTTCACGGGATTACTCCTTCAAACCCTTTGGCGAATGCCGATTGCTTCCAATCTGCGGATCTGCACTACGGCGGGCCCACAAAGAACGAAAGAAAGAGGACTTCCTCTAGGCCAACGTCGAACGCCCTGCCAAAACCTAGGATGCTAACACAGCAGAAATTCGCGGCTCAACTCAGGCGCCATCTTGGTCCATCTTGGTAGTGGTGCCGCTTGATTTTCGCAGGCATTCCGCGACTCCGCCGACCGTTAGACGCAGAGATCAACTCCAGTTCTGGAAGGTGTCGGAGCGAAAGTTTTGCCACCCGATCCGGTTCATCCAGTTCTCATCTAGGAATTTAATCGCCATCGGTAGAAGGTGACGGCTAGGTTTCTGCTCTGCATGCGGGAAGAGGAATCGGGCGAATCGTCCTCGATGCCACCAGCAGCGCAGCCATTGCGCGACGCGAACGTTTCGGCGCGGCCTCTGATGGTGTCCGCGAAGTTCCGGAAGTGAAAACACCTCGGCGGTTAGCTGGCGAAGTCACGCTCGCGGGCGTTCCGGCGTTCACGGTGCCGACCAATTGGCCGCATTACGATGTGATCGCCCAGCCGAAGGACAGAGTGCCTCACAGATTTATGTAAGGTCTAGCTGCAGCTAGAACGTTGAAGCGAGGCGGCGACACGGCGGTGGATTTTGATGCCACCGCGCAGTTTGACGGGTGGGGACTCGTTCTGCTTCCCGGCGCGGATCAAGTTAGTCGAAGAATTTTCATCGTTCCGAAGGAAACTGCAGAGGCTCGTTCGAAGCGGAACGCTCCCGGGACAAAATGGGGGCACTCCAGATACGTCGGGCAGGATAAGGTGGCTGAGACATTTCCCGAATTTGAAAAGCCGACGGGCACCCCGGTCGTAGCCTCAAAGTCACCCATCTCTGCCTCACCACCGCCTACCGTTTTGGCTGGAGATTGAGGCCCAGGAACGAGGGCCGGGAACCCCGGCCTTCCTGGTTTTTCGCCCAATCCAAAATCTTTAACCGCTTGTTATAGCAAACGGAAGTCCGCCGCCACGCGGTCGGATGTAGAATCGCTCAGACCCGCTTCTTGGGCAAATCGGGGCCAGTTCCTCAAGGCCGTGTGGACCTCGTTTAACCGGTCGCTCGGGCGGCCAACCCCGAAGCGGTCTGCTTCGACGACCATGTCCTCGCGCGTAATGTCATCGAATTTGCCATTGACGCTCATCAGGTGCTGGTAAGTCCATTCGCCTTTTGGGTAATAGGCGTGAGTCACGTCATACGCCGGTGCCAGTTCCCAATTGCCTCTTTGTTTTAGACGAAAGGCGAAGTTCTTGGTATGGTCGTCACAATTGCGTGCCATCACATTGAAGGCCATTCGACGAAACACCTGGTCCAATGCCCGATCCCCCAGACCCAGCCGTGCAACTACCATGAAGAGCTGAGCGTAGGCGTGTGTGCTGCGTTGCTTGAAGTCCAGGTGATCCATCGCGCAGAGTGTCAGCACGTGATGCTTGATTGTTTGGCCACCTACTACTTCGCGGTCAAAACGGCGGGTCATAAAGTGAGCGCGCCCATTCTCTTCGAGCAAACGACATTCATTCATGTCGATACCGGCCTGCTTTGCCATTAGGCAGTATGCGTATTCGATCCGGCCGTAGTCCGCCCCCGTGCCCAACTCTCGGTCCTTGCCAACGTCATCAAACTTCAGAAGCCAAGGTTCGAATCCTTCTGCGGCATCGAACTGGCCGCTGCGGATTGCATTTGTCCTCGGATTCCAAGCGATTACCGCCTTGGCGCGCGCGCCGCCAGCCGAGGTGCCTACGCGAATGATGTTGGCCAGGGCCGCCTGGGCGCGTGCACCAATCGTGAGATCTCCCTCCATCAGCTTCCGTGCGTTTTCGACGAGCGATTTCATCTCAAGGGGCGCCGTGCTCTCGCTATGGGACCCACGTGCCGGCCTGAACTCCAGCGCCCCCATTCCTCGTTTTCCCATATAAGCCAACCGGTCAAGCTGGGTCACTTCGCTCTTGGTGAATCCGCGCTCCGCCATCCAAGCGTCGATGAGGGCATTCCCGAATGTATCGGGCAATGCGTCGGCCAGCATTCCTGGCAAATGGTGAAAAGTGGCATCGGGCAGATTGGGGAAAACAAACGTGGCGCTTCGATCACCAAGCGGCAAAGTTAGCGGGGCCAGATCAATCCCGCTGCGCCGCCACGCCGGCTCATAAGCAAAGGCATAATAACCGAGTCTCTCATCGAGAGCCACCGCGCCAACCCGCTGTCCCCAAATGCGAACCTCGATGACAGCGACATGCTTCACTGGTCGACCTTTCGCTGTCCTCTTGGCCGCCGGACACGCTGGGGCGGTTTGGATCGATGCAACAACGCGAGAGGATTAACCGTGACCTCTGGTGCGAGCATCTCTATTCCTTCGAGCGAGTCCAGTGCCTTCAGGGTTCTGAGGAGAGTTTCGACAGTAGAGCCCCGCCCCGCTTCAAGGTTACGTAAAGCTTTTTCTGAAATTCCCGCCTTGTCCGCTGTCGCGCGCTGGTCTATATTGCGCGCCAGACGGAGTCTGCGGACACGCTCACCGAGAGCAATCTGCAGTTCCTCTGGAGTCCTGAAAGTGATATCATACATACAGGTATATTATGACCGATTAAACGCTTTATTAGTGTTAAAAGGTATAAACATATCGTTTAAATTATAATGTTTTAATAGGCATAATAACGCCTATTAATATAACAATTTTAACTAAAAGGTTTATTTATGCCTATTGTTAACTATTGACCTATCCTCAATGGATCACGCCAATTTGCTAGGGAGTACGGAAGAGCGGGGAGAACGGATACTCGGAGCCGCCTCTGCTGTTCGGAAGACTCTTCAGTCGCTTGATTTAAGAGATATCCTGGATCGGTACGAGAGCAACCATTTTTTCCTGGACGCGCTGTTTCCTCGCTGGATTAGAAGGAAGAGCGCATAAAAAGGGGTGGGTTGGTTGGGCAAAGAGCGTAACCTTGCGCGGCCCAGTACTGCCCATCGGCAATTCCTTGGTCGGAAAATTCATTTTCGTCAATTCCGGTCAGCTGGGACAACGGGACCGCTACTTTTCGGTCGTGCCAGCGGATTAGGACCAGCATATCGCCGGTTGAGGATTCTTCTGGCGCCAGGCGCAGAACTTCGATCGTTTCTCGTTTTCTAAGTGGCGAAACCACTTTGGCAGTAATGCATTTGGCCTGGAAGGTTTGGCAAATTCAGCTCCTCCTCAGCGAGCGTTCTTTGCGCTGCCAGAGCCTTTCCTGAGCGAACTCGAAGGAGGTTACACTTCCCGGTTTGCCGAGTTGGCAGCGCGAATCGGCTTGCAGCCGGCTGTTCGATTCCGGAACAGCGCATCTCGGAATCGCTCACTCGCCGGGCGGAAAGGCGGACATGCCGTCGGGGTAAGTTGTCCGTCGGCCTGTAGATCGGGCGCAGGGCGTTATGGACGGGGACGTGCAGTCGGCGAAGCGGGGAAAATCCTCATGATCACGCTCTGGCAGGATGTCCGTTACGCCTTCCGAATGTTCGCCAAGTCGCCCATGCTGACCGCCATCATGGTCCTCACCCTGGCGCTTGGAATTGGGGCAAACACCGCCATCTTCGGGATCGTGAACGGATTCATGCTGCGGCCCTTGCCGGTGAAATCGCCCCATCAAATCGTGGTGCTGGCCGCCAAGATCGAGGGCGACAAGCTGGGAGTTTTCACTTTTTCCTATCCTCAACTGGTGGATCTTCGCAAGCAGGCGGAAACGGTCTCCGATCTGCTTGCCTACCGAATCGATCTGGCAGGGCTCACCTTTGACGGCAAAACCAAGCAATTCGTAGATTGCCGTGTGACCGGAAATTATTTTTCGATCCTGGGCGTTCAGCCAGCCCTGGGGCGCTTTTTCCTCCCCGCGGAAGGGGAAGCCGGGGGCAGGGACGCCTACGTTGTGCTGGGCTATTCGTATTGGCAAAAAAGGTTTGGCGGGGACCCCGGCGTGGTGGGGAAGCAAGCCTTGATCGACGGCCAGGCGGTGACGATTATCGGAGTGGCTCCGATGACATTTCACGGGACAACCTTTTCTTTGGATGTCGACGGTTATGTCCCGCTGAACATGGTGCCTCGGGAGGATGCCGCCACGTTCTGGGAAGATCGAACCGCCCGCTCGTTGTTTGTAATGGGGAGGCTGAAACCGGGTGTGAGCCTGAGGCGGGCGCAAAGTTTGCTGAATGTGATCGCCGAGCGGCTGGCGCAGCAATATCCTGCGACGGACAAGGGCGTGACGGTTCGAGTGATCCCGGAGAGACTGGCGCGGCCCCAGCCCTTTGCCACGAATATCGTTCCCTTTATTGCCGCCGTATTCTTGGCGCTGTCGGCGCTGGTCCTGCTGCTGGCGTGCATGAACGTGACGAATATTCTGCTGGTGCGCGCGACCGCGCGGCAACGTGAAGTGGCGATCCGGGTGGCCATGGGAGCGAGCCGGGCGCGCCTCGTCCGCCAACTTCTCACCGAGACGATCGTGCTGGCGCTGGCCGGCGGGGCAGGGGGAGTGGCGCTCGGGACGTGGGCCAGCGGAGCGATCTTCGCGCTGCTTCCGCCCTCGAAATTTTCACTCTGGCTCGATGTCAGCTTTGATTGGCGAGTGTTTGCCTACGTTCTCACTGCCACCGTCTTGACGGGTGGGCTGGCCGGCGTGTGGCCGGCATTGCGGGCGCGAACAGCCGACGTCAACAGCGTGCTCCAAACCGGAGGCAGGAGCGATACGGCGGGAGTCGACCGTCACCGAGTGCGCAGCGTCCTGGTGGGAGCGCAAGTGGGGGGCTCGCTCGTATTATTGATCGTCGCCGGGCTCTTTGTCCGGACCCTGTTTTCTGCGCAGCGTACGTATATGGGATTCGATCCCAACAACCTGCTGAATCTAACCCTCGATCCCGGACAAATGGGCTACGACGAGGCTCGGACCAAGGGTTTCTATCGAGATCTCGAGGCCAAGGTCCGCGCCTTGCCCGGGGTGCAATCGGCCAGCCTGGCATTCAGCGTGCCGATGGGAGCGGTGGACGACGGGAGCCAGATTTACATCGAGGCACACCCGCTCGCACCCGGGCAGCAACCTCCGCTCATCATCTTCAACCGGGTTGACCCGCCCTATTTCAACACCATGCGAGTTCCGCTCGTTCGCGGGCGCGCATTTCGGGAAAGCGACGATGAACATGCACCGCTCGTCGCCATCGTCAATCAGGAGATGGCTCATCAATTCTGGCCCAACGAAGACCCGATCGGGAAGCGATTCAGCCTGAAGAGTGCCACCGGGCCATTCCTTGAAATCGTGGGGGTTGCGGGAAACGGAAAGTATGTCTTCATCGGATGGGACAAGCAAGCGTACTTCTATGTTCCGGTCGCCCAGAATTACTGCGCGTACCGGACTTTGCAGGTTCGATCCGGGGTGCCGCCGGAGAGCCTGATCCCATCGCTAGAGAACCAAGTCCATGCTCTCGATCCACAAATGCCCGTGGTCGGCATCGAGACCATGAGGCAGTCTCTCTCCGGAGGGAATGGCCTTTTCATCTTCCGCGCGGGGGCGGTCCTGGCTGCGGCCTTGGGACTTCTGGGCCTGACCTTGGCGGTGGTTGGCGTCTATGGAGTGGTGTCGTTCGCCGCCAGCCAGCGTACCCGTGAGATTGGAATCCGGATGGCGGTGGGTGCGGACCGCTTGGATATCCTGCGGCTGATTCTGCGCCAGGGATTGGTGGTGGTGGTGGCGGGCGTGCTGTCCGGGCTGATTCTAGCCTGTGTGCTGACGCGCTCGATGGCCGTTCTCCTGGTTGGCGTCCACCCCCTGGATCCGCTCACATTTGTTACCGCCACGCTCGTTCTCAGCGGGATTGGAGTGTGGGCTTGCTACGTTCCCGCCTGGCGCGCCATGAATCTGGACCCGATGCTGGCGCTGCGCGACGAGTAATTGTTCTCGGAATTCCCCCCAGGGGGTTGGAATCGCATCGGGTTGAGCGCGATCGCGATTAGTCTTTGTGTTCGATCCCCTGCAGCCGGAACAGCAACGTTCCCCATCCCAATTTCGATCGCATCTGGACCGGGGTATGTTTGCCGTCCTCGGCAAACCAGGCCCACACCGTCCCTTTGCTCCTCATAACGCCGGAGACGGCCTCGGCTTTGACCCGCACCGCTTCAAAGCTGCCCGCCGGTACTTTCACTCGTTCACGAGTTTCGACGTAGACCCGCACTTCATTGGTTTTGCCTCCGTCATTGATCTGGAAGGCGTACGTACTGCCCACCTGTAGGGGGAGCGAGGAAAGGTAATAGAACCCGCTCACGACGTCGGTGACACAGTTCGGAATATCATTTTCTGCGTGTTTTTCCTCTCCGGTCTTCAGATTCCGTTCGTTGTACACGCTCTTGCCTCGCGCGTATTCGAAGCTCAGCTCGGACTGGCGGGAGCGTGAACCCTCTTCCACATGCTTCAAAATCTTCTGCGAGCAAAAGCGATGGGGATCGAAGAAGGCCTCAAACTGATCGTTTACCTTGTAAAAGCCGCTGACGATACCAGCCGAGACCGCGCTCGCGGTTACATGCTGCTCCGGCCCTTCGTCCTCGAGGTTGAGCCGGGCGGTGCCAGCATTGAACAAGTGCCACTCCACGCCGTAGACGAAGGTTTGTCCATCGGGAAAACGGTATTCGGGCGGAGGCGGAACCATGGCAACCGCAGGTGCGGCACGGACGCTTGCAAGCGGGGGCGGCGCTTGGCTCGGACCTACCTGAGCGCCGGCCAAGCAAACTGCAATCCATATCATGACACTGAGTTTTTTCATCTTCGCGAAACGTCCCTTGCTTATCCCCATGAGATGCGAGATTCCGAGGGATCCATTCCTGGAATCTAAGATGAAGTCCAAAGCAGTTTTGCAAGCAGTGCGGCCAGCATAGCCAATGACCCTATAGCTGCATTGTACTCGCGATGTTTCAAGTACAGCTCCCAAGAGAATCGAACCGAGTTCCGACGGTAACGCTTCCCGAGCGGAATCAGCCGCGGTACCTCTCTTTGATAGTCGAGGAACTCAGGGAAGCGTTGGCGCAGATCACATTCCTCCTCCCGCATCACCGGCAAGTAGATGGCTAAAAACAGGATCAGCAGAATGCCGGCAATCCACAGGGAACGGGCCGCAATGGTGAAGCCTGCCGCCAAGATGAGCGATCCCAGATACAGCGGATTGCGCGTGTAGGCGTAAGGTCCGGTGGTGGCGAGTCTTTCGTTTTTCTCCAAGTGCCCGGAGGCGAAGGCACGAATTCCCAAGCCCGGCAGAATCACCAGGGCACCCCACAGCCAGGACGCCCGATCCGGCTGAGCGAGCCACCAATAGACCATGGCGAAGGCAAATCCCGTGGGCACGCGGATGCGCCGCGCCATCTGCGGCCAGTTAGCCACGGCATTGCCCCAGCAGCTTTTCGCAGGCGGCACGAACGTCTTCCACTCCGATCTCGAGCAGGCCTGCCTCGGGCAGACGACGCCGAGCGTAGGAGGTTTCGCTCGAGGGGCTGCGTAACACGATGCTCGCCGCCGTGTACGGCCCGTTGCGATCCGGTCGGGTCGGCCCGAAGATCGCAACCACCGGGATGGCGAGTGCTGCCGCCAAATGCATCGGGCCCGTGTCCCCGCCGACGAACAGCTTGGCGCGTCGCGTGAGCGCGATCAGCTCAGAGAGCGAACCGGCAACCGTGCGGGCCGCTCCTCCCCCCGCTTCTTCGACCGCCCTGGCCAGCTTCTCTTCTCCGGGACCAACGTTAACCACCGGCGTCAGTCCCATTTCCGCCAGGCATTGCGCGAGCCGCCCGTAACGCTCCGGCGGCCATTGCTTGGCGCCCCACCCCGCACCCGGATTCAGCAGCACAAAGTCCCGAATCGAGTGGCTTTCGAGCCAGGCTTGGCATTGCCTTTCTGCCCCCACGTCGCAGGGAAACTCGATGTTCGCCAGCGCGGCGGAACCGCCAAGGACGGCTTTTGCCAGGGCAAGATTCTGCTCGACGACGTGGCCTGCCTGGGCGACGAGCTGACGCATGTAGAACATCGTCGCCACCGTCTCGCGCGGCTGGCGAAAGCCGTAAATCGTGGCAGCCGCCGCCAGGCGCGCCAGCAAGGCGGAGCGCACGGCGCCCTGGAAATCGACGGCGACGTCATAGTGTTGCCCCCGCAGTTCGCTGAGGGCCGACGCCACTTGTTCGAAGGTCCCGACCGAGAGCGGGTTTTTTCGCCAGCTCTTGGTGTCGACCACGTGGAGATTGTCGACCAGAGGGCGCCGAGGGGACCTGGGACCGCTGCGCGGCTCCGAGGCAGCGCACAGCAGCTCTGTCCAGCGCTCCTCGACCAGCCAGCCGAGGAAGGCTTGCGGAAGTGCCGCCCGCAGAAGCCAGGCGGCGGGGAGGGTATGAAGAATGTCGCCCATCGAACCCAAGCGCACGATGAGTAGGCGGCGAATCTTCGGAGATTCCCGCTCCGTTGCTGACCGATCCGAGGCCGTTAACGCTGCGCTCACCGCGGCCGCAATCCGGAAACCGACCCGATCATTCGACGGACGGAGTGCTGTTTGGCATCGCCCACAATCGCAACCCGGCCGCCGTACGCCAAAACCGCATCCCGCTCCGGAACCGTATCGGGGGTGTAATCGGTGCCTTTCGCCTGGATATCCGGTCGCAGCTCGCGGATCAGGGAGCGCACGTCGGGCTCGGAAAAGATCACCACCGCATCCACTCCGGCTAAGGCTGCCATGATCTCCGCCCGCTCCTCGGCCGGGATGAGCGGACGCGGCGGACCCTTCAAGGCCTTGACGGATGCATCGGAATTGATGGCCACGATCAGGCGGTCCCCAAGCTTCTTCGCCGCCTGGAGATAGCGCACATGACCAACATGCAGGAGGTCAAAGCAGCCGTTGGCCAAGGTGATCCGCTTTCCCGCCTTTCGCCATTGGGCGACCCGATCTTTCAACTGCTCGCGACTCAAAACTTTTTTGCTCGCCACCTAATGAGACCTTGTCCTGGGGGGCGCCTGCTCCAGGGCTCCGAGCAGCTCGGCTTGGGACACGGTAGCCGTCCCCCGTTTCATGACCACAATCCCGCCGGCGTAGTTCGCCAGCTGCGCCGCCTCTTCGGTGCTGGCGCCGGCAGCCAAAGCGGCAGTGAAGGTCGCAATCACCGTATCCCCCGCGCCGGTGACGTCGGCCACCTGATCCGACCCGAAGATGGGAATATCCATCGGCTTGTGTTTCGCCGGGAAGGCAACCATCCCGTCGCGCCCGCGCGTGATCACCAGCGAGCGCAGCTTCATTCGCGACATCAGCTCCTGTCCCGCCGCGCACAACCGCGCCCAGTCATTGCCGATGCGGATGCCGAGGGCGGCTTCGACCTCCGGCTCATTCGGGGTGGCGGCCGTGATCTCGGAGTATTCGAGCATACGATAGCGCGAATCGAGCACCACCGGGGTTCGCCCCAGGATTCCCCGTTCGCGAATGCTGGCCACCAAGGTCGGCGTCGCCGCTCCGTAGCCGTAGTCAGAAATCAGCAACGCATCGGAAACCCGCGCGTATTCCCGCGCCGCCAGAATAAGCTCGCGCTTGAGGTGGGGACTGGGCTCGGCAGCGGGTTCCCGGTCCACCCGTACGACTTGTTGGCGGGCGGTGTGGGCCATGCCGGCCAGAATGCGAGTCTTGGTCACGGTAGGATAGCCCTTTTGCTTCAGCACGCCGCTCAAGGCAATCCGTTTGTGCCGAAATGCCCGCAGCAGCAGACGCCCCGGCTCATCAACCCCCACCACTCCGACCGGAAGCGCGTTCACCCCGAGGTCGGCCAGGTTGTAGATCGCATTGGCCCCCCCGCCCGGTACCACGGTGCGCTCGCGATGCTTCAAGATGAGTACCGGAGCTTCGCGGGACACGCGAGAGATTTCTCCAAACACAAATTCATCCGCCACCAGGTCGCCGACCACCGTAATCGTGATCTTGGGAAAGGTTTCCACCAACTTCTTCAGCCGGTCGGTTGGGTTTCGGTTGGTGGTCATACACCTCGGGCGGCGCCAACCCGCGGCCGTCCCGCCCTCAAGAAATTGCCTGAGACCGCGAAAGCCGCGAGGGCCCTATCAGGAATTCTCTCACGCCTGCGCTTTCCTCTCTGCGATCACGCGCAGCATGGTATCCACAGCGTTAGCCGCGTCCACGAGCTCCATCTGCACCTTGACCACGGCGATCGGCTGCAGGTCGGAGAGGTAGTCTCCCAGGTTGATGGCATCCTTCTCCGTGGTAACAAAACCATCGGCCTGACTCTGTTCTCGCAGCCTCCGCAGGTCCGAGATATCCTGTTGGCTGTAGCGGTGGTGGTCGGGGTAGACCGCTTCCGCGAGGGCCGCGATGCCCGCGCCGCGCAGGGCGTTGAAGAAGTTTCGCGGGCGGGCAATGCCGCAAAATCCCACCACCTGGGCGGGCACATCCGGGGCCAAGATCCCCCGCCGCACCCGCCACAGAAGTTTTCCCGCCACCGGCAAAGCGTCGGGCGACACCCCGCCGGTCAACACCACCGCGTCCGCTCGACGGAGAGAGCTGAGCGGCTCCCGCAGCCTGCCCGCGGGAAGCAGCCGATCGTGTGCATCCTCAGGCGTCACCAGCACGATATCAAAGTCGCGAGCGAGTGAGCGATGCTGAAAGCCGTCGTCGAGAAGGTGAGGTTGGGGCCCAAACTTGGTTTCCGCCAGCTCTCCCGCGCGAAATCGGTCCTCCCCCACAATCACCGGAACTGCCAATCGCCGGGCAAGGAGCAGGGGTTCATCGCCAAAATCCCGCGGCGACCCGGCTGGATCGACCAGGGCCAGGCCTTTCGTTTGCCGTCCGTATCCCCGCGAAAGCACGTCGAAGCTTACACCCCGCTCCCGGAGCAAGGCTGCGAGCAGCAGAACAAAAGGTGTCTTGCCCGAGCCTCCAACCGAGAGATTACCCACACTCACCACCGGCCCGGCGAGAACTCGCGGGTGGAGCGTTCCTCGCTCATAGAGCGCATTGCGTGCGCGCACGCCTGCGCCATAAGCCAAAGCCAATAGGTTCATGGCAGGGCGGCAGCGCCTCCGCCGGTAAAGCTGGGGCTGGTGGGGGCAAGCAGGGCCAGGAGCGCATCTGCCGTTCGCGCGGTTGCCCCGGTCTGCGAACGTAGGATTGCGGCCGCTCGCTCGCCGAGCGCTCGGCGCGCCTTGACATTGGTAATCAGCTCCAGGAACACCAGCGGGAGCTCGGCAGGTCCTACCACCCGAAGCGCTTCGTGGCTGTGGAACAGTCGCACCATATCGCGAAAATCCTCGGTGTGCGGACCGACCATGATGGCGACCCCGTATTGGGCCGGCTCGATGATATTATGACCGCCCCGCGGCACCAGGCTACCGCCCACAAAGGCAATGTCGGCCAAAGAATAAAGCGCCGCCAGTTCCCCGATGGTGTCGACCAGGAAAACTCCGCCCCCGACCGCTTCCCCCGCCCAAAGAGAACGTTTCAAGAAGCGAATTCCCAGCGCTTCGAGTAATTGGCTGACTTCGTTGAAGCGCTCGGGATGGCGCGGGGCCAGGAGCATGACCGCCTGAGGATAACTGGCCAGAATGTTCTCGAACGCCCGCAGCAGCAATGGTTCTTCCTCGGCGACGGTGCTGCCACAAACCAACACCGGACCGGCGCCAGACTCGGCAAACGCCTTGCGCAGGCTGCCCACAATGGGCGGGAAGGCGGGCGTAGGAACGTCGAATTTCAGATTGCCGGCAGTGCGCAGGCGCGCTGCCGGCACCCCGAGCTGGGCCAGGCGTCTGGCATCTTCTTCGGTCTGCGCCAGGACGAGATCCACCGGGCGGAGGACGGTTTTGAGCAGGAAGCGGAAGCGCCGATAGCCGGGCCAGGATCGGTCGGAGATGCGGGCATTCACCACCGCCACGCGAGCCCCATGGGCATGGGCCAAGCGCAAGAGATTCGGCCACAGCTCGGTCTCGGCAATGACGACCAACTCCGGCCGCAGCCGGCGCAGATAGGGCCGAATGGCAAATGCGAAATCCATCGGACAGTAAAAGACCTGCTGTTCGGATAAGCGCTTTCGCGCCAGCCTCTGTCCGGTGTCGGTCGTGGTCGAAACCACGATACGGTAGGCGGGAAGACGCCGTTGTAACTCGGCGACGAGTTGCGAGACGGCCATCACCTCGCCTACGGAGACCGCATGCACCCAAATCGTGGGTGGGCTCGGGTCCACCCCCAGGCAGGAAGGAGTTCTGCCCAGCCGCTCGCTCAAACCCGAACGATACTTCCCGTGGCGGGACATCTGCACCAGCCAATAGGGAAGAGTCAAGATCAGAGCTGCGGCCAGGATCGCGCTGTAAAGCCAGTACATGAAGAAGGGCCATTGTACCCATTCACCCTCGATCCCGCTCCCCAACCTGTCGGTCGCTCGAAGATCGCCCAATCCCGCGATTAGAATCATGCTGTTGTGCTCAACTACCTGCTTCGATCGGCCAGCGAGCAACTCATTGCCGCCCGGGTCGGATCGCCACGGATGAATGCGGAACTGCTCTTGATGTTCATCCTTGGCTGCGACCGTGCGTATCTGTATGCCCATCCGGAGCGCGAGCTCAGTCAAGAAGAACAGGCGCGATACCAGGAAGCCATCCGCCAACGCTCTCGCGGAGTCCCGGCGCAATACATCACCGGCCATCAGGAATTCTGGGGACTGGACCTGATTGTTTCCCCCGCCGTGCTCATTCCCAGACCGGAAACCGAGCATGTGATCGAGACTGTCGTCGCGCTCCATCGCCGCCTGGGGTCGAGCGGTGATTTTCGACGGATTGTCGATGTAGGAACGGGTTCAGGTGCGATTGCCCTGGCACTGGCCATGGAGCTGCCTCAGGCAGAAGTCCACGCCACCGACATTTCTCCCTCTGCCTTGGAGATTGCTCGCGCCAATGCCGCCCGCCACCAATTCGAGGGTCGGATCCATTTTCACGAAACCAACCTGTTGCAGGGTCTCCCCCTGGGGGTCTTCGACCTCGTGGTCTCGAATCCTCCCTACGTGGGAGAGTCCGAGGAAGACCAAGTGCAGCTCGAAGTCCGCAAGTTTGAACCGCGCACGGCAGTCTTCGCCGGACCTACCGGCCTCGAAGTCATCGAGCGCTTGCTTCCCCAGGCCCACGCCCGACTGAAGCCCGGCGGCTGGCTGGTGCTCGAGATCAGCGGGGCGATTGCCGTCGAATTACGCCGGCGGCTCGAGAGTTGGGAAGAGGTGGCCATCACCCATGACCTGCAAGGAGTGCCTCGCGTCGCCGCCGCCCGCAAGTCTTCCCCTGCATGATCTTCGAGGCTGTGGCTGTAGAAGGCTTTTGGCCGCCGAGATTCATCTCCAGATGCCGCATCGCGGCATGCGGTTACCGCGGGGCGCGAGAAGTTTCCGCGGCGACCAGAGCGGGGGTGCCGGCCTGCGGGCACACGCTACAGAGGACGAACAGGGTCGAAGAGGGTTCAACCTTGGACCATGGGCTTTGGTCCCGGAATTTTGGCAGCAGGTTTTAGGCTTTTGACCGACCCTCCCCGATCGCGGCCTGCCTCCCTCGGGCCGCCGAGACCAAGGCTGCAAACAGCGCTCGCGAAGGTCCATTGTCCTCAAGCGATCGCTCCGGATGCCACTGCACGGCCAGCACAAAGTGACCGGGCGCAATCCCTTCTAGAGCTTCAATGATGCCGTCATCCGGGCAGCGCGCGACGCTGCGAAGACCATCACCCACCCGGTCGGCCGACTGATGATGACTGGAATTGACCGGGAGGATGAGCTTTTCATATCGCGGGCGCAATTCGCCCGAGGTTTTCTCCGGCCGACGATCACTCCCGATCTCTCTCTCGCCCTCCCCCGTGGGCGCAGCGATCGACGGCGCCGCAAGGATCTCGCTCAGCTTCGATTGTGGCTCTACCGCGACGGTATGGGCTAAAGCCACCTTCCGGCCCGCCTCGTGGTTGACTGGAGAGTCGATATGCTGGATGAGTGTCCCGCGGCGATACACGTTGAGACTTTGCAGACCGTAACAGATACCGAGGATGGGCTTTTGCAGGTTGTAGGCATCGTGCAACAACAGCTCATCGAGGTTATGCCGTCTCACGTCGGCGAGTGCGGTCTTAGGATGGCGAGGGAGGCCGTACTTGGCCGGCTCCACATCAGCTTTGCTTCCGGGCAAGACCACGGCATCGCAGGACGCAATCCGCTCCCTCAGGGCAGCCGTTGCCGGCTCCAGAGGAATCTGGACCGGCTCTCCGCCCGCCAGTTCGATGGCTCTTTCGTACAGCGGCAAAGATCGCTCGACATAGTCCGGATCGGAATGGGGGACCGGGATCGCAATGCGCGGGCGCATAGAAGTGATTGTATGCCTTCCCTGGACGGCTTCACCACGGGCTGGGCAATTCTCGGAAAGAGTCATGCGGCGGGAGGGAAGGCTAACCGCTGGCTGCCTCAATTTTGCGCAGCGCCTTCGCCTGGCGATAGCGGCGAATCTCAAGAACGGTGACCGCGATCAGCACTACGCCCGATATGGCCGCGGCAGCCGGTATGGCGATAGAGCGATAAGCCGAGGTTAGGTTGGGGTGGACGCCCCGGATACGGCCACGAACAACCACTCCGAGGATGCCGAGCAACAAGCTTACCGCGAAACCAAGCAGCGCACAGAGGAAGGTCACGACCAAAACTCGAACTGGAACCAGATACCAGCGCGGGAGCGGGTGTGCCATGGAAGCAGGCATCTGTTGCATTTTAGCCCTGGCCGGACCCGGGCAGACGTGGGCAAGAAAGTCGCCGCCCGCTGGCTCGATCTCGGAAAGAATCCTGGAGCGGGCCATCCTCTTCCCAGCGCTTGTGTTGACGGAAATGCCACGCCGCAACCGTGTTCCTCGGCGCTGCAATCGGGACTAAGTAGAATCCAGCATCGCTTACGATAGAATAAAAGTTATGTCGCAAGCCGCACCCGCAACTACGCGGCCTCCGGCGGAGGTAGTCCGCCGAAACCCGGTTTCGCAGGCTCCCAATGGCATCTGCTATGCGATCGCCGGAGAGATCACGGTTTCCGCCTCCGATCTGGAGCGCATGGTTGCGGCCGTGCCTGATTCTGCGGCAACCGCCTTGGCGCGCAAGGCCTATTACTTTGTTCCCCTCACGGTAAATCAGGGAGATGATACGGTGATTGCCGACCGCTATGACGTGGCGCTCAGTGACAATGCCGTCTGTCATCGTAACCTGGACATGGGTGACTCGCAGTGCGTGTTCATCTCGACCCGGCTGATGGACGATAAGTTTTCCGTGGCCTTCGAGTTCTACATCAACGTCGGGCATGCGATTGTGGAGCGGGCCGGGGTGTCGCAGGCGTTTAGCGATCTTGTCTTAAAGCAGATGGAATCGAATGCCCGCGGCGAGACTTCCCTCGATGCTTGGGAATCGCGAAAGCTGGCGACCGGCCGCGGCCCGGACTCGCAGAAGCACAAGAACGAGTACTTGGCCGCGACTTTTTCGGATGCAATTTCGATCTATCTGCTCTCGCTCTTCATCGACGTGGACTACTACGATCTGCGCGAACGCGACTACCCTCTCCTCGCCCCGGCACACCTCGGCGAGCGATTGCGGAAGGTGGCAGAACTGTTTCCCCCGAACCCCGGCTACGAATTCGCCATTTACCACAAGCGAAGGGGCTAGCAAGGTCCAACCGGCTCACCCGCCAAACCAGGGAAAGATCGCAAATCGCTGAGTGAAACCGTACAATCATTCCTCCATGGCAGCGATGGTTCGTTCCTTTGCCAAAATCAACCTGGGGCTGCGGATTGGTGGGCTTCGGCCTGACGGCTTTCACGAGCTGCGCACCGTCTACCAGACCATCGCGCTCGAGGATCGGATTCGGGTCGAAGTGGAATCCGGCGCTGGCATTGAGATTCACTGCCAGGATTCCCGCGTACCCCAAGATGAATCGAACACCTGCTATCGAACCGTGGAACGCACCCTGGCCGCGCTCAAGCTGCGGCGGCGGGTGCGGATTGAAATCGACAAGCACTTGCCGGTCGGTGGCGGATTGGGGGCAGCATCGTCCAATGCCGTGGCCGCGATGCTGGCGCTGGAGCGCGTGCTCGGCAAGGAGCTCGCGGCACGGGAGAGGCTGCGCATTGCGACCGAGGTCGGCTCCGATTTGCCGCTGTTTGTCATCGGCGGAACGGTGCTCGGCGTGGGTCGCGGCGAGGAGGTCTATCCTCTGCCGGAGCTACCTCGAATGCCTTGTGTGGTGGCGATTCCGGCGGTGGCGGTTTCGACGCCCAAGGCTTTCCGCGATTGGGATGTCCAGACGGGGCGGACCGGCCAGAGCTGCCCGGCGGACGACGTTCGGGGCGAGGCGTTGCCTGGCCCGGGTCCAGCTTCCGTCGGGCGGCGGGCTACATCCTCCTCCGCCGGCAAATTGACGGCCCTACCACCGTCGGATAGAATCATGGAATTCAGCCGCGTGCTGGCGGCGTGGTTGACGGTCCAGAGCAAACAACGCTCCGGGAAGAATCTATCCGGTGTTCCTCGAGGCAGCAGGAGCCGGGCCGAGATCCAACTTCTCGACCTCGTCCATACCGGGATCGAAAACGACTTTGAATACGTCGTCTTTCCTCAGTATCCCGAATTAAAAGAGGTCAAGCGTGTGCTTGAGCATGCGGGCGCGCTGTACGCTTCGCTGTCAGGTTCTGGTTCTGCCCTCTATGGGCTATTTGCCGAGCGTTCGTCGGCGGAAAGAGCCGCGGCGAGACTACGCAAGGCCGGAACCCAGGCCGTGGCGACCTTTACCTTAGGGCGAGTCGAGTACGGGAAGAAGTTTCTGGTTGCGAGCTTCTAGTTTCGAGTATCCTGATACGGGGCGCAGCCTCCCCCTCGAAACCCAAGAGGTTACTGGGCCGTCGACTAATGGTAGGTCAAGTGCCTTTGGAGCACTTTGTCTAGGTTCGAATCCTAGCGGCCCAGCCAGGAAAACCAGTGCAGGGGTACCCGCCCGCCGGGCGGTGGGAGCCGAACCCGCCAGGTTTGTGCCCAGAACCGAAAGGCCTACAGGCTCGAGCTACAATCATGGCCAGCGTTGTGACAGCGACGGACAAGCCGGAAAAAAAGGCGGCGATGGGTACGGAAGAGAAGCCGGAGCGTCGGCCGCAGCGGGTGCGGGTCGATGAAAGATTTAAGATCTTCTGTGGCACGGCCAATGAGGCGCTGGCGGATGAAGTTTGCGCCTTTTTAGGGCTGACTCGGGGCCAAGCCTCGGTCACGCGCTTCAATGACGGGGAGGCCTATGTTCAGATCCAAGAGAATGTGCGAGGGGCGGATGTGTTTGTCGTGCAACCGACCTGTCAGCCCGTGGACTCGCACCTCATGGAATTGTTACTGATGATCGACGCACTCAAACGCGCCTCGGCACGGCGTATCACGGCGGTGATTCCTTATTACGGCTACGCCCGCCAAGACCGCAAGGACAAGCCGCGGGTGCCCATTTCCTCTAAGCTGGTGGCGGATTTGCTCACCACCGCGGGAGCCGATCGCGCGTTAATTGTCGATCTGCACGCCCCGCAGCTCCAAGGTTTCTTCAATATTCCGGTGGACCATCTGTTCGCGTCACCCGTGCTGGTAGATTATTTTCGGCGCGCCAACTTGCCGAACCTCACGGTGGTTTCCCCCGACGCCGGCGGCGTCGAGCGGGCTCGGTTTTTCGCCAAGAAGATGGATTCGGCTCTGGCGATCGTCGATAAGCGCCGCGTCGACATGAACGTGGCGGAAGTCATGCACGTGATCGGCGACGTTCGCGGTCGCACCTGCCTGGTGATTGACGACCTGATTGATACCGGCGGCACGCTGGTTAAGACCGCCAATGCCCTGATGGAAAACGGCGCCACCGACGTCTATGCATGTGCTTCTCACGCCGTGCTTTCCGGCAAGGCGGTCGAAAACGTGTCCAAGTCCTGCATCCGAGAGGTCGTGGTCACCAACACCATTCCCTTGAACGAAGATGCTCGGCGCGAACCAAAAATTAAAGTTCTGACCATCGCCGGGTTGATCGGACGGGCGATCCAGTCCATTCACGAGGAAACTTCGGTCAGCAGATTATCGAGCTAGAAAGCGAAGCTATGGCAACGGCAACAGAAAGCAACATTTTGCAAGCCCAGCCGCGAACCACCGGCAACAAGAACGATGCTCGGCGCATCCGCCGTAGCGGGAAGATTCCCGGGGTGGTGTACGGTGCCGGCAAGCAGGCCCGCGCGGTGAGTGTCGATCCGCGGCAGGTTTCCCGCATCCTGCATTCTGAATCGGGCTACAACACAATCTTTGATCTCGCGCTCGACGGCGAGCAGACCAAGGCGATGATCGTCGACTGGCAATACGAGCCCATCAAGGGGGCCTTGCTGCACATTGATCTCAAACGCATCGCCATGGACCAGAGGCTTCAGGTCAATGTGCCCATCGTGTTGAAGGGAGAGGCGGAAGGCGTGAAGCAGCAAGGCGGCATTCTCGAACAGGTTGCCCGCGAGGTTGCGGTGGAATGTTTGCCGAGTGATATTCCGACCTCGATCGAAGTCGATGTCAGCCATCTGGTCTTCGGCAAGGTCTTGCGTATTTCCGATCTGCCGCCCTACGCCAAGGTGAAGGTTTTGAGCGATCCCAATCAGCCGGTGGCGCACATTATTTCGGTGAAGGAAGAAGCGCCGGCAACGCCGGAGGCGGTGGCGGCCGAAGCCGCGGCGGCACCGGCCGAGCCGGAAGTCATCAAGAAAGGCAAGCAGGAAACTGCAGAAGAAGGCGCGGAAGCAGCGGCGGCGGAGAAACCCGAAAAGGCCGAGAAGAAAGAGAGAGAGAAGAAGTAAGGGCGATGGGTCCGATGTCATGGCACCATGGCCCGCGGATGGAAGAGCGTGCCCTCGAAGCAGCCAAAGTCAGGAGTTAGCCGCGAAGAGCGGATGGCGTGAAGCTGATCGTCGGCCTCGGCAATCCGGGAACCGAGTACGAGTCGACGCCGCACAACTTGGGGTTCCTGGCCATCGACCGCATCGCAAAGCAGTGGGGAGTCGAAGTCAGAAACCGGCATTGCCGGGCTCTGACGGCCCGGGCGGTGATGGGTGGGGAGCCGGTTTTGTTAGCCAAGCCGGAGACCTTCATGAACCTGAGCGGCAGCTCGGTGCGCGAGTTGGTGGCCGAGTACGGAGTTGTTCCGGAATCGGACCTGACCGTTCTCCAGGATGAACTGGATTTCCCCTGGGGGAAAGTGCGCATTCAGCGCAACCGCGGCTCGGCCGGACACAATGGGATCGAGTCCGTGATCGCGGCGCTCAGGACACAGGATTTCGTGCGTATCCGCATGGGAGTCGGTCCCGAAAGGCAGGTCGAGGACAGCAAAAGCTACCTGCTATCGCCGTTTCCGAAGGCGCAGCGCGGCTTGATCGATGGGATGCTCGAACTGGCGGCCGAAGCCGTCGAGATGATTCTCGCGGAAGGTCCGGCGGCGGCCATGAACCGCTTTAATCGTAGGGAGCGGGAGGGAGAGACCGGCGCCGATTCGTAGTCGGACCGGCTTGATTCCCGGCAAGATCCTTGGTCGATGGAGAGACAGGAATGAATCGCATCTATGAGCTGATGTTCATCGTCCGCCCCGACATGGCGGAGGAAGATCTGGACAAGCTGATTTCCACCCTGGAGACGGCAGTTGCCTCCTCCGGCGGACGGGTGAAAAGTATTGAGCGCATGGGAAAACGGCGTCTGGCCTACACCGTCCGCAAGTTCCAGGACGGCATCTATGTTCTGCTGACCGCCGAAGGAAGCGGCGGCCTGATGCACGAATTGGAGCGTCGCCTGCGCGTGAGCGAACCGGTGATCAAATTTCTGACCGTACGGATCGACCAGGAACAGAAGCGCCTCGACAAGATCAAGGCGATTCGCGCCGCGCGGCGCAAGGCTTCCTCCACCCCGGCAGCCGCTGAGGCGGCGGGAGACGCGCCAGCGGCGATGGCCTAGAAACCGATCGCGGTGGCGCTAGTTGGGCTGGCTGGCCGAGCAAGCGACCAGGCCCTCGTCTGGACCGGGCCGAAAACAATTCCCCCATCAGGGGAAAGGAGATTCGTAGAGACATGGCTGATGAGAGCAGAGCGACAGCGGTAGCGGGCGGCGAAGCGGTGACCAGCGCGGAGCGCGGGGAACGAGTGGAACGTACGGAGCGGCGGCCCAGCCGAAGCGGACCCGGGGGAGCGGGTGGCCGGGAAGGCGGGGCGCGCAAATTTTTCCGGCGCAAGAAAGTATGCAAGTTTTGCGTGGAGAAAATTGAAGCCATCAACTACAAAGACGTCCGTTTGCTGCAGCAATTCGTCGCCGAGAGCGGGAAGATTGTTCCTCGGCGCCTGACCGGGGTCTGCACCCCCCATCAGCGGCGGTTGTCGTCGGCGATCAAGCAGGCGCGTAACATCGCCCTGCTGCCGTTTGCCGGACGCGCATGATCGCAGTCATGATCTTGCCCAGAGGAAAAGCAGGGCGAAGACCACGAATCGGTCGCCGTCGAGGGAACCAAGCTTAGGGAGCGATCTCATGGAAGTCATTCTGAAAGAAGATGTAGCCAAGTTGGGGGCACGGGGCGATGTGGTCCGGGTTGCCGAGGGCTATGGAAGAAACTACCTTCTGCCGCGAAAGTTGGCCATTGAAGCGACCGCCAGCAACAGAGCCGTGATTGAGCAGATGAAAGCGGCGGCCCTCCGCCGTTCGGCGAAGGAGAAATCGCAGGCGGAAGCCTTGGCGAAACAGTTCGACAGTCTTTCGGTGAGCTTCCTGCGTCGTGCCGGTGAGCACGACCAGCTGTTCGGATCGGTGACCTCCGGCGATATCGCCGAAGGGCTCGAGAAGAGGGGTTTCTCCGTTGATCGTCGTAAGATTCAGCTTCACGAGCCCCTGCGCACTCTGGGTGAGTTTACCGTACCCATCAGGCTGCACAAGGACGTAACCACGCATTTGAAGGTACTCGTTGAAAAGGAAACGGCTGAGTAGTCCTGGGGTTTCCTCCCGGCCGGGGATCCGTCCAAGGACAGCTGGGGAGGAGTTTGATAACCTCCGTGCTTCCATCCTCTTACTCGGATCCCGGGGGAGCAAGATCAGGCTCGCCGGGGCGGTGTTCTGCTCACGGTTCTCATTCTGAAACGTCCATAAGTATGCAACCGGGAACGCAGCGATGGCGCCCGGGACAGTTGAGGACCCAGAACTGATATGCCGGCCGATGCGTGGGCTCTATCATTTACGGTTGGCAAGGATTCCCTTCCGGGAATAACACAGGACGAAGCAGCGCGCGGAACCGAAGATTTCCCCCCTCGGGGCCTTATGGCTGGGCACAGTCTAGGCCGTATCGACGACACGCTCTTGGTTCGGGAAGCGCAGCGTGGCAACCGCGCCGCTTTCGAGGAGCTGGTGCGCCAGTATGACCAGGCGGTGCTCCGGCTGGCCATCCACCTCACCGGATCGGAGCACGAAGCCCAGGATATTTACCAGGACGCTTTCTTGAAGGCGTACAAGAGCGTGGGCAATTTTCGTTTTGAGTGCTCCTTCTACACTTGGATTTATCGCATTGTGACCAATCTGTGCGTGGACCACTTGCGCAAGAAGCAGGTGCGGAAAGAAGAGGCGCCGGTAGCTACGGATCCTGATGGCGAGGCCTACGATGTGCTCGAGCAGGTCGCCGATGGACGGGCGGGGGCGAACCCGGAGCACAACCTGATGCGCCGGGAGCTGGCCGGGCGCATTCAAGGGGCGCTCGAGAAGCTTACGCCCCGCGAACGCATGGTTTTTGAGCTAAGGCATTATCACGGTCTGAAATTACGAACCGTAGGCGAAGTACTCCATACCACGGAAGAGACCGCTAAGAATACGCTGTTCCGCGCCAATCAGAAGTTGCGCAGTGCGCTCGCGGATATGCGTTGAGAGGTTGGGGAGGACGGACGCGCGCCCGCGAACGGCTCGGCTCGAGCCGGGGGTTGCTCGCGAAGGGAGTGTGGTCATGAAATGTGTGTGGGTCAAAGATAATGTTCTCTTGTATGTCTACAACGAGCTGCCGGACGATGCGCGCTACGAGCTCGAGCAGCACTTGGCTCGCTGCCCCGACTGTACCGCCGAGCTGAAAGCGGCGCGGAAGTTCCACGCGGTTCTGTCCGAGTTGCCGGTCGAGGAACCCTCCCCCAATCTGCTGGCCGCTTCCCGCATGCGACTCCAGGAAGCGCTCGAAACCGCCCAACCGGGCGGATTCTGGCGTCGGCTGGCGTTCGACCCCGGGGCGTGGCTGCGGCAAGTGCAGTTGGCCCCTGCCTTAGCGGCGGTACTTTTCATTCTCGGGTTTGCCGGCGGCGTGGGCACAAGCTATAAACTCATGTCGAACTCTGGGAACCTCGAGTCCCTGGTTCCGCGCACCGCCCCCCCTGCTGCCACCGAATCCTCGATCGCCGCCATCCGTTCCATTTCCCAGAACCCCGGCTCGAGCACCGTCAGCATACAATACGACACGATCTCTACCCAGCAAGCCCAAGGATCGCTGAACGATCAGCGCATTCAACAGCTGCTGTTGTTCGCTGCCCGCAACAACTACAACTCCGGAGTGCGGATGGACTCGGTCGATCTGTTGACCCAGCAGCCAAACGACAATCAGGTTCGTGAAGCCCTGATCTATGCCCTGCGCTATGACTCCAACCCCGGCGTGCGGCTCAAAGCCCTGGACGGTCTGGCGGCTTCGGTGAAGAGTGATGCGCGGGTTCGCGATGCCCTGCTTGAGGCTCTGCTGGTGGATTCGAATCTGGGAGTGCGGGCCGAAGCCCTGCATCTGCTCGAACCGGTTCGCGCCGACAGCAGCGTGCGGGCCGTTCTCGAACGACTGGCCCAACATGACGAGAACGCATACATCAAATCGCAGGCTCGCAGCGTGTTGGCCCAGCTTCCCGAGTTTGACTAAGGGCACTGAGCATGGCTAAGCTGCCCCATCGAGATCGGGGGAGGGATGATGAAGATGAGCGTCGAAAGGCGGGAGATTGAAAGCCCACGCTAAGGTTCTTCTGTTTCTCGTCGCGGTCCTGCCGCCGGCCGCGGCCGGGCAGGCCCGCATCTACGGCGAGGGGGGGAACTGGACCCGGGAGATCACTGGCTCGCTCGCTGGTGCCCGGAACCTGCGCGTGAAGGTGGACGTCGGCTCCGTACGGGTGACCGGAGGTGACCAGCAATCGATCGACTATACCATTCGCAACTTTTCCTACAGTGGCTCGGAACAGGCTGCGCGCCGCGAGTTTGAGAACTTCAAAATCAGCGCCTCGATCCGGGGTGACACAGCGCGAATCGTGGGGGAATGGCAAGGGGGCAAATCCCATCGATTTTCCGGGGAAGTGACGATTCGTGTTCCCCGAGAAATGGATGAGGTCAAGGTCGAAACCGAGGGGGGCAACGTTTCGACGAGCGGCATTAAGGGGCGGCTGGAGGCGGGGAGTGGCGGGGGCAACATCCTGGTGGACGATATTGGAGGTCCGATCAGCGCGGAGACCGGTGGCGGCGGTATCGACGTGGGGAACGTCGCCTCCGACGTCAACCTGCACACCGGCGGGGGAACGATCAAAGTGAACTCGGCAAAGGGGAAGATCGTCGCCGAAAGCGGCGGAGGCAGCCTGGTGATCGTATCCGGCGGCAATGGGGCCGAGCTAGAAACGGGCGGGGGCACGATCGAAGTGGAACGCTGCAATGGCAACGTCCGGGCCCAGACCGGCGGCGGAAACATCAATCTGGGGGACATCGGCGGAGGTGCAGAGATTTCTAGCGGCGGCGGCAGCCTCCGCCTTTCGTCGTCGAAAGGGCCGGTGCGGGCGGAAACCGGCGGAGGCACGATCGAACTAGGGGGCGTCCCGTCGGCTCGCGCCGAAACCGGTGCGGGCAGCATTGAGGCCAAGTTCATACCGTCAACCGGCCCGCGGAACGATTCGTGGCTGGAAACTTCGGCAGGAGACATTACCGTCTATATTGTTCCCAGCGTGAATCTGAGCGTTCGGGCTTCGATCGAAGTCGCCAATGGCCATCACATTCACTCCGACTTTCCCGAGATTCGCATCACCTCCGAAGGTGGCGACTGGGGACCGAAGACGGTGACGGCGGAAGGGAGCTTGAATGGCGGCGGTGCAATGCTGAAAGTGCGTACGACGACGGGAGATATCTCCTTCCGCCGGGCCAGCCACTAGGCGCGGCAAACTGAGGGGGGACGATGCAAAAACTGACTCTGATCGCAGTACTGATGCTATCCGTCTGGACGATCTCCGCCCCGGCTGACTCCTCTTCGGCTGGACCCCAGGGCGAGTTTCTGGGGTTCCCCAGTGAAGATTCGGAGGGCGCGGGCACGTCGTATCTCGGCGTTGACACGCGGGACATCACCGCCGACCGGCTGGGCTCCCTGCACCTCAAAGAAGAGAGCGGCGTAGAAATCACCATGGTCGACCACGATGCCCCCGCCGGCAAGGCCGGGCTAAAGGAACAGGATGTCATTCTCACCCTCAACGGCGAGAAGATTGCGAGCGTCGAGCAGCTCCGCCGCATGATCCGGGAAACGCCGCCCGGCCGGATTGTGAGCCTCGGCATCTCCCGCAACGGCCAACCGATGACCTACCAGGTGCAGCTCGCGAATCGCAAGAACGGCTTGGCTGGCTCCTCCGATGAGAACGCCAAGAGCTTCCATTTTGCCATGCCCGCCATGCCCGCCATCCCCGATCTGCCGGCCATGGATCTGGACCTTCCAGTTTCGATCGTGGTCGTGCATGCCTCGGCCCGCAGCGGCTTGATGGTCGAGAACCTCAGTCCCCAACTGGGCGACTATTTTGGTGTCAGAAATGGGGAAGGCGTGCTGGTCCGTTCGGTCGAGAAAGGCAGTCGGGCGGACAAGGCGGGATTCCGAGCCGGGGACGTGATCACCAAGGTGAATGGCGAGCCGATTCATGATTCCGGAGACTTCACCCACGCTCTGCGTTCCCGCAAGGACAACTCGGTGAATGTGAGCATTGTTCGCGACAAGAAGGAGCAGGTCATGACCCTCTCCTTGCCAGAGCGCAAGCAATCTCTCGACTACGAGGAGAGCCTGAAGCGAATGTCCAGCTCTCTAAACCAGTACGCATCCGAAGTGGCCCGGCTGAAACCGGAGATAGAGCAAGCCATCGAGTGTCAGTACGAAAAGGCTCTCGAGAATCTCAAGCGGCGGGTGAACGAGATGCGCGACGAGAGCGATGAGCTTGGGCGCGAGCGCAGGAATCAGGTTGAGATGGAACTTCAACTCAAACTTCTAGAACGACTGCAGGAAAACAACTGGGAATAATCGCGACCCAGGGTCAAGATTCCGGGGCCAATTCCGCTACCTTCTTCTGACGTGTACCTTCCGCCGGCGCCGGGCGTGTCGCCAGGCAGGCGCGATTTCTTCCCGCCTGTTTTGCCGCATAGAGAGCTCGATCGGCTGCCTCGACTAGCTCGTCTCGCGTAGACCCGTGTTCTGGATAGTTGGCCGCGCCGGCGCTGATCGTAACCGCCCGGGGCACGCCGGGGAATTGCCAGTTTTCCACCATGCGGAGCAGCTTCTCCGCCACCTGCAGCGAGTGTTGCGGGCTGGTTTGCAGCAGCAGAACCACGAACTCCTCGCCGCCATAGCGGCATACGATATCGAATCTTCGAACCTGCTGATGAAGGATGGACGCTACCTGACGAAGGACCTCATCCCCCAACAGGTGTCCGAATTCGTCGTTGAGGCGCTTGAATTGATCGATGTCAATCATGATCACGCCCATGCTCGAACCGAAGCGCCGGACACGCTCGATCTCCTCGGTAATGCGAAACTCAAAGAACCTGCGGTTGAAAATTCCCGTGAGCCCATCGAGATAGGCGAGTTTTCGTACCCGTTCGACGTAAATCGCATTCTGAATGGCGGTCGCGCATATGTCGGCCACCGATTCGAGAGGCTGGGCGTCATTCGGGTTGAAGGCGCGCTTGCGGTCGCTCGTCAGCACCAGCACCCCGAGGGCTTGTCCATAGGAGACCAGCGGAATCGACATGCGGGAGGCGCTTCCGGGAAAGAATCGCCCATTCTCGCCCTGGGTAACGTCGTCCTCCGGCAGGGGCTTGGCGGTTTCGAAAGCGCGTCCCCAGGGTGTGTTTCTAAGCGGCAGGCACTCCCCGACTTGCACCCCGGCGGTGAGAGTGCCGTGGCTGGCTTTCAGGACCAGTTCTTCCTCATCGCGCTCATCCCGGAGCAGCAAGGAGACCTGCGGAACCGCGAATGTCTCCTGAATCAGGCGACACACTTTCGCCAGCAGCTCGGGCTGATCGAGAACCACCGTCATTTGTTTGGCGATCACATTAATCGCCTCCAGCTGGGAGGCGCGGCGGCGCTCGGAGGAGTAAAGCCTGGCATTCTCGAGGGCAATCGAGGCCTGGGTGGAAAACAGGGTCAGCAGATCGACGGTTTCCGCATCGAAATGGTTGACGTTTTCACTCTGGCAATCGAGCACACCGACCACCTGATCGCGGACCATCAGAGGAATGGCCAGTTCGGAACGGGTATTCTGGGCGGACTGGACATAACGCGGATCTTGGCTGACATCGGGCGCATAGATGGGACGCTTCTGCAGAGCCGCAACCCCGGTGATGCCCTTGCCCACGGCCAGGCGGACTTTGTCCTGACCTTCATCCCAGCCAATTTGGCGCCGCACGTGGAGTTCGCCGGATTCATGGTCCAGCAGTAAGATCGCGACGTTCTGCAGGTGAAAGTAATCCCGGGCGATGACCAGGATCTGCTGCAGTACCTCATCCAGATCGAAGGTGGAGAGCACCGCCTGACTGGCGTCGTACAGAATGGCGATCTTTTGCATGGGCTTGCCAAATTCTATCGAGGTTCTTCTCTTGAACCGAGGTTCCGAAAGTAACCTGCCCCACCTAATTCGTTCATTCCCCGGCTCCGCAGGGTGGTTTAGGGAGGAACGGTCACTAGGGTAAGTAGGGCCGGCCGGGCTCAGAGCCTGCCGTCTCCCGAGTTTCTCCCGGCCATCGTCCTGATGATCCCGAACACCACCAAGCAGAAGCAAAAGTCCACCCCCATCCCCACGTCGAACTGGAAGGGCGCGTGGCGGGCACGGAGCGGCAGAAATCTCTCCACCCGGAAGTACAGGGCATTGCCTACCAGCACGGCGGCAAGAGCGTGGAGGAAATTCACCGGAGACTTCAACATGGTTTGGGCTGAGCCGCCATCGTCCTGGTACCATCCCTTGAGATGCTCGAATTAGGTACCTCCGTCCAGTACGTCAAAGGGATCGGCCCACGCCTGGCTGAGATCCTAGCAGACAAAGGCATTCACACCGTGGATGATCTTCTCCACTACCTTCCCTTCCGCTACGAGGATCGGCTGAACCCACGCAGCATCCCGGAGCTACGTCCGGGAGAGATGGCGACGGTCATCGTGGAGGTCCGGAGGGCGAGCCCCGTCCCTACCCGCCGTCGACCGATGTTCGAAATGACCGCCGGGCAGGGGCGGGCACATCTGAAGTGCATTTGGTTCCACGCCGCTTATCTCGAAGATCGATTGAAGCCCGGCCAATGGGTAGCCCTCTACGGAAAAGTAGAGGAAGACTATCGGGGCAGGGCGCTGCGCATGATCCAGCCTCAGTTTGAAATCCTGGAGGATGCATCATCCGCGAAGGGCTCGGATGACTCTCGCGAACGCAAGCTGGCCAGTTCGCTCGAGATCGGCCGCATCGTGCCGATCTACGAATCGGCCGGCCAAGGGCGCCTGACGTCGCGCTGGTTTCGCCGCATCATTCACGCCGCGCTTGAAAATCTCGCGGCGGATCTGCCGGATGCAATTCCGGCGGCCGTGCGCCGCCGTCAGAAACTGATTCCGCCGCGCGAGGCGTTCTCTAGCGTACACTGGCCGGAGCCTGGCCAGAGCATGGCCGAGCTCGACTGCTCGCGCAGCCCGGCTCATTTGCGCCTCATTTTCGAAGAATTGTTCCTGATTGAACTGGGCCTAGAGCTCAAACGGCGGGAGCAAAAGGCGCAGCCGGGGATCGCGTTTGCGCTCGACGAGCGCGTGCGGTCGGCCCTCAAAAGAATCCTCCCCTTTCATCCCACGGCGGCGCAAAAGAGAGTGCTCAAGGAGATTGCGTCGGATATGGGAAGCCCCTCTCCCATGCGTCGCCTGCTGCAGGGAGACGTAGGTTCCGGCAAGACCATCGTCGCATTCGAAGCGGCGGTGATCGCCATGGAAAACGGATTCCAGGTGGCGCTGATGGCGCCCACCGAGATTTTGGCGCAGCAGCACTACTTTTCTGCTCGCCGCACGCTCGAAGCCGCCGGCTACCGCATCGTGTTGCTGACCGGTTCGCTCGAAGAAGACCGCAAGCGCGAGATTCGCCGTCACATTGCCCAGGGCAATGCGCAGTTGGTGATTGGCACCCATGCCCTCATCGCGCAAAATGTCGAGTTTCCCAACCTGGGGTTGGTCATTGTCGACGAGCAGCACCGGTTTGGCGTACTCCAGAGGTTCAGGTTGATGAAGAAATCGAGAGAACCGGACAGCCAGGATGTACCGCTTCGAGAACCCGACGTTCTGGTCATGACCGCCACGCCGATTCCCCGCACCTTCGCTTTGACCCTCTACGGTGATTTGGATATCAGCATCATCGACGAGGTGCCGCCGGGCCGCACCCCCATCGTGACCCGCCGGGTTCGCGACGAGCGCTGCGATCAGGTGTGGGGGTTTGTGCGCAAGCAGGTCGCGGCCGGACATCAAACCTACGTGGTGTATCCGGCGATTGAGGAAAACGAAGAGAATGACCTCAAAGCCGCCATGAAGATGTACCAGGAGCTCAGCCAGCGGATTTTCCCCGATTTGCGGGTTGGCCTGTTGCATGGGCGGCTGGATGCTGAACGGAAAGAGCTCGCCATGGGGCAATTCCAGAGGGGAGAGCTGGATATTCTGGTTTCAACCACGGTGATCGAAGTGGGCGTCGACGTGCCCAATGCCAACCTCATGGTGATTGAACATGCAGAGCGATTTGGGCTGGCCCAGCTCCATCAGCTGCGCGGACGGATCGGGCGGGGAGCGGCCAGATCGTATTGTGTTCTCATGACCAGCGGCAAGGTTTCCGAGGAAGGTGAGCGCCGACTCGATGCCATGGTCAGAATGAATGATGGGTTTCGCATCGCCGAGCTCGATCTGGAATTGCGCGGGCCGGGCGAGTTTTTTGGTACCCGGCAAGCCGGACTGCCCAGCTTCCGGGTGGCCCAGCTCATGCGGGACGGTCGGCTGCTCGAAGCGGCGAAGAGCGAGGCGGCAGCCGTTTTGGCGGGACCCAATGCGGAGATCTCCTCAGCCGAGATCGATCGGGCTTTGCGATACATGCGCGCACGCTGGCAGAGAACCTACGGCCTGGTCGAGGTCGCCTGAGCCCACGGCAAGCGGTCGGGAGTCAGGGACGTCGCCATCGAACCGGTCAGGCAACCCGAGGAGAAGTGGTTTTCTCTCCACGGTGCAATCCATCTTGCATGCATCGCGGCGTTCTTGCAAAGCGTCGTTGTAGAGTTGACGGCACACTTCCAACCATGCCAGTCGGTTGCCTTGCCATGAAAATCCGAGGATGGCGCGGGTTGGTGGCAGTTTCGGCTTTGGCTTCGCGCCGCCCTGGGTGGGATAATCATCGGCAGTGCAGACCGAATCCAAAGTCGAGCTGTATAAGAGCCTGCCCTCGGTCGACGAACTGCTGCGGAAAGAGCCCCTGGCAACGCTCGCCGCCAACCAAGGCCAGCCGGCGGTCACCGCCGCTGTGCGCACCGTGCTCGGCCGGCTGCGCAATGAAATTGCCGCCGGGCGGCTGAACGGGGAGAAGTTGGAGCTTGCCCTATCCGGTCTGGGGGAAGCCGTCGCGAGAGAGTTGCGCCGAGCTTTGCGCCCCTCTTTAACCAAGGTGATCAATGCCACAGGGGTGATTCTGCACACCAATCTCGGTCGAGCTCCGCTGGCGGCGGGTGCGTTCGAACATATTCGCGAAATCGCGGAGGGTTACTCGAACCTGGAATTCGACCTTGCGGCCGGCGAGCGCGGCCGGCGCGATGTGCACGTGGAGCGTCTGTTTCGAAAAGTGCTGGCTCCGGCCGACTTTCCATCGGCGCAGGCGGGAGAGGGCGACGGGCCTGGAATCTCAAGCATTGTCGTGAACAACAATGCCGCCGCCGTCCTGCTCGCCCTGAATACGTTGGCGGAGGGCGCCGAGGTGATTGTCTCGCGGGGAGAATTGGTCGAGATCGGCGGATCTTTCCGCATTCCCGATGTGATGGCGAAGTCGAATGCCATTCTGCGCGAGGTGGGCACCACCAATCGAACCCGAATCCGGGACTATGAACGGGCAATCACGGATAAAACCCGCCTGTTGTTGCGCGTACATCGCTCGAACTTTGCCATCACCGGCTTTACCGAGCAGGTGGGAGTTGCGGAACTGGTGCGCCTGGCTCGGGAACGTAAGATTCCGCTGGTCGAGGATCTGGGCAGCGGCGCGCTGCTCGATTTCGATGCCTCGCCGCTCAATGGCGAGCCGGTGGTTCTCGACCGCCTGCGCTGCGGCGTGGATGTGGTCACCTACAGCGGAGATAAACTGCTGGGCGGTCCCCAGGCCGGCATCCTCAGCGGGCGTGCCGACTTGATCGCCCAAATGCGATCGAATTCCTTGTTTCGCGCGCTGCGGGTGGACAAGTTGACCTACGCGGCTTTAGAAGCCACCTTGCTAGCCTACGTGAAGGGCGATTACGGGCGGATTCCGGTTCTCCGTCTGATGCGTCTACCAAAACAAGAGATCAGCCGGCGGGTGCAGGCGGTGGCGGAACGACTTGGCTCATCCCGGTTGGAGATGGAGCGGATTGATGGCGAGTCACTCATCGGAGGCGGAGCGGCTCCTTCCGCCGTGCTGCCTACCTGTCTCCTCGCACTCCGCTCGGATCGACTCAGTGCCGCAGAGATCTCGGCTCGGCTGCTGGCTTTCGATCCGCCGATCGTTTCCCGGGTCGAGGAAGGACGGGTTCTCCTGGATCTGCGAACCGTGTTCCCCGAGCAAGACCAGGTTGTCCTCGAAGCCCTTCGGCAGGTGGCGGACGCCTGAAGCAAGAGCAGCGAGCGAGCCGAGGGAGTGCCCCGGCCCCGCCTCTGTCCTTGGGATTGGGGCAAATCGATTTGTGGCGGCTTTCTACACTCTTGGCCATTCCACCCGCAGCTTGGAGGAGTTCCTCGAAGTTCTCGAAGCTCACCGCATCGAAACTCTGGCCGATATCCGCTCCTTTCCCATGTCCCGCCGCTTGCCACACTTCAACCGGGAATCGATCGAGAAAAGCTTGGCGAAGGTTGGCATCGACTATCGCTGGCTGAAAGGGCTGGGGGGTCGCCGCGGCAGCATCCGCAAGGATTCTCCCCATGTGGCCCTGCGCAGCTCGAGTTTTCGCAATTATGCCGACTACATGCTCACCGATGAGTTCGAGAACGCCATGGGCAAGCTCATTTCGCTCGGCGATCACTCGCGAACCGCATTGCTGTGCGCGGAACGAGTCTATTTCCACTGCCATCGAATGCTGGTTGCGGACTGGCTCGTGACCCACGGTCACCAAGTCCTGCACCTCGAGGGAACCGGCGCGGGCAAACCACATGGGCTGACGGCGGAAGCGCGATGGATCGATGGACATGTGATCTATCGCGGAGATCGTCTGCTCTAGAGAACCAGCCCCTGGGTGGTTTCTCGTGGTCCCCCAGCTGGGATGTGTTACCTTGAGCGCATGATTGTCGGTAGCGGGATTGACATCGCGGACGTGCCGCGGATTGCGCAGTCGATCGAACGCTTCGGGGATCGCTTCTTGCGCCGGGTCTTCACCCCAGGTGAGATCGGCTATTGCGATGGCAAGGCAAACCGGGCGCAACACTATGCCGCCCGCTTTGCTGCCAAAGAAGCCGCCATGAAGGCGATTGGCACTGGCTGGAATCACGGTGTGAAATGGCGCGATGTCGAAGTTGGTCGCTTGGCGGGAGGCCGACCTACCCTCACGTTTCACGATCGGGCGGCGGAATTCGCCGCCCGCCTGGGCACGAAGCAAGTCGCACTGTCCCTTTCCCACACCGAACAATACGCCATCGCTCAGGTGATTCTGGAGAACTGAATCGTTTCCCTCATCCGCCGTCGGCCGGCTTCGTTCTGTTAGACTGATGCATTCTTGAAGCTCACAACCCATGTCGGCAGCCACCGAGACCATCCCCGCCAGTCGCGGAACCACCGTCGCACCGATTGAGGCGCGAATCTTGGTGGCGGGAGTGGCCACCACGAGTTTCGCCGCCCTGCTCATGGAACTGGCGTTGACCCGCCTGTTCTCGGTTGTGCTCTTTTATCATTTCGCTTTCCTTGCCATCTCGATTGCCTTGCTCGGATTGGGCGCTGGCGGTGTGTTTGCCTATGGAGAAAAGAAATGGTTGGCGAGATTTGCGACTCGCCCCCTGCTGAGCTGGCTGTCAGTGCTGAATGCCCTGACCGTGCCCTGGGTGCTCGAGGTCATCCTCCATGTCCGCGTGTCGCTCGGCGTGTCGGGGACGCAGTTTCTCGGGCTGGCGGCGATGTACCTGGCCTCGGCCTGCCCCTTCTTCCTGACCGGACTGCAACTGGCGCTCGTCTTTGCTCGGGAATCGGCGCACATCCCCCGACTCTATGGGGCGGACCTGGTAGGTGGATCCCTGGCTTGCCTGGCCACCGTCCCCTTGCTCAACTGGCTGGGTGGACCGAACACCATTCTGTTCTCCGCCCTGATGGCCGCCCTAGGGGGCGCCGTCTGGGCCACGACTGCCTTCTCGAGAAAAGTCGCGGTGGGCTTCGCGGTCGCTTTGTCGCTCGTTGTGGCGGGCAATCATTCCGGAAAACTCTTCGATGTAGTCTATGCCAAAGGAAAATTTCGCGACCCGTCCTGGGTGGAATTTGCGCGCTGGAACGCGCTTTCTCGGGTTGAAGTCGATCGCCAGGGGGAGGACAAGGTCGTGGTGATCGACGCCGACGCTTCGACCTACATCATGAACGCAGATCCAGGGCAGTGGGAGGATAGCGACTGGCAGAGAGAGTTGATGTCGGCTCCTCCCGCCGTAGTCAATGTGTTGCGGGCCCACGGGACCTACGCGATTATTGGTCCCGGAGGCGGCGTCGATGTACTGCGGGCCGTGGCCAATGGCAGCCCCAGCGTAACCGGAATTGAAATCAACCCCATCATCGCCAACACCGTGATGCGGGGCCGCTACGCCGATTATTCCTACCACCTCTACCAGCGGCCGGAGGTCGAGATTCGTATCGCCGACGGGCGATCGTTCCTGGGTAACGCCCAGCGGAGTTTCGATGTGATCGAGATGACCCTGGTGGACACCTGGGCCTCAACCGCGGCGGGGGCCTTTGCCCTGAGCGAAAACAGCCTGTATACGGTCGAGGCGTTCCGCGCTTATTTCGATCATCTCACCCCGGACGGCATCCTTGCCATCACGCGCTGGGAATTCCGCCAGCCGCGAGAAGCCTTGCGGGTGGTTTCGGTCGCAATCGAAGCGCTGCGAGAGCTGGGAGTCACCAGTCCGGGCAGAAACTTCATGGTGATTGCCGGTGGGCAGTTGAACGCAGACGGCGTTCCGGTGGCGGTTCTGACCAAGAAGACCCCCTTCACCGTAGAAGAAGAACAGGCGGTGCGCAAACACCTGCGCCGGTATCCCGCTTTGCAGGCGCTTTATCTGCCCTCTGAACCTGCGGTCAATCCATTTGCCTCGCTCATCCAGTCCAAGGATCCCGCCGCCTTTGCCCGCGCCTATCCCTACAACGTGGCCCCGGTGAGGGACAACGCCCCCTTCTTCTTTTTCACCCTGAAGCTCAGCCGAGTGCTCGAGCGAGACCACCTGGAAAGGGGGGGCGATTGGAAGGTGAACAGCGGGGTGGTGGTGTTGGCGATGGTGCTTGGGATCTCGCTGGTCGCCGTCTTGGCATTTCTCATCCTCCCTCTGGCCTTCCGCGGGATCCGCGGCTCCCAACCGCTAACTCCTCTTTTCTATTTTGTGGCGGTCGGACTGGGATACATGTTGGCTGAGATCGCCTTCATCCAGCGATTTGTGCTCTTTCTCGGTCATCCCATCTACGCTCTGACCGTGGTCGTGTTCCTCCTGTTGTTGTCGAGCGGGCTGGGCAGCGCAGTCTCCCGCCGTTGGCCCCCTGGGGCCGAGACCGCATGGATTCCGCTGGTCGTGATCGCGGCGGTGCTTGGGCTGTATGCGCTTCTGCTGACACCGCTCTTCAAGCAGTGCGTGGGTTGGCCCATGGTTGGGAAACTTGGCATCAGCGCGGCCTTGCTCGTGCCCCTGGGATTCGCCATGGGAATGCCGTTTCCCTTCGGCTTGCGAGCCCTCGCCAAGCCCACCGGGAGGGCCAGCGAGGAGAGCGAGAACGCACTCGAATGGGCCTGGGCCGTCAATGCGGGCTCGAGCGTCTTGGGATCGGTCCTGGCCGTCTTTATCGCGATTCAGCTTGGACTCAACGCTACTTTAGCCGGTGGGTCGGCGGCTTACCTTTGCGCCCTCTTGCCGTTAGGAACCTTGGGGAGCGTCGGCGACTGATCTCGAATCCCTCATCCCCCTCTGCTATGATCGACAATTGTTCGTCGGTTCTCGACTATTGGTGGAGAGTTTCAGCCATGACCATAGGGAGAATCAGTGCCTAGCCAGAAACAGTTGAAGTGGTCTGAACTGAAGGTCGGGCTCACGGTGGTAGCAGGCAGCATCGTCCTGATGGTTCTGATTCTGCTGATGACGAGCACCGGTGGCATCCTTACCCCGAAGATCCGGCTGAGATCCTATTTTGATAATGCCGGCGGACTGCAGCCCGGAGCCGTGGTCCGACTGCAAGGCGTGGACATCGGGAGCGTCGCCACGGTGCACGTGGTATCGGACCCCAACCGCCAATTGACTCCGGTCGAAGTCGTCATGAAGGTGAGCACCAGGTATCATTCCAATTTGCGCCAGGATTCGCTGGCCACACTGACGACCGCAGGCGTGCTCGGCGCCACCTACGTCGATATCGAGAGTGCCCAGGCGAAAGGACGGGAAGCCCAGGACGGGGACGTGCTGCCCACCAAGGAAACTCCGCAAATCGAAGACGTCGTGCGAGCCAGCCAGAGCAGCCTGCAAAACCTCGATGCCTTAGAAAAGCGAGTGGACCGGATTCTCAGCTTTGTCGAAAGCGGGCGGGGATCGTTCGGCAAGTTCATTTATGATCCCAGCCTTTACAACCAATTGAACTCGGCCGTGGTCGAATTTCAAAACCTGGTTGCGGATGTGGCCAATGGCAAGGGCAGCATCGGGAAGGCGATCGTAAGCGACGAACTCTATCACAACGCCAACGACACCATCACCAAGCTAAATCGCATCATCGATGACTTGAACGCCGGGCAGGGAACGGCGGGGAAGTTCCTGAAGGATCCGACCCTGTATAACAACTTCAACGAGACGGCCGCCAACGCCAAGAAGCTGACCGATGAGATCAACCAGGGGCAAGGTGCCTTGGGGATGTTGTCCCGAGATCAAGAATTCTCGGCGAAGTTGAAGAACACCGTGAATAACCTTTCTGCCATCTCCGAACGCTTGAATTCTGGGCACGGCACTGTGGGACGATTGTTGCAGGATGAGTCGGTCTACAACAACCTCGACCAGCTCTTAACCGAGACGCGAGAGCTCATCAAGGCAGTTCGCGAGAACCCCAAGAAATATCTGACCATCCATCTGAAACTCTTTTAAGTCGCACTGTTCCGACTGTCAGTTGGAAATGGAGAAGGCGTTTGTAATACATTAGCAAATGCTTATATATTATGAGTCATGAGCGCAGCTACGGTTTTCCGGGTGCTGGCGGACCCGACGCGTCTGGCCGTCCTCGAAAACGTCATTCGCCAAGAGATGACGGTTACTGATCTGACCGCACGTTTCGCCGTCACGCAGCCAGCGATCTCGCAGCACCTTGCGGTACTACGCGAAAGCGGGCTGGTTCTGCACCGCCGCGAAGGCCGGCTGGTCTTTTATCGCGCCGATCCTAACGGACTCCGACCGATGTTCCGCTGGATCGACGAATACCGCGCCTTCTGGCAGGAGAGAATGCCTCGCCTCACGACGCTTCTGCGGGAGATGAAAGATGAGTGATCAGCAAAAAGCCACGAGGCGTAGAGAATCGATCGTGGTGGAGAACGACTTGCCGGATTCTCCAGAGCGGGTATGGCGGGCCTTGACCGATCCCAGTCTCCTCGAAGCGTGGCTGATGCCCAACAACATTCGTGCCGAGGTTGGCGCCCGCTTTCAGTTCCGTACCGCTCCCGCACCGGGCTGGAGCATCGTCGACTGCGAGGTGCTGGAGGTAGTACCGCACCGTCTTTTGGTCTACTCCTGGCGCAGTGGATCGAAAGCGATTGAGGGAGGCGCCGATCTGGATACTGTGGTGACGTGGAGGTTGACGCCGCTTGAAAACGGCGGCACGCGGCTGTACTTCGAGCACTCCGGCTTCGATCCCGACAGCGCCATGTTCAAAGCGATGGGCCAGGGCTGGAAGGGGAAGATTTCCGAGAAAATCCGGCGGGTGCTTGCTGCGCAGAGCGGCGGCGACTTATTCCGCGTGCGAAATGAATGAGACTGAAAGACAGAAAAGGAGATGCCTCAATGCCCACTATCGACAGGATCGTAACCGTCACCATTGCCGTCGCAGACCAGGAGCAGGCGCTGGCCTGGTTCGTCGGTAAGCTCGGCTTTGAAAAGCGCAAAGACATGTCGGGTCAGGGGATGCGCTGGCTCACCGTAGCACCGCCCGAACAGAAGGAAGTCGAGTTCCTGCTGGCAAACTGGTACCCGGACCGGGTTGGTAAAAATCCCACTTGTGTGGTCTCCACCCGCAATCTACAAGGCGCCTATGAAGAATTGACTGCCAATGGTGTTGAGTTCACGCAAAAGCCTGCAAAGCGCCCCTATGGTGCCGAGGCCGTTTTTCGCGATCTCTACGGCAACCAGTACGCCATGGTTGAAGTGCTCTGAACAGATGAACTTGCCAGGTGAAACGGAGGCCGGTCTGCCGGGAGGCAACCATGCCGGGCGGGCTCATTGAGCCGATGTTCAGCAGCGCGGGAGCCAATTCTCTCGCGCTGTGCATTGCGAGGAAAAGCCATCGGACGATAAACCCCCATACCTTGAAAAATCCCCCTACTCCGCGCAATTTGCCCCCGCCCCGAGGACGGCGGAGGCTGCGGGCACATGTTCGTGGGCGTGATAACTGGAGCGCACGAGCGGCCCCGATTCCACGTGGCGGAAACCGCATGCCAGCGCTGCCCGGCGCAAAAACTGAAACTCCTCCGGAGGATAAAAGCGCGCGATGGGCAGGTGGTCCCGCGAAGGACGCAGGTATTGCCCGATGGTAAGGATATCCACCCCGCACGAACCGAGGTCGCGGAAGACCTCGACCAGCTCGGCGGTGGTCTCGCCCAAGCCCACCATCAAGCCGGACTTGGTGACCATGGTGGGGGAGAACTGCTTGGCGGTCTCGAGCAGCCGTAAGGACCGCGCATAGCGGGCGCCCGAGCGTACCACTCGATACAGCCGGGGCACGGTCTCGGTATTGTGATTCAAAACGTCGGGAGCGGCGTCGAGCACAATGCGCAGAGCTTCCTCCCTGCCTTGAAAGTCAGGGATCAGCACTTCCACCCGGCAGCGGGGAGAAAGCCGGCGAATCTCTCGGATAGTCTCGGCAAAAACCCGCGCTCCACCGAGATTGTCGTCGTCTCGATTGACGCTGGTCACAACCGCGTGCCGCAACCCTAGCTTTTCGACCGCCGCCGCCACGCGGCGCGGCTCCTGCCAATCGATGGCCCGGGGTCTGCCTTTCGGCACCGCACAGAAACCGCACCGTCGGGTACAGATGTCTCCCAGCAGCATGAAGGTGGCGGTACCGTGGTTCCAGCACTCCCCGATATTCGGACACTGGGCGGATTCGCACACCGTGTGCAAATCGAGGGCGCGGGCCAGCTGCTTGAGCTGGTGAAAATTCTCCCCTACCGGGGCCTTGGCTTTCAGCCAGCTCGGCTTGGGCTGCCGCACCTGGGGCGCAAGCTCGATCTGCACAATCTGAGAAACCCCTGCCATCGCTGAGTTTGATTTTACACGCCGGGACCAGGGCAGGGCGATTTTCAGGGAACGCGTGGGAAGCCGGGCTACGATGCTGCGGGATGATCGAACCCGGGGCCTTCGCCAGGACAGGACGGAAAACCGACGCAGCCGGTTTTCACCAAGCCCTGAATCTTTCGATCTGCTTGCCCTCTTGACGGCTCTGGTCTTGGGATAACTGAATGGCCGCTTGCAGTCTGCGGCGATCGTCGTTGAAGAGCGCAGTGAACTTGAATGGCTGCGAACCGCTGGCGACCGGACTGAGCATTTCTGCCGCACCCAGCACCGGTCCGGATTGAGTCAGAAACAGCAGTTTCACCTCAGAGCCTTGGTTCAGAGGTTTGGACAAGCAGAGCAGGCCGCCGGTGGTCGAGATCAACACCAATTCACCGGAAACACGCCAACCGTTTTTGAGTCGAACCACGGCCGGAGTAAGTTCTTTGAAGCGTACTCTCGGCGCGCGTGAGCTGAGATATGTCATGGTGCGTCTAGGAGGTCAGTATGGCACCGGCCACGCGGAAGAGAAAATTACCGAAGGTCCTGTCCAGCTCGGGTTACGAAGGTTTGACGACCGCCGGGCTCGCTCCCTTGCCCGCGCCTGCCCCCGGACCCGCAGTTTTCACGATTGCCGGTGCGAGTCGCCCGCCGACTCTGCGGAGAAGGAACTACTGTGCCCCGAGGTGAAATCGCCGGACTGGGAAAAGGCGTCCACCCATTCTTTGATCTGCTGGCGGCGCTCATCTTGACTCTCAAAGCGAATTCCGAAGGCTTTGCCGGCCGGGTTACGCCAGCTAACGTGCCCGCGAACCTGAACTCGAGGCAGCGTCAAGAGCGAAAAGGAAATCTCCACCGCTTCGCCCACCGCCATGCCGGCAGGGCTCCGCATGGACATTCCCCCTGAGCTGAGCTCGATGCTGGTTGCGGTAAAGCGTCGATTTTCCGAGGCGCTCACACTAATTTCGGCGATCACCGGAATGCGCACGTAGCGGCGCAGTTCGTGCAAGACCAGTGTCTGCGTGGCCCGAACCAGCTTCATGGCTGCCGATCGCTCGAGTGGCTCGCGAAAAACGGCGTTGATCCCATAGGGAGAGAAACTCAAGGCCTCGCGCGCGCTGCCTCCCAGTCCATAGATGATCATCCGACTGTTCGACGGTGAGGTGCGGGCTGATTCCATGACCGCTCGGGCGGCGGGAGCCAGCTTCAACACGCAGGCTTCAAATTTGTCTCTTCGCAGGCGATCGGCCGGATCGGAGCCCAACACGACGGGCTCGATGCCAAACTGCCGGAAGCAGTCGGAAATCAAGGCCCGGTCCGATTCTTTGAGCTCGATCAGTGCCGCCCGGGCGGAGGTTTTACGGTTGGTGGTGGACAAGGCCGGGGCAGGCGCAAGGTCTCTATCCATGAGCATGGGTCCCAGTGTGTCATTCTGGCGCGCCCGGGAACCCTTGGCAAAAGGGAAGAAGGACAGTGTCCGAGTACCAAGGTCCAGGCTGGCGAATGCCCGGTCTTCCGAGACTGGATGGACCGGAGGGCTGGTTCGCCTCACTTCGCCCAGCGTCGAAACAGCAAAGCGCCGTTGGTGCCGCCAAACCCAAAGGAGTTGGACATGGCGTATTCGAACTCTGCCTTGCGGGCGTGGTTGGGGACATAATCCAGATCACACTCCGGGTCGGGATCATCCAAATTAATGGTCGGAGGCAGGATCTGGTCGCGGAGGGCGAGAATGGTGATGCCGGCTTCGAGTCCCCCGGCGCCGCCAAGGAGGTGGCCGGTCATCGATTTGGTCGAGCTCACGGCCAATCGGCGAGCGTGGTTCTGAAAAGCGCGCTTGACGGCGACGGTCTCCAATTTATCCCCGATGTCGGTGGAAGTGCCGTGGGCGTTGATGTAGCCCACTTGCTCCGGCGAAATTTGCGCATCGCCGAGAGCGTTGAGCATCACCCGATAGGCTCCGTCGCCATTCTCGGCCGGCGCCGTGATGTGGTATGCATCGCCGCTCATACCATAGCCTACAATCTCGGCCAGAATATTGGCGCCTCGGCGGCGAGCCCGCTCCAGTTCCTCGAGGATCAAAATTCCCGCGCCTTCCCCGATGACAAATCCATCCCTCCCCCGATCCCAGGGCCGGCTGGATTGTTCGGGAGCGTCATTGCGGGTGGAAAGAGCCCGCATGGCGCTAAATCCCCCCACCGACATCGGAGTCACGGCGGCTTCGGTCCCCCCGGCAATCATTCCATCGGCATCCCCGCGGGCGATGATTTTGAAAGCATCCCCGATGGAATGGGCGCTCGAGGTGCACGCCGTACAGGTGGCTTCGTTGGGACCTTTGGCGCCAAAGCGGATGCTGACGTGGCCCGCCGCAAGATTCACGATGGCGGCAGGAATAAAGAAGGGCGAGATCTTGCGCGGCCCGCCTTCGAGCAGATTCTTGTGCTCCCGCTCAATGACATCAAATCCGCCGATTCCCGAACCGATGTGCACCCCGATGCGGGTCGCATTCTCCTGGGTGATGCGAAGCCCGGACGACAGGACCGCCTCATCCGCGGCGGCCAGGGCCAGGTGGATGAAGCGGCCCATTTTTTTGACTTCCTTCTTTTCGATGAAGCGGAGCGGATCAAAATTCTTAACTTCTGCGGCAATCTGGCAGGCGAACCGGGAGGCATCGAACTGAGTAATGCGACAGATGCCGGATCGGCCGGCCAGCAAATTCCGCCAGATTTCCCCGCTGGTATTCCCCACTCCGCAAATCAGGCCAAGGCCAGTGACTACAACCCGTCGCGCCAACTACTTCCCGCCTTTCGCGTGCTTGGAGACGTAATCGACCGCATCCTGGACGGTCCGGATCTTCTCGGCATCCTCATCGGGAATCTCGATTTCAAAGGCCTCTTCAAAAGCCATCACGAGCTCCACGGTATCGAGCGAATCGGCACCGAGGTCATCTACGAAGGAGGCGTTCTGGGTTACTTCGCCTTCATCCACGCCCAGCTGTTCGATGATGATCTGCTTCACTTTTTCCTCGACGGCAGCCATGAGTTCTCCTTGTGCTATGTGATCGAGATTCCTCGCGGATCGGAGCCGAGCGGCAAGCCGAGGCCGCGATTCCCTACTTTGCGTGTTTTTCCACGTACTCGAGTGCGTCCTGCACCCGGAGGATTTTCTCGGCATCCTCATCCGCGATCTCTAAATCGAAAGCCTCCTCGAGCGCCATCACCAGCTCGACCTGGTCGAGCGAATCGGCCCCTAAATCATCCATCAGAGAGGCGCTGGGGGTAATTTCCGCCTCGTCGATGCCCAGCTGCTCACTGATAATTTGTCGGACTTTTTCAATCAGCTCCTTCTTTGCGGCAACGGTCATCACCATGCGCCTCCTGCTAAGCTGAAAAGGAAAACGAGCAGTCTAATGGCCCGCCCGAATCGGTGAAGGAGAGTCTCTCCCTACGCGAGACTGACGGAGAGGCTCCCGCACCTGCCAACCAGCATCCTAACTTCTAGCACTTACCACGGTCAAACACCCAGGCACCCACTGCACCCACCCGATGCACAAGCTTCGCGGACATCGTCCGGCGTATCATGAGCGAGCCGAAACCATGCGAGCGGTCGTCCAACGCGTGCGTCGGGCCCAAGTGGCGGTCGACGGGGAGGTCACGGGCGAAATCGATCGAGGGCTGCTGGTGCTGGTCGGCATATCCCGGGACGACACCCGGGCCGACGCCGACTACTTGGCCGACAAGATTGCCGGACTGCGCATCTTCGAGGATGGAAGCGGGAAGATGAACTTGGACGTCTCCGCCATCGGCGGCGCGGTGCTGGTGGTCTCACAATTTACGCTTTATGGAGACGCGCGTCGGGGCAAACGTCCTTCGTTTGATGTTGCCGCTCCTCCCGCGCAGGCTCAGTCTCTCTACCAGTACCTGGTGGAACGGATCCGCGCCGGCGGTCTTTGCTGCCAGACCGGCCAATTTCAGCGCAGCATGCAGGTGGAACTGGTCAATGACGGCCCGGTAACCATCCTGCTGGATTCCGAGAAGACGCTCTAGGAGGACGGAGCGAACCGATGGCGCGTAGCTTCCTTAGTGGGCTCGGCTCTTCCCAGGGGACCTAGGCGGTGACAGCTTCCGGCTCGGGATTTCCTGCCAGCAATTGGCGCAGGACGAACTGCAGGATGCCACCGTTTCGATAATACTGCGCCTCTTGAGGAGTGTCGATGCGCACCCAAGCCAGGAACTCCTTGCGCTTGCCGTCGAAGCTGGCCGCCACTTTGACCTGGGGTCGGGGCACAAAGCTCTCGACCACCGCCCCCACACCACGGATGGTGAATTCCTCCTCCCCGGTCAACCCGTGGGTTGCGGCGCTTTCGCCCGCGAGAAATTCCAGGGGCAAGATGCCCATGCCCACCAGATTGGAGCGATGGATGCGCTCGTAACTTTCAGCAATCACCGCACGCACGCCGAGCAGCCGGGGCCCTTTGGCAGCCCAGTCGCGAGACGAACCCGCACCGTATTCTTTCCCGGCGAGGAGGACGAGCGGCACACCTTCCCCGCGATACCTTTCTGCCGCCTCGAAGATTGTCATCTCGCAGCCGTCGGGTAGGTGGCGCGTGAATCCGCCTTCCCGCTGAGGCACTAACTTGTTGCGTAAACGAACATTCGCAAAGGTACCGCGCACCATCACCTCATGGTTCCCCCGGCGCGATCCGTAAGAGTTGAATTCGGCGGGCCGCACCCCATGCTCGATCAGGTACTTCCCCGCAGGACTGTCCGGCTTGATCGAACCCGCCGGTGAGATGTGGTCGGTGGTGACGCTGTCACCGAGCATCGCCAGCACCCGGGCGTTCTCGATGTCCTCGACCGCGGCCGGGTTGACCTCCATACCATCAAAGTAAGGGGGACGGCGAATGTAGGTCGAATTGGGATCCCAGGTGTAGGTTTCGCCGGCCGGCACCTGGAGGGAGCGCCAGTGGGTATCTCCCTCATAGATGTGGTCGTAGGCTTGGCGAAACATCGGCGAAGAGATCGAATGGCGCATGGCCTCTTCGACTTCGCTGCGCGCAGGCCAAATGTCGGCGAGATAGACAGGATTCCCCTGCTTGTCGGTACCCAAGGCGTCTTTGCGCAGGTCCAGATCAATGCGTCCCGCCAGGGCAAAGGCCACGACCAAGGGGGGCGACATCAGGTAATTGGCTCGCACCTCGGGATTGATGCGGCCTTCAAAGTTTCGATTTCCGGAGAGCACGGAGGCCACCACCAGATTCTTGGCCTCAATCGCGCTCGACACCTCTTCGGGCAGAGGACCAGAATTGCCAATGCAGGTGGTGCAGCCATAGCCGACGATATGAAACTTCAGTTTTTCGAGATACCCGGTGAGTCCAGCCTGCACAAGATAGTCACGCACCACCTTCGATCCGGGAGCCAACGAGGTCTTCACCCACGCCGGCACTTCGAGCCCGCGTTCGACCGCCTTCTTTGCCAGCAGCCCGGCGGCGAGCATCACGGAGGGATTCGAGGTATTGGTGCAGCTGGTAATCGCCGCAATGACCACACTGCCGTGGCGGGGATGTCCGTTGCCGGATACGGCTTGGACGGCACTCGAAGCGGATTTCCCCGTCTTGATCAGGGACGGCAAGGCCTGTTCGAACGACTCCTTGGCCTTCGATAGGGGCACCCGATCCTGGGGACGCTTGGGGCCGGCAAGGCTCGGCTCGACGGTGCCGAGATCAAGGGAAAGCAGCTCGGAATATTCGGCG
>DASPVV010000073.1:0-19044 GCA_035622175.1 Terriglobales bacterium | reverse complement strand
GCCAAGTTCATGATGGCGGTGGACTGCGTCACCCCTGGCTACGCTCCTTTTCATGGGTTTGACATCACCACGAATTTCCATGAGTACCTCAAGGTATTCGACGAACTTTCGGCGTACGACTTCGATACCTTCGTCGGCGGCTACCTGAGCGACATAGGGAACAAGAAAGATGTTGAGGAGACGAAAGCGTTCACCTACGACGTATACAACACGGTTAAGCGTATCCACAACAACTTGGACCAGACTGCGGTCGCTGCGGAGGCAGCAAAGACGGTGGGAGCCGACGATGAATTCGCATTGTTCAAGGCTGTCCTCGACCGGGTCACCGATGACTCAGTTCGAGAACTCCAGCCGCGATGGATCGACCGCCTGGCCGGCGTCGATGTTTGGCTTCCACGTCATGTGTGGACTGCCCTGATCTATGTTCGCTGGGATGACAAGGAATAAAGTAACCGCCTATCAGCTTCTCGAATCGAATCGTAAAGCGGCGCCGAGGACTCAAGACGATGAACGCAGACGAAAAAGCAATTGCCACTGTGCTCGGAGATTATGAAGGTGCTCTGAATCGATCCGACACTGCGGCTGTCATGAAACTGTATGCTCCTGACGGCGTGTTTATGCCACAGCACTTTCCTTCGAGCGTTGGAGCGAATGCGGTCCGCAAGGCATACGACGGCGTGTTCCGCACAATCACGCTCAACGTGAAGTTTGCCGTTGCGGAGATCAAACAGGTTGGTCCCGATTGGGCGTTTGCGCGCACCAATTCGGCCGGGACGGTCAAGATCAACGCAACGGGCCAAAGCAGCCCAGAGGCCAATCAGGAGCTCTTTGTCTTCCAAAAGGTCGGCGACGATTGGAGGATCGCTCGTTATTGTTTTTCAACCACCAACCCGCCGCGTGCATAAAGTAAAGATGGGGGACCCGATATGGCCATGATGAAAGCTGCCGTCATTCGCGCCGCAGGTGGACCCGAGGTTCTCAAAATCGAGAGCCTCTCAGTCCCCGAACCGCGCAACGACCAGGTCTTGATCCGTGTAAAGGCCTTCGGACTCAACCGTTCTGAACTTTTCACACGGCAAGGTCATTCGCCGGGTGTGAAGTTCCCCCGCGTTCTAGGCATTGAAGCGATCGGACTCGTCGAGAGCGCGCCGGGGAACCAATTCCGCAAGGGGGAAAAGGTCGCGACTGCCATGGGCGGTATGGGACGAGAGTTCGATGGCGGCTATGCGGAGTACACTTGCGTGCCTGTCACCCAAGTACAAGCGATCAAGACAGAACTCCCGTGGGAAATCCTCGGCGCGTTACCGGAGATGCTTCAGACCGCGTGGGGTTCGTTGTTCAAATCGCTGCGCCTCGAGAAGCGCGAGCGTCTGCTGATCCGCGGCGGCACAACTTCGGTCGGTTTGGCTGCCGCCGCGATTGCAAAGAACCAAGGGGTATCCGTCGCCTCCACAAGCCGCAACCCGGAGCGTGCCGCGCTTCTGCGAGAAAGCGGGGCTGACCAGGTATTCATCGATACCGGCTCCATCGCCGAACAGGTCAAGGAAGTGTGTCCTGGAGGTTTCGATAAAGTTCTTGAGCTCGTGGGCACTACAACCCTGAAGGACTCTCTGCGCTGCACCCGGCAGGGAGGCATCGTTTGCATGACAGGAATTGTCGGAAACAGATGGTCATTTGATGATTTCGCACCGATGGAGACGATCCCCACCGCCGTTTGCCTGACCGTCTATGCCGGAGAATCAGAAGACTTCATGCGGATGCCTTTTCAGCAGCTCGTTGAGCAGGTCGAGGCGGGCACCCTCCATGTTCAAATCGGAAGGACCTTTCAGCTGGGCCAAATCGTGGAGGCACATCACGCGATGGAGGAGAACAAGGCTGGCGGAAAGATCGTGGTTCTGACATGAGCGGCCATCGTGAGATTTTCCTCACCGGAACCGCAATCCGAGATACCGCCCGTATGGAGGTAATGCGATGCAAGGCCCGCCACGTAAATCATCTACTCCGGGACTCGATGCAGCAAGCGAAGCAAAGAAGATTGCGTTCCACCGCGTCGGCGACGCGGACAAAATTCTCTTGATTTCAGGCTTTCCGCAAACGCGCTTGTCCTGGAACAGACTGATTCCACTCTTATCTCACAAATTCCAATGGATACCCGCCGACCTGTACGGGTTTTTTCGCTACTTCGACAAAGTGCTTCCGTGCGGGCTAGGTTGTTGTTGAGCAAGTAGTTGATTTCAGATGACGATCGCTGCTGGTGAACCTGCTGAGGTGCAACAATTCTTAATCAGTAGACCTAAGTCGCCGGCTGATTCTGTTCTCGTGCGCACAAGACCCAGCTCATCGGAAGTGCTTCTGGGTTTATTCGGAACGGGTCGCGTGCGGTCAGCTGTGAACGGTGCTTGAAAACTTGGGCAAAGAATCGAGCCCCAATACGGGCAAAATTGGGCTTTGAGAGGTGTAAGAGTCGTCGAATCAACAACGAGTTAGATTAACCGCCTGGGCTCATAACCCAAAGGTTGGTGGTTCAAATCCACCCCCGCAACCAATCTTTTCAGGTCCGACCCGGACACATGGGATCCCATTCCACTAAACTGCCCAATTTTGCATCTTCAGGCCACGTACTCGTCGGAACTCCCTTTCATTGTTTGTGATCAGTGTCAACCCCGACGCTACGGCATGGGAGGCGATCCAAAGATCGTTGTTCCCGATCATCTCGCCCTTCACTTCCAGTTCGGCACGAATTGTTCCATACACCTCCGCCGCTGTCTCCGGCAAGGAAAGTGCCGGTAGCAAGTTACCGAGCTCACGCAGCTGCTCAAGAGCCGCCACTCGTTGCTTGCTCTTCGCGGCTCCGTAGAGCAGTTCGCCATAAGTAATGACCGAAAGAGCCGCTTCTCCGGGACGGAGTTTCCGGAATCGACGCAAAACCTCATCTGGCCTCTTCTGCCGGATGTAAATGCAGATGGTGGTATCCAACAGATAACGAGGCTCCATTAGAGCCCCTTGCGTTTTTGTGGTTGTTCGTCTTCGCGGCCGCTCAGGTCAAGGTCATCGGGCAAGCCAGCCAGCAGATCGAAAGCGCGAACCATGGTTCCATCCTTTTCCCGCAAAACAATCTCATCGCCTCGACGAAAGATCTCTACTTCCTTGCTCTTCAAGCGAAATTGTTTGGGCAACCGGACAGCTTGACTATTGCCAGATCGGAATACACGCGCAGTTCCCATGCAGCACCTCTTAATGATGTATATACGTACAGTATACACATAATCTGGGTTGGTGTCTCTCCGCCGCATGCACTTCGGGCGTACAAGCGATACTTTCGTCCGATTGTCTGGGCAGCGCACTTCTGATTCGATGAAAACTGGTTGGTGGCGGCAAGACGTAGGCCTGGCCGTCCCGGAATCCGTGACACGGGCAGTGGTCACCCCGCCAGACTGATCTCGGCCACTGTTTCGCTTACGCGCTTGCGAAGATAAAGAGGAAACCGATGCTATTCAACCGTGACGACTTCTCGCACACAGATGTTACTCAGGCTCTATTTTGAGGCACTAGGACGAACTGACTGCAGCACAAACCCCCGGGTAGACCCCCATTACCTCTTGCAGAAGGTCTCTCGCGGTTCCCTGAAGCGTCACCCGTGCCGCGTTTTCACTCATATAGCCGATTCTAGTTGCTTTCATAACCCAAAGGTTGGTGATTCAACCCCCCGCAACCAACGAACTCAGGGTCCGGCCCGGACACACATGGGTTACACAACGTACCGGTCACATGTCCGCAGTTGCGGTTTGTGCCAACAAGGCCGATGGGGAAATGAAGATCACACCAAGCGCCGCAAGCCCAAAAGTTCGGCGAAACTGTCAGAAGTGCCAGTGCCTACGGATAGAAGATTCTGGCTACACTTGCTGCGCAGTTTTTAGGCTCAGTAAGGAGAAGGACCCATGAAGCATACTCGCGCTGGAATGATCGCCCGATTAGCACTCGTTTCCCTGTTCCTGATCGCCATCGGTGGAACGGCTACGATAGGTGGTGCCCAGGCTCCTGACCAACATCCGGTCCTCGACCAGCTGGCCAACAAAGTGATTCAGAAGTATCAGAACTCGGATTGCCAGCAACTGGCGCAGCAGAAACAGGAGCCGCCGTCACCTGAGAAGGTGAAAGCAGTCCAGTTCCTAAGAACCGATCCACAGCTGCGCACATATTTCATCAACAAGATTGCGGGACCGGTGGCGAACAAGCTGTTTGAGTGCGGTTTCATTCCATAGCCGGACACCCAAGCTCATCGTCGAACGCCCCGACATCGAGCAATACCCCGCCGAGGAACAAGCTGCCGCGAACACTGGCAAGCCTGGACTGGGCACTGACGACCGTGCTGGCTAGGCTGTGGGCAAGGGATCGATTTCAGACCAATCACCGATCGGTTTGCGATTTGACTGGTTCACGTCAATTTCACTCAGTCGCGACAAGGAAACGGCTACCTTGCGGTTGTGCCAGCGATTCTGCACGAGCATGTCGCCGCGCAGGCTTCTTAATGACCAGGGCAAGGATGCGAATTGCCACTAATTTTGCAGGGATTGTGGTTCTTGGTTGGCTTGCGATTCCATCCTCCGCTAGGGCCATTCTGCAGGACGACTCGCCGTCAGCCATGGAACAAGAAAGCTCCGAGGATACTGTCCAACAAGGCTCTGCGAATGCTCCAGCGGATGCGAAGCCACAACAGAACTCGGGCGAAAGGGAAGACCAGAATAAAAGCAAAGAAAAAACAGATCACAGCGGAGTATTCCGCGGCGGATCGTTCGTCGTCGCGCCGCTGCCGATTGTGAGTCCCGCGATAGGGACGGGGATCGTACCGGTATTGGGTTACATATTTTCCTTGGAGGAAAACGACGCAAATCCACAGCCGTCGGTGATTGGCGCCGGCGGCTTGATCACTAACAATGGTACCCGTGGATTTGGTCTGGGCGGGGACCTTTACCTCAAGCAGGCTCGCTATGAGCTGAAAGCCGGTTACGTGCGCGGCAACTTGGACTACAACCTTTACGGCATCGGTTTCGCTAGTGGGAATCGAGGGCTCAAACTCCCATTAGAGCAAGCTGGCCAGGCGTTCTTCCTCAAATTCTTGCGCAACATCGGATGGGACATTTATCTGGGAGGACGCTTCATGACCGGAAACTCTTTGGTCACACTCAAGGTCGCTTCCAGCCCAATTCCGATCCCGTTCGATGTTGGTCTACATACCAATCTCCGCGCGTTGGGGATGGAGGCGTACCGTGATTCTCGTAAGAACCGCTTCTATCCCCTGCAGGGCAGTGTGATCGACTTCACCGGCGATTTTTTCGCGCAGGGCCTGGGTAGCAAATATTCGTTTCAGGCCTACCGGTTCACATTCAACAAATACGTCAGCCTCTCCCCTAAGCAGGTATTGGCCTACAACTTCTATTGGTGCGGCACCGGGGGGGCGCCCCCATTCTATGGCGACTGCATCTACGGCATGAATGAAGAGCTTCGTGGTTACACCGCCGGCCGATACTTGGATCACTTTATGTTTGCCACTCAGCTGGAATACCGGCTGGTCTTGCCATGGCGTTTCGGCGTGGTTGGCTTTGGCGGTGTCGGTGCGGTAGCTCCGGGTTCAATCCAGTGGCGAAGCCACCAACTGCTCCCGGCAGGAGGCACAGGCGTTCGCTTCATGCTGAGCAAGAAGTACCACGTAAATCTGCGGTCGGATGTTGCCTGGGGTAAAGACAATTTCACGTGGGCTGTCGGCGTGGGAGAAGCCTTCTAGGGAGAAATCTTATGGAAGCAGATCCTATACCACTTGCGAAAGCCGAGACTGCAGCTTCTCACCGGCGGACAACGCCGAGAGCGAAGGACGCGTTACTTGGCGCGCCGCGTCAGCGGTCGTGCTCCTTGGCGGCTGCCAGAGCAGAGGGTACTCCGCGGCCATTTCCTCGCCGATGCTGTGGGCCTCGTAGTGCTTGAGCGCAACCTGATAGGGACAGCTGACTGGAATCAGCCTATCGGGGGAACGATCTACGCAGAAGAATCGGAGATAATCGACTTAACTTGCTTATGCAGAATGCCTTACGGCAAACGCTAAAGGAACTGACTCTGGATCAGCATATCAGGGTTCGAATCCCTGGGGGGAGCCAACTGTATCGGCTTCGGCTTCCTCTCTGTGTCGCCGCTGTTTCGCCACCTGGCTCAAATTCGCCTGATTCGACTGGCAAGTGCCCTGGACATGGTTTGCCGCAACTTCTGTGCAGGCATGGGTTATCTCGGCCGCATAATCTTCTATAGGGTCGAGTCTGTTCGTGCCTGGTTAGTTCAGCAAGAAAACAAGCCAGCCACTAGTGTCCGTTCTTCTAGCCGGCACCTGAGACGCGCCTCTTAAGAATTACCGTCGGCAAAACGACGGATTTCGTCATGGTTGCATTTTCTGGCCGCTCGCATATTGAATCATAATGGTCAGCCCTCTTTCGGCTGGCGCTTCTTGTTGTTCATTCTGTGCAGTACCGTGCAGAATTTTCCCAAGTTGGTCTGCGTGACCATGAGTTTTCCGTCGTTGCGAATCGGACGCGAGTGAGGTAGAATGGTAGACATTAATACTAGAAGGGTTCCCATGGGGCTAAACATAAAGACTAAGGAAGCGCACAACCTGGCGCAGGAACTGGCCAAGCTTACTGGAGAAAGCATGACGGAAGCGGTTACCAAGGCCGTTCGTGAGCGCCTGCAACGAGTTCGGCGTGAACGTGGAAGCCCGCTTTCCGACCGATTGTTACGCATTGGGAAGGATTGTGCGAAGCATCTGAAGGAACCCTTCCGCTCGATCGATCACGGCCGCATGCTGTACGACGAGAAGGGACTGCCACAATGATTTTTGACACCTCAGCAGTCGTAGCAATCCTTCGCGATGAAGCCGAGGCACCTCTGTTTGCAATGGCGATTGAAAAGGCTGTCCATCGGCGTATCTCGGCGGTCAATTATGTCGAAGCAGCGGCAGTCATCGATGCCAACCGCGATCCGATCGCGAGCCGGAGATTCGATGACCTGTTTCATGAAGCAGAGGTAACCGTGGAGTCCGTCACCGAAGCTCAAGCACGGATTGCACGGCAGGCATACCACGACTTTGGCAAGGGCAGTGGTCACCCGGCCAGACTGAATTTCGGCGACTGTTTTGCTTATGCTCTTGCGAAGGTAAAGAGGGAACCGATGCTATTCAAGGGTGACGACTTCTCGCACACGGATATCACGCCGGCTCTATTTTGAGTCACCAGGAACGTACTCACTGCAGCACAAACCCCCATTAGCCCCCGTTACTAGAGGGCGCCAAATTGTCCAGTGTGGCCTCGGATGTTTTCGGAGTTTCCGGCCGACTGATGCTGCGAGCGTTGATCGCGGGCAAGGCTAGCCCCCAAGAAATAGCCGAGTTGGCCAGAGGACAGTCCCCTTGCCGTCAATCACTTTGGTTTTTGGAATTCCGAATTTTTCAGCTGAGGTAGTTGTGGCAAAGATTGAAGGACTGCATCACGTAACCGCGATTGCCGGCGATCCGCAAACGAACATCAATTTTTATACCGCTGTCCTTGGGCTTCGTCTGGTGAAGATCACCGTGAATTTCGACTGAGAACGCGGCACGAATGGCGATTGAACGAACCGCAGGAAACCTTCTGGAAAGGAAATCCCAGAAGCCAGTCAACGCTCTACAAAGCTTGTTCGCGCGGGCACCCTGATGCCGGCTCATGAACTGGGTCAAGCCGGGAACCTGGGATTCGTTCTACAGTTCGTAAACGGCAAGCAAACGAACCAACTGGGCTATCTCGGAGAACCCTTCTTTGCAGCGGTGCTGGCTCCGGAATCTGGTTTTCGTCGCAGCCTAGAATCTGGGCCTGCTCGGTCTTACTCAGCTGGCCAAGGTTGCCATCATGGGATAGGCAAGGCTTTGCTCGATCTCATCCCAAATGAATCCGCTTGGGCACAGCGATCGTACAACCCGCGTTCGAACTCGTCATCCAGACCCCAAGGATCGCGAAAGCCATCGAGTTCAGATTCATTTTTGTCTGTTCCTTTGCAAAAGCGCCGCCGACGGGTACAATTCCGGCGTTCAGGGAACCATCATGGAAATCTGCATTACAATCGCGTGAAAACAGCGGGAGACCCTCCCATGAGATTAATGCAGTACCGTTCCCCGTTCGTCTCTACCGTATTCCTCGCAATCCTCACCCTCCAGCCCCTCGGCCCGTACGCATTCGCCCAGACCGCCGTCACGGGCTCCCTCACCGGCGTCGTCACCGATTCCTCCGGGGCTGTCGTCCCCAACGCCACCGTAACCATCGTCAACGGCGCCACTGGCGATGCCCGCGTCGTCGTCACCAACGCCGAAGGCCGCTACACCGCCCCGTTCCTCAAGCCCGGCATGATCACCGTCTCCGCCACTGTACCCAATCTGCAGTCCAACAAGGTTTCCGTTCAGATCCTCGTCGGCCAGCAGTCCGTTGCCAACCTCACCGTCACGCCCACGGGCAACAAGCAGGTTGTGGTGGTCAGCGCCAACAACGCGCAGCTCATCGACACCCAGTCCGCCAACCTCATCACCACCTTCACTACCGATCAGTTCCAGAACCTTCCCAATCCCGGCGGCGACATCACCACCATCGCCTTCACCGTTCCCGGCGTGGTCGTCAATACCGGCAACAGTTACGGCTATGGCAACTTCAGCTCCAACGGCCTACCCGGCATCTCCAACCTCATCGTCATCAACGGCGCCGATTTCACCGACTCGTTCCTCAACGTCGCTGTCTCCGGCGCATCGACCCTCAGCATCGGCCAGCAGGAAATCGCCCAGGCGTCCGTCGTCCAGAACGGCTACAGCCCCCAGTATGGCCGCCAAGCCGGCCTCATCGAGACCTACACCACCAAAAGCGGAGCCAACCGCGTCCACGGTCTGCTTACCTGGACCTACAACAGCGACGGCCTCAACGCCAACGACTTCTTCAACAACCTGACCGGAACTCCACGCCAAAAGGCTGTCTCCAACCAGTACGGCGCCCAGATCGGCGGACCCATTCTCCGCGACAGGCTCTTCTTCTTCGTCGACAACGAGGGCATCCGCTACGTCACTCCGTCGCACAGCTACGTCAACTTCCCCACGCCGGCCTTCCAGAACACAGTCCTCAAGACCGTCCCCGCCGCCAGCGTACCGCTCTACACGCAGATGTTCAGTTTGCTCACCTCCGCGCCATCCTACAAGACCTCTGTCCCCGTCACCACCGGCGGCGGTCCCCTGCAGGACTCCTCCGGCAACCTTGGCTGTGGCAGCTACGCAGGCACCCCCGTCTACGGCCAGCGGAACACGTACTTCGGCGCCGTGCCCTCGGGATCGAGCGGCTCCGCCATTCCCTGCATGTCCGCTGCCCAGGCCGTCGGCTCCAACCTCCTCGACGAGTGGTTCCTCTCCGCCCGCGTGGACTGGAACCTCAGCGACAGGCAGAAAGTCTTCCTCCGCGTCGTGGACGATCAGGGCTTCCAGCCTACCTACACCAGCCTCCTCACCCCGCTGCTGAATGTGGTGAGCAACCAGGCCATCTGGAGCGCCCAGTTCAATCACACCTACGTCTTCACGCCGAACCTGACCAACCAGTTCACCATGGCCGGGTTCCACTACACCTACCCATTCGGCCCCGCCAACCTCCCGGCCAGCCTCGCAGCTTCTCCCACCGAATTCATCGAGGGCGTCGATGGCGGCACCAACCAGTCCGCCGGCCTCGGCCAGGGCGGCGTCACCGGCTACGGATGGGCCAGCAACCCCACCGCCACCAACTCCACCCAATACCAGTTCGTCGACGACCTCTCCTGGCTCATGGGCACGCACATCATCCGTCTCGGCTTCAACTTCAAGCGCTACGACGTCACCGATGAGTACCCGAAGGTGAACACCTACGGCGGCTATTACTACTTCAACTCCCTCGGCGACCTCGCCGGCGGCGTCCTACCCGGCGACGCGAACTCCAACTTCAACCAGACCTTCGATGACATCCCCAGCGTCCACCTCGCCGGCTATAACTACGGCCTCTACGCCCAGGATGAGTGGAAACCCAACCAACAGCTCGTCCTCGACTACGGCGTCCGCGTCGACCGCAACGGCAATCCCCTGTGCACCAGCCACTGCTTCACCTACTACTCCGGAGGCTTCCCCGATCCAACCGCCACGCTCAACACGCCCTACAACGCGACCGTCTCCGTCAACCACCCCAATGCGTTTCCCGCTCTCGAGCTCGCCGCCGTGCAGCCCCGCGCCGGCTTCGCCTGGAACCTCTTCGGCAAGAGCCACACCGTTGTGCGCGGCGGCGGCGGCATCTTCGTCGACGAGTTCCCCGGCGCCATGGTCGAGCCGCTGTACTTGACGTTCCCGAACCTTTTCACGCCCTCAGTGTTTTCGGGCAACGTCGCGCTCGGGCCAGGCAGCGCGCCCAGCTACGCCCTGTCCTCTTACAACACCATCAAAACCGGCTTCTCCCAGGGAGCTAGCGCCAATCAATTAGCCGCCTCCATGCCCTCCGGCGTCCCCTTCTATGCGCCCACCTACAACTTCGCCCAGCCCCACATGAAGAATGCCAAATACTTTGAGTGGAGCCTCCAGTTACAGCAGCAGCTCGACCGCTCCGACGCCGTCATCGTCTCCTACGTCGGCAACCACGGCTACGACCTCATCAGCTACGACTACGGCATCAACCAGAATTTGGCCGGAAATACCTACGTTCCCTCGGCGCTCTACTCCAGCTTCAGCAACGTCCCTGTCAACCCGCCCGATCCCCGCTTCGGCCAGATGGGCACCATCTATCCGGAAGCTGTCTCCAGCTACAACGGCGTCTCGCTCGAATACAAGCGCATCGACCGCCGCGGCCTGACCGCCAATATTTCCTATACTTACGCGCACGCCCTCGACGATATCTCCAACGGCGGCCAGGGCGAGCCCTTCAACAGCAACGGCTTCGGTTGGCAGATCGAGCCGAGGAGCGTCTCCCAGCTCATGTATTCCAACTCCGACTACGACATCCGGCATAACTTCCTGCTGGATCTGACCTATGTCGAACCGTTCCATTTCCAGAACAAGTTCGTTCACAAGGTAGCCGCCGGCTGGACCGTCGCCTCCAAAGCCTACTGGCGCTCCGGCCTCCCCTTCAGCGTCATCAACTCCAACGCCGAGTCGGCTCTCTCCAACGGCACCGGCAACGGCACCGTCCTCGCCGACGTCCTCAGCAGCCGTTTCAGCCACTCCTGCAATTCCTTCTTCCACCCCTGTTTCCAGACGCCCGGCCTCTTCAACGGTACCGGCCTCACCGTCAACAGCAGCGGCAACATCGTCCCCGCTCCTCCCGCCAACGAGCCCAATCAATCCCCGCAGACCGACTTCGGCAACGTTCCCCGCAACTCCTTCTACGGACCCCACTATGCCGACGTCGATCTCAGCCTCTACAAAAACCTGCTCCCGGAAGGCCGCGTCCAGTTCAAGGTGGGCGTCTCCGCCTTCAACGTCCTCAACCACACCAACTTTGCCGCGCCGCAGAACAACGCCTCGCTCTCGCAGAGCCTTGGCATCATCAACAGCGATGTCGTCGCGCCCACCAGCCCCTACGGCTCCTTCGGCTCGCCCGTCTCCGGACGCGTCATGGTCGTCAACGGCACCTTCACCTTCTGACGGAGTCCCCGCCGGCGTTTCGCCACCGCGGAAGCTTAAACCGAACTCGCACGTCATCGTGAACGGAGAACCTCATGGACGCGATATGGCTCAGATCGACTTTCCGCCTCACACTCTGGCTGCGTTGATGGCAATCGCGGTTTGGGTTTTTCGCGACCAGGGAGAACCTCGGAAGCTCTAGCGATAAGGCCGCATGACACTGGCAACCAGTGGCCGGCCCTTTCCTGAGAACGCTGTTAATTTGTCACGATCCATAGCAAAGAGGAACTTCCCGCAATTCTGGCTTACTTCGAGCATCGACGTGCGGGAAACGTTGCCCCTCCGGCACCGCCTGAAGTCGAGCAGACCCTGCGATTCCCAATCCTTGCTTCTGGTGCCAGAATGTAAATCGCTCAGAATTCCAGCCGCGCCTGAAAAGCAATCATCCTCGGGCTGCTATCGCCGCCGAGTCCCACGCCCAGCATGCCAGTTGGAGGCGACGTCGTATAGGTCAGCGCTCCGAAACCGGTTTGTGTTGAGGGCTTGCCGGGAATACCAGCGAGCACCATGGTAGGTAAGGCGAAGTTCGGATGATTGAAAACATTGAAGAGCTGCGCATCGAAACGCAGCTTCATATGCTCGGTGACCGGGAACCATTTCGTCAGGTACAAATCGTTCCACGCGAAGTTCGGTCCCCGAAGCTGATTTCTGCGCGTATCCCCGAACTGGCAACTCGCGGGGTTATCGTGATTCGGATTGACAACGCCGTTACAATCTCCCGTGCTCGGATCAACTGCGGACACGAAAGCGTCAGGATTGAGCCACTGAATGGTGCCGGCTTGCGTGCTCGAAAGATCGCAGTGACGGCAATACGGATCAACTTCCGGCACCAAACTCGCGAACTGCGGCCCGCTGCCTTGCACGATTCCCTGACCATTCGCCGAATAGGGTGTGCTCAGCACAGAGAATGGCACTCCGCTATGCCAGAACATTGTGCCCGACACTTGCCAACCATTGAACGCATAGCCAAAGAAATGGCTCTGTGTTTTGACGGGCAGCTGGTAAGTGTATTGCGCTGTGAGATTATGCCGGATGTCATAGTCGCAATTTCCATAATCCCGGGCAAGCTCTCCGGGCAGCGGCGATAGGATTCCTCCCGCAGAGAACTGAAGAAATCCTCCGTTTGAGACCGTGTCCAAGCAATGGCTCCAGGTGTAGTTCACTTGTCCTTGCAGCCCATGACTCATGCGCTTCATCGCGGTGAGTTGCAGCCCATTGTAGTGGCTGTTCGCTCCAGTCGAGAATTGCGTGACCGCACCGAAACGGGGATCAGTGGGCTGCCCATACGGATATGGGGCAAAGCATCCTCGGCAGACGGTTTGATAACCATTTACTTGCGTGGTGTAGGGCTGATTCACGGCACGCGTACCCACGTACTGAGCTCGAATGCTGGCTGTCGTCCCGACTTGGTGTTCAATGCCCAGACTCCATTGCATGAAGTACGGTGCGTGGAGTTTGCCACTGGGTATGGCAGTTATGGCGACTGGCGGCAGGCAGGTAGCAGGATTCGCCAGCGCAGATGCACAGGAAAGTCGCCCTTGCGCGAAGCCCGATGTGAATCTTTGATCGGCGGCAACGGTCGCATCCACTGCGCTATTCGGCCCTCCCGGCGCAATGGCAATGCCACCAACAGTTCCGAGAACACCGCCTTGAAATGTCTGCACGTAAGGCGGGTTCATGCCAACGAGATCGGCGATCGCTCCGGGGAGAACATCGCTGAACAATCCGAACCCAGTTCTCAACACGGTATTGGGTTCAAACTGCCAGGCGATGGCGGTTCTCGGTTGCAGTATCCCCAGCGGAGTGGATGAGAACAGATTCCCGAGGTGGCTCTGAATCGCGGCGCTGAGTGGCTGATTAACATCGTGCGAGATCGAATCAAATGAACCTGGCAGGCGGGCTACTTCGTCATGCGGATTCAGCGGATTCGAATTGAGCGTGTCGCGAAGACCCATCGTCCACGTCAGCTTCCTCGTAACCTTCCATGTGTCCTGGGCATAAGAATCAAGGTTCAGGAAGTTAAACGGTTCGTTCGCGTTCGTCGGGAACGCCTTTGTGGCCGTGGACGCCACGCCATAGATGAATTGCGACAAATCGGTATAGGTGACAAGCGGAACCGTGCCTTCGCTGAAATCATAGTCGTTCAACCGAAGGATGCGAGCGTTTGTGCCCAACCAAATTTCGTGCGATCCCCGGCTCCACGCCAGGTTGTCATTGATGAAAAACCGGGATGCCCGCCGTCCCTGAAGCCAAGTGTTGTCGAGGCCTCCGACAGTCGTGAATGGGGTTGGCCCCGTGCCCTCGAGGACGATCGGAAATGCGGCGAGCGTCTTTGGAAAATCGCTGGGCGCAAATAAGCTTGAATACCATGAAAACGCCGGATTGAAGTAGTTCACGAGATTCTGTGAGAACACGTGTGCATAGCCCGACGCAAAGGAGTAGAGCGGCTGAGGTGAGATCGCATTGAACACCGGGTTGATGGGGTCCGTCCAGACGGCTTGCAGACCCGTGTCCGACTGAAAGCGGAACCAAGCCGTGTTGTTCGTGTTGATGTTGTAGTCGATCCGCGCGGTCTGTACCTGCTCATGATCATCGCTGGAATGGGAAACACTTTGTCGATTAGCGCAAGCTTCCAGCAGCGGACAACCCACCAAGTTTGTGGGTGTGCCCTCACTGCTCGTATAGAGAGAGAACATGTTTTGGTAAAACGGAATCAACTGTGGCGCGGGGGGGTAGCAATTCGGATTTGTGCATCCCCTGGTCTGACCTGATGCGAGCTGCCGCACAATGTATTGCTGGAATGCTAGACTTGGAACAATTGCGGGTGTGACAATGGGAAGCGCGATCCGCATCCATTCGCTGTCGAAAAAGAAAAAGAGCTTGTTGTGAACAATCGGCCCGCCCAGGCTACCCCCGAAATGGTTCACGTTCGAACGTGGCTTGTGGTTGCCCGGGGTGGCATTCGTGAAATAATCCGCCGCGTTAAGAATTGAGCCGTTCCACACTTCGTAGAGGTTGCCGTGGAACTTGTTGCTTCCCGACTTTGTGATGTAGTTGACCTGCGACGCGCCGTACCTGCCTTGATCCACTGAATAGGACAGTGTGTTCACGGTGACTTCCGCAATCGAATTCAACCCCAGAACGAGGTTCGTCGAGAGACCGCTGTTGAGGTTGGTCAGCGGGTCATTCGATTCGAGCCCGTCCACGATGTAGCCGTTGGAAAGAGCGGGCAGGCCGTTGAATTCCACGTTTCCATAGCCGTTCTGACTGCCGACGAAGTCGTTGCTGCTTCCAGCCGTGTTAATCAGAGCACCGGGTGCGAACTGCAACGGATACGTCAAATCACCACCCGGATTGGGCAAATCTTCGAGCGCGGGCGCATCGAGGGTGGTCGAAGTGTTTGCGTTGCTGGGATTGAGGATGGGAGCTTCTGAACTCACTTCTACAACTTCATCGGAATGCGCCACTTGGAGAATGAAGTTGACGGTCTGTTTCTGGCCCAACCCTGAGAAGACATTATCTGCAGTCTGACTTTCAAAGCCGTGCGCCTCGATATCAGCCTTATATGCACCTGGCTTTAGCTGGGGAAAATTGAACCGCCCCGCCTCGTCTGTTTGCGCGCTGCGCTTCGATCCTGTGTCGAGGCTAGTGACCGTGACCGTCGCGCCTGAAATCACCGCTCCGGTCGCCTCGGTCGCCAGCCCTTGTATGGCGCTAGTAGTTTCGCCCTGCGGCCATGCTCGCGATGGAACCATGATCAACGAAGCGACAAATAGTGTGAGAGCGAATCCATCGCTGCCGATCCACTTGCGTCGCCGCCTCATCGTGTTTCCGTCATCTCAAATGGTCAAAGTTGAGGGGTCGGCCCGAATTAGCATACACTATTTGATGTTAACTATAGCAAATACATTTGCAGAAATTATGATTTATAGCCCCCCGGATTCTTTCCGCTGGCAAACCTGCCGCCGGTTGACCCCGAGGGAGACGGTTTGGTCGTAATTACGAGCTTCGACGGTCAGGGGAAGCGCTGGACGGATTCCTTCCTTGTCGAGTAATTCCAACAGCTTACGATCACGTTCGCAGCGCTGGCGACGGTCCATTTCGAGCCGGGTTCTGGCTGGGTGAGCAGCCGCAAACCTCGCTTGCAACCCTTCGCTGGGCTGGGTAGCGGCAATCCATTTCCGTGAGGGTAGGTACCTCTGTGCCAAAAAAAGGCAGAAAAAAGCTTGACATCCGCTCTGGATTTGGTAAAGTTCACGGCAATTTTCACAAAAACATTAATCTAGATTAACTATACTCGGTAACCCGAGATTAATGTTCTCGTAACGGTACCGGATCCACTTCGCGTTTACCAATCGTCACTTCCCGTTTTACCCAACGTCACTTCGCGTTTACCCAAGGGTGCGACGTCCGCCTCGCGGCTAACAACGGCGCGCTGCCGTGTCTGTCTGAACGCCGGCTCCCGTTCGCCGATCTGGGGAGGAGGAAAAGCACCGAGAGTTGAGCTGACAAAACGGTTCGTGCGGAAGGTCCCATCTGTCGCAGCTTTGCAGATGCAATCCCATTCGTGTGGGCCACTACTTTTGAGGAGGAATCGTGATGAAAGCAGCGAACAACGCTTCAGTTCTACTGGTGGCCGTACTCTGCGTCGCTGGAATGATGTTTGCCCAAGCCGACCCTGGAGTTCAGAGTGCCAATCGCGGCACCGGCGCGACCATCATCAATCCGGCGAATGACCCGAGCGGCTTTACCGCCTTTTTCAACGAAGGCCTGGCAGATTTCGAGATCGTGTTTAACACAGGCGGCGTTCTAGGACCGCGGTTTAACTCCAACAGCTGCAGTTCATGCCACGCGCAACCTGCGGCCGGTGGTTCAGGTGCTGCCAGCAATCCCCAATTTCAGTTTACCCGCAACGGGGTGGCACCCGACAACACTACCCCATATTTCATTACGGCCAATGGGCCAACCCGTGAAGCTCGGTTTCCGTTCTTCTTTAACTCGAACGGCAGCGTGAACACCACCTCTCCCAATGGTGGAGTGGAAGATCTGTTCACCGTTTCCGGCACCTCCGAAGGCGGCACCTGCAAGCTGGCACAGCCCCCCTTCGAGGAGGCGAAGGCAGCCAATAACATCATCTTCCGCATTCCCACTCCCGTCTTTGGCGCAGGCTTGATCGAGAACCTCGACGACTCAACCCTGCTGGGGAATCGGTTGAGCAATCTCAAGAACAACTTTGGCATTGCCGGCACTTTCAACCACAACGGGAATGACGGCACCATCAGCCGCTTCGGCTGGAAGGCGCAGAACAAGTCGCTGCAGATCTTTACCGGAGAGGCTTACAACGTGGAGATGGGCATCACCAACGAGCTGTTTCCCAATGAGCGTCCGTTGCCGGAAGAAGATCAGCTGGGCACCGGGCTGCCGACGAACTGTCTAAACCTTAGCGGAGATGGCTACCCAGAGGACAGATCCCATCCGACGTCCACCTCGAACCCAGGCGTTCTCGACGCCGTCTCGGATTTTGCCAACTTCATGCGGTTCCTGGCTCCGCCTCCATCGGGTGGAGTGGTGCTGAATGGAGAGGCTGTTCCCGCGGCAGCCATCGCTGCTGGCGAAGCCTTGTTCAGCTCGATCGGCTGCGCAACCTGCCACAATCCAACGCCGGGCACGACGCAAGTGTCCGACTTCGTTCCTGGGTTGAGCCAAGCGCCGGTAAATGCGTTCTCTGATATTGAAATCCATCACATGGGTACGGGCCTGGCAGACAATGTGTCGCAGGGCACCGCGGGCGGTGATCAGTTCCGCACGGCTCCCTTGTGGGGCCTGGGGCAGAGGATCTTCCTGCTGCACGATGGCCGCACCACGAACCTGATTACGGCAATCGAACAGCACGCGAGTAATGGCAGCGAAGCCACGGCTGTGGTGGAAACTTTCTTCACCCTCAGCCCCGCCCAGCAGCAGGAGGTGTTGGATTTCTTGCGTTCACTGTAAATGGTTTCCCTGGACTTGCTGGCGGGATACGTAACCAGTGTCTCGCCAGCCGTCCGTCGCTCTTTCACCCGGCGCCATTCCACCCCCGTTTGATCAGTCCTGGTACTAGTCTTACGCTTGACGTAACGCGTAACGATCTGGTATGTCTGAATCGTCAGCTACCGGGACAAGCGACCAGAGAATTCGCCTCCGGTAAGCGAATGCAGGCGTTCTCGGGAATTGAGCGTGCGGCACGGCTGAAGCTTGATCGTTTGGAAGCAGCCGTCGAACTCAGAGATCTCAGTGCGCTGCCCGGCAACCGACTCGAAGCTTTGAAGGGCGACCCCAAGGGTCAGAACAGCATCCCCAGCAATGACCAACGGAGAATTTGTTTTGAGTGGCCGAGCGGGTCACCCGGCCCAGCCAACGTTGAGATTGTTGACTACCGTTAGGAGAGAGGTTGTGGCAATTCATGCAATTCACCCTGGTGAGCATCTGGCAGAGGAGCTGGAGGAACTGGGCATGAGCGCTGCCGAGCTCGCGCGACTACTCGATGTCCCCACCAACCGTGTTACCGAGATTTTGAATGGAAGGCGAGCCATAACCGGTGACACGGCGCTTCGACTCGCGCATTTCTTCGCGACAACAGCCGAGTTCTGGCTCAACCTGCAGAGCATATACGACCTGCGTATCGCTCAGAAGAAGGCGGGAAAGTCGATCGACCGACTGCCGACGCTGAAACATGTCGGCGAAGCACGTGCGTAGGTGCTGCCCCGTGTTTATGACTCTGGGTGTGGCTGCAGCTTGCTGAACATCGCCAACGTTGGAAACATTTACAACGAATCTCTGGGCGTTTTGTACGTTGCAATGTGATTTGAAGGAGAATGACAAGCATAGGCCGAACTGACTCGTAATCAATAGGTTGAAGGTAGTGGTAAGCCCTCAAACGACAACCACCGGGGAGTTTCGATCTGAATTCGGGTATCCGCAACATCGCCATTATTGCCCACGTGGATCACGGCAAGACCACGCTGGTTGATGCCATGCTTCGGCAGAGCGGAACCTTCCGCGATAACGAGACCGTCGCCGAACGCGTTATGGACTCGAACGATCTGGAACGCGAGCGCGGCATCACTATTCTTGCCAAGAATACGGCTGTGTTTTATGCGGGCGTCAAAATCAATATTGTGGACACGCCCGGGCACTCCGATTTTGGAGGCGAGGTGGAGCGCGCGCTGAAGATGGTTGACGGCGTCATGCTACTGGTCGATGCCAGCGAAGGGCCGCTGCCGCAGACTCGCTATGTGCTGAGTAAGGCGCTTGAAGCAAACCTCAAGCCG
>DASPVV010000072.1:0-4048 GCA_035622175.1 Terriglobales bacterium | reverse complement strand
ACGTTTTCCGTTTTGGCGCGCGTTATCCCGCGGCTTCTCCTCCCTAGTTTTGGGGTATACAATTGCAAGCTTCGGCATCAATTTCATGAGGCCCCTCCATTGGTGTGCTTCTACGTAAAGAATTTTACCTGCTGATCTTCTACTCGCGATGACACTAAAGTTTCCTCAGGAAACGAGATTGAACTTGACACGCATGCACAGCACAGGATTAAGGCCATCGACAAGGAAGCACGCCTGTCATTCGCCAGAAGTAGATCGTCACGATGAGCGGCTATATTCAGCTTGTAGCGAAATCGCCAGCTCAGTCGTGGATTCTAGGTTCGTCACAAAGATCGACGAGCATCGAGTTTGAGGTCTTGCCTTTCGAGGCGCCAGCCGACGCCCAATACGGGTCTTTGCGTTCGTTATTAGAGCGAGCCGGCAAGCCGATCGGCGCCAATGATCTGTTCATCGCCGCTCAAGCACTTGCGCTTGGTCACATGATCGTAACTGATAACGAACGTGAATTTGCTCGCGTCCGCGGTCTTCGGCCCGAGAACTGGCTGCGCAAGAATTAGTGCAAGCCATGCGTGGGACGGGGGATTGCCGGGTTTGCGGCATCAATCGCTAGACGTAGGTTGCAGGAGCTCTTCGCCTGTTGGCGCTTAGAGCGGCCACGGTTTTTTGAGCCCACCGCGTCTGCCAGTTCCGCCATCCCGGCCCGTTCGGAACTATCTGATTTCAGTCTAGTTGATCGGTTTTCCTCTGTCATCTGCACCAGTTTCGGTGCTTACTATGGTTGTTCTCAGCTTGACCGATCTCGTTGATGCTGTTCGATTTTGGCGGCGCAAGTTTAAGCACTTCCATATCGACGATGTTGAATCGACGGTAGACGCTGTCTGTCTTGCCCCGGCAGGGATGGTAGGCGCGAGCTCAGCTGTAGATCCGGGACACTTTCGATTTGGTCGTTTGAACTAAGGCGCTGGCGCCGCGGACAAGGGCCGGCTGTGGGTTTTGAATGGCCTATTATCTTGACTTCCGGCTGACAGGCGAGGGAGAATCCAGGCGTTCGTGGTCGAACCGCTTTCCCCGGTTCTCGCTATGCTCCAGTCGTGTTTCTTTATCGATAAATAGTGGTGTTTGGATGAAGTGACTACGAATAAGGTAAGCGTTTCAGTCCAGAGAGCTGCAGCCCCTGGACATTGAGCTGTCGGCATTTTTGGCACGTGCATATCGCTTGTATGCAGGCATTGTTGCAGATCTTCCATCCACACGCGCTCGACCAGGTCGCCCACCTCATTGATCCTGGGAAGCTCGAATCCGGGCTGTGATCGCCGATACCTAGGCTCGACGTCCTCCGTTTTTCCCAGCAGGTTCGCAATCATCTTACTAAAACGAGCTGCATCGGCAGTCAAGGAGACGCGATTCGATGAAAGGCTCAACGCGGATGGTGTTCACCACGTTCTTGCTGCTCGTGCCGATTTCTCAGGCTCAAGAGGCGACCGGTAGAATCGCAGGAACAATCGCCGATCCCAGCGGGGCCGTGATTCCGGCTGTCGAGGTGACGGTCACCAACACGGCCACGCAGGCCAGCCGCAAGACCACTACCGATCACGACGGCTACTATCAAGTCCTCTCACTGCCCATCGGCAACTACACCGTGACGGCGGAGCACGAGGGATTCCGAAAGGTCATCATCGGCCAAAATCAGCTAGCGATTAATCAGGCCCTGCGGATCGATGTTCGGATGCAGGTGGGGGCAACCAATCAAACTGTTGAAGTTGGGGAGGCAGCAGCGCCGGTGGAAACCGTCAACCCGACCCTGGGGCAGTCCGTGACCGGACGCGTCCTCACCAACATGCCCCTCAACGGCCGCGACATGCTCGATCTCGGCTTGCTTCAGCCCGGGGTGACCGAAAGCAACGACGACAACGAAGGAGCGGGCAACTATAGCATTGCCGGCGGACGAACGGATTCCATTACCTATTTACTCGACGGCGGCCTGAACAACGATCTCCTCGACAACAGCGTGCTTCTTGATCCCAACCCCGATACTGTGGCCGAATTTCGCCTGCTCACCAGCGACTACACCGCCGAGTATGGCCGCAATGCTGGAGGCATCATCAGTGTCGTGACCAAGTCGGGCACCAACCAATTCCACGGCAGCTTGTTTGACTACTTCCGTAATCGAGTGCTGGACGCAAATGACTTCTTTAACATTCAGCAAGGCCTTCCACGCCTTGACCTCAAGCGCAATCAGTACGGAGCGACCTTGGGTGGTCCCATCGTTAAGGACAAGATATTCTTTTTCCTTGCCTATCAAGGGCAGCGGCAAGTTAAGGGGCTTCCGATTGTGGACAGCCCGGTTTTCACGCCGCTCGAGGTGCAGGGGAACTTCTCCCAATCCGGCCCGAACCGGACTCCCGTCGCGGCGTTCCTCGAGGCCAATCCCTTCTTTCAGCCCAACCCCACACTGGCCGCGCAAGCCATCATTGCTCCAAGCCAGATTAATAGCGTTGCCCAAGCCTACATCAAGGCAGGCTTAATCCCCAGTGCTCCTGGCGGTCTACTTTCGACGACTGCCAGTGAAGACGATAACCGCGACGAACTCACCTCCAAGTTTGACTTCAACCTGAGCCGGCAAGACAAAATCTCCCTCACCTTCGGGGTCAACCGCGCCGGTAATCCTTACACCGGAAATCTGAATCCGCTTCCTTACGCTACGGTTCCGGGTTTCCCCAGCCGCACCGAGGCAAACTATTACTTCACCAATGTCGAATACACCCGTATCTTTTCGCCAACGTTACTGAATGAGTTCCATTTTGTGACCCATCGCAGTAATTATCTGCAGGACGAACCCGCCAAGCAATTGCCCACACCGGCGGCATTAGGAATCGACATTACGCCGGACCAGCCTACCGGCCCGACGAATCTTTTCTTCGACACTGGACTCTACCTCGGAGGTAGTGAAAACGGTCCCACACGCTTTGTAGAAAACACCTTTTCCTGGACGGACGCCGTCACTTGGACGCGTGGGCGGCACAACTGGAAGTTTGGCGGCGGCTTCACTCCCTATCAAGAAAACCTTGTCTATGACTACATCATCAACGGGGAATTCGATTATTACGGATCTGGCGGTATCGGCTCGGGAAATTCCTACGCTGACTTTCTCCTCGGTATTCCCTATGACTATCTACAGGGAGCCAAGGCACCCTCTAATATTCGTCAGAAGAATACGTATGCCTTTGCCCAGGACGAATTCCATGCCCGCAAGAACCTAGTGCTCACGCTAGGCCTCCGCTATGAATACAGCACTCCCAAGAGCGACACCGAGGGCCGCTTGTTCTCGATCATTCCCGGAGAACAGTCCCAGCGCTTCGTGAATGCTCCCACCGGATTGGTGTTTCCCGGTGATCACGGCGCTCCCTGGGGCGTCAACTTTCCTGATACCAAGAATCTTGCGCCCCGGATCGGCTTTGCCTGGGATCCCACGGGCAGGGGCAAGACGAGCCTCCGCGGTGGGTTCGGCGTGTTCTACGACATTCTGAAAGGCGAAGACAACCTGCAGTTCAATGGCCAGGCACCGTTCGTCGGCTCTGCCGGACTTTACTTCAACACGGTCGGTCCTGGTTCAGGGGCAGTCGACTACATGAATCAGCCTTTCGTAGCTGCGGGCATCCCCAATCCCTTCCCCTCGACGCCGCCATCTCGGGACGTCTCCTTCGTTCCTTATGTACCGATCAACAGCAGCGGCTTCGTTTTCTTTGTGGATCCGCACCTGCGCACGCCTTACGTCTACCAATACAACCTGAGCGTGCAGCACAATTTGATCGCCGACACAGTTCTAGAGATGAACTACATAGGTAGCTCGTCGCACGGCCTGACCTCACTCAGAGACATCAATCCCATGATCCTCGGAACCACGACCCGGGTGCTCGATCAGTTACCCGGCAACAGCACCTGCGGAACCACCGTCGGCATACTTTGCTTTGGCCAGCTTCCCGAATTCCAGAATGTCTCCAATGCTAATTACAACGGGCTGGAGGCCAGTCTTACCAGACAGCCGAAG
>DASPVV010000071.1:0-9056 GCA_035622175.1 Terriglobales bacterium | reverse complement strand
CATCCTCTTTCAACAGTGTCTCGAGCAAGGTGCGCAAAGAGGCTGGGTCCTCCAGACTCTGATCGTACTTTGCGCCGTTCTGCGCACGAATCATGCCGCTGCGGTCGATCACCACGACCTGGGGAATATTGAGTCTCTCGTTTCCCGTCCTTCCGAAAAAGGCATCCACAGTTTCGGCGCTTGAATAGCCGACGGGAAAGGTCAGTTTGAAGTATTGCTCCATTCTGCTTACAAGCGTGCCGGTGTCCCCTTTGTTGAAGGCAATGGCGACGGGCTGGAAGCCGCGTGGGCCGAGCTCCTGGTTAAGCTTGTTAAGAGTCTGAACCACATCCATGCAGTGTTGCGACCTAAGGAAGAGGAACTCAATGACAACGACTTTGCCTCTAAGGCTCGACAGTTTCGTGACCTTGCCTGACGGTTCGTAGATGGTGAAGTCGGGAGATTTGCGCGGCACCGCAGCCGGAGGCGTGGACAGGGCCGGTATAGTCAAACTCAGTAGAAGAAAGATATGAATAACTTGTCTCAGCGGAATCTTCTTGCGGCGTATTTCCATGGTTGGACTCCTGCAGCGGCTCAATTACGAATCACCGGACTACTCAAGTACCAAGTTTCCTTCACCCCCGGTTCCACTTATTGATAATGCCTTGCGCTTCCAGGCCCGCTGCTGCCACAGCATCCTCGGTGCTCATTCTTCCTGTAACCGCGGCAATGAACATGCGCGGAATAAGGTAACTGGTGAAAATCTCCATGGCTGCCGGCGTTGAGTACGCAGGCACGCCGATGTTCTTGGTCCAGTAACCAGCATCCTTGAGCAGTTCGAACTTGTCGGAAGGAATACTATGCTCATCCTTATGCAGACGGACGATGAGGTTGGGCACTGTCTTCTGGTAAATGGGGAAGTTACAGCCCTGGCTTATTTCGTAGGCGGTTTTGGAATGATCAATCAGATCGGCGACGAATCGTTTTGCGCCTTCGAGATTGTTGGCGAACTTCCAGATGGCCGGACAATTGGTGACATGGGGAATTGAGCCCACGCCGCCGCGGCCCTTCAGCGGCGGTTGCACCCACAGTTTCTCAGCGAGCGCTGAATTTTGTTGTTCCGCTTTGCGGACCAAACTAATGCCATTGAACGTGCAGGAAGCCTTGCGCGCAAGCATCGCGTTCACGTTGCCGCCAGATTCCCAGGTGAGCAGATCAGGAGACCCGGCACGGTTATAGAGAGCCTTCACGTAGTTGACGGCAGTGCCAGTCCGCGCTCCTTTATCCAGAATGAGTGTTCCATATTGGTCGACCACAATGCAATGGAATGAATAGAGCAGGCTGTGCAAGGCAACGTTGCTCTCGAGCGTATGCGTCAAAGAGAGCCCACAAGGGACGCCATCATTGTCTCGGATCCGCGCGCTTTCTGCCAGCAAGCCGTTGTAATGCAGAGGTCCCAACATGCCGGAACCGTTCTTCCCCATCCAATAATCTAAATTGTAGATGAAGGTGAGCGGAATCCAAGAATCACAGATGGCGAAGAATGTCTTTGTCTGCGGATGGTATGTAGACTTGTAGCCGAACTTCGTCACCATCCCATACTTGGTAGCGATCTGGTGATAGACATCAGTATGATCGATGAGGTTCTTGTAGTATGTGGCCGGTGGCCAGGGAAAGATGAAGACGTCATGACCCTTGCCTGCGGCTGCCTCGGCTGACGCAACTTTCGAGATTTTTTCCACGTGGATGTTGTCCACGGTGACCTGCGTGTCGTTTTGCTTGCCCCATTCTTTGGCCAGAGTATGAACGAACCAGTCATCGTACTCGGGCAGAAAGTGCGCCCACTTGGCGACTCTCAATTTTTTCTGGTTGGCTGCCGCGCGATCGGGAAAGAGAAAGAATGGGCCGATGGCCGCAGAAGCGACCGTCATGCGAAGGATGTCCCGACGGGAAAATTTCCTTTCCGAGGCAGTGATCATAGAACGTTTCCGGGCACACTAGAGCCCGACAGGGCCTTTAAGGCCCTGTCGGGGTTATCACTCACCATCTACCTTCCCACCTCCAACCCGCGCCAACCAATCGCAAGGTCAGAATGGTGATGCGGGTACCGGTGTTTGGCTAGTGCAGGTTCCATTGGCTGCCAAGTACAGACCGTGCTGTTGCAAGCAGTTGAAGTTGGCGACGATGTTCGGATCAACGGCTGTCCCGTTGGCGAAGGTCACGTGATCCAGGAATGCATCTGACGTGATCGCTCCATTTGTCGGATCCGGAATCGCTGGGCACACAAGCCACACTGCTGCCGGGCTGTCTGCACCCGATATGTCCTCATTACCTTCTTCGGTGCAGGGAACCGGAGGCGGCGCAGTTCCTGAGAACCCTGGAATCGGATTGTTCCCATCGGTAAGAACCTGACCTTCCAGGTAGTTAAGCTCGTCCGGCGTCTTGATGATCGGGGTGCCATCCAAGCTAGTTCCGTTCTTCATTGCCAATGAGGCGAGCATCTCAAGGCATGTCGAATTGGGCCGGATCGGCGGGTTAACGGTGAGGTCCCCTATCGAATTGTCGGTGTACCAGAAATAGGTAATGATCCACATGCCCAGGAGATCGTCGCAGAAGTAACCATACGGGCTGTCGGAATACGTCGCATCTCCGGGGGATCCGCAAAATGGGACGCCCGTGGCGGGGTCGGTGGAGACGTCAATGCAGTTGTTGTCGCTGCCGTCGATGGAGTTGCGATTCGTAGCAAACCTCCAATCGTGACGCAGGTTAGGCGTGGCGACGTCAGCGGAGATAACCCCCTGAGGAGTCCTTTCGCCCAGGCTGACCGGGAAGCACACGGTTCCCCTAGGCAAAGGATTATCAGGGTTACCGTTGCTGGTTCCAGTAATGGCCATGGTGCCACAGGGAATCGGCGCCAGCACGCCCGCCCTCGGCACAAACTGCTTGAGCGCCGCGTAAGCCTCAAAGTTGCCGATGATGTCAATGACGCTTATACCGCGCTTATTCAGGCCGGTTGTCAGGCTTGAGCCGTTCGGATTGGTTTCGACAGGGTCAGTCCCTTGGTTCCACACAATGGTTTCGCCCGGGCTCTGCTGAACACCTTCCAGACCACCATCGATGAAGCCAACCGTACGCGAGTAGCTCGCCTGGTCGGCTGCGGCGCCACTGGGCTGGACTGTGCCGATGAAGTCCAGATCAGTGGTGAGAAACGCGATGATATTGATGTACTGATTGCCCCCCCCGGTGCCATTGTCAGAATAACCCCCAGTCGTCGCTAGGATCCGCACATCTCTCCGGTCGGGATTGGTGGTGGGGGAAACCACCCAGTTGGGCTGGTGAGGGTTGGTTGCCGGCGGCCCGAACTGACGAAAAGTTCCAAACCGTCCGGCGATAACTTTGTTCAGGTTGTTCAAATCCAGTCCGTTATCCTGATAGAAGGTGTCGCTGAAATCAAAAGGCGGCTCATTGTTCGTCTGGGCCGACATCCGGGGGCCGGCCACGAACAACATTGCTGGTAGCAGGCAGATCAACAGTGAAACTTTTTGAATGTTTTTCATCTCCTTTTCAAATCCTTTCCTCCGGACCCTCCGCAGCGATTCGCCTCCGGCGCCGGTATTTGAGGCTGCAATGTCCACCAGGTTTTGCTCGACTTCCCGTACTGCGGCTATTGCTTCAGCAGCCTGCTCGCTTCCGGATGCAGCGCCCAAGTGAGCGTTTCCGCAATCCACTCGGCATGTGCCATTCCCGGGCAAGCCGACCACAGCATGACTGGCTCGTTGCCATAACGAACGTTGCCGATATGTTGGGTTTTGTCTGCGTCGACCGCTGGGTCCGGATAGGTAAAGCCGATAGCCACACGCAGCTTCTCCAAGTCCCGGGGGTTGCCCGTCAGATACGTCCATCCCGGCTTGGCCCCAAACATCTGGCGATGGTGGTTGAGCACATCTACCGTGTCCTCTTCCGGCTTCAGCGTGAAGGAATACATGAAGATGTCGCGGCCTACCCGGCTCCCGAGTAGCTTCTGCACTTTTGCAAGATTGGCCATGACCATGGGACAAACTTCCTCGCACTTGGCAAAGAAGAAATTCAAGCTGACGACCTTGTTCTTGACCAGGTCATCGTAGAAGCGCACCTGCTTGCCATCCTGCGTAATCAGAGGAAGGTTGGGCAGATGCTGCTGCTGGATGCGCCTTCGCGCTTTCTCTGAGATCGTCAAACCGACGGAATTGGTACGAGAGGCGCGGATGGAATCCGCAGGAGTGGCACCGGCGGCTGCTGCAAGCGCGCCGCCGGCAAGCGGAGCCATACCAAACAGCCCCAGTAGCTTTCTTCTCGATAGATCGCTCATGGCTCTATATCTCCTTTCTCGCCTTCGCGTTACGGTACGGTCACGTTGTCGCCTTCTGGTTGAACGTGCCAAATAGCCATCATGGCATGGTCTTCGTGCACTACGTTGTGGCAGTGGATGGGATACTTGCCAAGCCAGTCACGGAAGCGGAAGAAAAGCTGCACTCGCTCGTTGGGATGCAACTGACTGACGTCCTTGCGCCCTAGATCCGTAGGCACGGTTGGAGCCACGCGGTTGCGCGTCAGAATTCGATGTTCTTCCAGGTGAATGTGGACAGGGTGAGTCCAATCGCCGGTAAGGTTCGTCAGCAGCCATTGCTCCACGCTGTTTTGCTGCACGGTGAAGCGGAAAGTCTCCGTAGACTCTCCGCCGGTTCCACCGTTCCCATAACCGCAATCCATGAACTGGCCGTTGATGGACCATTGCCCATTCAAGCGATCGAACTTGAAGGTGCGCACAATCCGGGGTGCTACATTGGTGCTGGGAAGCTGGTAGAACTTCGGGTGGTTGGCCGGATTCACGCTGTTGTCCGGAACCCTAGGACCGGTTACCCGGAATTGCAGTATGAGGTCGCCGGCGCCGGCTGCCTTGATGGTCGGTGTTGTTCCGCCGGGAAGGACCGTCAGTTGGCACTCGTTGTTCGGGCTATTTTGCGGAAACTGGTTGCTGGTTACAGCCACCGGTCCCTGACCGTTAAGCTGAGTGAGGCGGTTCTCGAGGTACAGGGTCTGGCCGGCCAAGTTGGTGAAGTCGATAATGACGTCAACACGCTCCGCAGGGCCGATTCGCACGCTTTGCACCTGAATGGGAGTGGGAATCAGGTTTCCGTCGGTCCCAATCAAGTAGAACGGATTGGTGGTGACACTGCTGGTGCCTACGCCTCCAGTCAGGAAAAACTCGTAGAAACGGGATGGGCCGGTATCCAGTAGGCGGAACCGGTAGCGGCGAGGAGAAACCTCGAAGAACGGTTGAATCTGGCCGTTCACCAGGAACTTGTCGCCAAGGATGCCATCCAGGCTGAACAGGTCGAACGCCAGTTCGCCGCTTTCAGGGTCGAAGACCTTATCGGCAAAGCCCAGTGGAATGTCGAACTCCGGGAAACTGGGAAGGTGGAATCCGGTCTCTTCGTTTCCAGTGTCGAACTGGTTGAAGAGGCAATAGAAACCAAACAGGCCCTTATAGGTGTTCTGAGAGGTGAAGTCTACTCGGTGATCGTGATACCACAGTGTGCTCAAAGACTCGTTGATGTCGCCATCGGGTTCGTTCGTTGAGTTGAATCCCGCCAGCACGTTGGGGTAGTACTGATCGCAGAAGTGATTCGGTGGATAGAAATCGCAAGGATTGCCATCGCTCTCTGACGGATTGTGAGCATTGTGAAGATGCGTGGTCACTGAGTTCATGCCGAAACCGGTATTGTTCTGTTGCGTGATGGCAGGCAGAGAATTCCTGTTGCGGGTGAGCTGTGGCTTACCGTAGAAAGCCTGATAGGTGGGCCCAGGGCTGCGCGGTCCTGTACCGTCATCAAATCCCCAGATCGTCTGCCGGGGCAATTGTGGTGACATGCTGGTTGCGAATTGACGTTGGTTGATGCTGTACAGCACCGATGGGACCACGGGAAACCGGCTCGCGCTGATCTGCGGCGCCTGGAAAGCAGCCGCCCGAACCTCACCTGCCGCAGTGTTCGGATCGAGGGTCGGCGTTGGGCTCAGTGACGAAACTTTGTTCGCGATCGGCATTAGAGTCAAGGGCACCGTGAACGGCCTAGTGGGCGGACTGGCAGCCTGGTTGCCAGGCACACAGTTCTGATTCGTGCCGGGACTAGAGTTGGTTCCAGAACTTGGGGGACTCTGGGTCTGCACCGTCTGGCCGGACACCGTCTGGGTGTTCTGGGCCCTGGAGCTCAACCCACTCTTGGCCACCAGCATGCCACCAGCCGTCAACAAGCCCATCTTCATGAGAGTGCGCCGATTAGTTAATCCGGCAGCAATCAACTCGCGTCGGTTCTTGGCGGCCTGCAACATCTCCTTATAACGCCGACGGGAAACCTTCTCCCCAAATACGTTGTAGTACATTTCGCGTCTCCTTGTGGCTTTAAGAAAGGCCGGTCATTCCTGAGAAGCAACAGCGCTAGCCTTCGATTGGTCAGCTAATCTTTCGATTGGGTCAGCTAATCCTTCGATTGGGCCTGCGAATAATGACTAATGACTTCGAATAATGACTAATGACTTCTGAGTGGCGTGTGAGAAGAAGTGGCGTGTGACAAGAAACAGCCAACTGCGTGTCGCGTACTTTATCCCTGCTGGTCGGAACAGCCAAGAGTTAAGGTTTAGCAAAAAATTGCATTTATTAGCCGTTCGTGCGGTTTCTCAGAAGGAAGCCATGGGAAAACGAACCCTGCCGGATGGAAGGGGGACAATTTGCTTAGTTTTATAAGAGCGAATTAGAGAACTTTGCCGAATAGACAAGAGGAACGCGACCGAAGCAACGCTTGTGTTGCAGAAACTGCCTTGCGGGGTGACGAGTTGTAAGAATATCGGCTGTGTTTTCGCGGAGAGTCAGATTCGCTGTCCTCAGGGCCATGGCCAGGCCTGTTGCTCCAAAGTTCGAGTTCACAAAACCCGCTCCTCAGTGGATTTCATGCTGCGTTCCGCATTCGGTAGCGACGCGGAGCATATTGAAACCGCCTTTCGAAAGCGCGCGTGAAGCTCGAAGTATGCTCATAGCCCACCGCGCTGGCGACTTCCTTGATACTCAAATTGGTCTTTACGAGCAGTTGCGCTGCCTTCTGTAACCTCTTCTCAGTCAAGGCTTGGCCGAGGGCGGTGCCTGTTGCCTGTTTGAAAAGACGCTGGAGGTGTGAGTTGCTGAGGTTAAAAGTCGTAGCCCAGGTCTGGATATTGCCACGGGGGTCGTTTTCAATCAACTCCAGAAGTTTGCGCAGGCGTGAATCTTGAATCGCTGCCACCGTCGAGTAATCAGAGTTGGCTTCACCGCCGGTCGGATCGTGTTTTGCCGCTACCAATGCAGGCAGCCCAGTTGATGAGGCGCAATCTATCGCACCAATTCCCATAACGGGTTGAGACGTACGCATACAGGGTCCTCCTAAGGACCTAAAGAGGCTAGCGTTCCGTTACGATGCTGCTTCTCCCTCCAATCTCCCGCTCTAATTCTTCGCGGTCTGGTCGATTCCCGCACGGCAATCCGCGGCCTGTAGACAGCGCCAGCCATCGCACCTTTGCATTCTTCTAGTCTTTGGTGCAAAATACGCGACCCCATTCAACTCGATCAAAGCTCCCGAGCTTGCATCGTTCGAATTTTAGGGAACGGCTGGCCGAGAGGTAAATAAGGGCCATCTTTCTCGGACCCTCCCGGGACCAGGGAGGAAGTGACGTGGGAAAGTCTTTTACTACGACTTGCTAGAAATGGCAAGAGTAGTTAGTCCATATTGAGAAAAAGTCGCAGGAACTTGCTGAATGCATTGCCTTTAAGCGGTTCTACTTTAGCCTTTCCAAGGCTGGTTCTCGACTCTCCTCCATCTCATGCGCTGCCCAAGCGGACACCAGTAAACCCCGTCGCTCGGTTTGTGAAAGACAGAGAAGCACATGCTTTTCGTGGTTGGATCAAGCCCGCAGCGGAGGAGCGGTCAAGGACGCGCGTTTCTTGGCGCGCCGCATCAGCGGTCCTGATTCTTGACGGCTGCGAGAGCGGAGGGCACTACATAGAGGTATTCGCTACGAGTGCGCGACCTGCGAGCCTACACACAGAGTCCAGCAATAGCCATTAACCTCCGACGTTTGCCTTCCACTGAAAGCAGATGCCATATCCGTCTGGGTCGCGCACGTACAGTTGCCTCATTCCATACGGCGCGACTTTCGGCTCCTTCATGTCGATTCCTTTCGTCCGCAAGTGAGCATATACCCCATCCACATCGGGTGCTCCTATGAAGAGACCCGTGTCCTCGGTCGAGATTTCCCCGGACCCAAGCCGAATTGCTTTCCCAATAGCTGCGTATCGATACTGGAGAACATGTCGGCAAACTTCGCAACCCTAGTCCCGAATCACCTGAGTGTGAGGCAAAAGGTAAGCAACGCTTGAAAAGAAAAAGGGACCTCGAGTAGATTTTTTCAGGGTCGCCGTTTAGGCAAACGTCAAAGCGAATTTCTACATTGGCCAGCATGCTTTCTATGCGCGCCCTTGGGCCCCAAAGGCCCCCATTTTTTACGGTTCCCTTAGAGTTTTATAGGATAACTTGGGGGATCTAAAGCCAACTGAGCTTGAAAACATCGCATTTTCTCGTGCTGTTGTGTCACATTTCTTGGAATTTTGCACTCCGTCAGAACTAATCCGTTGCTTTTATGCTCTTTTAGGCATAATATGAAGTTGATCGCATCGCTCAGCATCAAGCCCGTCGCTTGGATAGGAAGCACCAGGGCAGACCTCGCGTCCTTTCCAGAAGACGTGAAGGATGCGATTGGCTACGCTCTCTACATAGCGCAACGTGGCGAAAAGCACCCAGATGCTAAGCCGCTTCGGGGCTTTGGCGGAGCGGGGATCCTCGAGATCGTGGAAGACCATGCTGGCGATACCTATCGCGCCGTGTACACGGTTCGCTTGGCCGGTCGTATATATGTCTTACATGTGTTTCAGAAGAAATCAAAGCGCGGAATCAAGACCCCGAAAGCGGAGAGTGAGCTAATCAAATCGCGTCTCAGGCGAGCTGAAGAAGAGC
>DASPVV010000070.1:0-31085 GCA_035622175.1 Terriglobales bacterium | reverse complement strand
CCCACGACGGTCCGGTACCGTTACTGATGGATGGGTGGTCGGACGCCTGCCCGCTGGGGATCACCCAACTCACGGCAGCGAGGTTGCCGTTCGAAATGTCGGTCAAGATCTGGGTCTGAGGGATGATCACCTTGCTCCAGGCGGCGCCGGTACAGACTAAGTGGCCATTGCGCATCTGTGCCTGGCAGATGTGCCAAATAGCGTTAGGGCCAGTCCACATGGAACCGACGGAAGGCGCGTAGTATTGCCACGAGATTCCGTTGGCGTCGAGTTCGTCGGGGAGCGTGGGATGGTCAAAGCAGGGATAAGCGGAACAGAATTCCTGGCCGCTGGAATCGATTACCGAGACGCGTGATCCTGAGGGCGCAATGCAGCCAGCCCTGACGCTGCTGGGATTCTCGGCTGCAAACAGGGTGCTGGTGGCCGTGAGCGCAGATGTGCCCGAGATGATGAACTGATGTGCTGGAAAACTGGGGCCCTGGTTAGTCTGAAACATGCGATCACCAAACGTATACTGCTCGGCCATCTGGAAATATGAGCTCACGTCGGATGCTTGCACATACATGAACTGTGGATTGGCAGGTGGGCAGTTTGTAGCACTCAGATTGCAGTAGAACTTTACCTGGTCGGCTCCGTCCATTTTGCCGTTGTCATACATCTCGAGGAACGCCCGGTGGGAGTGATCCAGATCGTAGTGCCCAGTCAGGGGTTGGGGAGACAGGAGGATGGCCTGGCCTTGCGAATTCACTCCACTCTCGGCAATGTCGGCACCCCTCGCGATCAACACGGGATCATGAAACAGGTTGTCAGGCGTGCGATTTTCCTGCACGATTACTAGGACATGCTGGATCTTTCCCGAGGAGAACGCCAGATCCCTGGCGATGGAGTTGCTTCGAAAACCCTGCTGCGATATCAGGGCGGCGGGGGAATCGGAGAAGGTTACGCTCAAAGTGCAGCCTGAGCAGCCGTTTAGATCAAAAAGAGCCATCGAGGCTGCCACTAGGCAGAGCACGCCGATCGTCGGGGCGGCCGCCCGCATCATGCCGGAACCCCTCTGGAGAAACAAATCCTTGCCGCTTTCTACGATGGTTCAAGCTGCCACGGGGTTTCCAACCGGCCCTCGGAAGCCCCGTTTATTTTACCTTCGGGGCGGAATGTGGACGGAAAAAACTATGGCCAGAGTTCGATCGAGGGCCGTGATACACTGTTGCACGAAATTTTCCTATACAACCTGGAGGAAGGAACATGTCGAAGAAGACCCGAGTATTCACTGCGATGTTGAGTACGTTGCTGTTCTGCGTCGTCACTGTTGCACAAGCGCCGGTAGTGGACATCGACGGCAAGCGACATCCTAATCTGGCAGAGGCGCAGAAACTTGTGGTGCAGGCCAATCACTACGTAGAGCTTGCGCAAAAAGACAACAGATATGACATGAAGGGACACGCGGAGAAAGCAAGGGTGCTTCTGACGCAGGTCAACGAGGAGTTGAAGGCTGCTGCCGAAGCCGCCAACGCCGCCGCCATGAAGAAGTAAATCCGGTTCCATAGCGACGCCCGGCACCGGAAATGTCAGTGAGCACTCGCGGGTGACGGCTTTCCGGGGCTCTTTCCAGGATGCGAGGAGAGGTGTGCGAGAATTTGTTGACGCACCTCCAGATCAAACGGTCGCATAAAGTTGCTTTTATCCTCCGGCGGATTTCATCCGGATGGCCTACTTCTACCCGCCAGAGGCGCCAACCCCCGCAGTCTTTCCGTCGCTGAGCGGGAATATTGATGAATCATGATTGCGCTCTGGCTTTGGTCCGGGTACTGACACCAGCTCCGACTTGGCAAGTGTGAAAGATACCGCCTATTCGGAATCTGCAGATGCGGCACCTGGAAGAGCCGCTCTGTGGAGATCTTCTCCCCCTTCGATCCTCCGCATGCTATGGATCTGCCCGACCGTCTTGCCGCTTCCCGTTACTAATCTCGGTGGCCGACTGGTGGGTCCGGATGTTATGCGGAGATGGCGTAGGAAGCGGTGAGATGGCCGCCTGCCAGAAAGGGTCCATTCCAGCTTGGATAGAAACGAATCGGGCAGAAAGGCAAAAAGGCGATCTCCTGGGACATCGCCTTTCTCACGACTCGCTAGCTTAAAGAGGCTGCACGTTTTCAGCCTGCCAGCCCTTGGGGCCCTTGGTCACGTCGAATTGCACCGTCTGGCCCTCCTGCAGGCTTTTGAAACCGCCTGCCTGGATCGCTGAGAAGTGCACAAAAACATCTTCGCCATTCTGACGGCTAATGAAGCCATAGCCCTTGGCGTCGTTGAACCACTTTACTGTTCCTTGTTCTGCCATGTTGATGCTGGTGTTCCTTTCCATCGATTTGCGCTCGAGAGATTCGGAAGTACTGAAGGCAGGTTACTGGCTTTTTGGGCGAGAACTGCTCACGACCGATTCGGTCTAACGCGCCTATCATCCTACGCTCCATGCGCACCATTGGCAACCGGAGTCGACGTGTGGCACGCGATGTTCATGACTTCGTTGGCTTTAAAGTTCCGCGGGATATGAAACCTTCTCATTGCGCACGGCTTTCCACCAGGCGAGAGGCTTGCTCTAACAGGCGCGCGGTCGTTGAACGCAACTCGTTGACTTCAACGCGCAGCTCTTCCGCTGTTGATTTGGTCCGCCGCCAGGATTCATCATGTCAAACCGGGGCTGCAAAAGCGAGGCTCAATAAGTTCAAGAACGGGCCCATCAAGGAACGCTTTCGGTTCAGAAATCAGCTGCACTCAGCATGTTTTTGGCAGGACGATCGTGAACACGATATACTGGGATTGCTTAACTTCTAAAGATACGCGGAAGCACACTGCTCCTTCGAGAGGTCGAAGGCTGTGATGTTCGCGTCAACCGTTTCTTTTCACCCATTTACCAGCCGCGTCAATCGGATGCCGGCTGACAGCTGGCGTCGACGCCGAAGGATGGTTGAGCTTGGCTGTAAGGAAATATCTTCATGGCAGGAGCTCACATGTCTGTACGAAATGGAGACAGGTTCAGATTCAACCGGGAACGCAGGCAGAGGATCGCGCGACGGAAGTTCACCCATGAGCTGCTGGACCGCCCAGCAGAGCCAGACAAGCCAACGGGTACCACAGTCCGCGCGCGGCCACGGTCCGTGTCGGCATGACCACCCCGCTGCCTCCCACACCGCTCTCCGCGCCCATTCCCGGTGCAGAGAAGAAGAAGCGAGTGCTGCTTGTCGACACTTCGCAGGGGAAGCGCGAATTGCGTGCTGAGGTCATGAGAAAGCTCGGCATCGACGTCGATTGCGCGGCGGACATCGCGGAAGCCCGTCTATGGTGGAGAGCCGCCTTGTATGACCTCGTCTTGATCAATATGGAAAAGGGGCTTGGCCATCGCGACAGATTTTGTGATGAGATTCGCAGTGCCACTCCCCCGCAGCGGTTGGCATTCCTGGTCGGGCAGCCAGAATATCTTGCGGATTCGCCTAATGCGGATGAAGAGCCGCCGGTGCGGGACGCCGACGACCAGATTGTTGGTGACTTGAAAGTGGCCTTCGCCGATCGCGGAGATTTGACTCAACGTTGGGGCATCCTGGAAGCTTCCCGGCGAATCTCCGCAGTTCGCTCCGCGTCCCTAGCCCGCACCCAAGCGATGCGCGCCCTGCCCGCTCCGCCACGAGATTCTGAAGGACGTCGATCGAAACTAACCGCGACACCCACCAGCCTGGATGATTTACTGAGAGAGGAATTGCCGTGAAGAACCTTTACGTTGGGAATCTACCCCACAGCACAACGGAAGCGGAGTTGCGAAACCTCTTCGAGGTACATGGCGCGGTGGAGAAGGTCACACTGGTGACCGACCGAGATACGGGCCGCTCCCGTGGTTTCGCGTTCGTCGAAATGACCAATGCCAGTGAAGCCGATAAGGCGATCGCGGCGCTCAACGGAACCGATCTGGGCGGACGAACGTTGACCATCAATGAGGCCAAACCCAAGTCTGAGCGTCCACGGGGTGGAAGCCATCGTTTTGGCGGTGGAGGCGGCCGCGGGCGCGATGACTACCGTGGTCATCCACGGCAGCCGCGCGAACCGCGCTGGTAGCTTTTTTTGAATGCACAAAGTGCGTCCGGTCAGGCTGGCAAATGCCTGTCGGCAATAAACAACGAGGTACTAGGGGATACGCATGCCAAGAGGCCGATCAACATTTACAAAGCGCCAAAAAGAACATGCACGGCAACAGAGGCAAAGGGACAAGGCTGAGCGCAGGAACCAACGAAGGCAGGAGAAGCCTGTGGAAGGCAGCGTGGATGAGATGGCCGAACTGCGCGAGCATGCTGCAGCCCAGGCGGCGCTATTCAACATTGGTGGGAAGCAAACTGAAACTGCGGAGGAGTCCATGCCCGCTGGCCGCATCGATGAGTGACTCGTGATTGCAAGTCTGTCGAACCCTGGTAACCAAGTTGACGGGTACCAAATGTCGGGCCATAAGAGATGCGCCTCGCAGTAAGCTGGTGTAGGAGGTTGAGTGTGGCAGAAATTCGATTGCAAGAGGGCGAATCCTTAGAGAATGCGCTCCGTCGATTCAAACGTAAGGTTCAGGCGGAAGACATCATTAAAGAAGTGAAACGCCACTCGTACTACCTAAAGCCGGGCGAGAGGCGCCGTGTAAAAGAGGCTTTGGCGCGGAAGCGCGCGCGGAAAAAGTTTCGGAAAGAAGGTTCATTTGCGCAGGACTCGCGCCGGGAATAATGCATGATTCCGAAGCAGTAACCTGCGCCTGCTAGTCGCCGGAGCCGAATGCCCCGGCAACCAGATTTGCGATTCTACACAAACACCTCTCCCGGCAAAGCCGTCAGAGTCCGCGAGGCTAGCGTGTTTTGCATCATTCGCCGCGGTGGCCCGGCGGTCGCCGTATACGTCTGCATTCGTTCCATTGTTACCTTGAGAGTACGTTCGATCTGGCGCAGTTCCAACACCTCGGCTCCTGCCGCCAAGGTCGAGGCTCGGCCTTGGAGCCCGGCTCGGCCTGTCCGGCCGACGCGATGGATAAAGTCCTCCGCCATTTTGGGCACATCGTAGTTAATGACATGGGCTACGTCATCCACATGCAGACCACGTGATGCGATATCGGTCGCCACCAGCACCTGGAAACGGCCTTCTTGAAACCCCCGCAAAGCTCCGTTACGCTGCGATTGCGAGCGATCGCCGTGAATCAGGGCGGCTGCGAAGCCGTCGCGGACAAGTTCCTTCGCCAGTCGTTCGGTGCCTCGTTTGGTGCGTGTGAAGATCAGCGTTTGACCCCTTTCTGCATAGAGCAGTTGACGGAGAACGTCGAGTTTCTCCCCCGGCCGCATTTCGTAGGCCTCGAGTTGTACGCTTTCGGCGGGTTTGAGCACCGAACCCAAAGCGACCCGAACCGGATTGCGCATGTAATCAGTTACGAGGCCGGCGACGGACTGTTCCATCGTGGCCGAGAAACACAGGGTCTGGCGCTCTTTGGGCAGGACCGACATAATGCGCTGGATCGCAGGCAAGAATCCCATGCTCAACATGCGGTCGGCTTCGTCGAGTACCAGTAGCTTGACATGCCGCAGGTTGGCAAACTTACGGTACATGAGATCCTGCAACCGTCCGGGAGTGGCAATCACCAGTTTCGACCCGGCGCGCAGACTTTGGATCTGGGCCTTCTCGGATACGCCGCCGATGACGAGCGCTGCCTGGGGCATGGTTTTCGTGCGCAACTGCAGGTATTGCTCGTGAACCTGCATTGCGAGTTCGCGCGTCGGTAGCAAGACCAGAGCGAGCGTGGAACGCGCTGGTTCTCGGTCCAGTGTCTCGATAAGCGGGACGAGAAACGCCAATGTCTTACCCGTACCGGTCTGGGCTGTGCCTATGACATCTCGGCCAGCAAGAGCAGCCGGAAGCGCACGTTCCTGAATGGGGGTGAGGTTGGTGAATTGAGCTGCCGCCAGCTTCAGCTGTAGCGCAGAAGACAGGGGCAGGTCGGAAAATGTGGTCATTCGAATTAGTTTTCCTTCTGGAGCGGCTATTTGTCGCGCACACTCTGACCCATGTCTAGAGCCGCGATGCCGCTCACATTTGATACTTAGATTTCACGCAAATAAACGGTGGGCAAGAAAGGCGGAGATAAATATAGTCTGAAAAAGCGACTGCCGCGTGACGAGCAAACCGTAGTAAGTAGCGTCAATTTCATTATACCAGAAGCGACCTCAAGCGCTGGTGACAACGGTCACTTAAGTCTCCCCGGGATGTTGCCGGTCGGACTTTTTTTCAGCGGCACAGGATCCTGGGCGAAATCGATACCTTGCTTTCAATTCCGGCAACGAAGGGGCAGACCGTTGCATGCACTCTCCGTTTGTGGCTTTGGCGATTTCCACCGGATCAGGGGCAACCTGGAAATCACCTACACTCTTCCGGATCAACATCGCGAAACGTCCTTGTGTAGAGGTGTGGATTCCGGTCGCTATGGCGACTACTCCTTACGAATCGCGCCGGCGCCGATGATGGGATTAATTTCGGCTTGCCGAGCACACCGGAGCTGAATTCCGTTTGACCTCATTACCACGTCGAAAGCAGAGGCCCTACAAACCTCGTGCGCGTACACTAGAGGCCGGCAAAAGCTTGCCCAAGCAGCGCGATAGGTTTCATTCCTGCCATCCTCCGCCGAGGGCCTGGTAGAGCTGGACCAGCGCGATGAGTTCATTGCCTTCAGCTTGTGCCAGTCCTAGTTCTGCGCCAAATGAATTCGTTTCATTGGTGAGCACCTCCAGGTAGTCGGTCGTGCCTGCTTGGAACCGAACCTCAGAGAGCCGGGCAGCATCCTGCGCCGACTTCAACAATTGCTCCTGCTGTACCCTGAACTCGCGGTTCTTGCGGTAGGCGACCAGCGCATTCGAGACGTCGCGAAACGAGACTTGAATGGTTTGCTCGTAGGCAAGCAGAAACTGCTTGCGCTGCGCCTCGGTGAAGCGGACGTTGGACTTGATGCGCCCACCCTCAAATATGGGTTGGCTCAAAGATGCGCCGAAGTTCCATAGGCCCGCGGGACCGGTGAAAAGATTGGTCAGCGCGGGGGTTTCGAAGCCGGCGGAGCCGGTAAGCGAGATTTGGGGAAAATAGGCGGAGCGGGCCACGCCGATCTGTGCGTTGGCAGCAATGAGACTCTGCTCTGCTTCGCGGATGTCAGGACGCCGCTCCAGTAACGAGGAGGGGAGGCCAGCGGGCACCTCGGGGGGATGGGGCTGTTCCGTCAGCTTCAATCCTCTAGGAATGTCGCCGGGATTCCTCCCCAGAAGAAGGCTGAGGGCGTTCTCCTGTTGTGCAATCTGCCTTTCGAAATCGGGTACTTCTTCGGCAGCCGTATACACCAACTGCTCGGACTGTCGAACATCGAGCAACGAACCGAGTCCGTGCTGCTCGAGGGTTTGTGTAAGTTTCAAAGACTCGCTTCGCGAACCGAGGGTTCGCTTGGAGATTTCGAGCTGGAGATCGAGCTGGCGAAGTTGAAAATAGGCAGTGGCAACGTTCGCAACCAGAGTGGCTATCACCTGCTTCTGAGCCCACCCATTGGCGAGCAGATTGGCGCGTGCAGCTTCGGTAGCGCGCCGATATCGTCCCCAGAAGTCCAGGTTCCATGCGGCCGATGCGGTGACTTGCCCAAGGCTGACCTCGTAGGAGGGAATGGGACCAATTCTCGGGCTGCGCTGATCGGCGACTGCACCGGCAACGCTCAGCGAAGGATATTGATCTGCCCGGGTGATACCGAGTTGAGCCTGGGCTTCGAGGACGCGGGCCGCCGCAATGCGAACATCGTAGTTGTTCCTGAGGGCGGTACGAATCAGGTTTCGCAGTTCCTCGTCCTGAAAGACGTCCCACCATTTCTCATCGCCAAGAGATGCCGCAGTTGGCTGGGGAGCGGGCGGGGTGACATCTTGGCCCGCGCTACTCGCAGGGGCCTCGCTAGGTGCGTCCCGGTACGTAACCGGGACGTCGACCGTAGGGCGCCGGTAATTCGGTCCGACAGCGCAGCCACTCCACACGGCCACGGAGAGAAGCAAGGCTGATAGCGAGCGGCTAACCCTTGGAGTCATATTAGTCGCCATTGCTCTCCTGCAATGCATAAGACAGAATGGGCTCGGGCCGCGGCTCGCGATTGGAGCGGAAGAAGGAGAACCGGTCCAGGACCCTTTCCTGAAATTCTTCGAGATAAAGATAAATCGCGGGAGTAATGAATAACGTGACGAACTGTGAAACTACCAATCCACCCACAACCACCAGTCCCAGCGGCCGTCGGGAAGAGCCATCCGCACCGTATCCAAGCGCAATTGGCATGGCACCGAGCAGCGCCGCGGCTGTCGTCATCATGATCGGGCGGAATCGCTCCATGCTGGCATCGTGAATGGCTTGATCGTCAGCCACTCCCTGGCGAACCCGTTGTTCGGCAAAATCTACGATCATGATTCCGTTCTTCTTCACGATGCCCATGAGCATGAACATGCCAATGTAGGCGTAGAGGGAAGCTTCGGCGCCAAAAACCCAGAGCGTCAGTAGGCCGCCAAGTAGCGCCACAGGCAAAGATGAAAGCACCGTGATCGGGTGCAGATAGCTCTCGTAAAGGATCGCCAGAATGACGTACATGACGAACACTGCCACCAGCATCAGGATCGCCAAATCGGACACGGTGTTCTGAAACGTCAGAGCTTCTCCTTGCAGCGTTCCCTTGATTCCTGAAGGCAAAATCTGCTTTGCCGCTGTCTCCACGAATTGAGTTGCCGGACCGATTGCGTACCCAGGCTTCAAGTTGAAGAACATGGTCACGCTGGTGAACTGGTTGATATGGTTCACGGCCTGAGGACCGATCACTGGATACCAACTGGTCACCGCACTGAGCGGAACCATGCGCTGGCCATCATCGCTCTTGATATAGAGCTTGCTGAGATCCTCAGGCGCGGTACGCTTATCGTCCGCTACTTCCAGGATCACCTGATACTGGTCGATCGCCTTCTTGATGAGGTAGCTGTAGTTCTGAGAATAAGCGTCGTGGAGGAGGGTCAAAATCCGCGTCTCAGATACCCCATAGAGTTTCGCCTGATCCCGCAGAATGTCGACCTGGAGATTGGGCGTGTGGTTGTAGAGATCGGAGTTCACAAAGAGAAACCCGGGATACTCGTACATCTTCGCTATCATTTTGTTGGCTGCGGCATAGACCTCATTCGGGTCGATGCCCGACATGGCATAGGCAAACTGCCCCTGCGCGTTGGCAGTCGCTCCCGTGCTGATTTCCAGCGCCGGGTTGGGTTGCAGGAAAGCGACTACGCCGGGAATTGTGCTGGCGATCCCGCCCATCAACTGTCCTGCAACTTGCACAATAGGAGCGCGCTCGGCCGGATCTTTCAAGAATGCAATCAGGAAGGCCTGGTTCGATCCCAGAAATTGCGCGTTCCCGCTCATGGTAAACGTGCTGCGCACGGCGGGATTCGCTTGCATGATGGTTTCGGCTTCCGTCTGGTAGGCGTGCATTTGATCAGGTGACGAGCCTTCCGGCGCGACGAGCACACCACGGACGAAAGAGCTGTCTCCCACTGGCAGGAATGCCTTGGGGACGATATAGAAGAGGTAGGCTGTCGCGACCAAGCAGACCACCCACACCCCTCCTGAAATCCAGCGGTTCCGCAGGAAAAACCAGAGGTGCCGACCGTAGATGTCGAGGACTTTCCTCTCCACGGCACCGAAGGCGCGCTCCATCCAAGTCTTCTTCTCGCCCGCGCCACGACTACGTAACAGCCTCGACGTCATCAGAGGCGTGAGCGTCAGAGAGACGATTCCGCTCGCGAAAATCGAAATCACGATTGTGATCGAGAACTCGCGGAAGATGCGACCCATGAGTCCGCTCATAAAGACAAGCGGAATGAACACGGCAGCCAGGGAGAGTGTCATGGCCAAGATGGTGAAGCTGATTTCCTTCGCCGATTCGAGAGATGCCTCAAATGCGCCGCGGCCCTCTTCCATCAGGCGCACCGTATTTTCGAGAAAGACGATTGCGTCATCAACCAGGAACCCGATAGCCAACGTCAGCGCCATCAGCGAAAGGTTGTCGAGGCTGTACCCAAGAACCTTCATGGCGATAAAAGTTAAGAGCAGCGACAGGGGCAAGGCTACGGCAGGGATCAGCGTGTCGGTGGCGCGTCCAAGGAAAACAAAAATCACCATTACCACCAGCGCAAACGCGATGTACAGCGTCGTCTGCACATCCTTGATTCCAGTGACAATGGTCCGCGACCGGTCGTACGCCGGTACGATAAGAACCGAACTCGGAAGCTGCGACTGAATATTGGGCAGAATGGCCCGCACGGAGTTTGCCACGTCCACGGCGTTCACTCCAGCCCGGCGGAACACAGCCACCACGACAGTTGCGCCAGGCTGCGGATAACCGCGTACCCAGAAGCGCATATCGATGCGCTCGTCCTGCACGCTCTGCCGGGCGCTCGCAACGTCCTTCAAGTAAACCGGTGCGCCGTTACTCTGGCCCACGATGAGCTGGTTGTACTCATCAGCCGTCATCAGCTGGCCCTGCGGGTTCAGCAAAAATGTGCGATGGGGGCCGTCAACCTGACCCGCACCGGTATAAGCAGTGCCGTTCTTGATCGCGTTGGTCAGATCTTCCACCGTGATGTTCCGAACCGCCATTTTCGAGGGATCTGCCTTGATTCGCACCGCCGATTGCGTACCGTAGACCGCGACCTGGCTCACACCGGGCAGAATGCTGATGCGCTCGCCGACTTGCGTATTGGCGTAGTCATACAGCTCACCTTCGGTCACGGTGTCGCTCACCATCGCGATGTACATGATCGGCTGGTCGTTCGGGTTTGTCTTGGTGAAGGTGGGAGGGCTCGGCAGATCGAGAGGCAGCTGACCCGATGCCCGCGTGATCGCGGCTTGCACGTCGGTTGCCGCACCATCGAGACTTTTGTCGAGATCGAATTGCAATACGAAGTTGGAGTGCCCCTGACCGTTGTTAGAAGTGACGAGTTCGAGCCCGGGAATCTGCATGAACTGACGTTCGAGCGGCGTGGCGACATTGTTCGCCATCGTTTCCGGCGTCGCGCCCGGATAATTGACCTGAACCTGGATAACGGGATAATCGATCGCCGGCAAGTCGCTAACCGGCAAACGAAAATAGGCAAACAGTCCGAACAGGATTGCGGAGACAGTTAACGCGACGGTCATGACCGGACGGCGGATAAAGAGCTCGGAGAGGTTCACAACTGCCCTCCTGCCGCCCTGAGGTTGCCGTTGCCGCTTGAAGTCGCGGAGGGAGAGTCAACCCGTACTTTGCCACCGGGCCGCACCAACATCTGTCCGGCGAGAACGACTCGCTCATTCGGTGCAAGGCCTTCGGTCACAACAATCTGGTCACCCTGACGTTGACCAAGCTTCACCGGCCGGAGTTCGGCCGTTTCATCGTCCTTCACGACGTAAACAAACGGGCCTCTCTGGCTGATCTGCGTGGCCTGGCCTGGAATCAGTACGGCGCCCTTTTCCGTCGTCAAAACAAGCTTTACATCTACGAACTGACCGGGCCAGAAGTGGTGATCTGGATTGTTCATCGTCGCGCGCAGGTTCACCGTGCCGCTGCCGCTCTGCACCGCGTTATCAAGGAACTCGACCCGCCCGATCCGGGCAGTGTCTTCGGGATCGGAAGGAAGACGCACGGCTGCTGTGAGCGCGCCGCTCGCCATCTGCTTTTGCACGGTAGGCAGGTCGCCTTCCGTAACGGTGAAGACGGCATAAATTGGATTCAGCCGTTGGATCGAGAGCAATGACGTGCTGTTTGCCTGCACGACGTTCCCTACGTCGACGAGGCGAGCTCCGGCGCGACCCTCGAGGGGAGAGTGAATATAGCAATACTCGAGATTCAGCTTCGCCGTCTCTAGCGCGGCTGCCGCGGCATCGACCTGAGCTTGATCCACATCGACAGCATTTTTCTTGGTGTCGTAATCCTGCCTCGAAATCGCGCGCTCTGCAATGACCTCCTGGTCGCGTGCGAATTGGATTCTGGCCAAATCGAGCGCCGCTTTCGCCTGTGCCAGAGTCGCTTCCGCCGAGTCGACCTGCGCCTTGTAGGGCCGCGGATCGATCACGAACAAAAGCTGGCCCTGCTTCAGGTTCTCGCCGTCCTCGAAGTGCCGTTCGACGATGCGGCCTCCGACCTGCGGTGTCACCGTGACCGACTCAAAAGCGGTGTTTCTACCAATCTCGTCGAGGTATTGCGGTACATCTTTCGAGGCGGCCTTGACGATGGTAACGAGCGGTGCAGGCATGGCAGGCGCTGCCTGGACATCGCTCTTGCTGCATGCTGCCGCGGTAAGCAAAATCAAAACCGCGGCGGAAAGCCCAAATTCTTTTGGAATAGTCCAATCCGTATGCATACGATCCTCAATCAATAGCAGCTTTTTGATTACGCAGTGGCGGCCAAGCGCGAGAGGCTATCTAACTGATCCGTTTCTCGCAGCGTCTGGTTTCCCGTGCGAATGCTGGCGGTTTGCTCGCGACCCTCGACTGACTTCACAACCTCTTGCAGCGCCCGCATCCGCGCTGCATTCACCTCACCGGGCGTGCAACCCAGGAGAAGAGCGCATTCCCGGAGCGGATAGCCCTCGAGCACCGAAAGCACGTAGGCGAAGCGGTCGAATGCCGGAAGCGCAACAACCGCAGCGATCTCCGCCGGCTGCGTTACGTCACAGCTCTTGACGTTATCCGACGACACAAAGTCCCTTGGCCGAGGACGGACCATTCGAATCGCGTTCTGCACGATCGTCCGCTGCGCCCAGGATTCCGCCCACTCCTTGAAAACCGGGTTGCCGCTCTTCGAGTCTTCAAGGCCGCGAACAAAACACTTCTCCGCCAACTCGGAATCGGCAGTCAAAAGCAATGACAACAGAAACAGGCGATCCATGTCCGATGCAAAGATGTGACAAAAGTCCGTGCTCGTCGCATACAGCCCGGGCAGCGCCGCCTTGCGATGTCTGGCACCAAGGGTCTTCACTGTGTCCTCCACATTGTTGGTCGGTTGAGCCAGGTGAAAATCGACATGCATCTCGTTGTTGTACTTCCTGGGTCCGCTTTCGCCTAAGGTTGGCAACGACACCTTCGCGCCAACTGCCTCAACAAATGTTTTGTCAGAACTCCACAACCCGTGAACCTGGCCCCATCGCGCATCAGATTCAGCAATGTGTTCTCTCCATCGCGGCCAATGAGGGTGACGTTGGTTAAATCGACAACCAACTTGCGTCCTGCGAGTTGTTCGCGGGCACGGAGCCACGTACTCTCCACTTCTTGCGTCCAGGGCGAGATCAATTTGCCCTCAAGCACCAGCCTTCGCTGGCCATTCGTATCAACCATAGAGAGCTTGAACATCCGTTACCTTCCGTCACTCGACAAGGCAACCGGCCGACCAAACACACATTCCGCTTCCGGCTATACAAATAACTGAAAACAAAAGCTGGTGCCGAGGCTTGCGCGAAGCTGATGTCGAAAAGTGTCGAAGCACGATTCGACAACTGTCGAAGGTGAGAAACACAGAGGGCGCCCGCTGAGAGCGGGCGATGCCAAGCGAATCAGGAGACTCGGCGTGGATCGATGCCGAGCTTCTGCATCCGCGAGATGAGGGTGGTACGCTTGATTCCTAAACGTGTGGCCGCACCGTTGGGGCCGGCCACCCTACCATTGGTCTGCTTCAATACCTCTACGATATGGTCCCGTTCAGCCGAGTCTGTTCGGCTCGTCACGGTAATTGCCTTCGCGTTGTTGGTGAGCTCTCCGACCGGCACTTGCAAGGCGGGGCCATGGGTCAGGATTACGGAACGCTCGATGAAATTTTCCAGCTCCCGGATGTTGCCCGGCCAGTGCCACTTGGAAAGTTTGTTCATCGTCGCGGTAGGAACCGACTCGATCTGTTTCTCCATGCGACGGCCGTATCTCTGCGCGAAGTAGCGAACCAACAGCGGAATATCCTCGGGCCGTTCTCTGAGGGGCGGAATCCGGATAGGGAAAACATTCAATCGGTAGAACAGATCCTCTCGAAACTCTCGCGCTTGAATCATCTTCTCCAGATTGCGGTTGGTCGCCGCAACCAGCCGCACATCCACTTTCTTGGTTCGCGTGCTGCCCAGGCGTTCGAACTCTCGTTCCTGCAAAGCGCGCAGCAGTTTCGGCTGGACATCGATGGGAATATCACCGACTTCATCCAGGAACAAGGTGCCCCGGTCTGCTAGTTCCAGGCGGCCGATTTTCTGAGTGATCGCACCAGTGAAAGCGCCGCGCTCGTGTCCGAACAATTCGCTCTCCAGCAGTCCGGTGGGAATGGCTGCGCAATTGACTTTGACAAAGGTGCGGTCTTTGCGCCGGCTCCGTTCGTGGATAGCGCGGGCAATCAATTCTTTCCCGGTGCCGGTTTCACCCAATAACAGCACGGTGGAATCGCTCGGGGCAACAGTTTCTACCAACTGCAGAACGTGCCGCAGAACCGAACTTTGTCCCACGATTCCCTCAAAATCCATGTCACCGCGAATCTCGTCTTCGAGGTAGAGCTTTTCCTGCGCGAGCTTGTCTTTGAGTTCGCTAATTTCTCCATATGCCAGCGCATTCTCCACGGCGATGGCGACCTGGTTCGCCACCTGAGTGAGGAACGCTACCTCCTCTCTATCGAAAGTGTTTTCCTGGTGACGGGCGACCGCCAGGACCCCCAAAATTCGCTGGCGGCTGATCAGCGGCACATCGCAAAAAGAGTTAAGGCCCTCCGCTTTTGCCTTGTTGTACATTTGCGCAGGAATCTCTGTGGGGTCGAGCCGGTTGATGACCATCGGTGTGCCTGTTCGGAATACATCACCCGGCGTAGTGTGGGCAATCGGTACCAAGGTTCCTTCAACGAAGAGTCCACGACTGTCCGGGAAATCGAGGGCATGCACGCGAAGGGAATCGCCATCCTGTTCTGCAAGCATGATGGCCGCCGCGTCGCAGTTCATCACATTTCTGATATTGGCCGACGTTATGCGCAGGAGTTCTCTGAAGTCCAGGTTCGCGACAAGATGATTGGTCAGATCGAGAATGAGTTTCAGCCGATCCTCGGCCTGCCGCGAGACATAAAAGTTCACTGCAGCGTCGATAGCGAGCGCGATCTGATCGGCGACAAGACAGAGGAAGGGAACCTCTTCTGTGTAGGCGTTAGCTTCTCGTTTGCCAAAACTCAGCATCCCGATCAACCGTTCGCCCCTTTGTAAGGGAAGAATACAGCTCGATACGATGCCGTGCTCGGCCATCATCCCGGCGTGGCCGGGAAACTGAGTTTCCCGCGCCCAATCGTCTACAACGAACAGCTCCCGACGTTCATGTACGTAACGAAGCGGCCCCTCAGGCAGAGCACTCGGCTCGAGTACGCCTCGACTCTCTCTAACACCAGCCACATCCGTAATCTGCCAGCCGACCTCAACGCTTCCGTTTCTGAGAGACACGACCTGAAGGTAATCAAAAGAGACGATCTCGTGCAGTTCGCGAACCAGGCGATCCGAGGTAGCATCGCAGTCACTACAACCCCCAATGATGTTGGCCGCCCGCAGAAGCCGCTCATATCTAGCGGCATCCACGCCTGTCGCCGGGGCGATCGCGCCCATCCCCACGGTCTCGGCCTCCTCAGCACTCAGATTCGAAACAAAGACCTTCGCCTCAGTTTTCCTAGATCAGATGAACGTAAGCGTAAAAGGATGCGATTAAAGTGTCGTAGACGATCGTCATTTGTCGAAAACCTGTCGCGCTGCCACCACAATTGAGTCTTCGGCGAATGCTCACTCGCCGACAAGGCTCATGACATCAGCCGTTTCGCGGCGATTCGGAGTGGCGCGAGTATGTTGGCACGCACCGTGCAATTCGATTGCTCGACTTCGCAACAGCAAAAGTCAAACCTACGAAATCAAAATCTACGGAGGATGGACATGGTGTCAAAGATGTTTCTCGCCCTTGGTTTGTCGTTACTGCTGAGTACATACTGGCAGCGCAGGAGAACCGGTCAGAGATCAGTCTGCAGGGCACCGGATTCTTTACCAAGGATGCGACCGGGAACGGCAATGTACAACGCGGAACCGAGACCGGCGGTGTTCTCGTTGGGTATCGATATCACTTAAATCGCTGGCTCGCAGCGGAAGCTGCATATGGCTACGACCGCAACACCCAGCAATTCTTTGTCCCCGTTGGCGTCTCTCGTATTCAAGCCAATGTTCATCAGGCCACGGGGGGTCTCGTGTTTAGTATGCCGACGCCTCATAGCCTGCGGATCAGCCCTTACCTGCTCGCGGAAGGGGGAGCGCTACTCTTTGATCCGACCAATAACAGCTTTGGCAGTGTGGCCGGAGCCCAACGACAGGCGACCGGAGTGTTCGTTTATGGTGGCGGTGCCGACTTCCCAGTCGTGCGGCACCTCTCGTTGCGAGCCGAATACCGCGGATTGGTTTATAGCGCGCCAGACTTCGGTCTTCACAACCTAAACACAAACGCAGTTACTCACGTCGCCCAGCCTTCGGCTGGTATCGTCGTTCGCTTCTGAGAACAAGCTATGGCGGGAAGCCGTGAGCATCGGCTTCCCGCCACATGCTTCTCCGGGTTCTACAGTCCTAGAGGAATCCTTCGCGGAAGCCCGTTGGCCCTGTGTGGGCTCCATCATCCTTCGCGCGACGACCAGGTAAAACTCATACGCATCAATCTGAATTGCTCCCGAAACTTTGCAGAACATGCCTTCTGTCCGCGGCTGCGAGCGATCCCCAGGTAACACTGAGGTACAGGCAACGTAAGGCCATCCTTCTAGGTCTAATACCCTGGTGCGGGACGTGTATCGGATGTGACCTTTACTCTCGGGTTCTGCCGACCAAAAATCGTTCGTGCGCCCATTGTTGAATGAGCGTGTTTCGGTAAGCCTCCCCTTGCGCGACAGCTAGAGCCACTGGTCGCGGCTGGTATCCAACTCACCCCCGGTTGATCCAGTCTGGCAGTCAAGATTTCCTAATTGAGGTGTGAAGTGAAGCGTGGCCGTACTAGCCTGCGAGTTCTGGTGCTCGCTGGTCTAAGTTTGGTCTCAGCATTCGGTCAAACTGTGATCGTATCGCCGAGCAGCTTATCGCTAGGAAATCAAGCGTTAGGTACTTCCAGTTCATCGGCAAAGGTCATCCTTAAGAACGGCCAGACTACGAGCATTACGATCAACCGTATCACCTCAAGTCTGGAAGATTTCGCTTCCGGTACCGACTGCCCGAAAAAGCTGGACGCAGGAAGCAGTTGCACGATATCACTAACCTTTACACCCCAAGCCTTCGGCTTGCGCACTGCTACGCTAACTGTTTGGGATACGGGGAGCAACAGCCCGGAGACCGTGACGCTCCGTGGGAGGGGGGTTCCTGCAGTGACGGCAACACCCTCGAACCTCTCATTTGGACCCCAAGCGCTGGGAGTATCGAGTGCAGCGGCTACAATCACCGTTACTAACAATCAGAGGGTGAAACTGACCATCAGCAGTATCGCCACAAATCTCGCCGACTTCACAGATTCGAGCAACTGCCCACTGGCGCCAAATAAGCTTGCATTCGGAGCTAGTTGCACGGTCTCTGTCGTTTTCACGCCGGCCGTGGCGGGCACCCGCAGTGCCACCCTAACAATCACCGATAACGCGAACGTTAGCCCGACGATCAGCTTGACCGGCCTGGGAATTATACCGGTCACAGCCGCTCCTTCCAGCCTAAGCTTCGCGGGACAAGCCGTGGGAACGACCAGCGCATCGCAATCCGTGACCTTCACTAACAACCAGGCTTCCGCCCTGACCATCACCAGCATAAACACCAGCATCCAGGATTTTGCTTTCACGTCGCAATGTCCAATCAGCCCGGCCACGCTGGCTGCAGGCGCGAACTGCACGACCTCGGTGACATTTTCCCCCCAAACAACCGGATCCTGGACGGGCACACTCAGTTTCACCGATAACGCCGCCGGTAGTCCCCAAAGCGTAACCCTGAGCGGCACGGGAACACCGGCCACGCTCGTCTCCATTGCGATCACGCCGGCCAATGCTACCTTTCCGCTCGGCGTTGTGCAACAGCTCACGGCTACGGGTACGTACACTGACGGGAGTACGCGGAACCTAACCAGCACGGCGGCTTGGGCCACCGGCAATCCCACAATCGCGACCGTCAATGCCCAGGGACTGGCTACCAGCGTCCAGCCCGGCAGCACTTCCGTGACCGCCACTTCGGGTGCGATTACCGGTTCGACGACATTGAACGTTAGCCCGGCCGCCTTGGTTTCGATCGCCGTTACCCCCGCCATCCCGAGCACTCCTCTGGGGATCACCCAGCAGTTCACAGCGACCGGCACCTTCACCGATGGCAGCACGCAGAATTTGACGCAGACTGTGCAGTGGAGTTCAAGCTCGGCTACGGTAGCGACCATCAGCAATACCGCCGGTTCGCAAGGACTGGCTCAGACCATCGGGACGGGATTAACCACCATCACCGCCACCTCGAGCTCGGGTATCACCGGCAACACATCCCTGACGGTAACCGCCGCCGCGCTGGTTTCGCTGGCCGTGACTCCCCCAAACCCCTCGATAGCCCTGGGCACCACCCAGCAGTTCACAGCGACCGGCACGTTTACTGACGGCAGCACGCAGAATTTGACTGCCAACGCGACTTGGGCGTCCAGCACCATTACCACGGCGACGATCAGCACGACGGGATTAGCCACGAGCGTCGGAATGGGAACCGCGACCATCAGCGCGAGTTCGGGAACCATCGCTGGCTCGACCGCGCTAACCGTGACGGCAGCCACGCTGGTCTCGATTGCCATAAATCCCCCGACGGCGAGCGTGCCCGTGGGCGTCCCGCAGCAGTTCACCGCCACCGGCACGTACACGGATGGGACGACCCAAGATCTGACGCAGTCTGGAAATTGGACTTCGAGCACGATGGGCGTGGCCACCATCAGCGATGCCGCTGGCACCATGGGATTGGCAAGCACGCTGGCCGCCGGTTCCACCATGATCGGCATCAGTGCCAGCGGGGTCAACGCTCCAGCCGCTACCCTGACGGTGACTCCGGCCGCCCTGGTTTCGATTGCGATCAGCCCGCAGTCGGCCACGATTCCGCTGGGCACTACCCAGCAGTTTACCGCTACCGGCACTTACACCGACGATAGCACGCAGGATGTGACATCGACAGTGACCTGGACTTCTTCGTCCGCGCAGGTGGCAATCATCAGCCCGAGCGGATTGGCGACCAGCGCGGGTGTCGGCACAACCAATATCACGGCATTGCTAGGGACGGTCAGTGCCTCGACTTCGCTTGCGGTAGGCCAGCCCGCCATTGCTGCGATTACCATTTCGCCCAGTTCGGCCTCCTTGCCTGTGGGATTGACCCAACAATTCACGGCCACCGCAACCTACACGAACGGCTCCACCCAGGACATCACTCAATCCTGCACCTGGGCATCTTCGGCCCCAGTTGTAGCGACGGTGAATAGCAGCGGATTGGCAACCGGAGTGGGGATCGGGAGCGCCAACATCTCGGCAACATCGACGACCTCGGGAACGGTGGCGACCTCAGTCGGACTGACGGTGGTTGCGCCGGTGCCCGTGGCGCTCGCGATTTCTCCCCTGAACCCATCGGCCTACGTGAGCACCGTCGAACCCTTCACCGCAACCCTGACCAATAGCGACGGCAGCACACAGAATGCGACGAATGCCGTCACCTGGAGTTCCTCGAATCAGGCTGTCGCTACCGTCAATGCCAGCGGACAAACCATCGCTCTCGCGCCTGGTACAACCATGATCGCGGCCAGCGCAGGATCTTTCACCGCCTCCACAACCCTCTCGGTGTCCGCCCCGTCGGTGAGCGTAATACCAGCCACCGTGTCCCTTGTCTTGGGGGCAACAGAGCAATTCGTGGCGAGCATCCCCGGCATCAGCAACCAAGACGTAACCTGGAGCCTGGCAGGAGCAGGAACTGTGACGACAAATGGGCTCTACACCGCGCCTTCGGTCTGCAATACAAGCGCCTTAAGCGTCATGGTGACGGCTACGTCTGTAGCCAGCCCAAGCTCGAGCGGCAGCGCCGTCGTGACCATTCCGCCTTCGACCTGCAGCCTGCCCCCGCCGACTCAAGGCAACGCCTACTGCGCTGCCGGAGACGTACCTCAGTTCGGCAACAACGACGGACCGGCCGAGCTCCCGCAGAGCTGCTATTACACCGCACTGGCAGCCACACCTTCTCCCGGCACGGTGTACACGGTGACAGACGTGGCCTCCTGGAACTCAGCTTGGGCAGCGCTAGCGTGCGGTGACATCATCCAGATTCCCGCTGGAACTGCGATTACCGCGGCTACCAGCGCAGGTCTATCGATTCCGACCACGATGTGCAACGCCGACAACTACATTACAGTTGAGACCAGTGCGGTGGCCAATCTACCAGCAGAAGGCAACCGCCTGACTCCCTGCTACGCCGGTATTCCATCCCTGCCCGGCCGCCCGTCATATCCGTGTTCCAACCCGGTGAATTACATGGCCCAAATCTCAGCCGCTCCCACTGCTGGAGCGAGCACGGAAGCCCTGACCATCGGAGCGCAAACTAGTTTTTTGCGCTTCATTGGTATTGAGTTCACCCGCTCGAGCGGCAACAAGGTCAACACCCGTTTGGTGAACCTCGACGCGGGCGGTATCAATCACATCATCTTTGACCGGATATGGGCACACGGCAACACGACGGATGAGACTACACGGTTTACATCTCTCGACAACACTAGCTACTTCGCCCTGATCGATTCAACGCTTACCGATTTTTGGTGTGTGAGCATAATCGGCGCGTGTACAGATGCTCAAGCCGTCCTGGGAGGGGCAAACAACAATGCAGGCGCCAGCGACAATACCTGGAAAGTCGTTGACAACTTCATGGAGGGAGCAGCAGAGACCATTGAGTTGGGCGGCGGCGCCGCTGTGCTCACACCCACTGACATAGAGATTCGCCAGAACCATATGTTCAAGCCACTGACTTGGAATCCCGCGGATCCGTCTTACAACGGTGGCATCTCCGGGTATCCCGTTATTGTGAAAAATGCGTGGGAGGCAAAGAACGCCGAGCGGGTTTTGTTGGAGGCAAACGTCTTCGAGGACATCTGGGCTGGATTCACTCAGGCAGGGGAGGCTGTTACTTTGACGCCCAAGAGCCAATCTCCGGGTAATGAATGCCCAACCTGCTCAGTGACTAATATCACGGTCCGCTACAACTCAATCCACAACGCAGCCCAGGCTTTTCAGATAGGCAATGGCCCCAGTGATTCTGGCTTCTACGCACAAGCAGGCAACAGCTACAGTCTGCATGATAACGTGGCGGATGGCTTGCTATACTCTACATGCTATTCGTGTAGTTCGCTAACGGCCACGGTTGAGCTAGTGGAAGGCTTGAACCCGCCCAGTTCTGATGTGCTCCAAAATGTCTTCGTCAACCACAATACCTTCGTCTATGTCGCCACCGCAAGCCTGAATGGACACCTGCTGCTCGGCGGGGCGCAAGGTTCAACCGGTCTAGAGATAAACAACATCACCTACACCAACAACATAATCTTGTCAGGAAAGTATGGCACATTGAACGCGGGTGGCGGTCCGCCTGTTTGTTCCTACGAACAACCGGGTGGCGCCGCGATGATTAACGCATGCTGGAACCCTTACACGTTTGGCGGGAACACCTTCGTTGCCAATGGAAGCATAAGCTGGCCGGGGACAAACTGTGCGGCTGCAACCAGTTATAACGAGCTCTTTGTGAACTACGCAGGCGGGGATTACCATGTCGCGCCGACTAGCGCATGCAGTTTGACGGGCAACGACGGATTGGATCCTGGCGCGAACATTGACTTGATGAATAGTCTGACAGCAGGCGTGCCATGATGCAGACAACGTCTCCGGCATTCACCAGGCATACACTGCAATCCAACACGCCATTGGCTTTGAGAAGCGCTCAGCTTTCCAAGTCACGAGATCCGAACCGCCGACGATGGTGGACTTGAGCAAGTCTTCTCAACTTCCAGTTTGCCGAAAATAACCGGCCAATCTGTTAATTCAAACCTATAAAAGCTTTAGCCGGAATGCTTTATTCTCTTGCGGCGATTGGATTTTGAGGAGAAGGAGCTCCGCTTCCGGCTCAGATCTTGGCAGGTCAACGTCGGTGGCAGAGCCCCATCGACTACGATTCTCTTTATCCCATTTTCTGGGCCGCCGCACAAGCTTGAAACTGAATGGGGGAAGGACTGCGACAAGATCCTGCGGAGGTGCCCTGTATGTCGACGGGAGACGATCATCGGCCAGGGACGCCGCCGCAAGCAGGCGCACGATCAGCATCATGATTGGATTACGATCCGTCGCGGTCGCTGCCCGCCTTGCAGGAAGACCTTCACTTTTCTGCCACTGTTCACTCTCCCGTATACACACTACAGTTTGCTGTCGCGTTGTGATGCGTTGCGGCGCCGATTTGTAGAACACTGCTCCTGGGAAAAAGCGACGCCTATGCTTAAGGACGCCAATCGCGTACCCGATCCTTCCACACTCCGTCGTTGGTCGAACGGGGTGGACCGCTCTCAACTTGTGCGGTCCTTTCTCCGCCAGACGCTTGCTCGCATTGCTTACTGGCGAGGGAGTCGCGATCGGCAGGGTGACGAAGCTCGCTTTGTGCGTTGGCTGACTCCGGTCTTGCAGATTCTTAGGCCACTGCGACTTTGAGAAAAAATTCCTGGACCCACCATCGTTGCCTGGGAATGACAGCGGGCTCGCCCTAGGCTCGGCCCTTGGAGGCAACCGAGCTCATGGGCGAGGACGTCGAAAAACTCAAACAGCGCTGGCCACTGCTCGACTATCTACAGAAACAGAACTGGGTTGCACAGCCTGTAGGTTACGACTCGGAGTTCGTCGGACTCTGCCCACTGCATGAGGAAACTCAGCCTTCGTTCTATGTCAATGCCCGCAAAAACCTCTTCTACTGTCATGGTTGCGGTCAGGGCGGGGATGTCATTCGCTTTGTTCAGTTGTCCCGTCATCTATCCTTCCCTGAAACCCTGAGCTATCTCGATCCGCAGCCAAGTACTCCTCCCGTCAATGCCGTCGATTCTGCCGCTGTGCTTGAGGAAGCGGTAGCGTTCTATCAAACCCAACTCGACCGCTACCCCGAGGCGTTGCGCTATCTTGAGCAGCGCGGACTGCACGAGGTTGCACTGAGGCAAGAGCTGCGCATTGGCTATGCCCCGGGTGGGTGCTTGCGCCGCCATCTCACTGCTGTGGGTTATCCTTTCGATTTCTTAAGGCGGGTTGGCCTGCTCAACCCCCTTGGGCGTGATAGCTTCTACGCGCGCGTCGTTTTCCCCTGCTGCCAAGGCGAGCGCATTGTCAATCTCTACGGCCGCAGTCTCGGCGACACTTTCCCTCATCGCTTTCTGCCCAGCCCCAAGGGCGGCTTGTACGCCTGGGACCAGGTCCAGCACTGTCCTGAAGTGATTGTCGTCGAGGGACTGTTCGACTACGTCGTATTGCGGCAGGCAGGATTTCATCACCTGAGCTGTGCACTGGGTAACCATCTCAGCGCCTATCAGTTTCGCCAGCTCTGTGACAGACCGCGCACGGTTTATCTCACCTTTGATTGCGACGGCAATGGCAGTGGACAACAAGCCGCGCAGCGGTTAGCCAACCGTCTACGCGCGCGAGGTATTGACAGCCGCCGCGTCCTCCTCCCTCATGGCCACGATCCCAACTCGTTCTTCGTCCAGGGCGGCGACGCCCGACAGTTTCAGTCTCTGCTGGAGGCTGCTCAACCATGAAGTTCCGCATAATCTATCAGCAGAGCTCGCCTAACGCGCAAAGTCCGATTCGCGTCATCGAGCCAACGCGGGGCCGGGAGGTCGGCTGGATTAATCGCTACCTGGACCGGGAATACGTCCGTCGCCTCGCCAGCACAACTCTGCGCGCCTATGCCTATAACCTGCTGCATTTCGTTCGCTGGTGGGCCAGTATCCATCACACCGGCGACATCGTGGAACAAGACCTCAGCGAATCGACGCTCCAAGATTACGTGCGTTTCCAGTCCAGCCAGCAACCTCGGCCTTCGGCTTCTACCATCAATGACCGCGTTGCCGTCACGGATCGTGCCCTACGGAATGAGTTTCCGGAAGCGCCCTGTCAGATGGCGCGCGGTTTTCATCAAGCATTCTTGCGGCGTGGACCGATGGGTCTGGCGCGCCCGCGACAGGCGATGAGCCGCCTTCGAGTGAAGGTGCCTAAACGCAATATCGTGCCGCTTTCGGTGAATGAAGTGGCACGTTTCTGGTCCAGTTTCCGTACTTCACGCGACTTAGCCATGGTGGGTTTGATGCTCCTGCATGGACTTCGGTCCGCCGAAGTATTGGCCTTAAATTGCGACGATGTGTTGCTTCCTGAAGCGCAACTTCGTGTTCGCGGCAAAGGCAACAAACTTCGCTTCCTTCCCCTGGCCCCAGAAACTATTCAACTGCTCGATCACTATCTGCGATTCGAACGTCCAAGTCCCTGCAGTGCTGCGTTGTTTGTCGTTCTGAAAGGGCGCGCTCGCGGAACCCGCATGAACGCTGCGGGATTGCGTTCCTTGTTCCGCCACCATCGTCAAACCACCGGGATTAAGCTCGCCCATCCGCATCGCTTTCGACATACGTTTGCCTCGGATATGGTACGCGCTGGTATGAGCCTGCCTGCGCTCATGCAGCTGATGGGGCACGCCGATATCCAAACCACTCTGCAGTATGTCCGCATCACCTCACAAGATGTCTATCTTGAGTATGCGCGCGCAGTGACGCAGCACATTCGTCCCCTCCCGCAGACCTCTTCATGAATCGCGCGCGCCGTCCTCCCCTCCACCATCCTCTGGCTCCAACGTTTGATCGCGCTGTCGATTCTCTCTGTGTTGCCCTCAGTCCCGATACGACTCGTCACTACCGCGGAACTGTCCGAAAGTTTCTGACCTATCTTGGCGCCCGGCATCTCGAGGTGAATCGTCTCGACCAGCTGCGCCGTGAATCCCACACTGTGGGCTGGATGGGTTGCTTGCGCTCGCAAGTGCCCCCGCTGACGACCGCTTCCTACATCAACCACCTCATCGCCTTGCGTGTCGTTTTTAACGAACTGGCTTGGTCGGAACCGCTTACCGAACTTGCTCGCCTCATCCGCCGCGAGGATATTCCGCGTACACCGCAGCGGTTACCACGGCCACTCACAACCGAGCAGGATCAGCTCCTCCAGAAGGAGTTTCTTCGCCGCAACGATCTCGGGGGGAATGTTTTTCTCTTGATTCGCCATACTGGCATGCGCATCGGCGAGTGTGCCGATCTGGCGTGCGATTGCCTTCGTTCTACAGGCCCCAATCAATGGGCCATTCATGTACCGCTCGGCAAGCTTAAGACCGAACGTATGGTGCCTGTGGATTCGTTTGTCTGTGATATCGTTCAACGCCTCGCATTCTTTCGTTCCCTGGATCCGCTACCTGCAGATGGGAAGCTGCTGGCCCGTCCACGCACCAAAGAAGCCCTGGTTTGTCAGCTGCGTGATTACTTGCATCAGGTCTGCCATGCTCTGGGCCTCTCTATCCGCATTGTTCCTCATCAGCTCCGTCATACTTACGCCACCGAGATGCTTCGCGCCGGCGTCGGTTTCCCCGTGTTGATGAAGTTACTCGGCCATACCTCTCCCGAGATGACCATGCGTTATCTAAATGTGGCGCTAACTGACCTCCAGCGAGAATTTCAACGGGCTCGTTCACAACCTCGCCACCTTGTTCCCCAGCCGAAGATGCCGTCCGCCCGCCTTCGAAGAGGATTAGACGGGGTGCTCGATTCCTTACTCACTGCTCAGCATGTCCTGGAGATGTTTCGCCGGGCTCTGCCAAAAGGTCCCACTCGCGAATGCCTCGACCGCCTCTCTAACCGGCTTACGAAGATTCTTAGCGAAGCCCGCAAGCTCCCCACGCCCTGAGAGCGGGCAGAGATTGGCCGGTTAAGCCGACAATCCACTAAACGGTGCGCCCTTCCATGAAATAGTGTTTCTCAGTTACTGATCTCAGATTCTCTACCATGGTCGCTCAGGCTATAGACTCACCAAGGGCAGGGTACGGTAGCGTTTGCCGGTCAACCGATTCAAGGCATTCACGACGGCGGGTGAAATGACCGGAACTGGCGGTTCGCCACATCCTGATGGTTTTTCGCTGCTCGGAACGATGTGAACATCGACGTCAACCGGAGTGTCCACGATGTACGGCGGAGTGTAGGCGTCGAAGTTGTTTTGTTGAACATAACCGTTTTTAAAGGTTATCGCTCCTTTTGCCATTAGTTGCGAAACGCCGAAACTGACGCCAGCCTGGAACTGGCTTTCGATCGTCATCGGATTCACAGCCTTACCGCAGTGGACCGCGACCGTTGCGCGGTGAATTTTCGGCCGTTTATTTTCAATCGAAACATCCACGGCGCAAGCGACGCTCGTGCCGAATGACTCATGACATGCAATACCGGCCGCGTGGCCTTCTGGCAAGTGATTGCGCCAGGCACTTTTCTCGTCCATGAGGTCGATCACTGCGCGAAGGCTCTTCGCGTCGGATCGGAGCAGCTTTCGCCGATAGGCAACGGGATCTGTCCCGGCACGCGTGGCTAGTTCGTCGACAAGCGTTTCCATCACAAAGGCGGTGTGAGTGTGGCCGACTGAGCGCCACCATAGAATCGGCACGTTTGGCGTCGGGTGGTGCGCTGTGACGCTGAAATCGGGTATTACGTAAGGATTGTCTGCGACACCCTCGACTGCGGTCTCGTCCACTCCGTCCTTTATCAGCATGGACGCAAACGGAGTACCGGCCACAATGGACTGTCCCACAATAACGTGCTTCCAGGCGATAGGCATGCCATCCGCACCGATGCCAATCTCAACTCGGTGCGCGAACATGGGACGATAGTAGCCACCTTGCACGTCGTCTTCGCGAGGCCAGACGAGTTTTACGGGAATGCCTTTGCAACGCTTGGCGATGGTAGCTGCTTCGCGCTGCACATGAGAATCGGGAACCGCTCTCCTGCCAAACCCTCCGCCCGCCATCTCGGTGTGAAACGTGACCTGTTCCGGCTTCAGCCCGAGAGTCTCGGCAATCGCGAGTTGATCGAAGGTTTGAAACTGAGAACCAGCCCACACTTCAGCGCGATCGCCGTCAAAGCGGATGGTGGTATTCAATGGCTCCATTGGAGTGTGCGCGAGATAAGGAAATTCGTACTCGGCATCGATTCGATTCGCCGTGCTGATACTGTCGAGCACGCTGAGGTTGCCGCGTGTCACAGCAACATTCCCCGGAGTTCGCGCCAGCTCTTTGTACTTTGCCCGTAGCTGCTCGGTGTCTGCTGCTTCGATGCGCGTCAAATCCCAATCGATGTTAAGGCGATCGCGCGCCTGCTTCGCAGTCCAGAACTTGTCCGCCACAACCGCTATTGCGGTTCCGTTGCGGATCGTTGGTATCTCGAACACATCCATCACGCCCGGCACGTTCCGCGCCGCCTTGTCGTCAACTGATTTGGGCACTCCACCGAAAATGGGCGGACGTGCCACAATGGCAACTTTCATTCCGGGCAGGTCGAGATCGAGGCCGAACTTCTGGGAGCCATCGCATTTCGGACGGCTATCTAGTCGGCGCGTATCCTTGCCAATGAGCTTGAACTCGGACGCGTTTTTAAGCGGCACATTTTCCGGCACAGTTACGTGGGCGGCGGCGTCGGCGAGTTCGCCGTATTTTGCGGAACGGCCACCGGGACCATACACGACACTGGCCTCAGATCGGCATTGGGCAGCCGATACCTTCCATTGCTGTGCGGCAGCGGCGATCAGCATAGCGCGGGTTTTGGCTCCCAGTTCGCGGTACTGTTGAAAAGAGTGAGCGATCGAGCCCGAGCCGCCCACCATCTGAATGCCGTACAGCGGATCCTTGTAGACATCGGCGGCCGGAGCGAGTTCAGCGACTACGTGCGCCCAGTCGGCATCCATTTCATCGGCGAGAACCATCGGCAAAGAGGTCTGAACTCCCTGACCGAACTCAAGACGGTTGACCTGGATCACAATCTTTCCGTCTGGCTGAATTTGAACGAAAGCATCGGGAGGATACGTCTTCGCTGGCGGAGCCTGTGCCAAGAGCCGGGAGTCGAGATAAAGAGAGACGATCAAACCGCCAGCAGCCGTGGCCGAAACGCGCAGGAAACTGCGGCGGCTGAGGCCTGATTCTGAACTGAACATGGTGGTCAAGGACATGACGTTCTCCTTTATGCGAGCTGCTAGGCGAGTTGTGCGGCGGCAGCCTTGATCGCTTTGCGGATGCGAACATACGTGCCGCAGCGACAGATGTTCCCCCCCATCGATTCCTCAATTTCCGTGTCCGTCGGTTTCTGACGGCTCTTGAGCAAGGCCACAGCGCTCATGATTTGACCGCTCTGGCAGTAGCCGCACTGCACAACGTCCTCCGACACCCAGGCGTCTTGAACCGCGCGTCCCACGCGATCTTGTGCCATGCCCTCGATGGTTACGATCGGCCGGTCACCCACAAGCGAGACCGGGAGCACGCACGACCGGGTCGCGACTCCGGCCAAGTGCACGGTACACGCGCCGCACGCCGATATGCCGCAACCATATTTCGTGCCCGTCATTTTGAGTTCTTCGCGCAGCACCCAAAGTAGCGGTGTGCCAGGATCGACAGTGACTTCTCTGGGTCGGCCGTTTACCGTCAGCTTGTACTTTTCCATCGCAGCCTCCGATTTCAAGGGTTCTGGGGACATGGCGTTCCGGCGTCAACCCACGTCCGCGTGGCGGCGACAAACTGCTCGTGCGTAAGCGGAGGCAGAGAGCGCTCAGTGCCGTCGCGGCGGCGTCCCGGCTGAAACGCCCAGAGCACCAGAGGTTCCTGTTCGTGGTGATGCAAGATGCCGGGGCCCCTAAGGCTGCCGTTCTTCGAACGATCCGTAAGAGAACGACACACCTCGACGCTCGGCATAATTCTGTCATCGGTGTCTTGCCACTTCATGGAAAGAGGCGCCAAGTGCCAGTTGTGCGCTCCAGGAACGCCGGTGCTGTCGGCGTTGGCTGACTGGTGACAGGTAGCACAGTTGAGGCCAGGAACGCCTTTCCCTCCTGGTCCACGTACGATGTTGAAGAGATGGCGATGCCGGTCATCGCCCTGCTCAGGATAGTTCGTCGCTGTGTGGCAATTAATGCAGCGGGGATGGGTAAGGACGGAGTAAACCTGCTGCCAAGCAGCGAGACCCGCTTCGCGCGTCACTGGATTCGTGTTCTGGGCGATGGAAAACGGCCGTCCCCATGCAAGGAACACGATCAAACTGACTACTGCGGTTAGTCCACGAATCACAGTGTCGAAGTGAACCATGTGGAATCTCCTTTACTGGTTCAATCTTTTTGTGTGCGCAGAGAATTGGATTGATCATACTCTGACAAAACACACGGGGAAAGGCGCTGCCAAGCGGGACCGTTGCCGTGGGCGAGCTGGAGAATCATCGTCCGGCGAACGAGAACCGACTTTCTAGTCAGACTGTGGTTTGCAGAATTGATCCGCGATTGGCTTAAAGCAATTCGTAACGGAAGTCGTCTTTGTTAATCGATCGCAGTCGTCCCCGAATAACGCGGCTAAACGTAAACTGAGTCGGGGGGCGCAGCATCATCTCGCGGTCAAGGAGGACCGCGAATGATGCCATGCAAGCATTCCTTACAACGGAAACACCTGAAGCCCAAAGCGGTGCTTCGTCTACCTGACCTGGACCAAGCAAAATCTGCCGTTCTCAACAGCTTGAGCTCCGTCGATGCCCGACGAGGGTACCGTCACGCCATTGATGAATTTGTTGAAGGGTACTGCTCCGAGCCAAGACTGTCGTTCAGCAGGACTGTCGTCCTCCGATACCGAATGCACCTCGAATCCCGCCATCTTGCTCCGGGCACGATCAATCTCCGATTAGGCGCTGTTCGTCGCCTGGCCTATGAGGCGGCTGATTGTGGGCTCCTGGGCCCCGACTTGGCTGCAGGGATCAGAAGGGTAAAAGGGGTCAAGAAAATCGGCTTACGTTTAGGAAATTGGCTCAGTGCCGAACAGTCCCAGCCCCTCTGGCAGGCTCCCAATGGCGACCGCCTGAAGGAGAAGCGCGATCGCGCGCTTTTGGCGATGCTACTCGCGTGTGGTCTGCGCCGGCATGAAGTAGTTGATTTGGATTTCGGCCACGTCCAACAGCGCGAGGAGCACTGGGCAATCGTCGATCTGAAAGGAAAAGCGGGACACACCCGCACAATTCCAATGCCAGCATGGGTAAAGGAGATTGTCGATCAGTGGCTCCAGGCAGCGAACATCTCATCGGGGAAGTTATTCCGACGTGTGCACAAAATGGGGAAGGCATGGGGAAATGGAATGACAGAAAGGCGGTCTGGCATGTTGTTCGGGAGTATGCCGCGAAAGCAGGGATTTGAGAAGTTAGCTCCGCATAACCTGCGCCGGACTTGTGCACGGCTTTGCCACGCCGCGGGAGGCGAATTAGAACAGATCCAGTATCTGCTCGGTCACGTTTCCATTCAAACCACGGAAAGATACCTCGGATGCAAACAACGCATTCGCGGTGCCGACAATGACAAGATCGGGATAGAGCCACCCGGATGAGGGTCTCCGTCCGACTTGCCAACAACAGACCGGCATTTCGGCCAGTCCACGTCTCGCCATGCTGCATCGGGTCTATAATTACGCCCACGAATGGCGCTCCTTTCCGGTACGAAACTCGGTGCATATGAAATACGGTCGCCGCTCGGTGCTGGCGGCATGGGCGAGGTGTATCGCGCCACCGATACGAAACTCGGTCGCGATGTGGCGCTCAAGGTGCTACCCGCTGAGATGGCACACGATGCCGAACGGCTAGGGCGTTTTCGTCGAGAAGCAAAAGTCCTGGCGCAACTTGATCATCCGAACATT
>DASPVV010000069.1:0-4339 GCA_035622175.1 Terriglobales bacterium | reverse complement strand
TTTTTACCGCTCTGATGCAGCTGGCGAAGTTGATGGAACTAGGTGTAAGCTCGGCGGCAAACGATTCCTGTGATTCTCGCCCCTCGAGAGTTACGCCAAATTCCCGGGTGTGGGCACCAGTGTGACCACCCCAAGGAGATCAGGGATGTTTTCGGCGTCTAGACGACGCTTCTTAGAGCAGGCGACCTGCGCAGCCTCGACCTGTTCGGCAACCTTGGCTTTCAAGCCTTGGCTGTTTGCACAAGCCGCCAGCAATAGTCCGACCAGAGTTTATGTCGATACGCGCCGGAAGATATCGACTATCGATCGCAACCTTTTCGGCTCTTTCCTGGAACACTTAGGACGCGCGATCTACGAGGGAATTTACGATCCGGGTTCGAAGCTCGCGGATGAAAGCGGGTTTCGCAAGGATGTCCTCAATGAGGTTCGCCAACTGGGCGTGCCCATCGTTCGTTACCCGGGGGGGAATTTCGTGTCGGGTTACAACTGGCTCGACGGGGTGGGACCGAAGCAAACTCGTCCGCAGGTGCTCGACAAGGCCTGGGACACGATTGACTCCAACCAGTTTGGAACGAATGAGTTCATGGCCTGGTGCAGGGCGGCGGGCTGCGAGCCGCTGATGGCAGTGAACCTGGGGACCGGTACGGCGGAACAGGCGGCTGCCCTGGTCGAGTACTGCAATGTCGAAAAGGGAACGCGCTGGAGCGATCTGCGGCGACAGCATGGAATCGCCGACACTTACCACGTGCAGCACTGGTGCTTGGGCAACGAGATGGATGGTCCCTGGCAGATTGGCCACATGTCAGCAACCGAATACGGCTTGAAGGCTGCAGATGCGGCTCGGCAGATGCGCTACGTCGATCCCGGGCTCAAGCTGATCGCTTGCGGATCGAGTGGACCCTTCATGCCGACTTATTTGGAGTGGGACCGTGAGGTGCTCGAGCAATGCTACGACTATGTAGACGGGCTTTCGCTCCACCGCTACTTTGGCAACAACACCAGAGACAGCGGCGGGGACAGCAGCAGGTATGTTGCCTTGAATCTCCTCATGGACCGGCAAATCGCCGAGACACTGGCAGTCTGTGACTTGGTTCGCGGCCGCAAACGTTCTCCGAAAAAGCTGTGGCTGTCATTCGACGAGTGGAACGTTTGGTACCGTACCACTTCGGGGGATGCGGTCGACGGGCATCGCCAGGAAGCGCCGCACCTGCTCGAGGAAGTGTATGACCTCGAGGATGCGCTTCTCGTGGGTGGAATGCTCAACACTCTCCTGCGCAATGCAGACCGGGTAAAGATCGCTTGCTTGGCCCAACTGATCAATGTGATCGCTCCAATCCTTACCGATGCGAACGGGTTGGTGCGGCAAAGCATCTATTACCCATATAGCTGGGCCTTGCAGTTTGCCAGGGGTTCTGTGCTGCAACTATTGACCGAATCCTCGACCTATGATGTCCCGGGATTGGATCAGGTGCCGCATGTCGACGCGGCCGGCTGCTCGGACGCAAACGGCAAGCTGGTTCTTTTTCTTCTCAACCGCGATCTCTCAAAAGCACACCAGCTCGAGGTGGTATGGCAAGATGGATCCCCCTCTCGTTTCCTTTCCGGCTTGGTACTGAGCGGCGATGACCTGAAGGCCACGAACACATTTGCCCAGCCCAAACGAGTTGTTCCTCAACCACTGACTTTGCCCGCCAGTGCCGGGCGTAAGAGCATATTCGAGGTTCCCGCACGTTCCTATGCCATGATTCAATGGTCGTTGTAAGTGGGGAGGAAGAACCATGCCTGAACAAGTCTTTCGCAGACATTTTGTCAGCGCAGCGATTTCGGCGGGAGTTGTGTCCTCTGTGTCGGCCCGCCCGGTTGTTGCGGAGGCCGTCAACGACGGCAAGGCTGCCGCAGGATCAGGTTGCGCCAATTTAGTGAGTTAACCCACTTTGTCATCGTATGACCTTTGCTACTTTTCATTGAGTCTGAACTGATTACCGCTTCTATTAATGGGGCCTTTCAAAGGGCAGACGTGTACAGCGATCCAAAGGCTTACTCTGACCCACGCCGCCCAATGCTGCGGGGCAAACTCGCTTCCTTGCTGCGCACCTTGGGAACACAATATTCCGAGATCGTGAGGAGTCCTGAGCACAAAGAGAACGTCGAGAAAATAGCTGACGATTTGACTCAAGCGTTCAAGGACACCGACTTGCTTCGGGGAAAGAGATTCAGAATCGGCATCGCCCAAGGCCCTTAACCTATATCTCAAATACCTGTGGTGCTTGGATAAGATACCAACTCCTCCACATTGCCCCTTCGACGACGGAATCATTGGCAAACTTCCATTGAGCGCAGAGCAAAAGAGAGACCTTCACTGGACAGCCCTTGATTCTCTGGACGGGTATCAGACTCTCGTAAATGCGGGGCTTGCGAAAATCGAGGTTACCAAGCACGCCTCCCTGTCAGATTGGGAGCTCGAAGAATGGAAATACAACGAATAAACCGCCCCACCGCACTCGACTGTGTTGCAAGCACCTAGATGGGATTCGTTGCCAATGTCGATACCCGCGCGCAATATTGATGGCGAACAAGCAGCGAAGTCATGATATTTTCGCGCCATGGCTAGGCGTCTCACCCTGCCAGAAATGCCGAAGGTCGTCACGCATCGCTACCATCCAACTCGAGGAGTGTGTCGCAACCTGTGTTCTCTCAGCGATGCTGACGCTTCGCGATTGCTAAATCGTCTGCGCAGCGAGTCCAGGCCGACTCTAAAACCGAATTACCTCGCTCGACGCCGCACTACAGAACGCTGGTTATCTGAGGCGGCGAGCAAGATTCTGGGGCGCACTCTAGATCGGCGACCAGCATATTTCTTCCTCGGGGACTTCTCTTACTTCGCAGACCTGTCTCGGCCAGCCGCGCTCGTCATCCCCCTCTCAAGCCTGCCGTCCGAGGGCATTACCTTCACGCTCGGCGACAGTATGAGCGTCGTGGACGAGCGGACGCGGTGCGTTTACAGCCTACAAGCGATGTCTGCACTCTTCCTTAAAGGTGAAGCTGTCGCAGGATTCGGCCTGTCCGATAGATCTGGCTTCCAGACTTGCTTCATCGAGGTGCAGATCTGGGACGGTCTCTGCCGCGTTTGATGGTGTCATCATCAACGACGCTCCTGTTGTGCGAAGCTGATGGGCGAAGAATGGCAAACAGTCAGAATAGGAATTTTCATGGTGACAAACGAACAAGCTATTCAAGCCTTCAAGTTAGTGCTTGAGTCTATCGAGACTGCCAACAAATTCCTGCTTTATTGCCTTCTGCTTCGCCAAAAAGTTCTGGATTTGCCCAACCGCATATTCGACCTTCAGATCGAAGGCCATCTTGCCAAGTTCTGGCGTGGACAGGCGAGCGTCACCGCTGATCCCATTGTTTCTGCGTGACGTCGGCGTCGTAGCAATCTGGTTGTCACTCTCGCGTTGTCCAGGTTGAGGCACCGGATCACCGAGGGCGTCCTTTAGGAGTTCCTTGCGAACCCAGCCCTGGTCGCCACCGAGGTAGAGCATTTCCGAGGTGTCAGGAATGCCAGCGTGCCGGCTGAGCGGATACCCATGCGCCAGCAGCCAACCCTCGAAATCGTCATGGGCTTTCTTATACACCTCGTCGCAGTAATACACATGAATGCCCTGCGATCCATACTTTTCATCGAGTTGCTTCGCAACTTGGGCGTAGGTCTGCGGCTGCCCCCCACCGTGATCGCCCATCAGAATGACGTTCTTGAATCCTGTCGTGATCGCCTGTTCAGAAATTCGTACGAGAATGGCGGCGAGCAAATCGTCTGTGAGTCCGATCGTACCAGGAAGCTCCGCATTCGCGTCGTTCGGTGTGTATGGCAGCACCGGCATCGCGATCGCGTGCCAAGCTTGAGGGCGATCGCCTTTACGGTCGCTTTGCCCATCAGATTGTGACCGCCATTTACGTTCTGCGGTCCGCGCTGTTCTGTACCGCCGGTGTAGAAGAGAGCCGTAGTCTTGCCAGCAGCCAGGGCCTTCTTGACTTCAGGCCAAGTCATCATTTCGAACTCAACGAGCGGCTCTCTGGATGCCTCGATGGCAAGGGTCTTGGCCGCTGGGTTCGCCGGAGCCTGCGTGAACACACTGGATACCAGCAACATGAGTGCCGCGATTGCCGACAGCACACCGAGGGATCGCTTTCTCATCTCTGCCTCCAGGGATTCACCTCAGATTAAGCTAGCTGGCGATAACGGGCAATCCAGAAGTCATCGGAACACTTTGCCAATTTCTTGTTTGCCGACCATCCACGAAACTGGCTTGGTTTGCGGACACGGCATGCTTGTCCGGAC
>DASPVV010000068.1:0-5843 GCA_035622175.1 Terriglobales bacterium | reverse complement strand
CGGCGAAAGGCGACGATTTCTTTTTTGATCCTCGGTGTCGGTTTGGCCGGGGTCGCGGTTGCGGTGGGGATGGGCTGGATCATCCTCAACTGGCGCGAGGGCATCAAGGTTTTTCTGGGCGTGGTCTTCTTTAGCGCTATTACTGCCGGACTGGTGCTCAACACCATCTTCCTCTTACGTGAGATCCGCCGCAACGAACAGCATGACAGCTTCATCAATGCGGTGACGCACGAGCTGAAGACTCCGATCACGTCGATCCGCCTTTACTTGCAGACCCTGCAGCGGCGCGAGGTCGCCGAAAACGAAAGAAGAGAGTTCTACCGCCTGATGCTCGACGACGCCGATCGCCTGTTAGGCACGGTGGAACAAGTTTTGAAGGCCGGGGTCGCCGGGCATCGGCGAGCGGTCGAGCGGGTGGAGGTGGACTTGGAAGGTCTCGTGCGAGACTGCATGGAGCTCGCACGCAACGGCCGCGACCTGCCGCCGGAGGCGGTAAAATTTGACTCCCCGGCAGATGGATCTCGCGCGGTAGTAAAGGGCGACCCCGAGGAACTCCGCACCGCGGTTTCGAACGTTTTGGATAACGCGATCAAGTACTCCGGAGGGCGAGTCGACATTTCTGTTCGCATCGAGTCTCCGGATGCGAAGCATGTCGCTCTCAAGGTGCGCGATCGCGGCGTCGGAATTCCTCCTGCGGAATTGAAACGTGTCTTCCGGCGATTCTATCGGGTGCGCAACCGTTCGCTGACCCAGGTGAAGGGAACCGGACTGGGCTTGTTCATTGTGCGTGCCATCGCCAAGAAACACGGTGGGCGGGTTTTCGCCCAGAGCGAGGGAGACGGCACAGGTACAACTGTGGTTTTGGAGTTGCCCCGGAGCCCTCGATGAGCCGTGTGCTGATCGTTGAAGACGAAACTCATCTGGTCAAAGGCCTGCGCTTCAATCTGGAAGCCGAAGGGCACTCGGTCGAAGTCGCCGGGGATGGCGAATCCGCGCTGGAACGACTGTTAGGCCGTTCCCGGAGCGGTGAAAAGCGGCGCGACGAAGCGAAGGATTTCGATGCCGTCGTACTCGACGTCATGCTCCCGGGAAAAGACGGATTTGCCGTCGCCGCCGAATTGCGGGCGGCCAAGAACTTCGTGCCGATCCTGATGCTGACGGCCCGCGGCCGGCCGGAAGACGTTTTGAAAGGATTCGCCTCGGGTGCGGATGACTACCTTGCCAAGCCGTTCGAACTGCCCATTCTGCTGGCACGGTTGCAAGGATTGCTACGGCGCCGGGATTGGTCGCGCATGAGTGCGATGAGCGTCGATTCCTCCGCGGGAGGAAGTTTTGACTACGACGAATTTATTTTCGACGGCCGCGTGATCGACTTCGCCAAGTTAGAACTGCGCGCCAAGGCAAACACCATCCAGCTTACCGTCATGGAAGCACAGTTGCTGCGCTACTTAGTGCGCAACAGCGGGCGGGTGGTCTCCCGCAAGTCGATCCTCGAAGACGTCTGGGGACTCGACGAGCACACCGACACACGCGCCATCGATAACTTCATCGTCCGCTTGCGGCGCTACATCGAAGACAATCCGTCCGTGCCAGAACACGTGCTTACGGTACGGGGGGTCGGTTATCGCTTTATTCCGGAGCCGCGGAAGCCTGAAGCCACCACCTAAGGAATTCCGAACGACTTCGCTGAGGAAGGGTGTCGATGCCGCAAACTACTGCCGCGATGCCGACGCCCCAGCCGCCAAATCCCGAACCACTCCGAGGAATCCGGCCGCCGCCTCTTCCCCCGAAAGCGCGTTCAAGTCGATTGTGGCCGCCAAATTCGGTGAGTCCGGATCCAGGCGCACGCTGAGCAGGCTATGGCCGCGGGTGGTCATTAGCGCGTTGACAATCGGGGGCAACTCCCGCTGCCATGGAGCCGACGTGGTCAGGATCACCGGACCGGGGCGGGAAACAGTCCAATTGCTCGAACTTTGTGTCAGTCGGCGGTTGCTATGGGTCAACCAACGATGACGGCGGATTTCCAGGCGGATGCCGGGGACGTAATCGAGATCGGCTTCAAAGGTAAGGGTTTCCCTCTGCTTGTGCCAGTGGCTGAGCAACCATTGGATGGGAAGTGGTCGGGGAATCAGGTGGATGGTGACTCTGGCGTTTTCGAACCAGTGAGCCGCAAAGCGAAGATGCGCTTGTAGGCGCGAGGCACCAAGCCAGCGAGCCTCCACGATGCGGGCGCGGTTCGAGCACGCCGCCTCTACCCAGCGCAAGGCTCTCGTACCTTTGTGCCGGTTGTAACGCGCGAACAGGAAATACCAGAGCCCCCCCAGGACGAAGGCTACCGTCACGTCGAGTAGGATCACTTTCCCCACAGCAAGCCTTACATGCGAATGTTACGTCTTGGGGTGCAAGCAAGGCAACAGTTTCGCAAGGTTTTTTTTGCTTCCCTAAGTGTTTGCTCAGCATGGGGAAAACGACGCTCGGCGCCGGATACAATGGCTGGGTGGGGTTCGCGTTGCGGGACTTTCGACCGGAAGATTTTGAAGCTTTGTGGCGGATCGACCAGCAGTGCTTTGCTCCCGAGATCGCCTATTCCCGCCGAGAATTGTCCGCTTATACCCGGCGGGCAAGCTCCTTCACCGTGGTGGCCGAGGCCGCTTCTGCGGAAGAGCGAACCCCAGGGAATTCTCGAGCGGCTCGAGAGGGGAGTCTATCGGCGATTGTTGGTTTCATCATTGCAGAAGCGAATCGGCGGGACATGGGGCACATCATCAGCATTGATGTGCTGCCCGCCTTTCGACGCTCCGGTCTCGGCTCGAAGCTGCTCCTCGAGGCCGAGAAGCGCCTCAGGATGGTTCGCTGCCGCGCCGTGGTGCTCGAGACCGCCGTCGATAACGGCGTCGCCTTGGCCTTTTACAAGCGGCACCAGTACAGGCTGGTCAGAATCGTTCCTCATTATTACCTGACCGGGGTCGACGCCTTCATCCTCGAGAAAAAGCTTGATCCCACGGCGCAGGCCACCCGAGGGCAGGGATGAAGATCGCAATCCAGGGCGAAGCAGGCTCCTACAGCCACCAAGCTGCCCTACGCATGGTTCCGAATTGTTCGATCCAACCATGTGCCCGCTCGGCAGAGGTTTTTGACTGCCTGGATCGCGGCTCGGTCGGAGTCGCGATCATTCCGATTGAGAATTCTCTGGCCGGGTCGGTGGCCGAGCATCTCGACCTGTTGCTCGCACGCAAAGTCTTCATCCAGCGGGAACTGCGTTTGCGGATCGTACACAACCTGATCGCGGCTCGAGGGGTTCGGACGCGCGACCTGCGCCGGGTCTTCTCTCACCCGGTGGCATTGGACCAGTGCCGCAACTTCTTTCGCCGCCACCGTCGAATTCAGCCGGTGCCCTTCTATGACACGGCGGGCAGCGTAAAGCACGTCCTCGAGGGCGGTATGCGAGACGCCGCGGCCATTGCGGGACGGCAGGCCGCCCGAGTCTATCAGGGAAAGATCCTGGCGCAAGGACTCGAGGACGACAAGCGGAACTTTACTAGGTTTTTCCTCATCCGACGGCAACGCCAGATCCTCCCTGGAGCCAACAAGACCTCGCTTGCCTTCGTGGTCAAAAATGTGCCCGGGGCACTGCACCGTGCCCTGGGCGCTTTTGCCAGCAGCGGCATCGATCTGGCCCGGATCGAGTCCCGTCCCATCCGCGGCCGTCCCTGGCAATACAGCTTTTTCGCCGATATCTTGCGGGGAGACGATGCGCCTGCCCGCAATGCACTCGAGGACTTGAAACAGGTGGCCGAGCGGGTGAAGATCTTGGGCATTTATCCTGCGGCCTGAAGTCCATCGAGCTGATCGGCCAGTTCCTGGTCCCTAGCCCGGCTGGTTTGCTCTCGGCTCCTGCGCCGCGGTGAGGAGCGAAGATAAGCAGAAGCCCTAGCCGACCGAGAGCCTAGCGTCTCCTTCGGCGAGGATGGTTTTCGAGTAGCGCACGTCTCCTTAGCTGGTTGTACCTTCGTTTGTGCAAAGCTCGCCGCCAAGGGTTTAGAATTTTCACTCACGATGTCTCCTCGAGAGTTCGGTTTGCATCTTTCGGGAGTTGGCAGTCATCCAAACTTGAGCAGCTCTCACTCAAGGTGAACTATGGCACAGCACGCACGTCCGGAGCGCAATAGCAAAGAAACCAGCACGACGACTGAGCCGGAAGGGGCGCTTCCGATTCTTCCCGTGCGGGATACGGTTTTGTTCCCGCACGCGGTTTTGCCCCTCACGGTTGGCCGGGAAAGCTCGGTTCAGCTGATCAATTCTTTGGGTGAGGACAAAACGATCGTCGTCGTGGCCCAGCGCGAGGCTCGGGTGGATGCTCCGCAACCGGCTGACCTCTATACGATTGGAACCTTGGCCATCGTGCACAAGGTTGTGAAGATGCCCAACCAGAGTCTGTTTGTATTCGCCGAGGGCTTGGAACGCGTACGGCTGGGCGAGTTTACCCAACTTACTCCTTTTATGCGCGGCCAAGTTACGACCGTGCCGGAGGCGCTTCCCCCCAAGAGCTCTGAACTCGAGGCTCTGCAAAGAAACGTTCTAACCCTGTTTCAGCAGATCGTGGCCGGGTCCCCTACCTTGTCCGACGAGCTTTCGACCGTAGCCATGAACATTGAGGAACCGGGCCGACTCGTCGATTTCATCGCCTCTTCTCTGCCGTCTTTGTCGACGGCCGACAAGCAAGACACGCTTGAAACCTCCGATGTGCGGGTGCGGCTGGAGAAGATCAACCAGCATTTGGCGAAAGAGCTCGAAGTGCAGCAACTCCGAAACAAGATTCAATCGGAGGTGCAGGACCGCGTGCAACAGACCCAGCGTGAGTATTATCTCCGCGAGCAGATGAAAGCGATCCAGAAGGAGCTGGGCGAGCAAGATGAAGGGCAGCGGGATATCGAAGAGCTGCGGCAGAAGATCGAGGCAGCGGGTATGCCGGACGAGGTTAAGAAGGAAGCGCTCAAGGAGTTAGGACGGCTCTCGCGCATGTCTCCGATGGCCGCCGACTACTCGGTAACGCGCAACTACATTGAGTGGCTGGCAGTGCTGCCCTGGGCGAGAACCTCGGGCGGCGATGTCGATATCGTGAAGGCCAAGGAGGTTCTCGATGCCGATCATTACGATCTCAAGAAGGTGAAAGACCGCATTCTCGATTATCTGTCCGTGCGCCGTCTGAAGCCCACCATGAAAGGGCCGATTCTGTGCTTTGTAGGGCCTCCGGGGGTGGGAAAGACTTCGCTCGGCAAATCGATCGCCCGCGCCTTGGGAAGAAAGTTTGTCCGCATTTCGCTCGGTGGGGTTCATGATGAGGCCGAAGTCCGCGGCCACCGTCGCACTTACATTGGTGCGTTGCCGGGCCAGATCATTCAAGGCATCCGCCGCGCCGAGACCAAGGATCCGGTCTTCATGCTGGACGAGATTGACAAGGTAGGGCGCGACTTCCGCGGCGACCCCGGCTCGGCGTTACTCGAGGCACTCGATCCGGAGCAGAACGCCACCTTCCGCGACAATTATCTCGACGTGCCCTTTGACCTCTCGAAGGTTCTGTTCATCACCACCGCGAACGTGCTCGATACCATTTCCGAACCCTTGCGCGATCGCATGGAGATCATCGAACTGCAGGGTTACACGGAAGAAGAAAAGATCCATATTGCATTTCAGTACCTGATTCCAAGGCAGATCGAAGAGAACGGGATCACCCCGGAGCAGATCGAGTTTCCGGAAAAATCGGTGAGCACGATCATCGCCCACTACACGCGCGAAGCCGGGGTGCGAAATCTCGAGCGCAACATCGGCACCATTTGTCGCAA
>DASPVV010000067.1:0-89738 GCA_035622175.1 Terriglobales bacterium | reverse complement strand
ATGCTCTATCACGAGCTAATGACCGAGAAGCGCTAATGCAGTCGCGCTTCCGCGCATAGTGCTTCCCATGCTGTCTGGCCCTTGCGGACGGGCGAAACTGGCACACCCACGGGACTCGAGTCGTGAACGTTCCCTGGCGCGTGTCCAGCCGCCCCAGTTCTCCCCCATTGTCGATCGGCAGACCCACGTGTAAATTCAGACCAACCTGCCCTATCATAGAGATCGGAGACAGCCACGCGGGCGTGGCGGAATGGCAGACGCAGCGGACTTGAAAAAAACTTGAGTGCTCGCCGGGAAACCGGCGATGCAGAACTGCTCAAAGTCGGGGAAACCTCTCGAAGTGGCGACCCCGAGCCAAGCCCGGCGAGAACCTAGGCCGGGAAGGTGTAGAGACTAGACGGGCGGCACCTAAGCCCCGGATCGTTCGGGAGATGGTGAAGGGATAGTCCAGACCGCAAACCGGAAGCGCAGGCTTCAACCACCCCCTGCATCCGGGCGGCGAAAGCCGTAGACGGCACGAAAATCCGCAGGGCTTAAAAGGCCCATGAGGGTTCGACTCCCTCCGCCCGCACCACGTTGTGGCTTTCCTCCGTCGCTAGGCGAGAGGGCAGAGCCTGCCAGCATGAGCATCGTCAGCCCAGCTTGTTACTTCCAGGTCAGTGTGGCGAGAGACTCGGGTGGAACGGTTAAATCCGTCATCCATCCGCTCATCTCGAGAACGATATTCCGATTGCGGGAGGCAGATGAGTTAGTAACCACCAAGACCTTTTCTCCGCCCGGGTTCTCGCACGCAACATGGTCCAAGTCCTCGAACGTACCCTGCGACTCAAAACGCCGCGCGCCGCGCAGAATGGAGCGCGAAAAATGCGCGAAGGCCCAATATTGTCCGCTGCGGGTGATTTCCTTTGTCTCGGAATGAATCGTCACCAGCCCACCGCAAGGAAAGGGTCCGAGGTTGGGGCGACCATGCTCGTCCAGGGCAAGATTCCAGCCGGTCATCGATTGACACTGGTTACGGAGTGCGCCGGTAAACGTGCGGCCCCACGTAACCCATTCGCCGCTGTAGTTGGGATCGGTAATATCGGGCCCGCCTTCGGTCCAATGCATGTCGACGTCGGGGTGGGCTGCGTGAACCTTCGATACCATGTTGACGTCGCCAGCGTAGCCGTGCCAGGCAATTGCGCGAGAATACCTCTTCACACCGGGATCATCGAGCTCACAAATGGCCCGTCCCCAGAGATCGTAGTTGTGGTCGAGCAACCAGATTTTAGTGGGAATGTTCTGCGCCTCCAGCGCAGGTCCGAGATGTACTTTTACGAATTCGATTTCATACTCCTGGCCCCACAGGCACGCCGGCATGCGGCCATCTTGATCCGTATCCACTTCGTTTTGTGAGGTGACGGCCTGAATGGCGACGCCCTCGGCCGCGTAGGCTTGCAGAAATTTTACGAAGTACTGGGCGTAGGAAGGAAAGTACCTCTTGTGTATGCATCCCCCCAGCATGGAACCGTTCAACTTCATCCAGCCAGGTGGACTCCACGGGCTGGAAAACAGAAACAGGTCGGGATTGATTTGGCGCGCCAGTCGCAGTGTCGGCAAGACGTAGGCGCGGTCGTGCGCGATCGAGAATCGTGCAAGCTTCGCATCCGGTTCACCTTCATCGAAACTGTAAAGCTCCGTCGAGTAATCGCTGGCTCCAATGCAGGTGCGACAGACGCTCAGCCCCAGTTCGGAAGGATGAAAAAGCTCGTGAAACAGTTTTTCCCGAGCATCTGGCGGCAATTGACTGAATACGTAGCACGACGCATCTGTGAAAGCAGCGCCGAAGCCGAGAATCTCTTGCCATTTCGTTTCCGGGTCGAGGGAGATCACTTCTCCGCTGCGCGCGCCGGAGATCGGTTGCCAGGACAGGTTCGCGGCCGGTTCGAAACGACGTTTCTCATCCGTTATCCGAACCGCGATCTCGGTCGGGGTGGAACTCAGCGAGGCGTCAGCCGCCAACGTCGGCAACGCTTCGACCAGGGCACCGGCTGCTACTCCGGCAGCCGATCGTTTCAGGAACTCGCGGCGGGTACGATCAGCAGACATGATCGCCTCGGAGACACATTGACTTTTTTGTCGGCAATAACCATCTCCCGTTGGCCAACTCGCAGGCCGAATTGTTGACACCGACTCCTGGGTTTCAAACGACGATCGGGCGCACACAAGCCTTGAGCAGATTGACACACGCCGTAGGCTGCTCGTCGGCGATCTCGGTAAACGGCAGCAGCTTGAAACCGGACTCACACTTTCCCAGCAGCCCCTAAGAGGGAAAGCGGTCCCCGCAGCCAACCGGAAAACTTGCACGGGAAGGTCGTACGGTAAACGACATGGATTTCCTGCCCGCCGCGGCGCAGATCTCCTCGCGGGGCGTTCCATCCACTACTTTCCTCCAACCATCCTGGAAACGCAAGCCATGATTTCTCCTGCCATCTGCAAGGTCGAGTCCGTCAGGCGAAATCTTTTTCCGGGCACATTGCATTCGGCGGACTGACCTCGCGAAGCTCCCAAGCCCTATAATCAACCTCAATGAGTGCAACCTTTCGACGTTTCCCCGCAGCCGTACCGCTGTTGTTAGCCGCGCTCTGTTTCTCTCAGTCTGGGGAAGACAACCAGCAAAGCTTCGCGGCACACATTCAAAAGGCGCAGGAATATCTCTCGCAGAAGCGCCCCGACCTGGCCATTCCCGAATTGCAGGCGGCGGCTGCGATCGATCCCGGAAATGTAGAGACGCAAGGCAACCTGGGTGTCCTGCTTTACTTTCAAGGCAAGCCGCGCGATGCCATTCCTCATTTACGCGCGGCGGTTGAGCAACGACCAGGAATGGGCAAACTTCAGGGATTGCTCGGCTTGGCCGAACTACACGCGCTCGAGCTCGAGCAAGGTCGGAAAGATCTGGAAGCCGCATTCCCGCTGATCGATGACCGGAAATTCAAAATTGAGGTCGGCCTCGAACTGGTCAGCATTGACACACAAAGGAGCGATCTGGAACCGGCCAGCCGTATCCTGGCGCAGCTGCGGCAGACAGCTCCCGAGAACCCGGAAGTTCTATACGCGGCGTATCGCACCTACGCTGACTTGTCGGGTGAGGCGATGCTTGCGCTCTCGCTAGCGGCGCCCGATTCTGCGCAGATGCATCAGTTGCTGGCGCACGAGCAAGCCAGGCAAGGAAATACCAATGCTGCCGCGGCGCAATTTCGCAAGGCCATGGCGATTGATTCCCATCTGCCTGGGATCCACTTCGAACTGGCAGAATTATTGCGTTCCTCGCAAGATCCGGCGGTGAAGAAAGAAGCGCAACAGGAGTATCAGGCTGCGTTACTGGAAAACCCGCAAGACGAGAAAGCGATCCTGCGCTTGGCGGAGATCGATGCGCAGAGAGGAAATGCCGAGCAGTCCTTCGCACAATACACGAAAGCGGTCAATTTGCAGCCCGGTGATGCCGATGCAAAACTGGGCTTGGCAAAAACTCTGATCGAAATGCATCGGCCGGATCAGGCACTGAAGCTGCTGGAGCAGGCGGTGCAGCTTGAGCCCACCAACGCTACGGCGCACTATCGGCTCGGCACCCTGTACCGGCAGGTTGGACGCGCCGAAGATGCCCAGAACGAAATTGAACTCTACAAGAAGTACAAGGACATGAAAGAGAAGTTACGTACCCTTTACAAGGACCTGCAAGTCGAACCGCAGGAAATTAGGGCGGATGAAGCGGATGAAAAATAATGTCGGGCCACCCAGACATCCATGAGCCCGCAGGCGAGAGTCCGCATCGCATCGAAGATACTCACCGTACTCTGCCTGGAGATCGCGGGTCGAGCACAAATGGGAACGCCGACGCCCCTATCCCCAAAGGAGCGGGAAAGGGTCGAGGTCGAGCGAAAGGTGACCAGCCCGCTTCCCAACTATCCGCGGTTGGTGGACATTACTGATTCTAGCGCGATCCAGTTTGAACACCGGTCGAGTCCCGAAGCAAAATTCATTGCCGAGTCGATGAGCGGAGGAGTCGCGCTGATCGATTACGACCGCGATGGTTGGCCGGACATCTACTTCACCAATGCCCAGACCATCGACATGGCCCTCCACGGAGTCAAATCCCGCAGCGCTCTCTACCATAACAATCATGACGGAACCTTCACCGACGTGACCGAGAAGGCCGGAGTTGGATATCCATGCTGGGCAATGGGGGCAGCGGTCGGGGACTACAACAACGACGGCTGGCCCGACCTGTTGGTGACCTGTCTCGGCGGGGTTGTCCTCTACCGCAATAATGGCGACGGAACCTTCACCGACGTGACCAAGCCCAGCGGTCTCGGCAGCGACTCGGGATGGGCGACGGGAGCCGTCTTCGGCGATTATGACGGCGACGGCTGGGCCGATCTTTTCGTCTCCCACTACGTCGAGTTTCATCTGCACGATCTCCCCGTCTTCGGTTCCAGCAAATCCTGCAAGTACATGGGAATCGATGTGCAATGCGGCCCACGCGGGTTGAGGGGATCCCCTGACAATCTCTACCACAACAACGGTGATGGAACATTTACCGATGTCTCGAGACAATCAGGCGTGGGCGATCCGGAAGGACGTTATGGCCTGACTGCACTCTGGTCAGATTTCGACAACGACGGCAAGCTGGATCTTTTTGTGACCAATGATGGCGAGGCGAATTATCTCTATCAGGGCGACGGCAAGGGGAAATTCAAGGATGTTGCGCTGCTTTCCGGTGTCGCGGCCAACGAAGACGGATTTGAGCAGGCCAACATGGGAATTGCGATCGGCGATTATCTACACACCGGTCGCATGTCGGTTTTGATTTCGCATTTCGATATCGAGTACGCCGCGCTGTATCGTAACGATGGCGGCATGAACTTTGTCGATACGTCCATTGCTTCTGGAATCGCCAGAGGCACGCAGGGCTACGTAGGTTGGGGTGACGCCTTCGTTGACTTTTCCAACGACGGCTGGCAGGATTTTTTCCTGGTCAACGGACATGTCTATCCGCAGGTGGATGGTTTGCATCGGGCAACCAGGTATCTTGAGCCGAAATTTCTCTTTCTAAACCAGCGAGACGGCACCTTTGCGAACGTCAGCCGCCGCGTGGGCAGAGCCTTAGAAGTCGAGCAGGTGAGCCGCGGGGTGGCCGTCGGCGACCTATTCAATGATGGCAGCATGGACGTGATCGTGGAGAATCTAGTCGGAAAACCCATGATCCTTCGCCCCGCGGGCGGGCCGCCCAACCACTGGATCAGTCTTCAACTGGAAGGCGTAAAGTGTAATCGCCTGGCCTTGAATGCCCGGGTGCGCGCCACGGCAGGAGACCTGACCCAACTGGGGGAAGTGCTCAGCGGGGGAAGCTACCTCTCGCAGCACGATTTGCGCATACACTTCGGGCTGGCCCGCCATGAGCGTGTCGATCGGGCTGAGGTTTTATGGCCGAATGGCACCACGGAAACGCTCACGAATCTGGCTGCCGATCATTTTTATGTGGTGCGCGAAGGGCAAGGAGTTGTCTCCAGTACCTTACCCAAGCCAAAGATCAAGCTTCCCTAAGGCTTGGCGGGAGTTTTCTGACTGGCCCCAGGTCCTCGCGGAGGACACCATGGTTTGCGCCGTCAGTTCGTCGGGATTCTAACCATGCGCGCGCGCTTGATGCCAAAGGTTCCTTGGGGGAAGCTCCATCGCCGGCTGTATCTCTTGGTGGCTCTGCTGGCGCTCTTGGGCTTTCGCCTCCCCGCCGCGCGGTCGCAAAGCTCAAGCCCCTCCGCCGATGCAGTTCCCATCGAGCGGTTGCAGCAAGCGCTCAACCTCGCGGGCCGAGGTGATCGACAGGGAGCCATGACGCTCACGCTGCAATTGCTGGAGCGAAATCCAAACTTTGTACCCGCACTGAAGCTCAAGGGAGCCTTGCTCGAGGAAGCGGGACAGACATCCCAGGCTGCCGCTACGTTCGAGGCAGGTCTCAAGCTCGCGCCGCATGATCCGGACCTGCTGTTGAAAACGGGAATCTACCAACTCACCATCGGCGACCGGCATGAAGCCATTCGGCGCCTGCGGCAGTGCGCCAGGATCCTTCCCTCCGACGGAGACGCTCAGTACTATCTCGCCCAGGCCTATCACCTCGATGGTCAGGACCGGCTTGCTCTCTTCGCCATCCGGCGGAGTTTGAAGGCCGAACCTGACAACCCTTCGATAGGGCAGAAATACGGCGAACTCCTCTGCAGCACGGGCGATTGTCAAGCCGGCCTGCGCTGGCTGCTCAAGGCGCAACGCTCGGATGCCTCCCTGCCGCGGCTTGATTTCGACATAGCCGCGACCGACTACAAATTGATGGACCTTGCCGGCGCGGCGCTGTCTGCTGCCCGTGCCGTCGAAACACAGCCCGCCGATAAGGACGCATGGCAACTGCTGGCCACCGTGAATGTGAAGCTCGGGCATTGGCAGGAGGCGCAAACCGCCTTTGAAAGCATCCTCCTAAGGAACCCTGGCGACATCGACGCGTTACTCGGACTGGGGCAATGTCAAGTTGAACGGAAGAACTACGAAAAGGGGATCGCGACCTTGCAGTCTGCGCTGCGGCTGGATCCCACCAGGTTGCTGGCGTACTTCTATCTTTCCCGTGCCTGGGCAGGCTTGGGCAGGACCGAAGATGCGCAGCATGAAGCCGCGCTCCATCAGTTGATGATGGAGCAGTCGACCTTCGTGCATGCCATGGCGAACGACGAACGGGAACGCACGATCAAAGCTCAGGCGCAGAAACTGCTGGCCGCACAGCGCGAACCGTCCGCCTTGCAGCTCTATCACCAGCATTTCCAAGGAACTTCCGCCAGTCCTGCCGATGCCTATGTGTTTATTGGCAAACTCTATCTCTTCATGGGACAAACCGAAGATGGCCTGCGCTGTCTTCATCGTGCGCTGACGATTCAGCCGACGGTTCGCGGAGCGCGCACCTACGAGGGAATTCTGGCGCTGAAGCTCGGCGACCTAGTCCGCGCAGAAAACCAATTTCAAGCCGAGCTTGCCAATGATCCGAATTACCAAATGGCGATCGCCGAACTGGGCGAAGTCCGCTACCATCAACAGCGCTGGTCCGAAGCGGCGGAGTTGCTGGCAAAGTCGAAAACCACGACTCCTCAATTGCTGTATATGCTTTGCGATTCATTCTTCCATTTAGGCAAAGTGGAAGACGCCGACCTCAATGCCGAGGCCATGGCGGCCTATGCGCGCAACCAGCCTGAAGTCATGCAGGGACTTTTCGAGCTCCTGATCCGCAACGGTCAGTCCGATCTCGCCAAGCGGTTGCGGGACACTCTGGCGAACTGAAATGACCCCTTAGGCTCACGGTTTGCCCTCGGTCACCGTCAGGATTTGATCCGCTTTGACATTCTTCAAGACTTGCAGGATGCCGCTCGGCCACCTGAGTTCAATCGCATCCACGACCTTGGCGGAGCCCAGACCAAAATGAACCCGTTTATCGCTCGAAGAGTTGTAACTCATCGCGGTGGTGGCCTGGTTGTACTGCGTTCCCAACGAGGTTGTGATTGTTACCTTGGTTCCCAGCCCGTCGCGATTCGATTGCACCCCCACCAACTTCAGAATGATCCAGTGGTTCTGCTTTCCGGAACGATTCATCCATATCTCTGGAGGCCCGTTGAGTATGGTCACGACAGCGTCGGTCTGCCCATCATTGTTGAGGTCCCCAAACGCGGCTCCTCGATGCGGAGCAGCAACCTGAAAGGACGCTCCGGCCTGGGAGCTCACATCGTCGAAGGTGAGATTCCCTTGGTTGCGAAACACGCGATTGGGAAGGGCAAAGGGCCGATGCGCCAGCTCCATCGCGTTGTCGAGAATGTCGGAGTTGGCGGTGAACACATCTTTGTTTCCATCATTGTCGAAGTCGAAAACTCCTACTCCCCAGGCCGTAGAGCGGCTGGTCAAGGCGGCCAGCCCGGCCGTGCTGGTCATATCTTGAAACTGGCCGTCCCCTAGATTCCTGTACAAGGGAAATCCTTCGCCGAACATGGCCGTCTCAAAAATATCGGGCTTGCCATCATTGTCGATGTCCCGGAAGTCGGCTCCCATGCCGGCGATCGCATTGCCATAGGCGTTGTACGCCACACCGGCAGGCAGGGCAACGTTGGTAAACGTGCCGTCTCGGTTGTTATGCAACAGATAATTCTCAAAGGTATCATTCGCCACAAAGATGTCGGTGTATCCATCGTTGTCATAATCGGCAAAGGCGAGGCCCATGCCCTTGCCGACGTATTGCGAGATGTGCGACGGCTCGGAGACATCGGTAAAGGTGCCGTCGCCATTGTTGCGATAAAGAATGTTGGGTGTCCCTAGAAAACCAACCGGCGAACAATACGCCGGATGCCCCTGCTGAAGACAGAGACTAGCCGTGCCCAGGCTGTAATTCAGATAGTTCACGACAAATAAATCGAGCCGTCCATCGTTGTTGTAATCAAACCATCCCGCGGCCACCGACCACGCCTTGCCGAGCTTAGGAATGATACCGCTGACTCCAGCTTTGGCGGTCACGTCGGTGAACGTGCCATCTCCGTTGTTGTGAAAGAGTTGGTTCCGGTTGAAGCCGGTGACATAGAGATCGACCCAGCCGTCATTGTCATAGTCCCCAGCCGCAACTCCCATGGCATAGCCAATGCCCTCGAGGCCGGCTTTCTCGGTTACATCGGTGAACGTGCCGTCGCCGTTGTTGCGAAACAGGCGATTCCAATAGGATGAGTCAGTCTTTTCGAGCGATGGGATGGCGGCTCCGTTGGTAAAGAAAATGTCCAGCAAACCGTCGTTGTTGTAGTCGAACAGCGCTACCCCGCCGGTCATCGTCTCAATGGTGTACCGCTTGCGACTGATGCTGTTTCGCAGAATGAACTTGATGTGGGAAGTGCGCATCACATTCTCGAACTGGATCAGCGATGTAGGGGATGCCAGCGCGCGGGTGCCCGGGTTCTGCGAGGGCCCGCAGCCGGCTTCCGGCCGTGCCGGCGTCTTGGATGTTGGGACGGGATTCTCCGCTCCAGCCGGAGTTGTGGGAGGCTTCGACAGCAGGCAAGCGACGATCAGCCCGGAGACTACCATGGGGCCAGCAAGTGTCTTCAAGCTTGCGATGACGGATTCCTAACTCATGCGCGATTGTACGTGAATTTCGGACCAGCCTACGAGATGACGTGCTCTAGGCACCCGCTGTTGCGCTCCATACACCATCTTGGCACCCATCCCGCGCCCTTTATTTCCGAGGTCCCTTTCGGCTACGCTAAGTCGGTACCAGGCGAGCCAGGATGCGACAGGCGAGCGGCGATCGAGTACAGGTTCGGGCGCACCCCGTCGTCACCGCCAGCGTGATAACCGGGCTCTGTGTGCTCGTGCTTCCTCTTAGCTCGTGGGCGGGAACGTCCGAGCGCTCGCTTCCTCTGCTGGTGCATGCGGACCAGATACGCCAACTGACAGCCGACCAAGCGGCCTTGGGGTATCCCGTGCGCGTGCGTGGCGTTGTAACCGTTGATGTCCCGTCCCCGGACTTTTTCGTGCAAGATGCAACCGCCGGAGTCTATGTCGAGGGCTCACGATCGGTGATCTTCAACCATCATTTTGGAGATCTGATCGAGGTCGAAGGAATCACCGGCCCGGGGAAGTTTGCACCCGTCATTCGCGAGACCACCTCACACGTGCTGGGCCGGGGAGCTCTTCCAAAATCGCGGGTGTATTTGTTTAGCGAACTTGCCGATGGGCAGTTGGACAGTCAATGGGTGCAGGTTCGTGGCATTGTGCGCGCCGTCTCGATTGACCGTACATCCTGGCATGAGACAACGGTCGCCATGCGCGTCGCCTCCGGTGGCGGCCAACTGAGCGTTCGCGTCCCCATTCCACGCGAACAGGATTTCTCCTCCTGGATCGACAGTGAAGTCTTGCTCGAAGGAGTGTGCGGAAGTTTATTCAACGCGCAGCGACAATTAACCGCGGTTCTTTTATACGTACCCCGTTTGAGTTTTGTCACGGTCGAGGCGCACGCTGACGACGTCCCGCTGTCCTCACTCCTTACCTTCTCTCCCGGACCAGGAATTCACCATCGCGTACGAGTGCGTGGCGTCGTGGCCTATCAGCAGCCAGGCCAAGAACTCTTTCTGCAGGCTGCGGGGAGAGGCCTGCGCGTTCTAACCGAGCAGGATACAAAGCTGAATATCGGAGAGGTGGTCGACGCCGTCGGCTTCCCGGCCGTCGGAGAGTCTGCCCCGGTGCTCAGCGATGCAGTCCTCTATCGGGTAGGCATGCAGGGAGTGCTGAATCCGCTTGCCCTGGACATCGCGGTGCCGTGGGAACGATATGACGGAGCACTGGTGGTGACGGATGCGACTCTGTTAGGCAGTGAGATGAATCCCGACGGATTGCGACTCCTTCTCCAGGGGGGAGCTTTATTTGACGCAACTCTGTCTCCTCCTGAATCGGCGAGGACTCTGGCTTCCGTTCCTCTGAACAGTCGAGTTCGTGTGACCGGGATCTGCTTGGTACAGAACGGAGGACTATGGTCGGTTCCACAGTCGTTTCGCCTGCTGCTGCGTTCGCCGAAGGACCTCGTTCTCTTGCACGCCCCATCCTGGTGGAATCTGCACCATACGCTCTGGGTCCTCGGCCTTACGGTGATTGTCTTGTTGGTTGGGATCGCTTGGATATTGGTGCTGGGACGCAGGCTCCGCGAGCAAATGGGTCTGATCCGGCGAAAGATTCGCAGCGGTGCAGTCCTGCAGGAACGAAACCGGATCGCCCGCGAACTGCACGACAACTTGGAGCAAGAGCTCGCGGGCATCACCATGCAGCTCGACCTGGCCGTGGATTGTTTTCAACAGGCTCCCAAGGTAGCTCGCCAAGCTTTGGAGACCGCCCGCGATATGAGCCGGCATAGCATGGTGGATGCGCGTCGTTCCGTTTGGGACCTCCGCTGTCACTTGCTTGAGGAGGGGGACCTGGCTTCGGCGTTGCGTCAGACCGTGCAAACTTCCGGCTCGCGAGAGGATGTCAGAGTCGACGTGAAGGTTCAAGGTATTCCCGTGCGCTTATCCTCGGCGACCGAGATGAACTTGCTTCGGATTGGCCAGGAAGCAGTGGCGAACGCGGTTAAACACGGGCATTCGCGGGTTGTGAGCGCGCTTCTAGAGTACGAGGAGAACCGGGTCCGCCTCTGCGTCACCGACGATGGACGAGGTTTCCGCACGCAAGATCCCACGCCCAGCGGCCATTTCGGGCTCCTCGATATGCGGGAGCGCGCCCATGCTATGGGCTGCATTCTGCAGGTGGAGAGCGAACCTGGATTGGGTACGAGAATCAGCATCGAAGTGCCCGCCAAAGTCCAGGTGACCCGTTGACCGCCCAGCGACCAACGGCACGAATCCTCGTCGTCGACGATCACTTCATGGTGCGCATGGGATTGTCAGCGTCGCTGAACGCCGAAGACGATATGGAAGTCATCGCTGAGGCCGCGAACGGAGAAGACGCGATCCGGGCCTATCGTAAGCACCACCCCACCCTGGTGCTGATGGATGTTCGCCTGCCCGACATGAGCGGCACCGAAGCGGTCGCGACCCTGACTCGCGAGTTCCCCGACGCTCGGATCTTGATGCTCTCGACACACTCGGGGGAAGAAGATATTTACCGCTCGCTTCAGGCAGGAGCGCGTGGCTACGTCCTGAAAAGCGTACGGCGAGAGGAATTGCTGCGCGCGATTCGGGAAGTCGAGGACGGCAAGCGCTACCTGGATCCCACTTTAGCCCCCATGCTCGCCGAGCATGCAGCTCACCGGCCGCTTACCAGTCGCGAGTTGGAGGTTTTGAAGATGGTCGCCAAGGGAATGGGCAATAAAGAGATTGCGGCGGCACTGAACATCGCCGAAGTGACCGTCAAGCTCCACGTCAGTCATGTCTTTGAGAAATTGAACGTCAAGGACCGGACCGAGGCCGCTACGGCGGCGCTCAAAAGAGGCATTATTGCCCTGGAATGATTTCTACTGGGTCGAGGTCAAGCCCCGCACCTATACGAAAGTACAGTATCCCTACTGTTCCTGTGCATAGCAGATTTTTCCAGCACAAACACATTAGCATGACGTGTTTTGTGGATGGCGTCTATGGTTGAAAACCATTAGAAGTCACCAGGACATGGCGAAGCCGCACCACAAATCCTTGACAACGTGAACGGTTGCCGGCTGAATTCCGAAGTTTGGTTACGAAAAAATGGACAACCCGGGAGATGGTTTATGAACAGACTGACGCTCTGGTCACTTCCAGTCCTTCTGATTTTGGCAACGTTGCCGGGTCTCGGGCAAAGCACCAACTCGGGTGATATTCGTGGAACCGTGACCGACACCACGGACGCGCTGATTCCCGCTGTGACGGTTACGGTCTTGAATGTCAATACCGGTGTGGCAAGGGATTACGTCACCAATCAGGACGGCGTCTACGACACTTCCTCCATCGTGACCGGCAACTATAAGGTGACGTTCAGCAAGCAAGGCTTCGCGACCCTCGTGCGCGGGCCAATCACTCTTGAGGTGGGCTTTACCACCGTCAATGCCCGGTTGGAGGTTGGTTCTAGCGCGGAAGAGGTAACCGTCACGAGCGACGTACCCCTGCTGCAAACGGAAACCATGGAGCAGAGCACCACGTTTGAGGCCAAATCGATGGCAGAGCTGCCGCAGGTAACCCAAGACTGGGAAAACTTCGTGATTCTGTTGCCCGGTGCTACCGGTACCCCAGGTGGGAACCAGGGATCGTCGAATCCCGGCCAGGAAGTAGCGGTCAACGGCAACTTGCCGTACAGCAATATCCTCGCGGACGGAGCGTCAACTACGCTCTCCCACAGTCAGAACGCAAATCCGGCCACCTTCGAGACCGTGGCTGAACTCCAGGTCAGCTCCTCAACCTTCTCGGCACAATACGGTACCGGGGGTGTGATCTTTAATCAGATTACCAAGAGCGGCACCAATAGCTTCCACGGCTCCGCCTACGATTACATACAAAATTCGGCTTTCAACGCGTACCCCTACGAGTTTGGCGCCGCTGCTTCCACACTCCCCCCCATTCCCTTTCTGCGTTACAACGACTTCGGCGCCTCGCTCGGCGGACCGATTCTCAAGAATAAACTCTTCTTCTACTTCGATTATGACCAGATTGTGAACCACGGCAACAGTACCGCAACCAATAGTGTCCCCACCACGGCGATTTTGGCCGGCAACTTTACCGGCATGCAGGCGATCTACGATCCGACGACGCAGACCATCGCGCACGATGCGGCAGGCAATCCTTACCCGGTGCGGAAAAGTTTCGCCAGCGAATATGGGAACGGGAACGTTATTCCAGCCAAATTGTTCGATGCACTCGCGCTGAAGATGCAGGCGTTTTATCCCACACCGACAAGCCATATTGCGGGGGGCGCATTTGTACCTGGAAACATCGGCTCGGAGGGAGAACTGCAAAATAATTTCTATTCGACCGTGCCTGCGCCGAACCCCTGGCGGAAGTATTTTGGACGCCTGGATTACGACCTCACGTCGAACCAGCGTCTCAGCATGTCCGACAATCAGGCTGACAATCCCGCCTACTACCCAAGCAATGTTACGCCCTCCCCGATCGGTTGGGAATCCGGCGATGTAGATAACAATAGCGCACAAATCACGCATGTGTGGAACATCAGTCCGCGCACGATCAATGAAGCCCGTATGGGATACACCTATCAGGGTAACTTCTTTGTCGATCGCTCCCTCGACAAGGGATATGCGGCGCAACTGGGTTGGCAATTTGCTGCGGCAGACGACATCCCCGCCATCCAGTTCATCAACACCTACCCCTACGCTTGGATTGATCCTGGCACCAACGCCGTCTATAAGGAACATACCTTCGATCCCTCGGATTCGGTGACCATGATCCGGGGCAAGCACATTCTGCACTTCGGCGGGGAACTGCTGTTGTTCCAGAACAATTCCACCGCTTGGGGCAACGTTAACGCAGGCACGTTTCAGTTCTCCGGCCAGTACACCCAGCAATGGGCGGTCAACCCCCAGACCGGCATTGCCGCGCCGGTCCCGGGAACGGGCATGGAGTATGCAGATTTTCTCCTGGGTTATGCCAACAATTGGACCGCGAGTGTGATTCCTGAGTATGGTGCGCGCATGAAGAGCCCGCAGATGTTCATTCAGGACGATTGGAAGTTGCGGCCGAACCTTACCTTGAATCTTGGCCTACGCTACCAGATCAACCATGGCTGGAACGAAGTCCATGAAGATATGGCCAGCTTCGACCCGACGGTGGTGAATCCCGCCACCAACACTCTGGGCGCCTACTGGTACGGCTCCACCCACGCCAACGGGCGGACGTCGCTTATGAAAGATGTCTACAACGTTTGGCTGCCGCGGGTTGGCGCCGCCTGGGCGGTGAATCCCAAAACCGTCCTTCGTGGCGGGTTTGGAGTGTATTCCTACATCTGGAGCCTGGACACCTACGGTGGGAACAACACCGTCTATGGGATGGGGGCCGCCCTCGGTTCGTCGGGCGGCTACACCGACCCGACCAACGGTATCATTCCGGCCACGAAGCTCGACGGCACCGGTACCATTTTTGGAACCAGCACGCCCTTGCCCTATACCGCCGTATCTACCAGCCCGACCCGTTTTAACGGCCAGCCTGCCGGCTACATCGAGTACCATACCCCGGTTCCTAAAATCTACCAGTGGAATGTGGCGACCGAGCGCCAGCTGGGCGCAAATTACATGGTCCAGCTGGCGTATGTGGCCAGTCACGGATACAATCTTCAGTTCCCAACCGATCTTAATCAGGTTCCCGAGAGCCTGTTCTCATCGAACGACACGGGAGACCGCCCCTATACGAATTACCAGACCATCACTGGCAGCACCAACAATGCGATTTCAAACTACAACTCGTTGCAGGCATCCATCACCAAGCGCATGACCAACGGATTGAGTTTCAGCTTCAATTACGTCTGGTCCCATTTTCTCGACGATGCCGACTCCTCGGGCTGGGGAAGTCACTCAGGCCCGCAGGATTTCCAGAATGCGTACAATCCCTCGGCCAACTACAGCAACTCCAACTTTGACGTGCGGAATGCGTTTAAAGGCTATGCCGTCTACCAACTGCCGTTTGGCAACGGCAAGACGTTCCTGAACAACAACAAGCTACTGGATACGGTGATCGGCGGCTGGCAGATCTCCGGAACGCTGGTTCTGTCTACGGGAAATCCGTTCAGCGTGGATGGAACGCAAAATACCTACTCCCTGTCCTCCAATGCGTCGGTGTTTCCAAATTGGAATCCTGGAGTGAGCTGGAGGCCGGCTCACCAGAGCATCGACAACTGGTTTAACCCGGGGGTATTCCTTCAGGCTGCCAATGGGACCTTCGGCAACGTGAGAAGAAACAGTCTCTACGGGCCGGGGCTCAACGTTGTGAACCTGTCGGCGGGCAAGACGTTTTCCCTGCCTTGGGAGAACATGAAGTTCCAGATTCGCGGCGATGCCCAAAACGCATTCAATCATCCTAGCTTCGGCGTGCCAAGCGATGCCACCGTGGGCGGCTCATCCGGCGTAGGCACTCCCTATACAACCGGGACGGTTGCCATCAGCAACTACACCGTAGGCGGGCGAAGCCTGCAAGTGGGTGCTCGCTTGACCTTCTAACTTGGCGAAATCAATTTCTATGCCAGAGACGGCGATCGCTTGCCGTCTCTTCTCTCAAACTCGATGATCTCCAGTGAAACTGCATGTACGACGCCGCGTGGAACCAGTCGGGAGGCGGAGGGTGGATGCGATCAGACGATGAGCTCTTGCACCACCACCTCGCACACAGGGCCATCGCTTTATGAGAACTCACGGGTTGATCTGCGTTGCCCTGCTTGCGGGGTATTCCTGTTCCGGCGGACGCGAGTCCACAACCCCAATCGTGTCCACCGGTCCAAGCGTGCAGGTTGTCGAAACGACGGCAGACGGCACGCTGTTGTTGCAGCCACGGCCGACGGTGGCCTTCGCCGCCAGCCGTTCTCCGACCGGCGCCGTGATCACGGTCAACGATTCCACGAAATACCAGCAGATCGATGGATTTGGAGCGTCGCTCACGGATTCCGCCGCCTGGGTGATCGCCCATAAGCTGAGTTCCGCCGAGCAAACCCATCTCTGGCAAAGCTTGTTTGACACGAGAGAGGGTATCGGCATCAGTTTTCTGCGCCAGCCGATGGGCGCGACCGATTTCTCCGCCAGCGGAAACTACAGCTACGACGATATGCCGCCAGGACAGACCGATCCCACGCTCGCCAATTTTTCCATCGCGCACGATACCGCGTATATCACACCACTTCTGCAGCGGGCTCTGGCCGTGAATCCTCGGATCAAGATCGTTGCCGTTCCCTGGAGTCCGCCAGCCTGGATGAAGACTTCCGGCACCATGAACGGCGGCCATGTGAATCCCGCTTATTTTCCCAGCCTGGCGCAGTATTTCGTGAAGTTCGTGCGGCAGTACCAGGAGCAAGGCATTCAAATTTACGCTGTCCTGCCGCAAAACGAGCCGCTGAACTCCAACCGCAGTTATCCCACGGCCTATCTGGCTGCCAATGACGAGGCGAGCTTCATCGGCACGAATCTCGGACCCGCATTGCAAGCGGCAGGATTCGGAAGCGTGAAGATCCTGAGCTACGATCACAACTGGAAGACACCTTCTTACCCGCAAACCGTACTGGCGGATCCAGCGGCATCAAGTTATGTAGCCGGGAGCGCCTTTCACTGCTATGCCGGAGATGTCGGCGCCCAATCGACGGTGAAGTCTGCATTTCCGAATAAGGATATCTGGTTCACGGAATGCTCGGGAACGGTCGCGACGAGCCTCGCCAACGATCTGGCTTGGGATGCCGAACATCTGTTGATCGGTGCGACCCGCAATTGGGCGCGTAGTGTTTCGCTGTGGAACCTGGCCCTCGATCAGAATTCCGGTCCGCAGAACGGAGGATGCACGAATTGTCGGGGAGTTGTGACCATCGACGACAGCGCCTCGCCTGCGACGGTCGGCCATAACGTTGAGTACTACCTGCTCGGGCACGTGGCGAGGTTCGTGTTGCCTGGAGCCTACCGCATCGATTCGAACAGTTTTCGCCACGGCAGCATTGAGGATGTTGCCTTTCAAAATCCCGACGGATCGATCGCGCTCCTGGTGCTCAACTCCGCGAGCGCCAACCGTACGTTCGCTGTGAACTGGTCCGGCCAGAGCTTTCAGTACGCTCTGCCGGCGGGAGCCGTCGCAACCTTTCGCTGGAAACCGCAGTAGATGGAATCTGGGCATTTTTTTCGCGGCAGCGCGTTTCTGCGCCGGTTGCGCATCCGTCATCGACGCCAAACAGGATGGCAGGAGATTCGAGTTGCGAGCCGGAAAACCGCTACCAGGTAGGTTTCAACCGGTCGTGAACCCGGGAGTTTCCTTGGGACACAAGGTATGACAAAAAAACTGGCAGTTGCGATCGTATTCGTCTTGCTAACCCAGGGTGCCGCTCAACAGTCGGCCCCAACCAGAAGTGGTCTCGAGAACCGCGTTCAGTCCATCCTGAGCCAGATGACCGCTGACGAGAAGATCGAAATCATCGGCGGTATCAACGACCTCTACACTCGTCCTATTTCGCGGCTGGCGATACCTTCGCTCAGAATGTCCGACGGACCGCTGGGGGTTCACGATTACGGCCTCACCACCGCATACCCCGCAGCCATCGCTCTCGCAGCCTCCTGGGACGGTGACCTCGCGCATCGAGTGGGAGTCTCCATGGGCAACGATGCTCGGGCGCGCGGAGTTCATTTCATTCTCGGGCCGGGCATGAACATCTATCGCGCCCCGATGAACGGACGGAACTTCGAATACTTCGGAGAGGATCCTTATCTCGCATCGCGGATCGCGGTGAACGAAATCGAAGGCATCCAACAGCAGGGCGTCATTGCGACCGCCAAGCATTTCGCCGGGAACAATTCCGAATTTGCCCGCATGACGCTCAGCTCCGACATTGACGAAAGAACGTTGCGCGAAATCTATCTGCCCGCGTTTGAGGCCTCGGTCAAGGAAGCGAAAGTAGGCGCTGTCATGGATGCCTACAACTTGGTCAATGGTACCTACATGACTTCCAACCACCACCTGAACAATGAAATCCTCAAGAAAGAGTGGGGATTCGACGGCATTCTTATGTCGGATTGGGGAGCCACGCACAACGGCATAGCGGCAGCCAACGCCGGCCTCGACCTTGAAATGCCGTCGCCTTCATTCATGAATCGCGACACTCTGCTTCCGGCTCTCGAGGACGGCAGGGTGTCCATGGCTGCCATTGACGACAAAGTACGGAGGATTCTTCGCAAAGCGATCGAATTCGGATTCTTCGACCAGGCGCAGACCGAGACCAGCGTTCCGCTCTATAGTCAGGAAGGGCGTCAGGTCGCCTTGGAGGAAGCCAGGAGCGGTATGGTCTTGCTCAAAAACGCCGGCGATCTGCTTCCCTTGGATGGGACCAAAGTGAAGAGGATTGCGGTCATCGGTCCGAATGCGTATCCCGCGGTGATCAGCGGAGGCGGCAGTGCCGAAAGCCAACCCTTCAACGCCGTGAGCTATCTCGAAGGCATCAGCAACCAACTCGGGACCAAGGCCAACGTCTTGTATGCGGTCGACCTTCCCGTACTGGATGAGGTTTTCGACCATGCTGAATTCGTCACTGAGCCTGGCGGCGAAAAGGGCTTGAAGGGGGAATACTTCAGCAACCAGGAACTGAATGGGACGCCTGCCATGGTGCGTATCGACCCGCGGGTTCACTTCGATTGGGGCGAAGGCAGTTTTGCTCCGGGCGAGCCCGTGGACCATTTCTCAATTCGATGGACGGGCTATTTCATACCTAGACAGTCGGGCGCCTATCAGTTCTTCACCTCGGCTGACGATGGCGTTCGACTCTACGTCGGAGAAGACCGGGTGATTGATGATTGGCAGCCTCATGCTCAGACCCTGGATACGGGTGTTAAGCCCCTCGAAGCCGGCCAGGCCTACAAGATTCGCCTCGAATACTTCGAAGACGTGGGCAGCGCCAGTGTGGGTTTCGGGGTGACTCGGGCCGATGCGTTCGTCGGCAATAAAACCAAGGCGGTGGCGGCGAACGCCGACGCGGTGGTCATTTGCGTCGGGTTTGATCCCAAGACGGAGGGAGAAGGCTCGGATCGAACCTTCCAGCTTCCCGGGGGACAGGACGAACTGATCCAACAAATCAGCGCGGTAAACCGGAACACGATTGTGGTCGTGACCGCCGGGGGCAATATTGATATGACGCGGTGGATCGACAAGGTCCCGGTCATTCTGCACGCCTGGTATCCCGGCCAGGAGGGCGGCACAGCGCTGGCGCAGATTCTGTTTGGCGAGTACAGTCCCTCGGGCAAGCTGCCGGCATCGTTTGAACGCCGCTGGGAAGATAACCCGGTTTTTCCCCACTACTATCCCGCGCCAGGAGAGATGCGAGTGCAATATTCGGAGGGCGTGTTTTTGGGATACCGGCACTTCGATCGTTCCGCGACGAAGCCGCTGTTTCCTTTTGGATTTGGCCTTTCCTACACCACTTTCGCCTACAGCAACTTGTCGGTGTCGCCTCCAGCCGGAGACGTAAACCAGCCTGTCACCGTTTCCTTCGAGGTTCAGAACACTGGCCATCGGCAAGGTGCCGAGGCAGCAGAACTCTACGTCGGCGATTCTCACGCCAGTGTTCCACGGCCCGTCAAAGAGCTGAAAGGCTTCGCAAAAGTGAATTTGAAACCGGGGGAACGCAAACGAGTCACGCTGAAGCTCGATCGCCGAGCCTTCTCGTTTTACGACGCGGCAAAGAATGACTGGAGCGCCGAACCGGGGGAGTTCTCCATCCTGGTCGGAGGTTCTTCCGACAAAATCGCCTTGCGAGGCACATTCAATCTGACACGCTAGGCCGAATGCAGGTGGGCAACCAGCGAAAGCCCTCTCTGGCTGCTCGCCCTGGCGTTGTCCGAGGAACCAGCGCCGGGCGATGCACGTCGCATCACCAGGCGGCAAGTTCAAGCGGCGAGTACTGTTGCTCGAGAGAGGGGTTTGCTTTTGTGTTCCGAGCTAAGGATGGTTCACGCGATCCAGGGGGAGTCCCATGGTTGGCGCCAACGTGCACAGTATCGCTGCGCGCAGCTGTCAGGATTGCCTTTCGCTATCTAATCTGGGCCAACCTGTTGGCGGGCTTGCCTGCTGCCGCCTCCCCTCTGGTTACCGGCAACGGCTTCGGACTCGCGGTGGTGTCCGAGGACACGGCGACGCTGATCAAGTTTTACGCGCATCCCTACAGTTTTGCTCGGCCGGATCCCAATCATCCCCTGAGCGAGGGCGTTGCAACCGCCAATTTTCTCAAGGGGCTTGGCTGGAGCGAGGGAGCCACCGGTAGGACTTCAGCAGACTACGTCGACGATTCGCAGGTCATCCATGTTCGCAATGATGCTGGCGAGGGTTTCTTCTTCATGCCCTTTGGTTTGCCACAAAGCGTACTGGTGGTCGGTTGGGAACCTGCTGTCCGAGCAGGGCCACGTGGTCATCTGCAGGTGGAATGGAACCGGCCCGTCAACCTCCGGAGAGTCATCGAGATGTCAGGCACCGAGATACAGTGGCTGAAGTTCGACGGCATCCAGGAGTCACTGTTGCTGGTTCCGCTGGGACCGAGGTGGGTCAAGCCCGTAGGGTCCGAGCAGTACTTGTCCACAAGACTGGCCTGGGCCCTGATTTCGCTTGAAAAGGACAACGACTTGGAGCGCGCGGTCCGGGCATTCACTCGCTGGCGCGCTGGGCTGTCGCCGCGGGCGTTGACGACGCGCGAAACGGCGGGGGTCGAGCGCTGGCGGGTAAGGCCGGCCAGACCATTTGGTGGAGAAAACGAGCGCCATCTGTGGCGCCAAAGTGAAGTGGTTCTCCGCATGGCGCAAAGCCGCGAGCCCAACCGTCCCGGACGGAACAACAACGGTCTCATCCTCGCCAGTCTACCCGAGGGTCCGTGGTTCATGCCGTGGGTGCGGGACATGGCTTACGCAACGGTGGCGCTTGCGCGCATGGGCCACTGTAGCGAAGCCCGTGCGGCGGTGCTAGCGTACTTCAACGCTCAGCCCACAGGCAAGATGCGGGCGGAGACCGGCGGTGTCGACTACCAGGTCTCGGTAGTCCGATATTTCGGCGACGGCTCGGAAGAGCCGTTCTTTACCATGGAAGGCAGTACCAACATCGAGTTCGACAATTGGGGTCTCGCGCTGTGGACCCTCGGCGAGTACCTGCAACATTGTAACGATTCCGACTTACTCCGGATCCCCACCTATCGGAGCGGGCTCTACGAGAGCGCCAGGGACTACGTCGTGAAACCGCTGCTGGCGAATCTCGAAACCTACGGTCGCGGCCTAATCGTGGCGGCCGACACCTCAATCTGGGAGGAGCGGCAGAAGGACAAGAAACACTTCGCCTTCTCGACGGCCGCCGCTATCGTGGGCCTCGGAAGTTTTGCCGAGACCGCGCGTCGTGCGGGAGACGAACCGACCCGGACCGAGGTCATGAACCAGCTCGCTCTTCTCGAGAACGGATTCGCCGCGGCATTCCTGAGAGGCGGGACATTGCGCGGAACCCTGGAAGAAGGGGTGAAGAACGATATCGATGGTGCCCTGCTGGCCGTGATCAATTTCGGGGTGATCACGGATCCCGCCATCGTGCGCGACGTCGTGCACAGGATGGAACTTCTAAAGGTGGATTCCGGCGGCTACCGGCGCGTGCGCAGCGTGCTAACGGATCCATCCATCTTCGAGTATTGGTACGAGAGGCAAGAATTCCTCTTTGTAGACTTCAGCCTGGCTGAAGCCTATCAGCGGCTGGGAAGAAGCGCCGAGGCGGCCGCCATCCTCAAACGCATCGTGGACAAAGCAGCCGCCGACCACAACCTCATCCCGGAAATGTATGTGGCCCAACCCTGTCGACTCTTTCCCGGCAGGGTGGGCGACCCCACAGGAGCCATACCCATGGTCGGATACGGCGCGGGCGTTTATGTCTTGCAAATCTTGCACCAGGCCGGGGTTGAGACCCGTCGTTGAATCCGGTTGGCCTCACCCACTCGCGGTGCGTGCCTGCAACGGCGTCGCCTGGGGGTTGGGGCAAGAAAATGCCAGTAGGGTCCACGGCCCCAGGTCAATTCGCTCCACTTCCCGTGACCGTGCTTCCCGCGAATTGCAAGTTGTCGCTCGGCACATCCTCGCCATTCATAAGCGGGCCGTCTTTACGGAGGATGGGGTAGTAGAAGAAGGTTTGGTGATGCTCTGGTGATGAGCCAATGCCATAGTCGACGCAGCCTATGACATGAAGCCACAGACTCCCTTTGGGGTAATTGGGAAATTCCTTGTTCAGCTCCGATTTGTCTACGGTGAGCTGAAGAGGAAGGACGGATTCGCACCCAGGAAACAAAGAAGCTCCCCAAGGAATTTCTTCTGGCATGGAAGGATAACTCTGCGCGAGCTCCTTTTGAATGACCAGAACTTTGGGGGTCGGCGAATTGAGTACCTTGTATGACATTCGCAGATTGAGCGCCGGCGAACCGCCTGTATTCTTGGTTCGAATGGCGAAGTTGATCCGCGCACCGACATCGTCAAAGGTGACCGGGCCGGCGGAAACGATCTCGGCCATCACCCAAGCCCGGTTGGCGACTTGGATCTGTTGGCGAAAGAGATTAATTTCTTGCTCGTGTTGCTTCAGGGTGTCGGCTATCAATCGCAGTTGTTGGTAGATGATCAAGGCGTAAATGATAACTGCGAACAGAGGCAGAAATAGCATTCCCAGCGAGTACGCCCCCAGTCTATGACCCTCAGTCTCCTCGGCAAACGGCACGTCGGATGGAGTCTGGAATGGTGGAGGGAACTCTATGGCGGCAGCGGCGAGTTCCTTCTCACCTGCATCGTGTGCCCGATCGGGGTTGCTGTTTTGCCTCGAGGAACTGATGGGCTGTTGGACCGGAGTCGTAGGCTCGGAATGGAGGAAAAGGGGAGCAAGGGAAATGAGAACGGCAGGCACGCCAAGACAGCAAAGAAGGCAAGGGACGAGGCTGGTTTTTCTCATGGGGTTCGCGTCACCTCAGGAATTCAGCTGGCTTGCACTAAAAAGACAATCGGCTGAGGGATATCTTAGCTTTCTCCCTGTTTGTCCGCCACGCCCATCAAATGCCAGCACCGGATCATACACTTCGGCAGGAGGCACCCACAAGATCCGAGGATTGAGTTTTTCGCTGCGAGTCAAGACTCGCTCCTGTCACTGTGCCGGAGGCGAGACCCGGTGTATACTCGCTGCCTCGTTGGAAGGGAAAGCGGAAGATTCCGGCTCAGAACCCAGAAGGAGGAGAGGATGGCAACGGCACCCCCCAGCGTAGACCGCAAGGACAAAGCCACACGTTTCGTCAAGCAAAGTCGCAAGATGCTGATTGCGGGAAAGTGGGTGGAGGCAGCCTCAGGCAAGACGTTTCCTAGCTACAACCCGGCCACCGGCGAGGTACTGGCGCAGGTGGCCGAGGGTGATCGCGAGGATGTCGATTGCGCCGTCAAGGCAGCGCGCGCCGCGTTTGAAACCGGCCCCTGGCCGAAGATGAGCCCATCGGAACGCGGGCGTCTGGTCTGGAAGCTTGCGGATCTGCTCGAGAAACACCTGGACGAATTCGCTGAACTTGAGACCCTCGACAACGGGAAGCCTCTCAAGATTGCCCGCAGCGCAGACGTGCCCTTTTCCGTGGACGTGTTGCGCTACATGGCCGGCTGGGCTACGAAGGTGGAAGGCAGTACGATTTCCATTTCCGCGCCGGGGACGAAGTATCTGGCTTATACCCAGCGCGAGCCCGTCGGAATCGTGGGCGCGATCATGCCTTGGAATTTCCCGCTGCTCATGGTGGCCTACAAATTAGGGCCGGCTCTGGCTACGGGATGTACCGTGATCCTAAAGCCTGCGGAGCAAACTCCGCTCACCTGCCTGCGCTTGGGCGAGCTGGTTCAGGAGGCGGGAATCCCGGACGGCGTGGTGAATATCGTCCCGGGATACGGTGAGACGGCGGGAGCGGCGCTGGCTGGGCATCCTGACGTAGACAAAGTTGCCTTCACGGGATCCACGGAAGTCGGAAAACTCATTCTGCGGGCCGCCTCCGGAAACCTGAAGAAAGTGTCGCTCGAACTAGGCGGTAAGTCGCCGAACGTGGTTTTCCGTGACAGCGACTTGGATCAGGCAATCCCCGGGGCGGCAAGCGCGATTTTCTACAACCATGGCCAGTGCTGCTGCGCGGGTTCGCGCCTCTACGTCGAAAGACCGATTTTCGACAAAGTGGTCGATGGCGTATCCGCGCTGGCCCAGAAGATTCACATCGGCCCTGGGTGGGAGCCAGCCACCGACATGGGTCCGCTCGTCTCTGAGGAACAACTGAATCGGGTTTGCGGCTACCTGGAATCAGGCTTCGCCGAAGGAGCAAAGGCGGTAGTCGGCGGGCAACGCCACGGTGACCAAGGCTACTTCGTCAAGCCCACGGTGCTCGTCAACACGAACGAAACGATGAAGGTCGTGCAGGAAGAGATCTTCGGACCGGTGGTTACGGCGATTCCCTTCACCGAGCCGGCGGAAGTGATCAGGAAAGCCAATAACACCATGTATGGTTTGGCCGCAGGAATCTGGACGCGGGATATTTCAAAAGCTCACCGTCTCGCTGCCCAACTCCGTGCCGGCACGGTGTGGATCAACTGCTACAACATATTCGACGCTGCCATGCCATTTGGCGGCTACAAACAGTCAGGCTGGGGCCGGGAAATGGGTCGAGAAGTGTTGGAACTGTTCACCGAAGTGAAGTCGGTTTGCACCCCGTTGTAGAGTACGGACGTGGGCTGGGGTCTTGGAGTCCGAGCGCTTCCCTTTCCTCCTGCTGTCCTTCCCCAGAGGAGCATGCTTCTCCCTGGCGGTGCATTTCGTAGGAAAAGACCGGCGTCCCGCGTACGGCCATGGTCGTGATTCGGTCGGCGGGCAAGTCAAATGCCTGCTTCGGGAACCTCCTGTACCGTCCGGTATAATTCGCATGGCTAGGTTCTGGCAACCGAGCATGAGATTTGGCCACGCCGAATTCACGACGTACGCCTATCGTGCAGGGGACGGATCTCGATGGGGGATGGGGAGCAAGTACCCTGTCTGTGGGGAGAAAAGTATGGCTACTGACACTGTGGCAAGAAGTATGACGGGCGAGGAGATGATCGCTCTGGCGAAAAAGCACACCCTGTATGAGTGGTCCGCGCAGTCCAAGGTAGATCCCATTCCGGTGGCAAGTGCCAAGGGGGTTTATTTCTGGACGCCGGCAGGAAAGCGCTTCCTCGATTTCAACAGCCAGTTGATGAGCGTCAACATCGGCCATGGCGATCGCCGTGTCATCCAAGCCATCAGCGAACAGGCGGCCACGCTGGCGTACGCCAACCCCTTCATGGCTACCGAGCCGCGCGCAAGGCTTGGCGCCAAGCTGGCCGAAATCACCCCGGGGGACATCGACACGTTTTTCTTTACCAACGGCGGCGCTGAGGCGAATGAGAATGCGATCAAGATCGCGCGCTTAGTAACCGGCCGGCAAAAGATTCTTGCCCGCTACCGCTCCTATCACGGGGCGACGGCGGGAAGCATGTCGCTGACCGGCGACCCAAGGCGTTGGGCCAACGAGCCGGGCATCCCCGGCGTGGTTCACGTCCTCGATCCTTATCACGGAATTCGGCGCGGCTGGGATTCAGCCGAGCAAGCGCTGGCGCTGCTCGAGGAAGTCATCCAGCTCGAAGGACCATCGACCATCGCCGCCTTCATCCTCGAACCCGTGACTGGCACGAACGGCGTTCTCGTGCCGCCTGAGGGGTATTTGCAAGGCGTCAGGGCGTTGTGCACAAAGTACCGCATCCTGATGATCGCAGACGAGGTCATGTCCGGCTTCGGCCGCACCGGGGAGTGGTTCGCCGTGGACCACTGGAAGGTGGTGCCCGATCTGATCAGCATGGCGAAAGGGTTGACGAGCAGCTACCTCCCGCTCGGCGCCGTGGGCATGCGTCCCTTCATTCGCAAGCATTTTGAGGACAACGTCTTCTACGGAGGACTTACTTATAACAGCCATCCCATGGGCTGTGCTGCCGCCCTGGCAACCATTCGCGTCTACGAAGAAGACCATTTGATCCAAAACGCGCGCGCTATGGGAACGCTCATGAAGCAGATGCTCGCCGATCTCCGTGAGCATCATCCTTCGGTCGGCGAGGTACGTTCCATTGGCCTGTTTGGCATTGTGGAACTCATTCGCAGCCGGCGCACGCGCGAACCGCTCGCACCTTTTAACGGCACCTCCGAGGAAATGGCCGCTCTCGGACAGTTCTTCCGGCAAGAAGGGTTGTACACGTTTGTGCGCTGGAACACCTTCTTCACGAATCCTCCGCTATCGATTACCGAAGGAGAGCTCCGGGAAGGCTTTGCGATTATTGATCGTGCGCTCCAGATTTCCGACCGAGCCGTCCGCGACTAAGGCCCGCATCTTCCCTCACCCGTGTGCTACCGCGCGTAAGGGCTCAGCCAAGCTGCGCATCAGGCGCGAGAAGCCTTCGAAGTCCAACGATTGAGGGCCATCGGAAAGGGCGCGCTCCGGGCAGGGGTGGACCTCGACCATAATGCCGTCGGCACCGAGAGCCGCCGCCGCCCGCGACATCGGCGCAACCAGCGTGGGCCGGCCGGTGCCGTGGGAGGGATCAGCGACCACTGGCAAGTGAGACAGTTCCCGTACCAGCGCAAGCGAAGCGAGATCGAGGGTGTTCCGGGTTTCGGTTTCAAAAGTCTTGATGCCTCGCTCACACAGGACAACCCCGGAATTGCCACCGGCGAGTAGGTACTCCGCGGCCAAAAGCCATTCCTTGACGCTGGCCGAAGGACCACGCTTGAGCAGGATCGGCATCCTGGTTTTCGCCAGTCGACGCAGCAACGCGAAGTTCTGCATGTTGCGGGCGCCCACTTGCAGCATGTCGGCGTGTTCGGAAATCAGATCCACGTCTTCCGTGCTCATCACTTCGGTGACCACCGGTAGGCCGGTCCGTTGGCGCACCTCGCTCAACAGCTGGAGCGCCTCCAAGCCCAGGCCCTGAAATTCGTAAGGCGACGTGCGCGGCTTGTAGGCTCCGCCACGGAGCAAGTGAGCGCCCCCGGCCTTGATGGCGGTCGCGGTCGAAAACAACTGCTCTCGCGATTCGACCGAACACGGACCCGCGATAACGACGAAGTTGCCGTCTCCGATGCGCACGCCCCCGACCGCAACCACCGTCCCGTCAGGTTTCACCTGACGACTGACCAGCTTGAACGGCTGGGCGATGGGCACCACGGCGGCTACGCCGGGGGCGGCTGCAAGCGCCTGCAGTTCGTGACGACGACCATTGCTACCGACCGCCGCGACGATGGCGCGCTCGGTTCCACGGGTGACGTGGGCCTGGTATCCGGCCTCCTTCACCCGATCGACGACATGCTGAATCTCTTGTTCCGACGCTCCCTCGCACATGTTGATGATCATGAGCAGCTTCTCCCGGTTGCGATGGTTGCCGCAATGGATTGCCATGGCGGTTGGCGCTTGTGCCTAGAAAGAAAAACCGCGACTCGTAAGAGTCGCGGCTTCGGGTTCTAAGCTTGGCGCCTTTAAGTCAGGATTTCGATCCTCCCTGTCCGATACGCGCCTCGCCCCGGCCGCCACTCCTAAACCAGTAGCGGTGATCGAGGACAAGACTAAATCGACGGAAGTGCATAGTAAGCTTAAATTATCCCCGTGGCCGGCGGTATCTGTCAACCGATTTTACCCGTAGTCCCGACCACGATTCTTCGACCGGTTCGCCTCCTTCCCTGCTGTCCCAACCCAGGCTATCGCTCAGGCCTACGCTCAAAAGGGGCCGAGAGAAGACGTTCCATCGGTCGCGCTCGAACCGCCATCTGCAGGCGGTGCTGGCGGGCGGCGGCGGTCGAGCGGCGGACCACGAGCTCGGTGCCCAGATAATACTCCTCGCCGCGTTTCCGCTTGAGTTTCAGTATCTTGTCCAGGGCCTCAAACGCCACAGTCCCCAGGCGTTCCCGCGGAACGCTGATGGTCGTAAGCGGAGGACGGGCGAGAAACGCAAAGGCAATGTCGTCGATGCCTATCACGGAGACATCCTCGGGGACGCGAACTCCCGCTTCCTCGAGCGCATTCATAGCTCCCATGGCAATCAGGTCGTTCCCGCAAAAGATGACCGTTGGTATGTCGGGCTGGGAAAGGACGACGCGCACGGCCGACGCACCGGCGTCCACGCGATAGTTGCTCTCCAGCACCGGGGTGGGATTCAGCTTGCGTTGATCCAACCCTTCGACCAAGGCACGCTTGATGGTGATGGCCGTACGATTATCCTCAGGACCGGCGATGACCGCGGCACGCTGATGCCCGAGCGCCACGACATGCTCAATGGCCTGCGCAATCCCGTGCTGGTAGTCGATCGAAATGTTGCTGACGAGCTTGGCCGCAGGTCCGAGGTTGCAGAAAACCAGCCCTACGCCAGCCGCCAAGAGTTCGGTCGTCATCGTTTGGTCGAGCGATGAAGTCATGATGGCAACGCCGCGCACATCGCTCTCGATCAGCTTCCGCATGACGGATTCGACCCGCTGCGGTTGGTATTCGGTGTTACAAAGCAGCACGTCAAATCCCCGATCCCAGGCGGCAGCTTGAAATCCCCGGACGATCTCCGGGAAGTAGGGATTGACAATCTCCGAAATGACTAGGCCAAACAGATTACTGCGGCCAGTGGCCAGGCGGCGGGCGTGAACATTCTGGTGGTAGTTGAGCTGGCGCACGACTTCGCGCACGCGCCGCTCCGTCTCGGGTGCGATGTACTGGGTCTTATTCAGCACCCGCGACACCGTGGCCGGGGAAACACCCGCCCGTTTGGCCACTTCGCGCATGGTGTAGCCCATCCCCTCTCCTTTCCTCCGAGCACGGAACCTTCGGGGCGCGCGGGGTTCCTCGACAGCGCCATGGCTGCTGCCCCGGCGGTTGGCGAGGGTTCGGGGAAAGCGCTTTCCGAAAGCGGTTACCCCGCCCCTCGAAGCTATCACGATTCGCCGGCAAAGGCCACGCGCAGTCAGGCAGGCAGTCCAGGTGGCGGCGGGGCAGCCTCCTACCCCGCCCCGAGCGTGCCCGATAGTGACTATCGACCTTCCCTCGCGTCGGGGCCCCGAACCCAGGATGGGGGATGAAAGTGCTTGACAACCGCGGCCGGGATGCATACAAAGGTGGGTCAAGAAACCGGTTTCGGAAACCGGTTTCCTAAACTGGTGTTCCGCCCAATTCCTATGAAACTGACCGCGACCGTTTCTCTTGCCGCTCTCCTGATGTTGTCATCCCCGCTCGGAGCCGATTCCAATACCGCCAACTCGTCGGTCGCAGGGTTTCTCGGGCGTTGGGACTTAACCCTTCAGGCTCCCGACCGCCAGTATCCCTCTTGGTTGGAACTGCGCGAGGAAGCGGGACAGTTGCGAGCCCAAATGGTGGGACGCTGGGGCAATGCCCGACCGCTCCCAAAAACCGAACTCTCGAATGGCATTCTTACCTTCGTCTCCCCGAAGGAAGAAGAAGACCGTCCCGACGATATGCTGTTCCAAGGAAAGCTGGTGGGAAAAGCCCTGGCTGGAACTACCACCGGTCCCACGGGAACGCCCTGGCCCTGGACCGGCGAGAGAGCACCGGCTCTGAAGCGGAGCGGAACCCCGACCTGGGGAAACCCGGTGGTGCTGTTCAACGGAAAGGACCTCAGCGGATGGAGGGAGGACAAGCCGGGATCATCGCCGCAATGGAAGGTCGAAGACGGAGCCCTGATCAGTCCCGGACGCGGCCCGGAGCTGATCCATGAGGCCAAGTTCGAAGATTTCAAGTTGCACGTCGAGTTCAACTGTGGACCCAATGCCAACAGCGGGGTTTATTTGCGCGGCCGTTACGAGGTCCAGATCGAAGACAACTCGATGCAGGAGCCGCCCAGCCACCACACCGGCGGGGTCTACGGTTTTATCGCCCCGTCGCCGGAATTGCCGCGCCGGCCCGGCGTCTGGCAGAGCTTCGATATCACCCTGGTCGGGCGGATGGTCACCGTGGTTCAGAACGGCCAGACCATTATCAATGATCAGGAGATTCCTGGGATCACCGGCGGCGCGCTCGATAGCCACGAAGGGTTGCCCGGACCGATCTACCTGCAAGGCAGCGAAGACGGCCATGTCGTGTTTCGCAACATTGTCGTCACCCCGGCCAAGTAAACGGCCGGTTCGCGGAATGATTCGTAAGGAACTAGGGAATGACCCGTTTTCTCGAGGACATCCTCCGCCAGCCCGATGAGCTCGAGCGAACCCTGGGCTATCTCGGGGGAGCGGGCTGGCATCGGCTGGAAGAAGCGGCGGGAAGGCTCCGTCGGGCGAGCCATGTGTACTTGACCGGAATCGGGAGCAGTTGGCATGCTGCCTTGTGCGCCGCCCCCCTGTTTGCCGCAGGTGCGCGTCCGGTGTACCTGCAGGATGCGGCGGAGTTGCTGCACTTTGCCGCATGGCCACGCGATGCGGTCATCGTCGCCATCTCGCGCACCGGCAAGAGCCTGGAGATCGTTCGTCTGTTGGCCAAAGCACGGGAGAGCGGCGCCACGGTCATCGCCGTTACCAACGCCGAGAATGGAACGCTTGCCCGGGAGGCGCAGATCCCGATCCTGGTTCCAGTCACCTTCGATCACGCTATCTCGGTGAACACCTACTCCACCCTCGTCCTCGCTGCCGGCCTCCTGGCCTGGACCGCGCTGCGATCGTTTGATGACGCCTTGATCAGCACTTTGTCCGGCGTGATCGGGGCGGCCGCTCAGTCGATCGCAGGTTGGCAGGAACAGATCGCGCGCTCTTCCTGGCTTACCCCCGGCGCGAGCTACTACTTTCTCGCCCGCGGTTCGAGTCTGGGGAGCTGCCACGAAGCTCGCCTGCTGTGGGAAGAAGGCGCGAAATCCCCCGCCACCGCGATGGGAACTGGCGGCTTTCGCCATGGTCCGCAGGAGATGGTGGCTGCAGGTTTGCGATTTGGCATCTGGATCGACGGGCGGCGCTTGCGGGAAGAGGATCTGGCGGTGGCACGAGATCTGCGGAAGTTAGGCGCCGGCGTCATGCTGATCGGTCAGAACCTTCCCGAGGACGCGGGGGACTTGGTGCTCCAGCTACCCGAGATGTCCGCGGAGTGGCAATTCGTGATCGATGCCATTCCGGCGCAACTGGCGGCGGAACGCCTGGCGCAGCTGGCTGGCGCGGATTGCGATTCCTTCCGCCTCTGCTCCTATATCGTCGAGCACGATGGTGGGTTGTTCGATGAGAACGTGGTTGCGCCGGATGACCACGGAAACGGATTTCAGGGCCGCGAAGCCAGGCGTGGAGCAAAGACCACGCCCAGGGATCAGATGTCCTTGGCGGAAGCGGCAGTCAAGAAACGGAACCAGTAGGCAACCAAAGATACGACTCGCGGAGATCAATCGCATGAGCAAATACTCGCGTCGTGAGTTTCTCGGGCTCGGCGCCGCTGTGGCCGGCGCATCGTTGGCCGGCAAGACATTGCTGCTCGACCCGGAGCCGCTCTGGGCCTCGCAGTCGACGGCGGCAAGTGACCGGCTTCGTATGGGGATCATCGGCATCGGCATGCAGGGATCGGGACTGCTGGCGGACTCCGTCGAATTGCCGGGAATCGAATGCGTCGCCGCCTGCGACCTTTACGACGGGCGGCACATTCTGGCCAGAGAGATTACCTCCAAACCAGACTTGCCGGTGACGCGCCGTTATCAGGAGCTGCTTGAGAACAAGCAGATCGATTGCCTCGTCGCCGCAGTGCCCGACCACTGGCACAAGCAGGTGGTGGTCGATGCCGTAAGCGCCGGAAAGGACATTTACTGCGAGAAGCCGATGTCGCATAGCCCCGCCGACGGAGTCGCCATGGTGGAAGCCGCACAGAAGACGGGTCGCATTGTGCAGATTGGCTCGCAACGCGTGAGTTCGCTGATTTGCAAAAAGGCCAAAGAGCTGATTGCGCAAGGAACGATCGGGGACGTGATGCTGGTTGAAGGGTGGCTGGGCCGCAACGATCCCACCGGCGCCTGGGAGTATCCTCCCCCACCGGATTTGTCTCCACAGAATCTGGATTGGGACACTTGGCAGGGCACGGCCCCGAAAAAACCGTTTGATCCCTACGCCTTTGCCCGCTGGCGCTGCTGGAGAGAATACGGCACGGGGTTGGCGGGCGACCTTCTGGTGCATTTAATTAGCGGCATGATGTTCATGCTGAGCATCAATGAACCGCCCAAACAGGCGATGTCGGTGGGCGGCATCCTGCGATGGAAGGATGGCCGCAACATGCCCGACGTGCATGCCACCCTTTATTACTACGGCCACCTCCCCGTCTACATGCGGCTCAATCAAGGCACCGAAATGGCGGAAACCTACCGCTTCCAGGGATCAAAGGGCATCCTGGAGGTGAACGAGTTCGGACTGAGCTACACGCCGCAGACGGGCAAGGATTCTGCCCCGAGCTACTACGATTCCGGATTTCCGAAGGACATGCGCAGCGCCTATGAAAAACAGTGGCACGAGGAAAATGATCCCAAGATGGGCCAGGAACCTATGCCCGAAGCCATATCGTTCCGGGGTCCCGATTACGACGACATGAAGCCGCATCTCTGGACATTCTTCCAGGCAGTGAAGTCGCGCCAGACGGTGGTCGAGGATGCGGTGTTCGGTCACCACGCGGCTTTGGCCTGCCACATGGCGAATGAGTCCTACTTCCGCCAGAAGGCGGTGTGGTGGGACGAGGCCACGAAGACCATTAAGAGCTAGGGGAGAGCAAGCTGCCGGCGGGGCGAGACCCTTGCCGCTGTTGGGGGGCAGATGAAGAGCTCCATTCTGAAGCTAGTTTGGCTGTGCCTTGGCGTTTTCCTTCTGGTTCCCGGCCTGGCCGCGCAAGATACGGCCTCTTTGACGGGGACGATCAGCGACGCGAGCGGAGCTGTGGTGCCGGGCGCGAGCGTGGTCCTGAAAAGTGTGGCCACCGGGTCCACTCGCAAACAGGTGACCAACTCGGCGGGGGAGTACGTGGCTGCCGGTATGCAGCCCGGCACTTACGATCTGACGGTCACCGCGCAAGGATTCCGCACCTATAAAGCCGAGGGCGTTGTCTTGCGTGTGGCCTCGAATTCCCGCGTCGATGTGGCGTTGCAAGTGGGTAGCGTGACGAGCGAGATCACCGTCGAAGGCGGGACGCTGGCGCAAGTGGACACCCAATCCTCGACCTTGGGCGGAGCCATCACCGGCAAAGAAGTGGTGCAACTGCCTTTAAACGGCCGCAACTTCACGCAGTTAATCACCCTGGTCCCGGGCGTGAGCAATCAGACCGGGCAGGATGAAGGAGTGGTGGGCGTACAGGGCAGCGTTAACTACAGTGTCAATGGCGGGCGTACGGAATACAACAACTGGGAAATCGACGGCGGCAGCGATCTCGACAACGGCAGCAACGCCACGCTGAACCTCTATCCGAGTGTGGACGCCATCGAAGAGGTCCAGGTTCTAACCTCCAACTACGGGGCGCAGTATGGCCGGAACGGATCGGGCACGGTCGAGGTGGAAACCAAGTCCGGGACAAACCAGTTCCATGGATCGGCGTACGAGTTCTTGCGCAACGAGATGTTCAATGCGCACAACTACTTCGACATTCCCGGAACCGAGAAAGCTTCCTATAAGAAGCATGACTTCGGATACACCTTCGGCGGGCCCATTTGGAAAAACCACACCTTCTTTTTCTGGTCCCAGGAATTCCGCCGGGAAGAGGTTCCCTACTCTTTCTTCAGCCCGGTACCCTCGGTCGCCGACCGCGAAGGCAATTTCAACGACCAGTGCAACATCCCCAATCCTACCGATTGCCCCTACAACCCGAATACCGGAAATTCATTCCCGAACAACCAAATTCCCTATATTGATCCGAACGCCGCGATACTCATGAACATGATTCCGGCGCCGAATTACGGCTCGGGAGCGAATTCGTTCTTTGCCGCCGACGTTCCCCAACCCACGACCTGGCGCGAAGAACTGATCCGCGTCGATCATGACATCAATTCCAAGCTGCGGGCGACGTTTCGTGCCATGCACGACGCCTGGCAGACAACCAATGCCACCGTGACGTGGGGATACGCCAGCTTTCCCACCATTGGCACGCACTTTCAAGGTCCGGGAGTAGGTTTAGTCGCCAAGCTGACGGCCAACGCCTCGCCCACCTTGCTCAACGAGTTTACGGCCGCCTATACCACCGACCACATTAACCAAAACAATACCAACCCGGCGGTGTGGACGCGGGGCCCGAATTTCACCATGACCGGCCTGTTCCCGAACTTTGGGGGCAAGCTTCCGGACGTCGCGATAGGCACCAACGGGGCTTATGGGGGAGGATTCTTCGAGGGGCCGACCGCCTTCCCTTGGGAAAACTCGAATCCGACCTATACCCTGCGCGATAATATCTCGAAAAGCTGGGGTAAGCACCACCTCGAGATGGGCGGATACTTTGAAGATGCGGAAAAGAACGAGTTGGCCTATACCGACCTGGGGGGCGATCTCGACTTCGACAGCGACTCGGGGGTTTCTACGGGCAACGGCTTTGCCGATTTCCTGCTGGGCTACGTGGCCAACTACAGCCAGTCCAACGCCCAGCCGAAATATCACTTTAACTACAAAATCTTCGAGCCGTATATCCAGGACGATTTTCACGTCACGAAGAGGCTCACGCTGAATCTGGGATTCAGGATCAGCCTCTTTGGCACCTGGTGGGAAAAGAACCACCTGATCGGGAACTGGGATCCCGCGGCCTACAACCCCGCGACGGCGCCGCAGCTTGATGTGACGGGAAACGTGACCGGTCAGCAAGGAGCACTCATTCCTGCGCCGGGCAAAAATCCCGAGGACGGTATCGTGCAATGTGGCGTGAATGGCATACCCCGCGGCTGCCTGCAGGGACATCTATTCAACTATGCCCCGCGTGTAGGCTTTGCCTGGGATCCCACGGGATCCGGGAAAATGGCCATCCGGGCAGCCTATGGAATCTTCTACGAACACACCAACGGCATGGAGGTCAACGCGGAAAACTTGGAGAATACCCCGCCCACCGTGATCACGCCCACCCAGTACAACGTTGTGGGCTACACCAATATCGGCGGACAGGGACTGCTGTTTCCCGGGTATCAGGAATCGATCCCCAATCAGCAGACGTGGCCTTATGTGCAACAGTGGCACCTGGACATCCAGCGCAACCTGATCCGCAACACGGTGGCGACGATTTCCTATGTGGGTGCGAAAGGCACCCATCTCACCCTGCAACATGAACTCAACCAGCTGCATTCCACCCCTCCCTCGGAAAATCCTTTCCACCCCGGTCAGCCCGTCACCGCGGCTGTCTGCAACTCGCAAGCCGGTACGGTCCTCGATCCGACTTTCGTGGTCAATGGCAACACGATCACCGGTCAACCAGCCATTAACCTTACCGTCGCCTGCGGCAATGACCCTGATTTTTTCCGGCCCTACTACAGCGTTGGAGACATCCAGCGCTTCGACCCGGAAGCGAACTCCAACTACAACGCACTCCAGATCTCGGTGCGCAAAACCAGCGGCAAGCTGACGCTCGAAGGGGCGTACACCTATAGCCACTCGTTCGATGATTCCTCCGACAATGAGGACTCTAACTTCGTCGACTCCTATGACGTACACAAAAATTACGCCAGCTCCAACTATGACCAACGACACATTCTGACCGTAGCCTGGGTCTATCAACTGCCGTCCGTTAACCGAGGTAAACTGATGCACGGGTTTCTGGGCGGATGGTCGTACGCCGGCATCATGACTTCGGAAAGCGGCACCCCGTTCTCGGTGGAAAACGGAGCTTACCCCGATAGCGCCGGTGTGGCTGACGGGACGGTCTTCAACGGGTCATTTGCGGATATCATCGGGAATCCTTTTACCAACATTCCACCCCGAAGTCCGGCGCAAAAGGGACCGCTGCTGTTCAATCCCAATGCGTACACCCAGGCCCAAGGACTGACGTTCGGAGATTCCGGCCGGAACAGCCTCAACATACCCCATCGCACCACTTGCGATATGTCGGTGTATAAGGAATTCAAGCCCACGGAGAAAGTCTCCCTACAATTCCGGGCGGAAGGCTTCAACATTTTCAACCATCCGCAATGGAACGGCGTAAACCAATTCCAAAACACCGCCAACTTCCTGTACCCTAGCGGGGCACACTTGGGTCGTGTCGGGCAGTTCGCGATCCGGATTGCGTTCTAACCCCGAGCCTGTCGATGCCGCAAAGCTTGTGCCAACACGAACTATGATCGGAGCGGTTGACATCGGGGGAACCAAGATCGCGGTGGGGGTGGTGGATGGCGAGGGCAAAGTGCTGTCCCGCATGGAATCGGCCACGGACGCACAGCGCAGCTACGAAGATGGCCTGGAAGTGGTCGTCGGCATGCTGCGGAAAACCGTCGCGGAGGTTGGGAAGAAGATCGAGGGCATCGGCATCGGTTCGACCGGCCCCGTCAACCCCGTCACCGGCGAATTTGGCGACATCGACTTTCTGCCCCGCTGGCGGGGAAAAAATCCGGTCCGCGAGCTGGCGGACATCTTCCAGGTGCGCGTGGCCCTTGAAAACGACGGCGACGCGGGCGCTCTCGGCGAGGCAGGTTGGGGTGCGGGCCAGCATCGCTCGAACCTGGTGTACGTGACCCTGGGAACCGGAATCGGCGGCGGCATTATTCTGCGCGGGCAACTCTACCGCGGCGTCGACGGGGCGCACCCGGAAATTGGCCACCACGTGATTGACCCCTCCGGCCCCGCCTGCTCTTGCGGATTCCGCGGCTGCTGGGAGGCGCTGGCAACCGGGCCGGCGATGGCGGCCTGGTTCGAGAGCGAGCGGCCTGCCGCTTCCCAGTCCGGCCACCATCCTACGGCCGAGCGTGTCTGCCAGTTGGCGCGGCAGGGCGATCAGTTAGCTGCCCGGGCGGTGACGCGAGAGGCGTACTATTTAGGTCTGGGCCTGGCCAATCTGATCAACCTGTTTACCCCGGAGGCCATCGTGTTGGGGGGAAGCCTGATGAAGAGCGCGGATCTTTTTCTCGAGAAAATCCGCGGCGTGATTCGCCAGGGCTGTCGCTTCATCCCGCTCGAGAAGACGGAACTGGTGCTCGCGTCCCTGGGAGAGGACGCGAACCTCATTGGCGCAGCCAGAGTTTGGCATCACCGCTTCGGCCGGCAAGAAGTAGTGTGTGCCTGATGCTCACCTCGCTGCCTCCCCGGGGAGCGCCCTCGAACCTATGACAAGAAACCGCCAAATGGTCGCCTTGGTCTTCCTCACCTTCTTCGTGATGTCGCTCCTCACCAACATTCTGGGTCCTATCGTTCCCGACATCATCAGCAGCTTTCACGTGAGCTTGACGGCGGCGGGTCTGTTGGCCTTCGCTTTCTTCATCGCCTACGGGGTCATGTCGATTCCCGCCGGCTTCCTGGTGGAGCGCTTCCGAGAGAAGCCGGTGATGATGGTGGCTTTTGTCGCCGGCACGCTAGGCTCCCTGAGCTTCGCCTTATTTCCTCAATATCGCGTGGCCATGGTTTCCTATTTCGTCATCGGAGCAGGGATGGCGGTCCTGCAGGTGGCGATCAATCCTTTGTTGCGCGTGGCCGGCGGAGAGGAGCACTACGCATTTAATTCGGCCTTCGCGCAATTCATCTTCTGTAGCGCGTCGTTCCTCAGCCCGCGAATCTACTCCTATTTGGTGCTGAATCTGGGGACGCCTGCGCCCCGCGCCAATCTCCTGCTGCGCGTTCTGGGCGGCTTGACGCCCGCGGGTCTGCCTTGGGCGTCGGTGTACTGGATTTTCACCGTGTTTGCCTTTCTCATGGTCGTGATTCTGGCCTTCACCCGATTTCCCCGGGTCGAGCACACCGACGAGGAGCGCGCCGGTTCGCTCGAGATGTATCGCAGCCTGGCGCGCAAGCCGATTGTCTGGATGTATTTTGTCGCCATGTTCGCTTATGTGGGCTGCGAACAGGGAACGGCCGACTGGATGTCGGAGTTTCTGGCCAGGTATCACGGCTTCGATCCCCACAGCACCGGGGCAGCGGTGGTTTCCTGGTTCTGGGGATTGCTCACCGTGGGCTGCTTAATCGGCATGTTGCTGCTGAAGATTTTCGACAGCCGCAAGTTGCTGATCGGTACCTCCGTGGGTGCTTTGGCCTGCTTGTCCGCCGCCTTGTTTGGTCCGGCCAACGTGTCCGTCCTGGCCTTCCCCGGCATCGGTCTGTTCGCGTCGATCATGTGGCCGATCGTCGTTTCCCTGGCGCTCAATTCGGTGGCGGAGTATCACGGGTCCTTCTCTGGCATTCTGAGTACGGCAATCATGGGGGGCGCGATTGTGCCGCTGATCATCGGACGGATTGGCGATCATCTGGGGCTGCGCAGCGGCGTTGCCTTCCTCTACCTCACCTTTGGCGTTATCTTCAGTGTCGGCTTTTGGGCGAGGCCGCTGATCAGCAATGCAACCATCAGTCTGAAGAAGGAGGCGGCTCAGGCGGTTTGAGCGGGATAGGGATGAGCGTAAATCTTGGACTTTCGCGGCGTGATTTTCTGGCTGGGGCGACGGCAACGGCTGCTCTGGCCCGAGCGTTTCCGGGTGGAGACCAGCCGGCGTCGTCGCCTGTGCTTCGCTCGCCTTTTCGAGTCTCGGTCATTAACGATGAGATCTCCGAGGACTTCGGCCGGTCCTGCGAAGTGGCCGCACGCCAATTCGGAATGCGGTGGATCGAACTGCGCGGGATGTGGCAGAAGAACATCGTGAATCTCGACGCCCAGGAGGTTGCCGAAGCGCAGCGTATTCTTAAGAAATACGAATTGCGCGTGACCGACATCGCTAGTCCGCTGTTTAAAGTGGCGTGGAAGGACGATCCCCGGGCCAAGGAAAGACAAGCGGCGGATTTTCACGCCGACTTCACCTTTGCGCAGCAGGAGGAAGTGCTCGAGCGGAGCCTCGGCTTGGCGCAAGCCTTTGCCACCGATCGCGTGCGCTGCTTCGATTTCTGGAGAATGGAGAATCCGGCGCCCTATCGCGAAGCCATCAATGCAACCTTGCGCAGCGCTGCCGAAAAGGCGGGCAAATTGGGAATCATCCTGCTGCTTGAAAATGACGGGGGGCTCAATACCAGTACCGGGGCGGAAGCGGCCAAGGTCCTCCATGCGGTCGAATCTCCTCACCTGATGCTGAACTGGGACCCGGGAAACGCGGCGGCCAACGGTGAAAGGGCGTATCCCGATGGCTACAATCTTCTGCCCAAAGACCGGATCGGCCACTGCCATTGCAAGGATGCGGTGAAGCAAGGCCAGGGGTACGAGTGGGCGGCCATGGGGACGGGGATCGTCGACTGGCGCGGACAATTTGCGGCCTTGAAACGCGACGGCTATCACTTCGCCGTGAGCCTGGAAACCCATTGGAACGGCGGCACACCGGAAGAATCGTCGCGCCGCAGCTGGTCGGGGATGAAAGACTTGTTAGAGGAGGCAGGGGCGTTGTAGCCAGGACAACCATGGATCAGCAGACCAGGCGGGACTTTCTGAAGCAGACGGCGCTCGGGACGGCGGCGCTGCTGGCCTATCCGCCGGCACGCGTGCTCGGGGCCAACGACCGGGTTCGGGTGGGAATGATCGGGGTCGGCAATCGCGGTCAGGACTTGCTCGAGGAAGTCCAGGCGGTTCCCAACGTGCAGGTCGTGGCCATGGCCGATGTGTATCGGGGTCGCTTCGACGAGGCAAAAAAAATGGCCCCGAGCGTCCTCACCTTCGACGATCATCGCCGGCTCCTCGACCGGAACGACGTGGATGCGGTCATTGTCGCCAGCCCGCTGCACACCCACGCCCGACACTTCCTGGATACGCTCGCTGCAGGCAAGGATCTGTACGCGGAAAAAACCATGACTTGGTCGATGCGGGAAGCCGACGCATGTCTGGCGGCCGCCCGGCAATCCGGGCGCGTGGTGCAGATCGGATTGCAATGGGAGAGTTCCGGAGCCTTGGCGGACGTCAAGCAATGGATCGGGGAGGGCCGGACGGGAAAAGTGACGCAGGTGGAGTCGTGGATGAGCCGCAATACGCCCCACGGCCAGGGCCAGTGGGTGCGCCCGGTGCCGGCCGATTGCACGGCCGAGAATGTTAACTGGAGCGCATTTCTGAACGGCCGGCCGGACCGTCCCTTCGATCCGTTTCGCCTCATCAACTGGCGGTTGTTCTGGGAATTCTCCGGCGGCAACGTCACCGAGAACATGGTGCATCAGGTAGCCTGGATCATGAGCGCCCTCGAGTTGCCGCTTCCCAGCGCGGCTTCCATGTCGGGCGGGATCTTTTCGGAACAAGACGGCCGGGAGGTGCCGGATACCATTGCCGTCACTCTCGAGTTCCCCAACGATCTGGTTTGGACCTGGCAATCCACCTTCAGCAACCGCCACTACGCTCTGGGCGAGCACATCTTAGGAAGCGATGGGACCATCGAACACGGATGGGCGGAATCGGACATGGTGAATGGCGAAGAGGGAGAGTTCACTCGCTACTACCCGGAAAAGGTCAATCGGCCGCAGGCGGCCGCCCTGGTCGGCAAGTCCAAGGACCGGGACCACATGGGCAACTGGATCGATTGTGTGCGCACCCGCAAGACTCCGAACGCTCCCGTCGAAATTGGTTACCAGTCGGCGATCGCAGTCCACATGGCCAATCTTGCCTACCGCCACAAACAGCGGATGACCCTGGAGGAAGCCAAGGCCGTGGCGCCACCATTCTGAGGGAAGGAAGGGTGCTCCGTCCTAACTCATCCCGCAAGCAGCGAAGAAGCGAGCGAAACTTGGAATCCCGGCTCCCGGGTCTCTCCCGAGACCGGGAGTCTGGTGCTGCGGATTCGGGTACACTGAGAGAGCTCCCATGGCGGGTCAGAATGTTGAGCGACGCGAAATTCTGCGGATGCTTTCGCTGGCCGCAGCAGCCGCAACCTTCCCCGGTTTCAGCAAGTGGAGCTTTGCTTGCGGGGCCATCGGCGAGGAGCTCGCGCCCAGCAAGCCGGCGGTCTATCAACCCGTGTTTTTTACCGCTGCGGAGTATGCTCTGGTTGAGCGGTTGGCCGCGATCATCATTCCCACTGACGAGACTCCAGGTGCGGACCAGGCGGGCGTTGCCGAATTCATCGACGTGATGACCGCCAGAGATCCCGATCTGCAGCATCAGCTCCGCGCCGGCGGCCAATGGCTGGACGCCCACAGCCAGAAACTGGAGGGCAAGCCGTTCCTTGGACTCTCCTCCGACCGGCAAGTCTCCCTGCTCGAGACGCTCGCCTACCGGGAGAAATTTCGTGCGGGCGAGGAATCCGGCCGCAACTACTTCGCCCTGATGCGGGAATACACCATCATGGGTTTCTACACCAGCGAGGTTGGCCTGAAGGAATTGGATTTCCCGGGATTAAGATTCTACGCCGAATCGCCTGCGTGTCCTCACCGGGACGATCCTGAGCACCGTCATTTGCCCCCTCCGCAGTTTTAAGGTCGCGATGCCACAGCAGATTTACGACGTGATTGTGATCGGAACCGGCGCCGGAGGGGGCATGGCGATCAAAACCTTGTGCCAGGCCGGGCTCAAGGTGTGCGCCCTGAACTCCGGGCGCCGGCTCGACCCGCAGAAAGACTTCCGCAATCATCGCATGCCCTGGGAGATGAAATATCGCGGCTTCGGTGATCCCGAGACCCGCATCCTATCGCAGCCCGATTTCGTGAACACCGAATATGTCGAGGGCGCCTGGGAGCAGGAGCTGGTGCATACCACCGCCCCGGGCACCAAGTGGTTTTGGCCGCGCTGCTCCGCCGTGGGAGGGAAGACCAATTTTTGGGGACGCAGTGCGCCGCGCTTCAGTGAGATTGATTTTCAGGCAGCGTCCCGCGACGGAGTCGACGTCGATTGGCCGGTGACCTACCAGGAGATGGCTCCGTTCTACACCCGGGTGGAAACGATGATTGGCGTGGCCAGCACGGTGCAGAACCGACCCAGCAATCCCGATGGCAGTTATCTTCCGCCCATGAATTTTCGCTGTTTCGACAGGATTCTTGAGGCAGGAGCGCGCAAGCTGGGAATTCCCTACCTGCCCGACCGTATTGCCCAACTCACCGTCGCCCACGCCGGCCATCCCGCCTGCCACTTCTGCGGGGACTGTACCAGCGGGTGTGAAGTGGGCGCCTTCTTCTCCGCCCCATGGTTTCTTCTGCCCGAGGCGGAAGCCAGTGGAAATCTGGATCTGCGCACCAACGCTGTGGCTAAGAACGTTCTGGTCGATGACGAGGGAAAAGCCTCGGGCGTGGCCTACATCGACCGCGCCAGCCGGCAAGAGTACGAGGTCCGGGGACGGGCCGTGGTGGTTGCTGCCTCCTGCCTGGAAACCACCCGCATCCTGCTGAACTCGAAGTCGCGCCGCTGGCCCGACGGCCTAGCCAACTCCAGCGGCCAATTGGGGCGCAACCTGTGCGATCACCTGTACGCGGGCATTTCCGGCTACCTGCCGCAGCTGCTCGGGCAACCCAGCTTTCCCGACAACGTTTCCGACAGTTCCATCGCTTGGATGCCGCGATGGCAAAACCTGGATCACCCCCGGAAAGAGAAGTTTGTTCGCGGTTACGCGGTTTATCCCGACGGCGGTTGCTGGGAGTTTCCCGCCTACTATGACGCCATCGAAGGCTTCGGGTCCTCGTTCAAACGCGCAATGAAACGCCGCTATCCGACGCCCATCAGCTTCATGACCCAGATTCCGACCTTGGCTTCCCGCAAAAACTATGTGGACCTTGATCCCAAAGCCAAGGACTCCTTTGGCATTCCCAAGGTGCGAATTCATTTTCATTGGGGGGAAAACGAACTCCAGATGTGGCAGCATGCCAAGCATGCGTGTGCGGAGGTGCTGCGAGCGAGCGGCGGAGTGCTCGAGTCGGTGGACGAGGAACCGCAGACTCCCGGCTACAGCCAACATGAGATCGGCACCTGCCGCATGGGCCATGATGCGAAGCAATTTGTCACCAACCGTTTCGGCCAAACCCACGACGTTGCCAATCTGTACCTATGTGACGCCAGTGTTTTTGTGAACGGCACCGACAAGCCCCCGGTGCTGTCGATTCTTACCTTTTCGCTACGCACCAGCGAATACTTGGTGGCCCAGATGCGTCGGGGAGCGTGAGCCGCCGACTGCCGCCTGCCCCGACGGCCCAATGTGCGCTTCGCTCCGCAGTGACCTTCCGCATCCCGGCAAGGAATCCCCCAGCAGTGCCGGGGTCGAACCCCTACCAACAGCTGCACCCGCAGCGGCCGGTCAGCAAACTTTGTCATGGGATTAAGAAATAGTCCTCCCGGCCGGGGTGAAGGAGTGATATCGCGACTCGCCAGCTAGGAGCAGATCCCAGTTTCTGAGTTGCCGACCATGGACGAGCCGGCTCGGTTGAACCGCAGCCGTGTCACGCGGCTGCAGCCGAAAGCAGCTTTGCGCTCAGATGAATCTCGGTGCCCGCCAAGGCCTTCGAGACAGGACAATTCTGTTTCGCAGCCAGCGCAATCGCCTGGAAGGTCCTGTCATCGATACCCGGAATCTCGGCTTCCGTCTGAAGTTCAATGCTCGTGATTGCAAATCCCTCAGCGACTTTGTCGAATCTCACATTGGCGCTGGTGTGGATGCGGTTTGGCGTGATCCCCTTTTGCGAAAGCTGCGCCGTCAGCGCCATCGTGAAGCAGCCCGCATGTGCCGCTCCGATCAGTTCTTCCGGGTTGGTTGCCGATTGGCCTTCTTCAAACCGGGACTTGTAGGAATACGGCCCTTCGAAGGCCCCGCTCCCCACTTTCAGCCGGCCGGCTCCCTGGATGAGATTCCCTTTCCATTCCGCTTCTGCTTTCCGTATTGGCATGCGTTTTCTCCTTAAAGTAATTGGTGTCTTGAATTCGGTGGTTGTGGCTTCTCCAGTATTATAAGGATCGACGACGAGTCGGGCGGGTGGTTATTGTAATTGTTCCTCCTCCCAATATGAGTATGCAACTGGTTGCCTTGGATAGTCGACAAGCTCCAGGACGCCGCCAGGCATTCGCGCGGCGTTCGCTTCATGGACCTCGTGTGGCACACCCAGAAAAACTCGAGCGGAGAACTCATGACCACGCCAGAAGTTTCCGCAAAACTTGACTTTCGCGAGCGAGCGAAGGCTAATGACGTGCCCGTCGCGCGTTTGGTCGGCTTCAAGTTGAAGGAGGTTGCCGAGGGACGGGCCACGGTTGTCCTGCAGGCCGGGCCGCAGCACGCAAATCCCATGGGCACTCTCCACGGTGGAATTCTTTGCGACATCGCCGACGCCGCGATGGGAATCGCCTTTGCCAGCACCCTCGCGCCAGGGGAATCGTTCACCACGATCGAATTGAAGATCAACTTCTTTCGCCCGGTCTGGCAGGCAGAACTCAAAGCGGAAGGGGCGGTCCTACAGCGTGGCCGGAGTGTCGGCTACGTGGAATGCAACATCACCGACGAGCAGAACCGCTTGATTGCAAAGGCAGCCTCTACTTGTACGGTGCTGCGGGGTGAGAAAGCGTCCGGACGGTAACCGCTGCTAGGCGAGTCGGCTGGCGCCCATGACCGACGGCACCGCCGCAGTAGCGTGTAGGCGAACAGTCTCGACCGCGCGGCCGCCAGGAGCGCTGCCGACAGTATCACTCGCCCCCGGGTCAATTGCCGCGACGTTCGACCACGCAGAAGAGATTCCCATCGGGATCCTCGAGAACCACGAAATCAGACCTAGCGGGATACCTCCACGGATAGTGCCGCGCACCTAGCTGCAGCAACCTGGCCACCTCGTCGTCTCTGCTGTCGGTATAGAGGTCGAGATGAATCCAATTTCGCCGGGCTCGTCGTGCTTCCCTCGCCTGCAAGGAAAGATTCGGGCCGTTTCCATCTCGCGGGCAGAGAACCACCCAGCCATCGTTGGCGGGTTGCCGCGGCACGTAGTGAAGAACGTCTTGCCAAAAGCTTACCATGCGGTCAAATTCGTGGCAGTGGATGACGATCGAACCAATTCTCATGCTGGTTCACCCCTAGAATGATAGCGGTTGAGAACCTGGGTTCGCGAGCGCCGCGCCAGGGCCCTTCGCTCTGAAGGCTGCCGTTGATGCGTACCTGGCCAAGATGCCCCCCGCACCACCGGCCCGGTTTGACGCCCGCGCTGAGGGCCGATACTGGCTCATGCGGTGGGATTTTGGCTTGGGCTGTTTTGGGTAGGTGGCGGAGGCTGCACGCCTGCCCTTTCCCTAGGGCAGAATGGGCATTCTGAGCGGTGCCTCGAGGAGAAAAGAAGACTTGCGTATTTCCGCCAGGGCGGCCTCCACCCGGCTGCTTTGCGTGGCTTCGAGGGTAATGACAAAGGGCAACGCCGCCTTGTCTTGGCCGGCGCTTTGCAGAACCGCGTCAATGTTGATGTCGTGCTTAGAAAGAATGCTGGCCAGTCGGGCAAGGATCCCTGGGCTGTCCTTGACCACCAGGCGTAGGTAGTGGGGAGTTTCAAAATCGCTGCTAATCTCCCCGGGAGTAGCCGCGGGCCCCTCCGATGGCGCAAGTCCAGGGGAGGGATGCCGCAGGATGTCGAGAATGTCGGAAACCACCGCCACGGCCGTCGGGTTGCCGCCCGCACCCAGTCCCGAGAACACGGTCTCTCCGCCAAACTCGCCGTGACTGATGATCAAGTTCTCTCCTCCCTCGACGGTCGCCAGCGGGGAACGACGAGAAACCAGCGTCGGCTCAACCGCTACCAGCAGCTTTCCCTCGCGGAGCTCGGCCCGCGACACTTGGCGAATGGTACAGTCGAGCTCATGGGCGTACCCAAAGTCGACGGAAGAAAGATCGCGAATCGAGCGGCATAAGACATTCTCCGGCCACACCTCGGCCTTGAGAGCGACGCGCACCAAAATCACCAGCTTGGCGCGCGCATCGAGACCATCGATGTCCTCGGTGGGATCGGCCTCGGCAAAGCCGGCTTGCTGCGCCTCCCGCAGAGCGTCGGCGAATCCGGCACCCGCTTCGATCCGCGTCACAATGTAATTGCAGGTCCCGTTCAGAATTCCATAGATCTTGAACAACCGATCCCCGGCAAGGCCTTGCGCCAGTCCGGATAGGATGGGGATGCCGCCGCCTACCGAGGCGCCAAAGGCGAGCTGCTGTCGGTTCCGACGCGCCAGTTCGATCAACTCCGAGCCGTGCCGCGCCATGAGCTGCTTATTGGCAGTGACCACGGATTTTCGCGCTTCGAGAGCCTGCCGCACCCAGTCATAGGCGGGACGCAGACCGCCAATGAGTTCGACGACCACCGCCACGTCAGACCTGAGAACCTCTGCGATGTCATCCGTCCAGCACACTCGATCCGATACCCAGTCGACCTTCTTGCGCTCCGGCGCGCGCACGCAGATATGGGTGAGCGCAAGCGAGTGCTGGCCACGGCGGGCATCGAGCAGACGTGCCACAGCGGTTCCGACGGTTCCAAAGCCCAGCAGGGCGATCTTCACGGGGGGTGGCTGATCGAGCGCGGACTGATCGACCTGAGAAGTGGGACTGATCATGGATCAGGCGAACCTCGGGTGTCGAAGGTGGCCGGGCGCGACCCGGAGGATTCGAGGGCGGGAGGTCAGAGATGGGGGTATCGCATCCCGGTCATCGAACCGTTGGCCATCCATGGCAAGCAGTGATTCGAACCCCACGAGTCTCCTTTTCGGAAAAGCTCAGCGCCTACAAACCCGGCCCGGTCGCTCGCGCAAAGCTTCTCGTGCCTTCCCGCGGCACCGCTTTCTCCTCGAATACCTGTTTCACCACCGATGGCGGGTCCCCGGCCCTCTCGGCAAAGAAATAGGCATGCAGTTGCTTGACCGCTTCCGGAACATCCTGTTCTTCGATCACGAAGCTGATGTTGATCTCCGAGGCCCCTTGCGAAATCATGTGCACGTTAATTCCCGCGGAGGCGAGCACGCTGAACACGCGCGCGGCGACGCCGATCCGACCGCGAAGTTTCTCCCCAACCAAGCAGAGAATGGCCTTGTTGTCTTCGACCTCCACATTGCCCAAACGCTTTAAGTCGTCGATCAAGCCGGCAAGATGACGCGAGGCTTCGACCGCCACGGAAACGCTTACTTCCGACGTGGACACCAAATCCGCCGGGCAAGCATGGCGGTCAAAGGCTTCAAACAGAGCATGCAAAAAGCCTTGCGCAGCCACGATCCGCGGCAGGCGAACATTGATCACTTTGACGCCTCGTTTGGCAGCAATCGAACGCACGATGGTCTTACTGGCTCGCGCCCGGGCACGTATACAGGTGCCCTTCGACTCCGGATTCCGCGAATTGAGGATGTACAGCGGGATGTTTTTCTCGACCGCCGGGATCAGAGTTGCGGGATGTAAGACTTTGGCGCCAAAATAGGCGAGCTCGGAGGCCTCGTCGAACCCGATGACGGCGATGCGGCGGGCATCCGGACACAGGCGCGGATCGGCGGTCATCATTCCCTCGACGTCGGTCCAAATCTCAATCCTGCGCGCACCCAGGCCAGCCCCCACGAGGGCTGCCGAAAAATCCGAACCGCCCCGGCCGAGAGTGGTTGGGATTCCGTCGGCGGTCGCTGCAATGAAGCCTCCCATCACCGGCAGCCGGCCGGTATTGAGCAGTGGCTTCAAGGAGTGACGCAGCCGCCGGTTGGTTTCTTCGCGCTGCGGAACCGCGCGAGTGTGGGTGGCATCGGTGACCACCAGAAGTCGGGAGTCGACGAGCACGGCATCCATGCCCCGGGCGCGAAAGGCCATGCTGACGATCTGGCTCGAAAACAGTTCCCCGAAAGACAGGAGGTTATCGCTCGTGCGGGGAGAGAGTTCGCCCAAGGCCGCAACTCCGCGCAGTACGTCCTCGAGGGAATCAAACAGTGTCTGCAACCGATCACGCAACTCAGTTTCACCCCGGCCATTCAACAAGGATGCCAGCACGGCAAAGTGCCGTTGCCGCATTTGGCGGTGCAGGCGCAAGCCCTCGGCCAGCGCGCCAGAAGCCGCCAGCTGAGACATGGTGACCAGCGAATCGGTCACCTGCGCCAGGGCGCTGACGACCACCACCGGCTTCTGTTCCAGGCGCGAACCGACAATCTCGGCCACGCGCTCGATGGCCTTGCCATCCTCGACCGAAGTCCCACCAAACTTCATGACGATCATGGGTTGGTTCTCGCTCCCGGTTGGTCGCGGCTTCCCGGGTACCGGCTGGAGCTAATGACCTCCATTCGCGTCGGGAAAGTTGTTCTCGGGCGTGCCTCGGCCCACAGGTGCGGACCGCAGCTCGAATAACAACCGCTGAATCAGCTTTTCGCACCCACCGATCATGTGAAGACCGCTCTCCCGCTGATGCTCTGCCAGCACCTTTTCCAGTTTTTCTCTGAGCTCATCCATCTGTCGACCTCATGCGAATCGTTGTCCCCAAAAACCGAAAGGCCATCATCCCCTTCTGGATGATGGCCTTTCTCATTCTCGATCTCGGCTGCATCATCCACTCGGCCCGATGCGAATCAGGATTGCGCCTGTAATGGGGATCAACAGGAGATTCCGGCCACACGAAACTCCCGCACTCGAGAGGCGCATGCTTTGCGCCAACCAGTTTGGGGCAGAGTGGGTCACCTGAAACAACTCCAAGGAAGCAACTGGTGTCAGCTTACACGAGTGTTTCTTGTTCGGTCAACACCCCGAACCAGCGAAACCATCGAATCTTTCGCCTGGGCCGAAGAGGGTGTAGCGGTGGAGTCGCTTTCAATGGCACGGAGAAGGCCGGCAACGGGATTCTTGGAGAAGCAGCTTCGCGACAAAATCGGGCCTCACCCGACTCTGCATCAACCGGCTGCGACGCTCCTTCCCGTGGCCTCTTCGGTCGATCGTCGCGAAGTACGATTGGGCGGAAGACCGGCGTCCCGAATCTTATAGAGGAGCGCCCGATAGCTGATGCTGAGGGCTCGAGCGGCCTGCTTCCGGTTCCAGTGATGCGCTTGCAGCACTTTGAGGATGACCTTCCGCTCCAGCTCGCGGGTCGCCTGGCGAGTCAACTTCTTCAAGGAGATAGGACCGTCCAGGTTGATCTCAGGATTGAAGAACTCTTGTCCGTTTCGAGCTACGAGTTCGGCCGTGATCACGTCCTCACCACCGAGAATCACGTAGCGCTTCATCAGGTTCTCTAACTCGCGGATGTTTCCCGGCCAGTGATACTTCTCCAGCCTGCCCATCACCTCCGAGGAAAGAGCCCGCGCCCGGCAGTTATACTTCTGGTTGTAGTACTCGAGAAAATAACCGACCAGCGCCCCGATGTCTTGCCGCCGTTCGCGCAGCGGGGGAAGATGTAGACTGACGACGTTAATGCGATAGAACAGATCCTGGCGGAACGTTCCATTTTCAATTTCAGTTTCCAACTGGCGGTTGGTGGCGCACACTACCCGCACCTCCACCTTTTTGTCCTCTTGGGCACCGATACGACAGAACTGTCCGTCCTGGAGCAGTTGCAAAAGCTTCGATTGCAGCGCCAAATCCAGCTCTGAAATCTCATCGAGAAACAACGACCCTCGATGCGCCAGTTCCACCCGGCCCGGCTTGGCACCGTAGGCACCGGTAAAAGCCCCTTTCTCGTAACCGAAGAGTTCACTTTCGAGCAGGGTGGCGGGGATGGCGGGACAGTTTACCTTGACAAAAGGTCCCGTCTTCCAGGGCGAAAGTGCATGAATCATGCGCGCGATGATGTCCTTGCCCGTGCCACTCTCGCCATGAATCAGAACCGGAACATTGGCGCTGGCAACTTTATTCATCCGCGCCCGCAGCGTTTGCATGGCGTCGGAGCTGCCAAAGACCACAGACTCGGGGGGAAATTCCCCCAACGACTGCACTAAGCCATTGAAATGAGTGACAGGTTCGATCGCCACGGTTTCCTCGCCGAGAATCTGAGGTGCACCCTGAGCGCCAAAGCGCTCGCGCCTCGGTGGACAACCTGTGATTAGTCTACATTTACTTTGGATTCATTAACTTATCGATGGCATTGTGAGCCTGAGTGAGGGCGATTCTAGGCAGCAAAAGTGGCCATATGCACCGGGTTGGGATGGGCAAAGATTTTCACTTTGGGGAAGTGACTTTCCTTCGCGGAAGGGTTTGACTCGCCGCGCGAGGTTGCAACAGGGCGCGCGAGAATTTCACGCCGCCCAATTGGTAGGCTTGTGCCTGGGTCCTCCACATGACCCGGCCCTGCAAATTACGGGAAAACCTGGGCAAGTCCGAGTTCGCCACCGGAGGAGCACTGGGAATCTCGAGCAAAACCTGCGCGGAAAGCGGCAAAGAACGGCGAACGGCTATAAGAGCTCCGCCTGCGGAGACGTTCAACGCGGTAGCAAACTCCAACCATTCCTTGTCATTTCCCTCCTTGCCACGGACAAAGATGGGAATTGCCAAGGGTAGACGCTGCCATTTCCGCCGTTCTGGGGCAACCCTTCTTCGGAGCAAAATCCACCCTCTACTCCAAATGGTTCTGCGCTTTTACCGCACCTTGGGGGCCAAAGTTTCTATGCGCCCGGAGTAGGTTGTTGTGGTTGCCAGCCGAGAACTCGAGGTTTGGGCGCGCATCAAGCGAGGAACTCAGGACCTCGCCCTTGTTTTCATGCTTTTTTTCCTCTCGATCCGGGCGTAGCTGCCGGGGGGAATAAGTACTTTCGACTGCACACTTTTGCCCATGAGTGGTATTTCGCTGCGCATTTTTGATTGACAGACGGAAACGTCTGTCATAACATCGCGCTATTACTGAAGATAGCCTGCGTGTTGCCCCCCCTCGCATGGGACAAAAGCCTTCTCTACTATGGCGCTCATGGTTCAAAAATCCTGCATCTCTGGTGACGCCGCGCCGGCTACAAGCTCCGCTCCCGCAAAGGCCGATCCCGAGAACCCCTCTTCCGATCCGGCCTTAAGCAGCAACGAGTTATCCCAGCAGTATTCCCAACTGCGGGAACGACTTCAGCGAACGACCAATGCTCTTGCCTCCGCCGCTCACGACCTGAAGACTCCGCTTGCCATCCTGAACGGATACATCGAACTGCTTGAGAGCGAGAAGCTTGGCACGCTGAACGAGCGCCAGAAGGAAGTCCTTCGCGATATGAGTTCCAGTGGACGCCGGTTGCAGAACTTCATCCAGGATTTCCTCAGCTATAGCGTGCTCGAAACCGGCGAAATGAAGATGCAGTTTGAGACTGGCGATTTGAACGCCTGCCTGTCGGAAGTTTGCCGCCTCTGGTCCCGCGCCTTCCAAGACCGAGGTTTGGCGCTTTATTTTCTGCCCAATCAGAAGCTGACGGAATTCCCTTTTGACACGGCCAAAGTACAGCGGGTGATCTCGAACCTGCTTGACAACGCATCCAAGTTCACTCCCGCCGGCGGCACGGTATGGCTGCACGCCGAGCCTCACATGTGGGACCGACGCACCGTGGATCAACCGGGTATCCTCACCGAACGCCGGCGCCAGGCCAGCGCCGTGCCCAATTCGGTGAAGATCAGTGTGTCCGACACCGGACCGGGAATACCGGCGGAATATCATATTGAGGTGTTTGACGACTTCTTCCGCCTGCCATCGACCGAGCGCCAATCCGGCATGGGGCTGGGGCTGGCGATCGCCCGCCGGCTGGTGGGCAACATGGGCGGCAAGATTTGGGTCGAGAGTGAACCCGGAGCCGGGTCGAAGTTTTCCTTCATCGTTCCTCTCTGGCCGCCGCAAGCGACTCCCTCGGGAAAGGGTGAATGAAGAACACGGCGAACATTCTGTTGGTCGACGATGAACCGGGGATGCTGCGGTACATTCGTACTTTGCTCGAAGTGGACGACTATAGGGTCGAAACCGCCAGTACCGGCCAAGAAGCCATCGAGCGCGTGCAAAAAGGCCTGCGTCCCGACCTGGTATTGCTCGATTTGCTGATGCCGGGCTTGGACGGTCTGCAGGCGCTCGAGCAACTGCGCCAACTGCAACCCGGCTTGAGAGTGGTGATGCTCTCCTGCGTGGGAGACACCCGCAAGGTGGTGCAGGCGATGCGCCTCGGAGCCTACGACTACCTGACCAAACCATTTCAGAAAGCCGAGCTCGATACGGTGATCGATCAATGCCTCGGCGCCAACCAGCGCAATTCTCCTGGCGAGGTGGAGGAGCTTGCCGACGATGTCTTCTTCGTAGCCGCCAGCCCGGCGATGCGGAAACTACGGTCGGAGGCGGCATTGGTCGCCAATGTAGATATTCCGGTGCTGATGCTGGGCGAAAGCGGCACGGGGAAGGAAGTCATGGCGCGGCTGATTCATAAGCTGTCGCCCCGCGCTCATCGCACCTTCCTTAAGGTAAACTGCGCGGCCGTCCCCGCGGATCTGCTGGAAAGCGAACTGTTTGGCTATGAGGCGGGAGCGTTCACCGGGGCCAATCATGCCAAACCGGGCAAGTTCGAACTCTGCAACAAGGGAACGATTCTGCTCGACGAGATCGGGGAGATGCCGACCTCCCTCCAAGCCAAGCTGCTGCACATCCTGCAGGATGGACAATTCTCGAGGTTAGGCAGCCGCTCGGTCATCAAAGCCGACGTGCGCATCCTGGCGGCGACGAATGTCAACATCCCCGAAGCCCTGGCGTCAAAGCGGCTGCGGGAGGACCTCTATTACCGTCTCAACGCATTTACCCTCCATGTGCCGCCCTTGCGCGAGCGCACGGAAGAGATCCCGCTGCTCCTCAAGCATTTCATGGCCAGACTTTCGGAGCGTTATGCGCGCCCGCCGCTGCCCGTCTCTCCGGAAATGTTGGAAGCATGTCTCTCGTATGGTTGGCCGGGCAATCTGCGCGAACTGGGCAATTTCGTAAAGCGGTATTTGGTCTTGGGGGATGAGAAGCTCGCCATCCAGGAACTCCGGCCTCAAAGCGACGGCCATGGCGCACAATTCGTCCCCGCTGCGCCGAATGCCGGCAACGGGAGCGGAGGATTGAAGTCTTTGGCGCGCAGCGCGAAGGATGAGGCCGAAGCTGAGGCCATTGCCAAGGCCCTCGAGGAAACCAACTGGAACCGCAAGCAAGCGGCGGCGTTGCTCAAGATCAGTTACAAGGCTTTGCTTTACAAGATACGGCAATACGGCATTGCGGAGCAGAAAGGCCATCACCGATTGTCGGCAAACGCCTGATGGCAACTGCTTTCGCGATCAGAACGTCGGGCTTCCCCCTACTGCCTCCCAGTTTGCTTTTCACTGCACCACCAGGGTCACGATGACGTTCCGCGTGGCTGTACCCGAGGTCGCGCTGACCGTCACGATATAGGTCCCCGCCGGGGTTCCGCTTGTCGTCGTCACCGACGACTTGGCACAGCCAACCGGGAAAAAGACCAGCGACAGCGAGGCGACGACGAGAAACCCCACCAGCCAACGCCGCTTGCCTGCGGATCCGCGCATTCCCATGCTCAAAAGCGCCAAGCCGGAGAGCGGCAACCAGGTTGCATACAACGGCCCGCCGCGCTTTCCTTTATCGGTGGTCGTGGTCACGCGGGTGGTGGTGTTGATGACCAGCAAGAAACTCACCGGACCATTGCTGAGATTGGGGACTGGCGACGGCGGAACCTCGGTGCAGGTGGCGCCGTTCGGCAGGCCGGCACTGCAGGTGATGGAAACATTGTTGGGAATGTTGCCGGTAGGCGTAAGGGTGGCCGTGTAGGTGGCGGGCACGCCTGCCGGAACCGTGGCGTAATTCGGCGATACGCCGATGTTGTAGTCGTTGACCAGCGTGGATGTCGTCAGCGACTGGGTGCACGAACTGCATCCTGCGACGGTAACCGAAGCCGTGTTGCCTAACGTAAGCGTGGTGAGCGAAGGTGTAATGCCCGCCGTCGGAGTTAGGATTATGGTGGCCGTCGAAGTGGCGCCGGAGTTGAGCGTTCCGATGGTACAGCTCACGATCGTCCCCGTGGCACTGCCGCAGCTGCCCGAGCTCACGGTTGCCGAGGTAAACGACGCACCCGAGGGCGGCAAGGTATCGGTGAAGATGATGTTGCTGGCAAGATCGCCGGTATTGCTAATGGTGTAATTGAAGGTGACCTGATTCCCCACACCAACCACCGGGGGAGAACTCGTACCCGTCAAGGTCAAGCTGATCGTCGGCCCTAATTTGCTGAGAAAGGCGTCGGTGGTGCCGAGCAAAGTGGATTGAAAGGGAGGATATTGCGGAGTCGTCGGTATTTGCAAGAAGTTGGACGAATTGGTTTCGCCCGCAACGTAACTCGAACCCAGCGGATCGACAGCGATGCCGGTGCCATAATCGGCTCCCGTTCCACCCAGGTAGGTGAAATAGTGACCCGGTGCGGTGGGGGTGGTGCCGGTGGTATCGATGCGGGCCACGAAGGCGTCGTTACCCCCCGCATATCCGGCCTGGATGCTGTTGTTTAACTCGGGAATGTTCGGGGAGTTCGTCCAGCCCGCAAGGCGCGCTCCCTGCTCATTGTCCACCGCGACCGCCAAACCGACATCGGTCGCCAAGCCGCCCAGAAATGTAGAGTAGCCAAGAGTGACCAGCCCCGGAGTGCTTCCGGTCGTAATCGGATTGGCCAGTTTCGCAAGGAACGCGTCGCTCGGACCGCCACCGTAGCTGCTCTGATACACACCCGTGCCGGTGATGGGAAAATCTGCCGAAGCCGTCGAGCCGGTTACATAGGCATTGGTGCCATCGGTTGCGATTCCGTAGCCAATATCATTCCCCGAGCCGCCCAGGTAGGTCGAGTAGAGGAGTTGCGAACCCGTGACCGCATTGGGGTTGAACTCGGCTGCGAACGCATCGGTAGCGGTAACGCTCGTCGGACAGCTGGTCGTGCTGGTGGAGGCGACCACGTCCAGGCAACCCTGGTAGGCGTTGAGAATGGGAAAATCGTTGGAGGCGCCTACGTGCAAGAAGTTCGTGCCTCCGGTGATATAGACGTTGTTATTGATATCCACGGCAATTCCACCGCCGAGCGCCACTCCGCTCGAAGGATTGCCTCCGCCAAAGTACGTGGAATAGGCCAAGCTCGAGGCTTCAGAGAGAGTGGGCACGATTTTGCTCATGAAGAACTGAATCGTCGATCCCACGGCCGGTTTTGTCTGATAGGCCCCGAGAGTTGCGGGGAAGATTGAGGTTGCGGTCGGAATATTGCTCGAGGTGGTAGTGCCGATGATATAGGCATTCTGGTCGCTCTCGCCAACGGCAAACCCGCTAGCGATCTCCGTGCCATTGCCCGAAAGATAGGTCGAATAGAACAACACCTCCCCCGTCGGATCCAGTTTGCTGACGAATGCATGGGGGTGAGCGCTGGCTGGAGAAGTTTGAAAGGCGAGCGTGCAGAAGGATTTGAACTCACTCGCCACAGAAGTGCAGTAGGTGGACGTAGTAGTAGGAAAATTGGTCGAGGTCGTCGTCCCCCCGACCAGCACATCGGTGGCGGAGTCCACGCCCACCCCGGCCGTGTAATCCGTCCCATTTCCACCCAGGTAGGTGGAGAACTCCAAGGTATTCGCGAAACTGTTGAACTTCGTGACAAAGATATTCGCCGTACCGCGGAGGCTGGATTGAAAAGGCGAGGAGCCGAGCGGAAAGTCGACCGACGTGGTGGATCCGGCAATATATGCATTGGTGGCCGGGTCTACCGCAACCGCCGGACACCCGGACAGGGGAAGTCCGGTACCGAGGATGACCGAACAACCCTCGTTGCCGTTTCCCCCAAGGTAGGTGGAGTAGGTGAGTACGGGATCGATTACCAGAGCGTGGCCTCGGTCATAGGCCCCCAAGCGAATGCCGACTTCATGTTGGCCGTGCAATTCGAATCGCCCTTGGACGGGACGTTGTTGCTCTCCGATTCTTTGATACACTCGCGGAGCCTCGAGACGAACTTCTCCCCCTGCCAGCTTGATCTCGAGGTCACCGTTGGCGGCGATGGCGACTGGCTCCCGACCGCCAAATCTGAATTTCACCAGGCCCGGATCGCTTCCCGGAGCAACCTCGAAGTCATATTCGAGTCGCCCTTGATTGCCGTAATAGATTAAGTCGATTCCCGGGTACACATCCGCATATCGGACGCGAGCGAACTGAGGAATGTTCGCATGCCACTGGGCCGGATCATTGCCCAGGAAGTAGTTGCTCTTGCCGGGGAGCTTCTCGTTTCCCTTGATATCCGCGCCCGGATTTGAATGCACCAGCTCCATCGACAGCACCGCAGCCTGCGGCGCGGAATGGCGGCTGCGATCCGCAGCGTCCTGGAGCGCCAGTACGGCAGATTGCGCGGTGAGAAACAGCGCGTAGCCACTGCCGCGAGCGAGAAATCTCACCCGCGGATCGGTCTGCCCTTGGTTTGCCTCAAAGATGAGCGGGAGATGAGCGAAGGACGTAAGAAACCGCTGGCGGTCAGCCAAGCCGGGGTCGAGACCGGCCGTCCTGCTCTGTTTGCCCGGACTTACTTTGGCGCCAAACTGCAAGGCGAAGACGGCGAGTGAAAGTAATAGCGCAAGGGCTGCGAACACCTGTCCGCGCAAACAAGCTACTCCCAACCAACAGCGATTCGTTCTCAAGCACTCCTCCGGATTTCCCTATTCCTGGAGAGGAAGAAGAAACAGCACTTCAAACCGCGCGCGCCCATGAGCTGCGAACTGGGAGGCAGGATATCACCCGCTCTTAGTATTCAACTACTTAAACATTCGACAGATACACTGTCAAGGGGTCTCAACGCCGGGTTGCGGCTCAATTTGAATGAATCCCTCTTGCCCACGGATCGAAAATACAAACACCCTGCAGCAGACTTTCAGTCTAGCCGGTCGTGGAGACTTCCTGGGTGGCTGTGTCTTCCCGCCCAAATCCTCAGATGCGGCGAGCGCTCTCCCGAGATGCCGGTTCCTGGCGCACGTTGTGGGCGCCGGGCGAGCCTTCCGCCCGCTAATGCCTCTTTAGTTCCTGGATCTCCCGCCGCAGCCGAGCGTAGCGCCGCGCGAGGCTGCTCAGGTAGGCGATGTGGATCGCCCAAGTGATGATATAAGCCGCATAGAGATAGCTCATCGCGAACCCCGAACTTCGAGTAACGATTCGAGCGCCTGCATTTCCTCGACTTCCTGGGACAGGACTTCCAGCCGATAACGGGCGGCGAATACGAGCAGGCCGAAACACTGGAAGGCAATCCAATTGAGCAGCCAGACCTGCAACATGCGAGGATCGATTGAGCCGCCCCCGCCGATCACCGGCTGAGGATGTTGGGTGCGGAAAAACCAAATGGAGAAATAGACCAGCGGCATATCCAGTGCCCCGAAAACCGCCAGCGCCGCGGCCAAGACTGGCATTTGCCCACCGCTCGAAAAACGCCGCAGAAGCAAGTAGCTGACGTAGATCAACCAGAGCACGAGGGTCGAGGTCAGTCGAATATCCCAGGTCCACCAGATTCCCCATACCGGTCGGGCCCACAGCGGCCCGGTTACCAAAACTACGGTGTTGAACACAACCCCAACCTCGGCGGAAGCCACAGCCACTGCGTCGGCCCTGGGATTGCGGCGAATCAGATACACGATCGAAGAAACGAAGTTCAACGCGAAGAAGGAGAACATGGTCCACGCCGAGGGCACGTGGTAATAGATAATTCGGTAGACGTCTCCCTGAAGCCGGTCGGTGGGTGCAACCCAGAGCGCTTGATATAGGCCGTAAGCGAGTAAAGCGGCGGTCAGGACGGCAAAGATGGGAAAGGCTCGTTTCATTCCGCGTGCAGCACACGTTCAAAGAGGAAGAGGCTAGCCATAGTAAACACTAGATCATAGGTGACAAGCAAGACCACCCAGAACTTGGCAGAGAATTCCCCTGTCAGGATTGCGCTGGTGGCTTCGACCATGGCTAGAAGCGCCGGAATCGATATGGGAAACAGCAGTAAGGGCAACATGATCTCCCGACTGCGGGTGCGCAAGGAAATGGCGGCAAAAAACGTCCCGTTTACCACCAGCGCCCAGGTGCCAAGTCCGGCGACCACCAGCAGCTGGTAGGCCGGTCCGATGGCACGCAAGTTGTAAAAGACGGCAAACAAGGGTGTCATCAGGGCCTCGAGCACGGTGACAAAAAGAAAATTCCCAAAAACTTTGGCCAGAAACAGCGAGTTCGGCGGGGCCGGTGAAACCCGGTACGCATCGAGCACCTGGTTGCGCAGCTCGCGGGCCCAAGTTTGGTTCAGGGCCACGACGGAAGCAAACAGAAATGCCACCCATATGAGTCCGCCCGCAATCCGCCGCGATTCTTCGGCCGTCGGGTCAAAGGAGAAACTGAAGATCACCACCACGAGCAGGGCAAAAAACAACATGGCGTTGGTGGCGTCTTTGGAGCGCCATTCCAGGCGAAGATCTTTGAGTAAGGTAGCTCGCGTGAGCCCGGCTGAGCCCGTCATCGCGCCTCCGCGGTCACAAGCGAGGGAGTTCGGTTCACGATTTGGCCCTCGGCCATCCACACAAACTCATCGGCGGCATCCTCGAGCAACCATGCCTGGTGGGTAACCACAAAGATGGTTCGGCCCTGGTCCCGAAGTTCACTCAGCCATTGGACCATTTCGCGGGCAGAGCCTACATCCACATTGGAGAATGGTTCGTCGAGGAGCAGGAGTTTCGGGTCATTCAGAAGGGCGCGCGCCAGCGACACGCGCTGCCGCATTCCTTGGGAGTACTGCCCCATGGGACGCTTCAAATGGGGGTCTAGTTTTGCTCGACGGATGAGGTCGCGACTGCGCTCGGGGTCATCCATTCCGTAGAGGCGAGCAAAGTAGCACAGGTTCTCGATCCCGCTCATTTCGTCATACAAGAGCGAAGGATGGGCCATATAGCCGATCTCGGCGCACACCTCCCGCAGGTTGGTCGTGCCTAGGACGGAGACGCTGCCGCGGGTGGGCACACTAAGCCCGGCCAGCGAGCGCAATAGAGTGGTCTTCCCCGCCCCGTTGTCGCCGAGAATGGCATAGAGTCGGGCGGGTACAAACTGAGCGGTCACACCGCGTAGGGCGGCAAATCGTCCAAATTGCTTGACCAGATTGGTGATGGTGACGACGGGAGGAAGCGAGCTGGGCGCGGTTGGAACAAGCATCAGAACAAATGGGCGACTGCAACCGGGTCTTCTACAACGAGCCTGGCGACCACCTTGGCTTCCGTCGAAATCCCGAGCCAAGCCTCAAAAACCCGGGCGTCTTCTTCGCCTTTCCCAAGCATAGCAGTGAATCAGCATTCTCTCCGTTTCACTCGCAAGCGGAAAGCTCCGGAATAGGTGCCCTGGCTGGTGCCTGCGCAGAAGAAACGGGCAGCGCACAAACGACTCAGTTCGAAACGCCAGCGCCGTCGCGCTCAACCTGAGTCATGTTCTTGGTCGGCTCGGCCGAGGGAGTGGTCGTCCCCGGTTGGGGGGCGTATTTCGAAGCACACTTGGCCTGAAGCTGACGGGCGTGGAATACCCCATCGCGTCCGAAGCTGCCGTCGGCCAAGGCCTGGGAATTATCTTTGAACGTGTCCGGAGGGGCTTCCGTGCCGCTGTAGACGACGGAAAGAATCTGGTCATTCTCGACCAGTACGAATTCGACGGTGGTGCCCGTCCGCTTGATTGATCCCGGCTGGACGTTCCCGGCCACGCGCAGCCGCCTGCTGTACGCGGTGGACCCCATGCCGCGCAGCTCTTTGATGGTGACGTAGTAGCTCTTGCTCTGCTGCACTCCGGTGTACGCCAGGTAGGCGAACGCCATCAGAATCACCACCGTCGCGGCGCCGAATTTGAGATATTTGCCTGTTTGCTGAGACATAACCACTCCGTCGCTGGTTCCAACATTAGCCCCGACTCCGGGTCGGGTCAAGACACACGCAAAGCCCGCAGGGGCAAGCCAGACAAGGCATCTCGCCCTTTCCTGCCCCTCTCCTAATTCTACTCGAAGGACGGTCCATTTCTGAATGCTAATAAGTACCTCTCGCTGTTAGCCTTAGCTCTTCCCGCCCTATGCGCAAGCTGTCGCTGGCAGCTCGCCGCCAGGTCACGTACTGCACTGCTCGGTGGCTTCGCAGCCCTCTCTCGATCGAAGCCTCGGGGAGAGCACGCCTCGTCCGACGGCGCGATTGTGTGGATTCGCCGCTTGGCTCGGCGGGAATTCGACTGCCTTGAGCAAACTTCCTGGGAGAGGAGCGTATTCGCACCCTGTGACCTCGTTCCCGAGTGTGGCGATGCGGGAGCCTCCGAGCTTTTTACCTACAGACTACCGGCGGGAGAGAGGAATGGGATCGCACAAGTCCGGTCACAGCGCGTCTCGACTGAGCAAATCGAAATCCTCGGCTGGATGCAAGCGTATAATCAAAACCCACACCACATTATTCAAGCAAGGCGGTGCAGTATGACTTCCAGTGATCGATCCTCGGTGAGCGGCAATGGAGATGGTAGGCTTCGAGCTCGGGCTGACTGGATTGCCCGGCGCAAGTCCGAGAACAGGGATGACAATTTCTCGCAGATGCATTACGCGCGCCAGGGGGTGGTCACCGAGGAGATGCAATATGTGGCCCGTCGCGAAAAGCTTTCGGCGGAACTGGTGCGTCAGGAAGTTGCCCGCGGGCGGATGATTATTCCCGCCAACATTCATCACCCCGAGTTGGAACCGATGTGCATTGGCGTAGCATCCCTGTGCAAGATCAACGCCAATCTCGGCAATTCCGCGGTGAGCTCCCATATTGACGAGGAGCTTCGGAAACTTGAAACCGCGGTGCGTTACGGCGCCGACACCGTGATGGACCTTTCAACCGGCGGCAATATTGCGGAGATTCGCCACGCCATCTTGCGTCACTCTCCCGTTCCGATTGGTACGGTGCCGATTTACGAAGCGGTGACCCGGGTCAAACGGGTGGAGGATCTGAGCGCCGAGCTTATGCTCGAGGTCATCGCGGAACAGGCCGAGCAAGGTGTCGATTACATGACCATTCATGCCGGGGTGTTGATTGAATTCCTGCCCATGATCGCCAAGCGCATCACCGGGATCGTGAGCCGGGGCGGAGCCATTCTCGCGCAGTGGATGGCCCATCATCACCGGCAAAACTTCCTCTATGAACGCTTCGAGGATCTCTGCAAGATCTTCGCGAAATACGACGTTTCGTTCTCGCTTGGGGACGGGCTGCGCCCGGGATGCGTTGCCGACGCAAGCGACGAAGCTCAGTTTGCCGAACTGAAGACGCTGGGAGAGTTGACGAAGATCGCCTGGAAGCATGACGTGCAGGTCATGATCGAAGGTCCAGGGCACATCCCCTTGGACAAAATCGAAGAACAGGTCGAGAAAGAAAGAGAGCTGTGCTACCAAGCCCCGTTTTATACCCTCGGGCCGCTCGTGACCGACATCGCTCCCGGCTATGACCACATCACCTCGGCCATCGGTGCCGCCATGATCGGCTGGCACGGAGCGGCGATGTTGTGCTATGTCACCCCCAAGGAACATCTTGGACTGCCCAACGAGAAGGACGTGAAAGACGGGATTATTGCCTACAAGATCGCGGCTCATGCCGCTGACATCGCCCGGCACCGCGCCGGCGCTCGCGACCGCGACGACGCCCTCAGCTATGCCCGCTACAAGTTCGATTGGGAGAAGCAGTTCGCGCTTTCGCTCGACCCGGATACGGCGCGCGCCATGCACGATGAGACTCTGGCCGATGACTACTATAAGGAAGCCGCCTTCTGCTCGATGTGCGGCCCCAAGTTCTGCTCGATGAATTATTCGAGCAAAGTGGACGACTACAATCGGCAAGTCCACGGAGTCGAAAAGCGAGATTATTCACCCCTGGTCGACAAGCTCATCGCCCTCCCTTAGCTTAGTGCGCGTGCGCCAGAACCGTGGCCGCGCGATTCAGGGCCGCGGCCAGAATCTCTACCTGCTGCCGCGTCCGGGTGAGGTCCCGTTGGTCGATCGCCTCGTTAATCCCCGGAATCACCACCGCCGCGTATCCCGTGTATTCGCCGGGAGCGTAGATTACATGGCGAAACCAGGGGCGATTCGGTAAGCCGTCGGCGACGAGCAGCGCGCGTTCGGCGGCCCGCAAAGTTCGATTGAGCTCGCTCAGGTCGTTCGGTGGATTCTTTTGCCGCCGCAGGATCTTGGCTCCCGCTTGGGAAAAACGGTTGGCCGCCCGAACCGCCTCCGCAAAGCTGATGGCGCGAACGCTGAATAGGGCTTCCGCCTTCTTTCTGGCGGCCTCGACATAGGTCGCGACCTCCTGCCCATATTCCTCGTAATTGTAGGGCAGGACGTCGACCTCAGCCATGCGCAGAATCTCCAGACCGAAAATGCGGGCCATTTGTTGTTCGTAGAGAAAGTTGGGATCGGCAAACCTCTTGAACCAGGTGAAGTCGTCGAAGGCGGAGTGGTAAACCCCGTAGGAACCGCTGGAGCTGATGTCGGTCGCAGGAACACCCAGGTGCTGGAGAAAGACGGTGTAATCGGACCCGCTTCCCAGGTCTCCCACGGGGACGTCGGATCGGTTCTCGGCCGCGGGAACCCGTCGGCTGTCACCGATCGCCTCGGTGGGCTCGGTAGGGGATTGCGATCCTGCCCGGTTCATGCTTTGCCAGGAGGCATAAACGGTTGCCCCATCGGGGCCGGGCACCACCTGGGTGATATCCCGCAGAAACTGCTTTAAGCTCGGGACCGAGGAAGCGCCGAATTTTGGTCCGGACACGGCCACATCCATGTTGAAATAGGCGGCCGCGTTGGCCAAGTCCTTTTCGTGCTGCTCTCCCCATTCGGTGGAGCCGATCAATCCTTGCTCTTCCGCGTCCCAGCTTCCCAGCATGATGGTCCGCTTCGGCCGCCAGCCCGATTTCAGCAGCTCGCCAATCCCATGCGCGGCTTCGAGCATCGCCGCCGTACCACTGCTCGGATCGACCGCGCCGTACACCCAGGCGTCACGGTGATTGCCCGCCACAACCCATTCCTCGGGGAAACGAGCGCCACGGATGTGCCCGACCACGTCCCAGATTGCACGGAACTGGTAGTCCTGTTTCAGATGCAGCTTTACCTTCACCGGGCCGGGCCCGACATGGTAGGTAAAAGGCAGGGCACCCTGCCACTCGCGCGGCGAGTCCCGTCCGCCCAGGTTTTCAAGAATCGGCCAGACATCCGCGTAGGACAGGGGCGTGGTCGGAATCCTCGGAAGCTGTGCCGAGCGATCCGGTCGAACTCGTTCCGCGTCGGGGAGCGAAGGCAGCGAAGCAACCCCCGGTGTAGTCGGGTCGCCGGGGAACTCAAACATGTACCCGATCGATCCTCGCTGCACCCCGGTGGCGGGCCGCCATGGGCCCCGAGGGTAACTGTCGCCCCGGCGCCAGCCGTCGTCAGCCGGATCCGAATAGATGATCAGGCCGGAGGCGCCATTCTCCTGGGCAAGGTAAGCTTTGACACCGCGGAAATTTTCGCCATAGCGAACCAGCACGATCTTGCCCCGCACGTCCACTTGCAATTCTTTGAGTTTGGCGAAGTCCTGAACCGAGCCGTAGTTTGCGTAAACGACTTCGCCTTCGGCATCGCCGGAGGGGGACATGCCGCTATAGGGCATCACGACTCGCGGATCATCCGCCAAAGGATCGCCGTCGACATGCTCGCGGCTGGGACCGTGCATGCGTACCCCCGCGGGTGCGGTCACGTCGACGCTGATTTCGCTCGGATAGTTCATCCAAACTCGATACTCGACCTGCTCGGTCTCGAACCCGGCATCTTGAAATTTTCGCGCGACATAGTCCGCCGTCGCTTTGTCTTCGGGGGAGCCGGCAAGATGCGGAGCCTGCGTCAGAACGCGGAGGTGCTCCTCGGCCAGTTTAGGGTCGGGCACGGCCATGAACCGCTGCTCGAGCTGGAGTTCAGGGCCCGCCTCGCGGAAGCCAAAGATTCGGGAAGGGCTTGATGGGGAACCGGCTTCGGACTTCCCCTCCCCGCCTTCGGTGCTGACCGTCGCGGCTAGCCAACCCGCGAAAAGAAAAACGGCAAGAGCCTTCGTCGACAGCTTGCGGTCGGAAGTCGATCGAGAAACCATGGCAGTCCGACCTCCATGGTAACCCAGGGCGGGATTGGGTGCGTGCCTGAGGGAAAGAGGAAACGCTACACTATGGTGATGGTGGTGACCAACGCGACTTCGCGGTTTTCCTCCCGTGTCGAGGATTACCTGCGCTTCCGTCCGGGGTATCCCCGAGAAGTAATCGAGCTTCTGGCGGCCGAATGCGGCCTCACGCCGGCATCGGTCGTTGCCGACGTTGCATCGGGGACGGGCATTTTCACCCGGCTGCTGCTCGAAAACGGCAACCGAGTGTTTGGCGTAGAGCCCAATCGGGAAATGCGGCTGGCGGGAGAACAATTCCTGCAGGCGTATGGGCGGTTTACCAGCGTTGCCGGGACTGCCGAAGCCACCTCCCTGCCGGCCCAAAGCGTAGACATGATTACCGCGGCGCAGGCGGCCCATTGGTTCGACCGAAACCAAGCCCGCTCGGAGTTTGTTCGCATTCTGAAGCGGGGCGGCTGGCTGGTTCTGCTCTGGAATGAAAGGAAGACCGCCCGGACGGCGTTTCTCCGAGACTATGAACGTCTGCTCCTGGCATACGGCACGGATTATCGGGAAGTGCGGCATGAGCGCACAACGGCGGAGATCGCCGATTTCTTCGCGCCCTTGCCCTTTCGATGCCGGACGTTCGAGACCAGCCAGGAATGCGATTACCCGGCGCTCGAAGGCCGGCTGCTGTCCTCTTCCTACACCCCCCAGTCGGGAGATGCGAACTATGAATCAATGCTGCGGGAGTTGCGCAAGATTTTTGCGGCACATCAGATCGACGGACACGTCGTGCTCGAATATGACACCCGCGTCTTCTGCGGTCAGCTTGCTTGATGGCCGGAGCCGCTTCCATCGCCCGCCGCCAGGGAAGACCATTCCGAAGAATAGAATAGAGCCAGTAACGATTCCAGTAAGCCGGGAGCCCGCATGAGGGAAGAAAAATCGTTTCACATGACGGCGGATGAGTTTCGTCGCCACGGCCATGCCGTCATCGACTGGATTGCGGACTACCATGAGCGGATCGAATCTTTACCCGTGCTTTCGCCGGTCGAGCCGGGACAGATACGCGCTTCTCTGCCCGCGCATCCCCCATCGCAAGCCGAGCCTTTCCCCAAGATTCTGGCCGATATCGAGAAGATCATCCTGCCCGGCACCACCCACTGGCAGTCGCCAAATTTCTACGCCTTCTTCCCTTGCAATGCCTCGGGACCGGCGATTCTCGGCGACCTGCTTTCTTCGGGACTGGGCGTGCAGGGCATGCTTTGGGCCACCAGTCCGGCCTGCACCGAACTGGAAACGCTGGTTCTCGATTGGCTCGTCGAAATGCTGGATCTGCCGCAAACATTTCGCTCTACCCGGTTCGGGGGCGGCGTTATCCAGGACACAGCCTCGAGTGCTGCCTTATGTGCCTTGCTTGCGGCACGAGAACGGGCCACCAACTTCACCAGCAATCGACAAGGCTGCGATCCAAAGCTTGTGGCCTACGCTTCGAATCAGGCCCATTCCTCAATTGAGAAAGCGGTCCAAATCGCCGGACTCGGCCGAGACAACTTGCGGTTGATCGAAGTCGATGAGAAGTTCGCCATGCACCCGGCAGCACTCGCCGACCAGATTGCGTCGGATCGCCGCGCCGGCCGCATCCCTTGCTTTGCATGCGCGACCGTGGGCACTACGTCTTCGAATGCCTTCGATCCCGTGCGCAAGATCGGTCAAATCTGCCGTGATCACGGCCTTTGGCTGCACGTGGACGCCGCGATGTCGGGCACAGCCGCGCTTTGCCCGGAGTTTCGCCACCTCCAGGATGGCCTGGAGCTGGCTGACAGTTATGCCTTCAATCCGCACAAATGGATGTTCACGAATTTCGACTGCGACTGCTTCTGGGTGGCCGATCGCGCTACCCTCATTAAAACTCTCAGCGTCCTTCCGGAATACCTGAAAAACCAAGCCACCGCGTCGGGAGCGGTGTTTGACTACCGCGACTGGCAGATCCCTCTCGGCCGGCGGTTCCGCTCCTTAAAGCTCTGGTTCGTGATTCGCCATTATGGGATTGAGGGCCTGCAACACCACATTCGACGTCATGTCGAGTTAGCGCAGGAGTTCGCCCGCTGGGTCAGCCAGGATCGCCGTTTCGAACTGGCGGCGCCGGCACCGCTCAACCTCGTATGTTTCCGGCACCGGGGAGGAGATCAGGCCAATCAGGCCCTCCTCGACCGCCTCAACCGAAGCGGAGATCTCTACCTGACGCATACTCGCTTGCAGGATCAAATCACCCTGCGCTTCTGTGTCGCCCAGACGCACACCGAAGCCCGCCATGTGCGCCAGGCGTGGCAGAGGATTCAGGAAGAAGCCGCAGCTCTGGCCATCGGCCAAGGCGCTGAACGCGCAGGATAAGATGGGAACGGTTGCGCCTGCTTGCGTGCGAAAGAGGCACAGTTTCGACGCACAGGAAACGGCTGGCGACTGAGAACATTTCGCGTACTCCAACCCCTGCCCGTTTACTCCTCCCCGCGGGTGACACCCGCTTTGCGGCACTGTTCAAATCAAGGTCCACAAGCCGACTGGAACGAAGCCAGTGCAGCGGACGCGTTCGCGTGTTTGGCGAGAGCCCGATAAAGAGCAAAAGAGCAGTGAAAGTGACGGCGCAAGCTGCTCAATGACCGGCGGGGAAAGGAGGACGCTGACATTGAGGATGGCCGCAGCGTTAGATTACGCGACTTTGGCTTCTCAGGCCGAGCCAAAGGTCATTCACGATGAGAAACTGAACGAGAAGTTCATTGCCCGTCTGGAGGAGGAAGGTAACAGTCGGCAAGCAGCAGGACCTGGTCGGAACATTTGAAAACCGCTGGTGTTGCCGGGCGGCCAGCGCCGCACCCTGAGAGAGGTCGTGACAAGATTGCGTGGTGGAGACGTGGCGATTCATACCCCAGGCGGTCTCATCAAAAAGAAAAGATAGGAGCTGATGGTTGCCTGTTCGCCTCCGGACACGACCGGCCGACGGTGGACACCCTTGAACGGTTTGCTTCGAGAACGGTGTTCTTATGTACTTGGACATAAACGGCTTAGGCGTGCACTATATTGGTAAGAGCATGGCCGGGGAACTCGCGACGGACGTAATCCGTTTCTCCTTGGTAGTGGGCCACGGAATGAGTATGGCTGGAGGACAAATCTGAAATGACCGGCCTCGCACAGGATTTTCGTTACGCCCAGCGGCAGTTGCGCAAGAACCCGGGATTTACCGCCGTCGCCGTGATCACGCTGGCGTTCGGCATCGGCGCAAATACGGCAGTTTTCACGCTGGTCCACGCGGTGCTTATCAAATCCTTGCCGGTGGTAAACCCAAGACAGCTCTATCGGCTCGGGGACAACAACAATTATTGTTGTGTCGTCGGCGGCAATATTCATGCAGCCCACTTCGCGATCTTTTCCTATCCGCTCTATTTGCAGTTGCGCGACCAGAATCCCGACTTCGAACAGATGGCGGCATTCCAAGCTTCCACGACCGAGTATGGCGTGCGCCGGGTTCCATCTTCTGCTCCTGCTGTGGCTCTGACGGGAGAGTATGTATCAGGAAATTACTTTTCGACTTTCGGAGTTCAGGCATGGTCAGGACGGGTGCTTACGCCTTCCGACGATCAGGCTTCTGCTCTCCCCGCTGTGGTGATCAGTTACAGGACGTGGCAGCAGCGCTATGGCCACGATCAGACCATCGTTGGTGCGAGCCTCACAATCAATGGTGCTCCCTTTACCGTGGTTGGAGTCACGCCTCCGGGGTTTTACGGCGATACGCTGCGCAGCGACCCACCGGATATGTTCATCCCTTTGGCGGATGAGCCACTGATTGCCAGCGACCAGTCGTTGCTCCGGCACGCAGATCTGCACTGGCTCTACATCATCGGCCGACTGAAAGCGAACGTCGGCCTCGCAGCGTTACAAGCAAAGCTCCAGACGCAGCTCCAGGATTGGATGACCGATCAGGCCGGAACGAACCTGTCCCAGGAGAACCGGAACGCGATCGCACGGACAACGCTGCGGCTCACAGTCGGAGATTCGGGCATCACCAGCCTGCGCGAGCAGTCCTTGGATGCGCTGCGACTTCTGATCGCGGTCGCCGCGTTGGTGCTTATCATCGCCTGCGCAAACCTTGCCAATCTTCTACTGGCTAGAGGGGCGGGCCAGCGACAGCAGACCTCTGTCCGAATGGCGTTAGGCGCTTCGCGATCGCGCCTGATCCGGCAAGCGCTCACGGAAAGCGTGCTCTTGGCGGTCGCGGGAGGAGCTGCGAGCCTGCTGGTTGGATTCGCCGTAGCACGCACAATTCTCGCATTGGCCTTTCATGGCTCCATGTACGTACCGATCGACCCAACCCCTTCGCTACCCATACTTGAGTTCGCTCTGGTTCTCTCACTGCTGACGGGAGTCATATTTGGCATCGCACCTGCTTGGTGGACCTCTCGTCTCGAACCAGCGGACGTGTTACGTGGTGCCGGGCGCACCACGCAGGACCATCCCCGACTCCTGCAAAAGGCGCTGGTGGTTGCGCAGACTGCCCTCTCGGTCGTCCTATTGGCAGGAGCGGGCCTTCTGCTCCGGAGCCTAACCAATTTGGAGCAGCAGCATTTCGGCTTTGAGACCCAGAACCGATTGGCCGTGAAAGTGAATCCGAGCCTTGGGGGATATCAGTTTGAAAAGTTGCCGATGCTGTACCGCGCCATAGCCTCAAGAATCGGGGAAGTTCCCGGAGTTATGTCTGTGAGCTATGCGCAGTATGGTCCTCTTGATGGGGACCGATGGAGTAGCGACGTCTACTTTGAGGATGGACGCACCCGAGCCAAGCAGGGAGACGAGGACTATGGCGTCTGGGATCGAGTGGGAACACATTATTTCGAGACCATGGGGACCCCCCTCTTGCGGGGCCGAGCCATGGATGAGCGAGACACGCCTGACTCCGCACGCGTCGCAGTCGTAAACCAGAGCTTCGTGCGCCGATACTTTCCCAATGAAGAACCGATCGGCAAGCGCTTTGGCAGCTCTCCGCATAATCGCAGCCCATACCAGATCATAGGGGTGGTTGAAGACGCAAAGTACACTGACGCGTGGGTACCGGCCGAGCCCATGGTTTTTCTGCCATTCTTCCAATCTGTCGACAAGCAAAAACCCGAATTGGACGAAATTCGTAGTAATTACATCCAAAGCATCGTGCTCCGCCTGCGGGATGGAGCTCAAAATGTTGCACCGCTCGTGCGCCAAGCTCTGGCCGAAATCGATCCCAACCTCCCGGTCACTGCGGTGCAAACTTTGCAAGAGCAAGTGGACCGTAACTTCAATCAGGAGCGTCTGACTGCTCGGCTGACAGTGCTATTCGGTATTCTGGCTGTAGCTTTGGCTTCGCTCGGGCTCTATGGCGTCACTTCCTATTCAGTGTCACGCCGCACCAATGAGATCGGCGTCCGTATGGCGATAGGAGCGGATCGCATTAGCGTCGTCGCCATGGTCCTGCGCAGTGCATGGCGGCAGATTGGGCTTGGGCTGGTGATCGGGGTTCCGACAGCCCTCGCTGCGGGGCGGTTGCTCGCCAGTCGGCTGTATAACTTGGCGACTTACGATCCCCTGGTGCTTTGCCTCGCCGTTCTTGTGCTCAGTGTATGTGGTTCCGTCGCGGGATTCATTCCAGCGCGTCGTGCCGCCAAAGTCGATCCCATGGTAGCGCTGCGCTCCGAGTAGCTCATGGCTCTTTCAGAGCCACAACAATCCATCCTGAGCAAGAGATCTGCCGACAGACAAGATCCCAGGAAAATCGCGACCTTATCTGGAGTGAAGGGCTGACATCTACCCGCGCTCGTAATACCTCGTTGGCAACATGTATGCCGCACACATTTGACCGTTGTTTTTATCCGTCCAGCCCTGAGGCGTCCAGATCAATTAGTCCTGCGATGGCCAGAACACCCGTCACTGCAGTACGTTGAGCGACACCTCCGCCTTGAAGACTTTCCCACTCAGGGGGTCCGTGGCAAACGAGCTTTCTACAGTTTGGCCATCGCGCAGTGTCAGGTTTAACTCTGATTTGAACTGCTGCACAATCGGTTCTGCAAATTGGCTCCGATGAATTTGCTGAGACGCACTGGGATCAACCGCAACTGCCACACTCCCCTCCACCCACGATCGCTCGAGCATCACCCGGATGTCGAACTTGTTGTCCTTTGTCCGGGAGGCCTGGCAGTCGATATTGGTGCCAACGTCCACATACTGCATCCCGTATTCTTTGCCCACGTAAACCGGAACGCGACTTCCCACCTTCACTACGGACTTCGGCGGCTTTCCATCCGCGACCACAACCATGTAGTAGGGCAAGCTCTTCACTTTCTTGTCGCCCGCAAACTCCGTAAACGTGAACGATATCTTCAACTGTGTCGTTTCCGTTTGCCGGGCTTCCATGGCTGCGTCTTCGCTCTTTGGTTTCTCTTGTGCTGCAACCCACGGTGTTCCCATCGCTAATGCTGCTACTAGGAATGCTGCCTTCGCTGTTCTTACCATGCTTCCCCCTCACCGCCTAAGTCTGCAAACTCACTCTGAACTGCGGGCCTGGTTGATCCATTCTTCCTCTGGCGCTCGACCCAATTGCAGATCAACCATGTCAACGGAAGACACCAGAGGCAGTTCCATGATCCTGCTAACGGTTTTGTTCACCGCCGGGGTTACAGCCGCTCGCGCGATTGCGTCGCCTCGAGCCACACACGCCACGAATTGCGCAAATGCCTTCCGTTCATCTGGGGGCACCAGGACTTCCGGTTCCTGCAGTGCTGCGCTGTGGACCGCGCGAGGCTTGAAGTGACGGCGAGACGGCACTCCAAAGTCTTCACTGGCACGCGCGGATTGCGTCTTGTCAGCACCTTGCGGCACTTTAATTGTGGGCGTCTGCAGGTTTCCTTGGACGCTGGATTGTCGCGCATTGACCAGCGGATAGAACATCGCGATTAGAAGAAGCGCCGAGGCCACTCCCGCCATCTGCCACACGCGATCCGACCCAGCTCGTGCAGTCAGCTCGTTTGAAAACTGGCGTCGGAGCTGCGCCAGAAAGCCAGGCCGCGGCACCTCGTTCACCCGCGCCCGCAAGGTACGGTCGACTCGCGAGAACAATTCTCTCTCCGAGCGCAGAGTCATGCGGCACGTCGAACAACACTCAAGGTGCCGCGCAAGCTTCGCATCCAGTTCAGCGTTGCTGGCTGCCGCCAGCAGCAGCGCATTCTCGTATTTGTCGCAGGTCATCGTAATTTCTCCGCAAGTTGCTTGCGTGCGGAATGCAGACGCGATTTCACGGTGCCGACAGGCAACTGCAGTAGCGCCGCCACCTCTTCGAGCGAGTGACCATCCATACTCGTGAGTAACAAAACCAGCCGTGATTTCTCTGATAGTGCCGCGATCGCTGCTTGTAGGCGCTGCTCGAATTCGTTCGACGCGGCAATGTCCTCTGCGGTCGGCTTCGGCAGGTCGGTCGCCCACGCGGTTTCCCGCTTTTCGCGGCGGCGCGCCGAGCGCTCATGATCCAGCGCGAGACGGAAGCAGATTCGAACCAGCCATGACCGGAATCGCGAGGGGTCGCGGAGCCGGGCAAAGCGACGGTACGAACGGAGCATCGCTTCTTGTGCGACATCCTCCGCATCGGCCGCATTGCGCAAGACTCCGCGCGCAACCCGGAACGCCAGCGTGCCGCACTCCTCGAGGCGCTGTTCAAACTCGCGCCTAAGGGCAGCTTTTTCAAGATCGAACGCCAACTCGGTCTCCGCCGTACGACCGGGCCAGGTGAATTCCTGCATCTGTTCTCCCCGTACAATTGCCAGACGCCGCCGCTTGGCTTTGGGTTCGACAGGAAACCCAATTTTATGAGGAACGCCAGAAGAGTAAGTTCTTGTGTGCGGTCAGTGGCGCGTGCGGTCAGCGCGAAGACTCAAGGGGCTCGGGAGGGCTGTCCCCTCTGTGCGAGGAGAATAAAAGACCCCAAATATCCGAAAAGGAACCAGCCAGAAGGTATGAACCGGAGTTCACGACCGTTGGCTGTGGTTTGAGTATCTCCACGCGATGGATCAAGCAGGCTCTGCAGCGTCATTGCCAGATTTTGCGTTTGCTTCCCTGTGTGCTAGTTTGTGAATCTTCTGCGTCGGCCGCTGCTGCGCTTGCATCAAAGTTCGCTCAAATGAGGCTCCGGTGAAAAGAGAACGACTAACACAGATCGTCTTGGTGATCGTGGGGCTGTTGAATTTGTATCCCATTTATTTTCTATATAAAGATCTGCGGCATTCCAGCTGGCTTTTGGAGCAGAAGAGCGAGGTCGCGCCGATGTTTCTGAGCTTCTTTATTCCGGTCGGGGTCTTTCTACTCTTGGCCGCAAGGAGACCATCAGAGCATCGCTCGATGATTGCTCTAGCAGCTTGGTGGCACATCTCCCATGGCGTGGTGATGGCTATTCAAACCGTAGAAGCCCGGATTCACGGCGTCCACAGGGACTTTACCGATGTGGTCGTTACCATTGTGATCGGAACCGTCCTGTTAGCGCTTCTGCCGGCAAAACGAGAGGCAGTGAGATCGGGCGTTGCGTGAACGAGCGCAGAAACCCACACGCTGCGCGAATAACCCGTTCTTCTCGTTTTCCCGAGGGATGCTGTGTCGTGCAGCGGCTCTGAGGTAGATTGGCGTTACATCGCGATTGCCCTCAAGTCCCCCGTCGCAGTTTTGAGTGGAGTCGCCTGTTCTCGTCAATCATCCTGCCGTACCATATCTCGGTGAGCGAATGGACCCCCAAAAAGGCGGCAATCCTCGGCCTAGTATTCGCCGGAACATCTGTGGTGTTCTTCTCTGCGCTCCTTTTGGCTATGTATTGGGAACAGGGATCATCGGGCCGGAAGAACTGGGGAATAGTATTTGCAGCCGCCTTTGGTGTTCCGTTCATGTGTTGCGGTATCGCTGCCGTTCTCAGCTTCGTTGTTAGTGTGTCACTCATAACCTACAAACGGTTTTTCGGATTCCGGCAGGCTTCGCCCGTCGCTCTGGCCTCCGAACCACCCCGCCGAAAAGTACGGCACCCGGCTGTTATTACGTTCGCAGGTTTCGCGGTGCTGATCGCATCTGCGAGATTCGGCACTCCGGCCCTGTTCTTCGTCGGTATTCCTGCAATGCTTATTGCGTGCGCTGTCGCTGGTGGTGCGCGGTCACCTACGAAGATTCCACTCAGGGACGCCATCCTTTACGTCGGTATATCTGTTGCAATCGTCGTCGGAATAACCCTATACGCGGTTTACCACCATTGAGACGACGCTTCTAACGTTTTGCTGCTAGGGGAGCAAACTAACCGGGTACCGGAATATTTGGAGGCTTGCGGGCTGAAGGGATACACTTAAACCATCGATTACCGCCTCTTGTATGCCTCGTCCGTGTCCGGCCATCGTCGTATGCCTCCTCAGCCTCGCTGCGTTCCTGTCCCCCCCTCGACTATGCTCTCAGAAGCTCGCCAAGCGGCTGATCCTCAAAGATGGCTCTTATCAACTGGCGAGCCAATGGGAAGTCAAGGGCGATCGCGTGCGCTACCTCAGCGCTGAGCGCGATGAATGGGAAGAGGTGCCCTACTCTTTGGTGGACTGGGCCGCGACCGAGAAGTTCGAGAAGGAGCATGCCGGCCGGGCTTCTAGTCCTGAGGCCGAGGAAGTAGACCAGGAGTTGGCCTCCGAACGCGCGGCTGAAGAAGCCAAAACGCCCCAGGTCGCTCCAGGATTGCGCTTGCCCGAGGACGGTTCGGTAATGCTGCTCGACACCTTTCAGAATCACCCGCAACTGGTGGAGCTTGAACAAAGCGGGGGACAACTGAATCGCAACCGCAAAGAAAACGTCTTGCGGGCGGTGGTCAATCCGGCAGCCGGCAGCAAGCAATCGATCGAACTAGAAGGTGCGCACGCCAAAGTGCAGGCGCATGTAAGTTTGCCGTCCCTCTACATCAATTTGCCTGCGCCAGAGGATTCCTCGGTGGGTTCGCAACCGCGGTCGCAACCGTCAGACCGATTTCTCATCGTGCGCTTGATGTCGAAGAACGGTAAACGGATCCTAGGAGAAATCAAAATCAGTGTGCTTGGCAAAGTGAGTCATGAGGAATCGCTGGTTCCAACGACGTCGGAGGAGCTGACCGGTGGATGGGTAAAGATCACACCGACGACTGCTCTTCCCTCGGGGGAATACGCGGTGGCGGAGCTACTCGGCAACGAAGGCGTCAACACCTTTGTCTGGGACTTCGGAGTCAATCCCTCGGCCCCTGCCAACCCAGGCGCTCTCGAACCTGCTCCCGCCGCGAGCGACAAGCCCTAGAGCCAGCCTCCGTCCTATTCCTCCCCGCCGCCAAGCGCAACCTCGGAATATCGGCGTACTTTAACTCACTGAGGATCAAGAGATTTCTCCGCCATCAAGATGCCCGGGATTCGCGCCCTCGCCACCTTGTTCGCGGCCGCTGCCGCCGTGGAGAATGCAGGCAAAGGTTTCTTTCCACTGCCCTTTCTGGCATAATAGGTCGTGCACCCACCCTGCACAAAATTCCACAGACAATTCAAGGCGAGGAAGCGATGTCGGCGAAGTACATCTTCGTAACGGGCGGCGTGGTGTCTTCCTTGGGCAAGGGGCTGGCAGCCGCCTCCATGGGCTGCCTTCTCGAAACCCGCGGAATCAAGGTCAACCTGATGAAAATCGACCCCTACCTGAACGTGGACCCGGGGACGATGTCGCCCTTCCAACACGGTGAGGTCTTCGTCACCGATGATGGCGCCGAAACCGACCTCGACCTTGGACATTATGAGCGCTTCACCCACGCCAAGCTCTCCCGCGACAACAACTGGACCACCGGCCGCATCTACGAGCAGATCATCGCGAAAGAGCGGCGGGGAGATTACCTCGGCAAGACCGTGCAGGTGATTCCCCATGTCACGGATGAAATCAAAGCCGCCATAAAAAAGGTCGCACAGGATGTGGAAGTGCTGATCGTCGAGATAGGCGGCACCGTGGGAGATATCGAGTCGCTGCCCTTTCTCGAAGCCATCCGCCAGATGCGCCTGGAACTAGGCCGGGAGCACACGCTGTTCGTGCACGTAACCCTGGTGCCTTTTATCGCCGCCGCTCAGGAACTTAAGACCAAGCCGACTCAGCACTCCGTCAAGGAACTGCTCAGTCTTGGAATTCAGCCCGACATCCTGCTGTGCCGTACGGATCGCTTCCTCTCCCAGGAGATCAAGTCGAAAATCGCGCTGTTCTGCAACGTGCGAGAGGAAGCCGTAATCACGGCTAAAGACGTGAATTCCATTTACGAGGTCCCGCTGGTGTTTTCCCGCGAGGGTGTAGACACGCTGGTGCTTCGCTCCTTGCGGCTCGAAGCCAAAGAGCGTGCTCTCGAGCAGTGGGAGGAGATCGTGCACCGCGTCTACAACCCCAAGGCGGAGGTTACGATCGGGATCGTGGGGAAGTACGTCGAATACGAGGATTCGTATAAGTCTTTGAAAGAGGCACTGGGGCATGGAGCACTGGCGCACAACCTCAAGCTGCATCTGAACTGGATCGAGGCCGAGAGTCTTGAGACCCCGGATCGCGTCTATGAAGAGCAACTGCAGAATTATGACGGAATCCTCGTTCCCGGTGGGTTCGGAAAGCGCGGCATCGAAGGCATGCTGAACGCGATTCGCTACGCCCGCGAGCAGAAGGTTCCCTACTTCGGCATCTGCCTGGGAATGCAGATCGCCTGTATCGAGTTTGCCCGCCACGTCTGTGGCCTGTCGGAGGCGAATTCGACCGAGTTCGATCCCGCCACCCCGCATCGCGTGATCTATAAATTGCGCGAACTGCGGGGGGTCGAAGAACTCGGAGGCACGATGCGCTTGGGAGCCTGGATCTGTAAGATCGTGCCCGGTACTCTGGCTCACAAAGTCTATGGCCAGCTCGAAATCAGCGAACGCCACCGCCATCGCTACGAGTTTAATCGGGAATACGAAGCAACCCTCGTGGCCGGGGGCTTGAGGATCTCCGGTTCCACCCCGGACGGAACCTATGTAGAGATCATTGAGCTTCCCGATCACCCGCACTTCATCGGCTGTCAGTTCCATCCCGAATTTAAATCGAAGCCCCTCGAGCCGCATCCGCTGTTCCGGGCCTTTATTGGCGCCGCCTACGAGCACGGCCTGCGGCGGCGCGCCGACAAAGTCGCGGCCGAGCTTGAAATGTTTCATCGGCCGCAAAAGGTCAGCAGCCGATAGAATGGTGCGAAGGCGTCCCGGGCATGATCCTTCATGCTGCTGGCCGGAATGGCTCTTTCCTTCCAACTCGATGGCGTCCGCATTGGCTCCGGGGACTTGTTCCTGATCGCCGGTCCCTGCGTGATCGAGAGCGAGGCGCATGCGCTCCGCATGGCCGAGATCATCAAGGGCGTGACCCGCTCTCTCAATCTTCCCTTCATCTTTAAAGCCTCCTACGACAAGGCCAACCGGACATCGATCCGCAGCTTTCGCGGCCCGGGCCTCAGGGAGGGTCTGCGCATTCTTAAGAAAGTCAAAGACGAAGTGCACGTCCCGGTGCTTACCGATGTCCATGAGACGCAAGACGTCGGGAAAGTGGCGGAGGTGGCCGACGTGGTGCAGATTCCTGCCTTGCTTTGTCGGCAAACCGATCTGATGGTCGCCGCCGCCATGAGCGAGCGAGTGGTGAATATCAAAAAGGGGCAGTTTGTCTCTCCCTGGGATATGCGGCATGCCGTCGACAAGTGCCGAGCTGCGGGCAACGAGCGGGTCATGGTGACGGAACGGGGATCGAGCTTCGGATATAACAACCTGGTGGTGGATATGCGCTCGCTGGCCATTCTGCGTAGGTTTGCGCCGGTCGTGTTCGATGCCACCCACTCGGTTCAGCTGCCCTCGGCTTCCGCGGGGGATGAAGAGCAGCCGGCGCAGAGTGGCGGCCAGCCTGAATTCATTCCGGTTCTGGCACGGGCGGCGGTGGCGGCTGGGGTGGACGGGATCTTCCTCGAGGTCCACGACAACCCGAAACAGGCTAAGTCCGATGGCGCCAACGCCCTAGAATCCACCAAGCTGCGAGGCGTGTTGAAGGAGGCACTGGCCATTATCCGGGCGGTCGCGGATGCCCATCTGGCACCGTAAACCATTGGAGCCCTGGCATGGATAGACCATGGAATTGGCGCGTAAGTCGCTCCGAACCTGCTACGATCCCTGCTGATCGAACCGGATTCCTGCTGTGAACATGCATATCGCAGCCACGATTGTGGGCTTCGTCTTGATCCTCGCGGTCCTGCTCGACGCCTTTGAATCTGTCGTTCTGCCCCGGCGCGTGGAGCGGCGATTTCGCATCACCACCTGGTTTTACCGCGGGGTCGGGGTTCCCTGGTTCAAGCTCGCCAGTCACGTCCGGTCCACCAGTCGGCGGGAGAATTTTCTCGCCTACTTTGGGCCCCTCTCGCTGATTCTGCTGCTGATTCTGTGGGCGCTCAGTTTGATTTTGGGCTTCGCCTTGCTGCAATACGGCAGCGGCGAGCATCTCCGGTTGAGCGATGAATCCATCAGTTTCGGCACTTTGCTCTACCTGAGCGGGCAGACATTCTTCACCCTGGGATATGGTGACATCGTTCCTGTTTCGCCGATCAGCCGCACCTTCTCCGTCATGGAAGCTGGCATGGGGTTTGCTTTTCTGGGCACCGTGGTCGGATACCTGCCGACCATCTATTCCTCATTCTCGCGGCGCGAAGTGCAGATTTCGCTTCTCGACGCCTACGCCGGTTCCCCCCCGACGGCCGCCGAGCTGCTGGTCAGACTGGGAACCTCCCCTCGGCAGGGGTTACTCGATCAGGTTTTTCGCGACTGGGAGTACTCGGCGAGTGAAGTTCTGGAGAGTCACATCTCGTATCCTCCGCTTTGTTTTTTTCGTTCGCAGCACAGGAATCAATCTTGGCTGGCTGCGCTGACGGCGATTCTCGATGCCACCGCGCTCGTCATTGCGGGGGTCGAGGGGTTGGCCAGCGATCAGGCCAGGCTCACCTTTTCCATGGCGCGACACGCCCTGGTCGACTTGGCCCAGCTGGTCCACGCGCGGTATGATCCGCACGACCCCGATCGCTTGTCGGAAGAGGAATCGTTGCGCCTGCGGCAAGGCCTCTCCGCGCGCGGGGTCGAACTGAAACAAGGGCCGGAGTTCGAGCAGACGTTGCTGGCTCTGCGCGCCATGTACGAACCTTATGCCTACGCCGTGGGGCGCGCTCTGCTGCTTTCGCTGCCGCCCTGGATCGCCTTCGAGAAAAGGCATGACAACTGGCAGGCGGGTCCGTGGGACCGCGCCATCCAAGCCAGGAGCCTGTCCGGACCGGCGCACCCCGCGCTTCCTCGACGCTCGACCGAGGACCATTTCTGAGGCCGGGTCGGACTCTGGCGCTCCCTGCGCGGGCCGCGCATCACCTGCTAACATTCCTGTTGCATGAAACAGGTGGGTGAAAAAGTGGTCCGCATCGAAGCGCAGGCCTTGCGCGCGCTGGCGGACCGCATCGCCGGCCCGATGGCCGAAGGGTTCAATCGGGCGGTCGATCTGATGCATGGTTGCCGGGGCCGGATCGTGGTCACGGGCATGGGAAAGAGCGGTATCATCGCCCGCAAGATCGCGGCCACGCTCAACTCCACCGGCTCGCCGGCCTTGTTTATGCATCCGGTCGAGGCCGTGCATGGCGATTTGGGGATGGTGGTAGGCGGCGATGTGGTGCTGGCACTTTCGGCCAGCGGTGAGACCGAAGAGATCCTCCGCCTGCTCGCAACCCTGAAGCGATTGCAAATTCCGCTGATCGCCATGACTTGCGATCCGAGCGAGGATGCGGCCGGCCGATCCGTCCCCTGGCTTCCCCCGGCGAACGCGGGAAGCGCAGCTGCCGCCCAGGGACGCAAAGGCGGCAAGGGCTCCACCCTCAGCGCTGCCGCCGACATCGCCCTGGACTGTTCGGTCGCGCAGGAGGCAGGCTCGCTGGGCCTGGCGCCGACGGCGTCGACCACCACCATGCTGGCTTTGGGTGACGCCCTGGCGATGGCGTTGGCGGAGAAGCGCGGTTTCAAAGAAGAGGATTTCGCCAATCTGCATCCGGGAGGAAAATTAGGCAAGCGACTGTCGCGCGTGGAGTCGCTCATGCATACCGGGGACGCGATCCCCCGTGTCACACCGCCGACCAAGATGCCCGAGGTGATCTACGAAATGTCTCGCAAGAAGCTGGGTATGACGACGGTGGTCGAGGCTGACAAACTCGTCGGGGTCATCAGCGACGGGGATTTGCGCCGTTTGCTCGAAAAACACGGCAAGGACGCTCTGGACCTCGCCGCCGGCCAATGCATGACAAAAACCCCGCGAACCATCTCGCGCGTGGAGTTTGCCGCGGCCGCACTGGCCAAGATGGAGCAGAACAAGATCACGTCGTTGGCGGTCGTCGATGGCGATGGCAAACTGGAGGGAATCGTCCATCTGCACGACCTGTGGGGAACGGAAATGATGTAGTTCTCCCTGCCCTCCCCAGCCGTAGATAAAAGTTGCTCCCGCCACGTACAATAGCCAATTCCGACGACTCGAGTTTCTTGCTATGTACCGTTGGTCCCAGCTGTTTATCCCTACCCTGCGCCAAGCGCCGGCGGACGCCGAGGTGGCGAGCCACAAGTTGCTGGTGCGAGCCGGCTACATCCGGCAGCTGGCTGCCGGAATCTATTCCTATCTGTTCTTGGGACAGCGATCGTTCAACAAGATCATCGCCATCGTGCGCCAGGAGATGGACAAAATCGGGCAGGAGTTTCTCCTGCCGGGGTTGCATCCCCGCGAGATCTGGGAAGCGAGCGGCCGCTGGGCGGTGATGGGAGACAATCTGTTTCGCCTCAAGGATCGCAAAGGTGCCGACCTCTGCCTGGGCATGACCGAGGAGGAGGTCATGACCGAGATTGCCCGCAAAGAACTGCGCAGCTATAAGCAATTGCCGCAGATCTGGTACCAGATTGCGCCCAAGTTTCGCGATGAGCCTCGCCCCCGGTCCGGTTTGCTGCGGGTGCGCGAGTTTCTGATGAAGGACTCCTATTCCTTCGATCTCGACGCGGCTGGACTCGATGTCTCTTACAAGAGACATTATGACGCCTACTGTCGCATCTTCGATCGCTGCGGTTTGAAGTACGTCGTGATCGAAGCCCATTCCGGCGCGATGGGTGGAACGGAATCGCACGAGTTCGCTGTGTACAGCGCAGCGGGCGAGGACCAGGTGGTCAGCTGCGGCCATTGCCACTATGCCGCCAACCTGGAGAAGGCCACCTCCAAACTCTGGCCGGTCGAGGACTTGCCCCCGGAAGGAGACGGCCAACCGCTTCTTGTCCACACTCCAGGACAGAAAACCATCGAAGAGGTGGCCCGCTACCTGGGAGTCTCGCCCCATCATAAGATCAAGACCCTGGCCTATGTACTAGGCGAGAAGGATGCGAAGAGCGGCAAGGCAAAACCTCGCGCCATCGTGGTTCTTCTCCGGGGCGACCATCAGCTCAATGAGGCGAAGCTCGCCCCCGCCCTCGGCGGAGGGGAGGCTCGCCCCATGCAGGAGGAGGAGATTCAGCAACTGTTTCGCTCGCCCGCAGGATTCCTCGGGCCGATAGGCGTGGTCTGGGCAAGCAATCTTCTGGAGGAAGATCGTCCGGTTCTGCTGGCGGACCGCGCGCTCGAGGGCCGCAGCAATCTGATCTCCGGCGCCAATCGATCGGACTACCACCTCAAGAACGTCACTCCCGGCCGGGATTTTCAACCGACCGGGTATCTGGACCTGCGCAGCGTGACCGCTGGAGAGGCCTGCCCCAATTGCGGCCGCGCTCTCGGCATCGATCCAGCAGTCGAGGTCGGACATATCTTCAAGCTAGGCTACAAGTACTCCGAATCGATGGGCGCCCGCGTCCTCGACCGCAACGGGCGAGAAGTCACCCCCATCATGGGGTGTTATGGGATCGGCATCGAGCGTATTCTCACGGCTGCCGTCGAACAGAGTCACGACGAACAGGGTTTCTGGTTGCCGCCGCAGATCGCCCCTTTTACGATCCTGGTGACCCCGACCAACGCCGCCGATGCGCAGTTGCTCCACACTGCCCAGAATGTGACCGAGCGGCTGGCGGCGGCTGGCTTCGACGTGTTACTCGACGACAGGGACGAACGGCCAGGGGTCAAGTTCAAAGATGCCGACCTAGTGGGCATACCCTTTCGTGTCACCGTGGGGAAAAAGGTTACTGAAGGCATGTTGGAAGTCGTCCATCGTTCGACTCGTGAGAGTCAGGATGTTACCATCGCCGCCATAGGCGAGTATTTCGAGGCTTTGCCGCTGGCGCACTGAAGCAGGATGGGGCGCCAGAGAGGGCCGGGGGGGACGATGGGTACAGTCAAGATGGTAGTCGGTCTGCTTGTCATTGCCGCCGCGATTTACCTTTGCATCGCGCTGGTTCCGGTTTACTACGCCAATTATGAGTTTCAGGATACCATCAAGACGGAAGCTACGCTCGAAACCTACACCGCGAAGCCGGAAGGTGAGATTCAGGCCTACATCTTCACTAAGGCACAACAGCTCCAAATCCCGTTGACCCGGGACCAAATCCGGGTGTCGCGCCGCGGCTACACCGGCACCGGGTCGTTAACCATCTCCGCACCCTATACCGTGCACGTGGACCTCCCGGGCTACCCTCTCGACCTGCACTTCGACCCGTCGACCGAGAATAAGAGCCCCTTCTGAGCCGCCGGAGTTTCCCGGTCATTTAAAATAGACTGCGAGGAGTTCGAGGCGCAGAGGTGTTCGCCCACGCTGCGGTTGGACCCTTCGCTGCTACTTGGAGAACGGATTTGGCGGTCGCATCATCGAACCGGCAGGTAGCTCCGCAGCCCGAGCACGCATCCCTCAATTCAACGTGGCCATTAAAGTAAAGATCCCGAAACGGAACAGCAGTGCGAAGATGGGCCGAGGAGCGGGCCGACGCGATCCGGTCGTGCGCATCGCCCTGTTTGCCTTTGTCATCCTGGCCATTGCAGCCAGCGCGTGCTTCTCCTATTACTACATCAAGTATGACCGCATCATCGAACAGCGATTCCGGGGAGCGGTCTTCAGCAGTTCCGCCCGCATTTATGCCATCCCGCGCTCGGTCAAAGTCGGTGAATCGTGGACCAGCCGCGAGCTCGCGGCCCAGCTGCAGCGTGCCGGATACACCGACAACGGCAGCTCCCCTCTCGGCAACTATCGCTTTCTCCGCGATGGCATTGAGATCAAACCCGGGCCCCAGTCCTACCACAGTCCGGAAGCGGCTACCATTCGCATCCAAGACCAAATCGTAACCAGCATCACGGGGAAGTCCGGCGAATTGGCAGCCTACGAACTGGAACCGCAAATGGTGACCGCGTTCGACGTAGAGCAGCGGGCCAAGCGTCAGGTCGTCAAGTATGACCAGATCCCGAAGGTGATGGTGGACGCCGTACTCGCCATCGAGGACCGGCGGTTTTACCAGCACAGCGGCGTGAACTTCTGGCGCATGGCGGAAGCCGCCTGGATCGACTTTATGCATGAGCGGCACGAGCAGGGTGGATCCACCTTGACCATGCAACTTTCTCGCGGCTTTTTCCTGACTCCGCAGAAAACCGTCCGCCGCAAACTCATCGAGATGCTGATTGCGGAATTGATGGAACAGAAGTTCAGCAAGCAGCAGATCTTCGAGTTTTATGCCAACTGGGTCGATCTTGGGCAGCGGGGTTCGTTCACCATCAGTGGATTCGCGCAGGCCTCGCGTGCATATTTCAACAAGGACTTGAAGGATATTTCGCTGGCGGAAGCGGCTTTGCTCGCGGGGATCATCCAGCGCCCCAGCTACCTCTCCCCCTACCGTCACCCCGAACGCGCGCTCGAACGTCGCAACCTGGTGCTCGACAGCATGGTCGAGACCCGCGCCATCACTCGCGCCGCCGCTGACAGCGCTAAAGCCACACCCCTGAAGCTTGCGCCACCCAACGTCGAGGCGAGCGATGCGCCCTACTTTGTGGATCTGGTGCGCGACACGTTGTCGAGTCGCTTCAATGAACGGGAGTTGAATGAGCAGTCGTATCGCATTTACACCACGCTTGATCCCGATCTGCAGAAGGCCGCCGCCCAGGCGGTCGAAACCGGCATGAAATTGGTGGACGAACAGGTAATCAGGCGTCGCAGCAAGCGAGTGAAGGTGGGCAAGAACAAATATGAAACCAAGGTCGAACCCGGGCCGCAGGCGCAAGTGGCGCTGGTCGCGATGAACCCACATACCGGCGAGGTTCTGGCGCTGGTGGGCGGGCGCAACTATGGCGTGAGTCAGTTGAATCACGCCGTGGCGAAACGTCCGACGGGCTCGATCTTCAAGCCCTTTGTGTATGCGGCGGCGATGAATACCGCCGTCACCGGCAGCAATCCGGTGTTCACTCCGGCTTCGATGGTGGAGGACCAGCCGACGACTTTCGCCTACGGCGATCAGATCTACGAGCCGCGCAACTACAAGGAGGAATATCACGGACAGGTGACCGCCCGCTACGCCCTCGCCATGTCCTTGAATAATGCGACCGTTCAATTGGCCCAGGAAGTGGGCTATGACAAGGTGGCAGAGTTGGCCAAATCCGCCGGAGTCACTTCGGTCAAGCCGACCCCGGCGATGGCCCTGGGTGCCTACGAAGCAACCCCCTTGGACATGGCGGCCGCCTATACGGTGTTCGCCAATTCCGGAGTGCGCATCTCCTCCATCCTGGTCAATTCGGTGCGCAATGCCGAAGGCGACGTCGTCGCCGACCTGAAACCGGAGCACCGCGAAGTCTTGGATGCGCGAGTGGCCTACATCATGACGGACATGATGCAGGCCGTCATTAACAACGGCTTGGCGTTTTCGGCGGTGCGCGGCGGCGGCTTTCAGGCTCCTGCTGCGGGAAAGACGGGCAGCTCCCATGACGGCTGGTTCGCCGGCTATACCAGCAATCTTCTCTGTGTCGTGTGGGTGGGCTTCGACGATTACACTGAATTTCACCTGACGGGAGCCCAAACGGCAGCGCCGATTTGGGCGGAATTCATGAAAAAGGCAGCTGCCCTTCCCCAATATTCCGATATGCGACCCTTCGCCCAGCCGACCGGGGTGGTCGACGTGCAGCTCGACAAGGTCACCAACCTGCTCGCAACTCCTGCCTGCCCAGAGACTTACAATGCGGCGTTCATCGCCGGGACGGAGCCGACCAGCACCTGCGACCAGGGCGGCGGGATCAAGGGTTTCTTCTCTCGCATGTTGGGCTTAGGCGGACAGAAGCCCCTCCCCCCACCCAACGGAGAAGCAACCGCCAATGATCCGAATTCCTCCAGCCCCGAGGATAAAAAGAAAAAAGGACTTTTCGACAAAATTACGGGTATCTTTAGAGAGGAAAAGTCGCCGAAACCTCCCCCCAAGCCCCCGGAGGCTAGTGCGGACAGTCCACACTGATTTGGCATCGCCATCCGGAGCAGGGTGGAAGAGAGTTTGCCCTTTTCGGAGGTAAGCGCATGCTTCGCCATTATCTCCCGTACGTGTTCGCCGTCTGTGTCCTGCCAGTTCACGCCCAAACCAATCCAGAGCCGGTCCAGGTAACGCCCCCGCTTGTGCGGCGCGCGGAACCGCCATCCCCCACCGCTTCCCCCGACGAGCTCGAGCAGCGTGGCGACGAGCTGCGCGCGCAGAAAGCCTATCTAGACGCTCTCGACTACTATCGCGCGGCGCTCGTCAAGAACCCGAACGATCCCCAGGTGTTGAATAAGAACGCAATCACCGAGCTCTTCCTCCAACGCTTCAAGGAAGCCAAGAAAGAGTTGGAGCGCGCGACCCATTTAGATGCGCTGTACGGGGACGCTTACAACAACTTGGGTGTGGTTTACTATCTGCAAAGAAAATACGACGGCGCCATCAAACAATACGAGAAGGCAATCCAGATTCGTCCGGATTCCGCCTCCTATTACAGCAATCTGGGCGCCGCCTACTTCTCCAAGAAGAACTTCGAAAAAGCGACCTTCGCCTATAACCGGGCCGTTCAATTAGATCCCAGCGTTTTTGAAAACAGTTCCCATGCCGGCGTCGCCGCACAAATGTCCTCTCCCGAGGATCGTGCCCACTTCGAATATGTCCTGGCAAAGCTCTTCGCCAAGCAGGGAGACAGCGATCGCTCCCTGCTCTATCTAAAGCGCGCGCTCGAAGAGGGATATAAAGGGATCGACGACGTCTACAAAGATCCGGAATTCGAACACCTGCGCAGCGACGCGCGCTTCACCCAATTGATGGCCTCGCGGCCTCCAGGCATTCCAGAATAAGTGTAGGTTTTTCATAGACTTAGATCGCAACAAAAATTCCCGGGCAAAAACCGCAACTTTCGGCAACGGGCGGGTTAAAGCACTAGTAATACTCCTGAAAACACAGGGTGAGTAAGGAGAAACGGTAAGCCCATCGGTTGTCGACCCGAGCACGCCCCAAGCAGACAGCCGGTGGGCCTTTTTGCTTTCTCGGCCCCGCCAATCATCATGGGGCGATTGGGTGGCACAGGTGCAGGATGGCGCGCTCGACCCACCCGAGACGGCTAACCCCTGTTTTTCGGGCTTCTCTCCAAGATGTACTCGCGGACTACGCGCTCCCATTCTCCCTGTGCCTTGAGGATGTACTCGATCGCGTCGCGCAGGGCGCCGTCGCCTCCTTCATGGCGGGTCACGTAGTGGGCTTCCCTCTTCACTTCGACGCGCGCATTGGCGACGGCAATGGCAAGTCCGCAGCCTCGCATGACCGGTAGGTCAATGACATCGTCTCCCACATAACCGGCCTCGCTCGCACGGACTCCGTCTTGACGCAGGATTTCTTGAAAGACGGTTAGCTTGTCGTGGATGCCTTGATACACATACTCCAGCTTTAGGTCTCGAGCCCGCAGGGCTACGGTTTCCGAAACCCGCTTGGTGATGAGACCGGTTCTGATCCCGCCCAGCCGGGCCAAGGAAATCGCCGCGCCGTCATGGGCGTGAAAGCCTTTAGCTTCGATCATGGTTTGGCTGTGCAGTCCGAAACCGCCCTGACCGCCGTGCCGCGCAGCTTGCTCCTCAACCGATTGCTGAATTCCGATGGGCGCGGGAAAGATGAAAATCTTGCCGTCGGTGAGTACGCCATCCACATCGAACAACAGAAGTTTGATTTGCTTGGCGCGCGCTCTGGCGGATTGCGTCCTGGGCATGGCACCGGATTCTAGCATTCCTCCTGAAAAACCTGGTCGGCTGGTGCGCCCAGTTCAGAATGACGTGGCCCTTCACGACGTGGCCTTGCACGCTCCTCGCTTCGGGATCGAAATTCCTGTGGCATCGCGCCTTGCGGCCGGTCATTTTCCCCTGCTTTCCGAAAAGTGGGCATTCTTCGAGTCTTGTGAACCATGCGCAGCAAGGCTTAGAATGGCTGCCGGTTTTCAGGTTAGGAAGGAAGATTCCGGTTCATGCTAGCGACCTGAGCAAACGCGGAGAAACCCCGATGCCTGCGACAGCTCTTTCTTCGATCCGTCGATCGATCCGATTGCACGCGATTTGCTTCTTGACCTTGGTTTCCTCGAGTTGGGCTCGAGGGGGCGAGTCGGCCTATGTGCGCGTCAACCAGATTGGCTACGAGGCCGGCAATGCTCCCTTTCGCGCCTATCTCATGTCGACTGCGTCGGAGGCTGGGGCGAAGTTCCGCGTCATCAATTCGCAGGGGGCGATCGCGTACAGTGCCGTCATCGGCCCTTTACTCGGCACTTGGAGTCACAGCGGCAAATTGACCTACGATGTGTACGCGCTCGACTTCAGGGTTCCGGGCAGAGAGATCTACCAGATCTCCGTGATCGGCCCGGTGGCAGCTCACTCGCCGGCTTTTGCGGTTGATTCTCCTCAAGTGCTCTATCCTGGCCTGCTGTTGAACACATTATTTTTTTATGAAACCGAGCGTGACGGGCGGAACTATATTCCCAATGCGCTGCGCGACGCGCCTGGACACCTGAAGGACGCCAACGCCCGGGTTTACGTCACTCCTCCTCTCGACCTCAACGACTTCGTCGATTACCCCCCGCCGAGGTCGCCCCTGGAGCGTGCGCGCCGCCCGGACATCGATGCAGAGGGCGGGTGGTGGGATGCGGGCGACTACATGAAATACGTGGAGACGACCAGCTACACCGTTGCCTTGATGGAGATCGGAATGCGGGATTTCCCGGATCATATGGGCGCGAGGGCTCCCCTGAATCCCCCGGCTCCGCCTGTCTCCATTTCGTACGCGGGCCAGAGCGGCCTGGGGGCGCCGGCCTCCTCCGACTTCACGGCCGAGGCCGTGTTCGGGATTGAATGGCTGATGAGGATGTGGGACAACAAGACCCAGACTCTCTACTATCAGGTCGACAACTCTCAAGACTGGGATTATTACGGGGAGGGCATCCCCAGTTCGGCCACCGGCAACTGCGGCGGAACTTACGTGACTCCCTTCTGCCTGATCACGGAATACGACATCTGGACGCTGCCGCAGGCGGCCGATACCTTCGAGCAGCCCGGCGACCGAGAACCCTGCGACCCACTCACCACGCATTACATCTGCTATCGTCCCGTATTCATCGCAGGCCACGCCGGGTCGAGGATCAGCCCGAATCTCGCGGGCCGCTTGGCCGCGGACTTTGCCCTCTGTTATCAGCTCTACCAGACGGCCAATCCCGGCCTAGCCGATCAATGCCTAACCAATGCGGAAGACATTTTTGCGCTCGCTGATACTTCCTTTTCCGACCCTGCCCCGTCGGTGGGGTCCGGGTCGTGCAGCGATTGCCTGTTGACGGTCATCCCGTTTGACGGCTATCCCGAGAATGTGTGGGACGACGACATGGAACTCGGCGCAACCGAGCTTTATTTCGCGCTGCGATCCGCCCCCAGTCTGCCCCCCGGACTCCTCGACACCAATCCCACCGATTATCTCGAGCAAGCGGCAGAATTTGCCCACAATTACATCAAGAGAATCTACGATACCGGCAATAGCGACACGCTCAACCTGTACGACGTGAGCGGACTGGCACACTTCGAACTCTATCGAGCGCTGGCCACGGCAGGCAATCCGCCGGGTCTGGCGGTGTCTCAATCGAGCATTCGCCGCCAGCTCCTCGACCAGGTGGGCGCTGCCATTCGGCAAGCGGCGACGGACGCGTGGGGCTTCGGAGACCACTGGAATTATGGCGACACCACGTCGCATGGCGCCGGCCTGGCGGTGATGGCGAGCGAAGCCTACTACCTCACCGGCTTCAAGTCCTACGATGTCTATTCTCAGAGATGGCTGGCGAACATCCTGGGCGCCAACGCCTGGGGATCGTCGTTTATCGTCGGGGACGGAACCACCTTCCCCAATTGTATTCAACACCAGGTGGCGAATCTGGCGGGGGCCCTGGACGGGACGCGGGGGGGAACGCCCATACTGTGGGGAGCAGCCAGCGAAGGCCCCGCCAGTTCTCTGACATCCGGGATTGTGCCGGGGATGATCCTCTGTCCGGCCAATGGCGCCGATCCTTTCCACATCTTCAACGGAAATGATGGAAAGTATGACCCTTCGCAAGTCACCGTTTACCGGGATAATATGCAGTCGTTCAGCACTACCGAGCCCGCGATCGACCTCACTTCTACCTCCTTTCTCATGTGGTCGTGGAGACTGGCCGGCCGACCCAGTTTCTGAGTACGACGATTTCCTCTGGCTCACACTTCCGAATCGCTTTCGCCCGGATTGCGGACGGTGAAGAGGCGATGAATGTTGCCGGAGGAGGCGGCAGTGGGGCAGTCTGTTCGGTCGAACCCCAGAATAGGCGCGGTCGGCAAGGTGGGTTCAAGGCTGGGACGCAAGGGTCACCAAACTGAGCGCCAAGCGTCGGAGGCGACCGAGAAAAGCCGCTAAGAGCCCTCGGCGGAGGTAAGGGCGATCATCATGTTGATCTTCCCAGAAGTAAATTCAGGTTCTGGGATTCCTGAACGTCATACTTGCGCATGACTCTCGAGGGCCGATCCGGCCCCAGCCTTGAGCGTGTTAAGCGCGGCATTCATGTCGCGATTATGGGAGCTCGCACACTCCGCACACGTCCATTGCCTTACCCCAAGCATGCCCAATCCGCGCGGACCCGATCGGGCCCCGCAAACCGAGCATGTCATGGTGGAGAATTTGCCATCCACTTCGACGTAGCGCGTACCGCTTGCGGGCGATTTATACGCCAGCATACCCCGAAGCTGCGCGTGGCCGGAACTGGCCACGCTCTTGCCGAACCTTTTCGCCAATCCCTTAGGGTGGTCACG
>DASPVV010000066.1:0-17136 GCA_035622175.1 Terriglobales bacterium | reverse complement strand
CAATGTAGGCAGGCTCGGGAAAGTCGATGCGCCGCGAGCGACCGCTTCCCACGTCGGTGACGCGAATCTGGGGCAGGCCGTTCTCGCGCTCGTAAGAGATGTAATAGTCTTTGAAGAAGTCGATGTCATCGAGCATGACAGTGGCGCGGTGCGGAACCACTTCCTGCCAGTTCTGCGCGCGTGGGTCGGAGATCGCTGCTTTCACCAGACGGAAGTTGCGTCCAGTATCGTTGACCCGGATGTAAAAAAAGTCACCATTGTGATCAGGGTAATACTCGATGTCCTGCTTGCGAGGTTCTATCACTTTCCATTCAGCCATGGGTTGATCACCGGGTAGGTATCGAACCTCGGTGGTCGTGTGGCTCCCGGAAACCAGGAAAATGTAAGCTTTGCTTCGCGTCTTATCAGCTTCGACTTCGAATCTCTCGTCTTTCTCTTCATAGACCAAATCATCCGACCCTGTGGTACCCAGGGTGTGCCGATACAAGCGGTTTTGCCGCTTGGTTACCGCATCTTCGACCGTGTAGAAAATCGTCTTGTTGTCATTTGCCCAAACCACAGAGCCGACGCGCTCTGCTTGGTCGGCGAAGAGTTTCCCGGTACGCAGATCCTTCACCGCCAGCTTATACTGACGGAAGCCAGTATTGTCAGTGGTATAAGCCAGTAAATTTCCGTCATCGCTGACGCTGTACGCAGCTACTGCCATGAACGCCTGGCCTTTGGCCAGCTCGTTAATGTCGAGCACGATCTCTTCCGGCGCATCCATACTGCCCTTTTTTCGGCAGCGAATCTGGTACTGCTTGCCAGCCTCGGTGCGGGTGTAATAGTAGTACTCGCCCTCCTTGTATGGGACATCAACGTCAGTTTCTTTGATGCGGCTGAGCATCTCGTCATAGAGCTTCTTCTGAAACGGTTCGGTCGGTTTCATGACCGCGTCGGTGTAGGCATTCTCGGCTTCCAGATAGGCCCTCACGTCGGGATTCGGCTTGTCACGCAGCCAGAAATAATTGTCGACCAGCTTGACCCCGTGGATCTCGGTGATCTTCGGCACCTTTTTTGCAATCGGCGGCGCGAGTAGCGAAGAGGTATCGGCTGCCACCAAGACGAAAACGCACGCGAGCAGTGGGATGGCGAACAGAACGCGGCGAACGAGAAGCCTATTCATGAGAAGCTCCGTCGGGGGAAGTTAAGACTCGGTGAAAGTATATCCAAACCGGTTGCTCTCATGCCGTTGTTTGCTGCTTCGCGCTAGAGGCAACCCTTCGCAAATGCAGAGCATGGCGGAGGGAGCCCCGAGAAGGGCGACCACGTTAAAATCGAAGTCAAAGCCCAGAACTCCCGAGCGGGTCTGTGGATGAGACCCGGAGATGAAGGATCCAACCCCTGGCTGGGCCGCATACTCGTTGCCTTGCGAGCAAAGGAAAGGGAACCGTGAAGCAGATTGTATTTCACGGACACTGATGTAATCAGCAATCAGATTTTAGCAATGAACAACTCATCTATGCTGAGCACAGCAAGCTTAGCTTAGACTATCTCATTAACCTTCTCGCGCACCTGCTGGCTGCGTGATGGCTTCAGGTAGCGCATCGTTGACTCCATGTCGGAGTGGCCGAGCCACTGCTGGACCATGCGCAGATCGACACCTGCCCACAGTGCCCAGGTTGCGAACGTCCCACGAAACTTGTGCGACCAGAAACCATCTGGGTTTAGGCTAGCTCGTTTAGCGATGACCTTACAGCAATCGAGAAAATCTAGCTTGGGATTACAGCCCGTTGTAGCGAACACCAGGTTGCATGTTGGGTCGGACTTCGCCTTGAATACCCTCAGAGCTTGAAGCAGTTTTCGAGGGACGGGAATTTCGCGCTCCTTATACGTCTTTGGAGTCCAGACCCGATCGGGTTTGTACCTCTATCTCTGCGTGTTTTAGTCTGCCTCGACTGTGGATTCGCGGAATTCTCAGTTCCCGAGGCCGAATTGCGGCGTCTCGCAAGCGGCAGCGAGACAAAGTGACGAACTCTTCGCTGGACACAGTGGATCGTCAGCAACTATGTTCCGCTGAAATCGTGACCTCCAAGGCTTTGACTCACAAACTTCTCGCCTCGAAGAACAGCGTTCACAGCGGTCAGTAGGTCGCTTGCGGCGTCCGACTTGACGATGTAGCCTTGCGCACCCGTGTGTAACGCTTCTTCTGCGATGTCCCGAGAACGGGTTTCGGTTGCAAAGAGGATTTTCGCCTTTGGAGCGCATTTGCAGATTCGCCGAGCGGCCTCGATGCCATTCAGACTGGGAAGCCCTAGGTCTAGCAGGATCAAGTCTGGTTGCAGTTCTTGGGCTTTTTGAACTGCCTTCAGTCCGTCGGACACTTCGCTGATGACTTGCAATTCCGGCTGGCGCTTGAGCATCGAACAGACATAGCTACGCCAAGGCTCGTAGTCATCCACAACCAGAACCCGAAATGTTGACTTTCCCAAACAGCCTCCGTCTGTAAGTAAGGACACGCGCCGATCTCTGATTTGGCGTGCTGGTGGAACACTCAGAGGATTACAGACGGTAGCGGGTCGGTTCGTTGAGCGAAAGCAATCTTCTAAGGGTCTAGAGATAGTGTCCTACTCGCGACTACATCAGTGAATGGCACTTTCGTGACCGGTACGTCGCGGAGAATCCGACTGTCGATCGGAGTAGGGATCGTGATTGCTCACGACCCCCTCCACGGACCCGGACGGGCGCTCCGTTCTTATCTCGGATAGTAGCGGCGAAACGAGCGTCAGGAAAGCGGTGGAGGGCACGCGGTTGAGGAAGCCATCGCTGGGCGAGTGCTATGGTGAGTGTCCAGGAAGTCCGGTACATGCCGCTCGTCACGCGAGGTGTGAATGACAAGGCCGGACTCAGTTTTTCAGCACTCCTGGTCCGCAACGAGATCGATCGCGGCCAATAAATCTCGATCAGGGGGAATGCATCTTGCCAGCGTAGTACTGCTGTCCTGGCCTGCGTGGGAGACCATCGTGCCTTCCTCACCAGCAAGCGAAACCGTTCGCCCAGACTGGCAGGAATGTGCTGGATTCCGGAATTTTTCTGATGCGCTGAATATCGAGATCGTTCACTGCGGTTCCGCGGCATCCTAAAAGAGGAACCCAGAGAGTGTGCTCCTAGGTACAACCCGACAAATCTCTTCCGCGTGAACCAGAACATCAAGCCTACGACGTGAGAGGCAAGGGAATGGCGCGGTTCGTGTTTTCACGCGAAACCCGATGGATCAGATTTTCTGCACACGGAGTCACCTCTTGGCCCAAAAAGAGGCATGTTTCGGCAAGGCTCATCAACCCGCTTGCGAAGTGAGGAATTGGTTTATGTCAGAAATACCGCACTGCTGGCCGGAACTCTATCGAGAGGCGCGGTTGGAATCGGACCCCAGGAAGGCGCCCGTTCGGATCGAAGAAGCGCGCAAAGCGATTCAGCGCCGGGCCCATGAACTTTGGGGCGCGGGCTTGGCAACAATAAAGGAGCAACGCGAGCTGGATGCTGCGCTGCATTTTCTAGATCTGCTCAAGATGGTTGGTCCCTCGGAAGCGGAACTTGCCGCTCTCAAGCAGTGAATGGCCGTCGGGTGAAAGGAAGTTCGGTGTCGAACTGCCGAAGCGGATGCGGGACGTTGTGAGCTCGCGCTTTCCGTCGGGCGGCGGGACGTTTCGTCGGCCCTGCGTTTTTCCTGCCCCGCTTCACGTTGACTTTCTATTCGCCCCATCCCTAAGATGGCGCGCATGAGATCAATAGGCTCGCGATCAAGCATGGTTTCGACCGAACCACGGGTGCTGCTGCTCGGGCTGCTGCTGATGGCGTGCGGCAGCAGCCTCTTTGCGCAGAGTCCTCCCTCGGTGGTCGTGAATTGGACCAAGACAACTCCCAACCACACTACGCCTACCTTACAAGCCGTGGTGAACCCTATGCTGCGTCGCGGCTCCCCCATCCATGATGCCGCGTTCGCGGCTCTGCGCAAGCTGGGGTGTGATTACGTGCGCTATGCCTTCTGGTTTCCCTATCCAAAGCTGGTGGTGGCCGAGCTGCGGCCTCCGGACGCGAACCAGACCTATTGGGACTTCCAATACATGGATCCGCTCGTCGAGGATTTTCTAACTGCAAGCGACGAACATCCCAGCGTGTGGAGCTTCAGCACCATTCCCCAGTGGCTGTTCACGACGCCGCAACCGGTCGTGTATCCCGACGATCCGAACCAGGTCATCTGGAACTATTCGCAAGGCAACGAGCTGCGCGATGTTCCGGCCCTGGCCAATTACTATGCGCGGCTGGCGAGTTGGTATACCCAGGGCGGCTTCACCGATGAGCTGGGGAAGTTTCATGCCTCAGGCCACCATTACGACATGCGTTATTGGGAGGTCTTCAACGAGATCGACGGTGAACACGAACCGACACCGGAACAGTATGTCGAGCGCTACGATGCCATCGCCGATGCCGTGCGCAAGGTCGTGCCGGAGATGAAGTTTGTGGCTCTTGCTCTGTCATACCCGGAGGGCTTGCCGCGCATGTTTGAGTATTTTCTCGATCCTAAGAACCACAAACCGGGAATACCGCTGGACTACGTTTCCTTTCATGTCTATGCAGCGCCCAGCGCCGATCAAACTCTGGATCAATGGCAGTACACTTTCTTCGACCGGGCAAATGAGTTTCTGGCAGCGACACGTTACATCCTGCGGCTGCGCGATCGCCTTTCTCCGTCGACCAAAATCATGATCAACGAAGCCGGATCCATCCTCGCGGGCGACATGGTACAAGGCGAGCCCCATCACGTCGAGAAGCCCATTCCTCCAGCCTATTGGAACCTCAGTGGAGCGCTTTATGCCTATCTCTATGTACAATTGGCGCAGCTGGGCGTCGATGTTGTGGGCGAATCCCAGCTCGTCGGCTTCCCCAGCCAGTTTCCTAGCGTGAGCATGGTCGATTGGACGAACGGCAAACCCAACGCGCGGCTGACGATTCTCGAGTTGCTCAAGAACAATCTCGGCCCGGGCGACGATTTCGCCGAGACCGAAATGCGGAGCACCGGCACGCCCGAAGATGCGGACGCCATCACAGCCCAAGCGTACATCGCAGGCCATCAGCGAAAACTCGTGCTGATCAATCAGAGAAATCGCGAGGTTGTGGTCGAATTGCCGAAAGAGTGCCTAGGCTCAGGGTGGCAAACGATTGGAGGAGCCTCGCCCGATCTCGTGCAGCGGGAGGTCGGAGATACCAAGCTTCGTTTGCAGGCGTTCTCGGTGTCGATTGTTACGCTGAAGGACTAGCTCTTCGAGCCCTATCTCGGTTCCGCTCCAAACATCGCTGCCGCGGAGGGGAGTAAGAAGTTTCCATCAAGACTCGAACGCCAAATGATGATCGTCACAGCCTTCATGTGAAAGCGCGGATGGGCTCAACAGGTCCACCATCGAAGCCGCCAAGATGCTCGGCTTGCATCCCAACTCCTGGCTGCGGCTCATCCGCAATTTGGACCTGAAGGGATCAAGCACCGAAGGGCAACGCCACGCCTAGTTGCAAATCTGGTTGACAATCACGTCGTCGGCCAATAAATTTGTGACGCTTTATGCACAATCATGTTCATTTCATATCGAATCCAGCCAAATCCCTCCTGCTGTCGGGACCCCAGTTCGATGGCCCGGCAGGGTGTCGATGGCGCCCTGGGGAAAGGCGCGGGGCCAAACGACTGTTCCGGCCGCCGCACTGTCTGCTTGCGGTCGTCCTTACCTCGATGATCATGTTCCCGCCTTACGCGTACCCTGCCGACGCCGAACTCAGCAACGACGTGTTGCTCGTTCGCATCAGTGCCGGGGACGGCTCCTATGCGATCTCCGCCAAGGGAGCTGCATCACCCGTCATTTGGGCTGGGGCGGCGGCGGAGCTGGATCATCGCTGGATCAGGTCCACCGAGTATCCCCGGCATGAGGTCGCCGTCCTAGACTTCAAGGATGCCCTCGGCCAAGGACGCCAAGCGGTGGTCCGATCGACCGGCGCACCGGATCGCCCCGATCTGACCTATACCATTCGCGTCTACCAGGACCGGCCTTTCGGCCAGATCCAGCTTCAGCTCGACAACCATTCCGCGCGATCCTTTCAGGTAGAGAGCCTGCGCACCTTAGAAGCTGTGGGCCATGCGATCCTCAATCTTCATGCCAGTGCCAGTTTCGATCGCACGTTGCCCGACAGCTTCAGCGAAGATTGGCCGCCGCTTCGGATCTATGATTTGGGTCAGGCGCCGAACGGCATGATTCGGGCCGTGGGCAGCCAGCTCGTCTACAACCAACAGAGCAAGGAAAGCGTGTTCTTGGGAACCCTGACCTGCGATCGTCTGCTGACCATTTTTCACCTGAAAACGCAAGCCGGACCCGATGGCCTGAGCATCGCGAGCTTCACCGTCGATGCTACGGGCACAACCGAAATTCAAGCGACCGACGAGGAATCCGGGTTGCGGGAAGGTCCTCGGGAGAACCTCATTGAATTGAGCCTGCCGCTTCCGAGTGGCGCGAGCATGCCTTCCGAGCGGCTCATGTTTGCCGTCGGATCGGATTACCTCGCGCAGCTGGCGAACTATGGCGCTGCGATCCGCGAACTACACGCCAGTCGCATCCCGGAAAACAACCTGCTTGGATGGTGGAGCTGGACCGCCTATTACACGAAAATCACCGCGGGGAACACGTTCAGCAATGCCCGATGGTTAGCTCAGCACCTCAAACCCCTCGGTTATGATTACTTTCATTTCGACCTTGGCTACGGGTACTCCCGCGGAGAGTACGCCACCCCCAATGCTGCCCAGTTTCCACAGGGGATGTGGTCGCTTACCCGCCGCATCTGTGGGTTGGGCCTGCATGTGGGCATCTGGACCGCACCCTTTGAGGTCGGGGCGCGCAGCGCGGTTTACCAGCAACACAAGGATTGGCTGGTTCACAACATGAGCGGGAAGCCGATCCAGATCACGACCGCGGAAGAAATGCCAGGGGAAGCGATATTCGTGCTGGACGCAACCCATCCCGGCGCGCAGGAGTTTCTGCGTGCAACGTACCGCACCTTGGTTCGAGAGTGGGGAGTAAAGTACATCAAGCTCGATTTCATGGATAACACCGCGATCGAGGGCGCTTATTTCCGGCCCAACACAACCGCTCTCGAAGCGCAACGAATTGGCTTACAGGTCATCCGTGATGCCACCGGGGACGACGTCCTGCTCGATAAGGACGGCAGTCCCATGTTGAACCCGGTGGGCCTGGTCGATACTGGCCGCGTATCGCAGGATACCGGCCACACGTTTGCGCGCAGCAAGGAAGCCGCTCCGGGCATCGCCGCCCGCTTTTATATGCACCGAAACTTTTTTCTCAACGATCCCGATGCCTTCACGGTGTCGCGACAACTGGTGGAGGAGCGGGAGATTCAGGCTCCTCTCAGCATCGACGAAGCCCGGGTTTCGATCGCTCTGGCCGCCGTTTCCGGGGGGATGTACGAGATCGGCGACGATCTTCCCACCTTGGGCTCGGACCCGGACCGGCTCGCATTGCTCGAGAACCCCGATCTGCTGCAAATGGTGAAATTCGGCCGGGGCGCCACTCCTGTGGATCTTCTCAGCTATCCAGCCGAGGATGAGCAACCCAGCATCTTCTTGCTTGGCGAAGATGCCCGGCAATCGATGCTGGCGGTTTTCAATTGGACCGAGCAGCCCAGGTCTCATCGTTTGCCATTTTCCTGGCTGAGGCTTTCCCCAGGCCGCACCTATCACTTTCAGGACATCTTTGAACCGGCGCACCTTGTGTCGGCGGAAGGCGATTCCATCCTGCTCGAACAACCCGCCCATTCCGTGAGACTGATCAAGATCATCGATACCTCGCTTCCCTCGGCCGCTCCTTCGATCACGGTGCAGGTTCCCGACCAAGCCCGCGTCGGAGAAGACCTCAAATTCGTCTGCAGTGTGGACAGCCAGGGAGTACCAGCTCTGGGGTATCGCTGGGAGTTCGGCGACGGCACCACCGACCAAGGCCGGCAGGTGGCGCACGCTTACACCATGCCGGGAACTTTCAAGGCTCGGCTCGTCGTCGAGGGTATGGACGGCATCCCAGCGGAAGCCCGGATGTCCATCTCTGTGAATGGCGCTCTCGTGCTGCCGCCGCCCACTCGGTATCAAGCGAAGCCGTAAGCCCGCTCGATCGCGCCGGCGGATCTGCCCGCGACCACTTCGATCCATGAGGCGCACTATGGTTCCGAAGATGTACCGAAGTCGAAGTTGATACGGTTCCTGCGAAACCCCGACGTCCGCCATACCCCGTAGGCAAGTCCGAGCAGCATCCAGACCGTGCCCGCGATTTTGGCCTTGGAATTCAGATTCCACCACAGCAGCAGACAAATCACAAATCCGCAGATCGGTGGTGCTAGATCCAAGATGCCCCTCTCCGCGGCGCGAATGTAATAGCGAACCAGAGAGGCGGCATTCACGCCCATGAAGGCGATGAGCGCACCAAAGTTAAGCAGTTCAACCCCTCGTTCGAAGTTGATGATGAGGGCACCTGCGAGAGCAAGCCCGCCGGCAAACAGAACATTGTTGCGCGGGATGCGCCGGCGAGGATCGAGCGCCGCAAAAAAGGATCGGGGAATGGCATCGCTCCTGCCCATGGCATACAAGAGACGGGCGGCGCCGAGTTGAGATCCCATGCCAGAACCGATCGTGGCTACCAGCAGCGTGGCATTCACCAATTGAAGCAGCCAATCTCCACCCGCTAAACCGGCGACGTGAACGAAGGCAGTCGTCACATCGGGGAACGGCCGGGAAGTGGGCCAGATCAGTTGCGCGGCGTAGACTTCGCATCCTGCTAATAGCCCGGTGATGAGGCAAACCAGAACCGTGGCCAGCAGGATGTCTCGCTTCGGGTTTTTGGCTTCCTCCGAGAGCGTCGAAATTCCATCGAATCCGATGTAGGTAAGAACCGCCAGGGACGTCCCTCCTAGGACGGATTTCCCTTGGAAGTTGGTCGGATCGTAGAACGGCCGCCAGAAAAATCCGCTTTGCGCGTGGGGATGTTGGAAGACATAGTGACCTGCCACAACAAAGAAGATGGCAATTACGCAGCCCATCCCGATCGCCAGCAGGTCATTGATGCGGGCCGAGGTGCGTATGCCAAACAGGTTCAGCCCAGTGAACAATCCGGCAAAAAACAGCGCCCAAATCACATACGGCACGCCCGGAGCAAAATTGAGGGCCAGTTGCGCGCAGAGAATCGTACAGATCAGCGGGTTCAGCAGGTAGTCCATCACCATCCCCCAGCCGGTCACGTAGCCGAGAGCAGGATGAATTTCCTGTCCTACATAGGTGAAGGCAGAGCCTGCGCTGGGGTAGGCCCTGGCCATCCGACCGTAACCGATGGCGGTAAACAACATGGCAAACATGGCAATCAGAATGGCGGTGACGACGTGTCCGTGTGCTCTCTCGCTCACCACGCCGTAGACCGGCATGGGGGCGGTAGGTTGAATGACGACAATCCCGTACAGAATGAGGTCCCAAAGCCCGAGAGCGCGACGAAGCCTGGGAGGGTCCTGGCTGGTCGTTGCCGTCGAAGTTGTCATGGTTGGGATCGCGGTTTCCCGCGATGATCAAACGACGAATTCTGCAGAATACGCCCCTGCTTTACCAGTGCGGCAGACGCAGGAGACGGCTTCGATAGCCTCGAGTGGCGAGAGTCACCCGGAAGCTCGCGCGAATGTAGTCACTTCCTAACGTTTTGTCAACCTTTGCATTCGCGCGTGAACGATTGGCGGTAGTTCTTGGCTTCTTTTTCCGCGCTGTCGGGTTACAATAGGTCCTTCCCGGTTGTCTATGCTGGCTGAAGAGCGGCGCTTTCAAATCCGCGAAGTACTGGCCATGCAACGCACCGTAACCGCCTCCGACCTGTGCGACCGGTTGCGGGTGACGGCTGCCACCATCCGTCGCGACCTGGCAGTGCTCGAACAGGAAGGCGTATTGGTCCGATCCCACGGCGGGGCTGTGTCCCGCATGTCCAGCACGAATTTCCAGCCCTCCTATAGTGCCTTGCTGCGGACGAAGAGCGAGGAAAAGCGCCAGATCGCGCGCGCCGCAGAATCCCTGGTGCTCGACGGGGACACAGTCTTTCTCGAGGGTAGCACCACGGTTTTCGAGCTCGCGCGACGCCTGGTCCACCGCCATCGCTTGACCGTTGTGACCAACTCTCCCACCATTGTGTGCGAGCTGCAGCGCAGTCCTGGGGTGAGGGTCCTGTGCAGCGGAGGCGATCTGCAGAAGGATACGTTCTATCTTTGCGGCGAATGGGCGCAGCGGGCGTTGTCGGAGATACGATTAGACAAGGCCATCCTAGGCATCAGCGCAATTGACCCTGCGTACGGGATCTCGACCGCCAACCACGCCGAAGCGCAAATCAAGAAGATGGTTTCGAAGGCGGCCAAGACGCGAATCGCTCTTGCCGATCACGGAAAATTCGGCATGCAGTGCTTCGCTTATGTTGGCCCCATCACCGATCTCAACCTCTTGGTCACCGATTCCGGGACGGACCCCGCCTACATCAAAGCGCTGCGCGACTGCGGAGTCCAGGTGATCGTCGCGGAGCCGGAATTGCTTTCTTCCCGAGTCACCAACCAGACGCAATCAAACAAAAGACATTGACAATCGATCACGGTCGCACTACCTTTTGATCGCCCCGCCTCAGAAAGGAAGCCCTTTGAGCGAGTGTGGCAAGAAGGTCAGGCTCTGCCGGGTGCTCGGCGGAGAAGGTCATCGCGCCCTCATCGTGGCTTTTGACCACGCCTTGGTCTTAGGACCGATTCCTGGAACCGATGATCCTCTGGGGCAGATTCGGCGTTTTGCCGCAGCCAAAGTGGATGCGATTCTCCTCAATCTAGGCCTGATCCGGCAATTTGCCGACTCCTTGCTCTCGGGTCCGCTGCCAGCTCTGATTGCTCGTATTGACTGGACCACGGTGTGGTCGGCGATCTCGACCAACGGAAAAGGCGAACTGCGCAGCTCCTTGCTGGCGCGACCGGAGGATGCGTTGCGACACGGAGCGGACGCAGTTTTGACGTATATGGTGGTGGGCACGGGCGACGTGGACTTCGAAAGCAAGGAGATCGCCCGCACCGCAGAGATCGCACGGGAGTGCGAGCGCATCGGTATCCCCTTGATTGTCGAGTCTCTGGCTCGCGGCAGGAACATAGAGAATCCCGGCGAACCGAAGTGGCTCAAGCTGCATACTCGCATGGCCACCGAGCTCGGAGCGGATGCGGTGAAAACGGATTATACCGGTGACCCCATCTCGATGCGGTCGGTCATCGCAGGTTGCCCCATCCCCATCCTGGTACTCGGCGGAAGCCGCCATGCCTCCGATGAGGAGGCGCTCGAAGTCGTCCGCAGCGCAGCCCTCGCCGGAGCCGCCGGTGTGTTTTTTGGCCGCAATGTGTTCCAAGCTCCAAACATGGAATTGTTTCTTCGGCAAGCGCGCGCTGTCTTGAATGATCCCGAACTGGTGCACCCATAACCGTAATGTCGCCATGCCTCAAGACAACCAGACCAGGGTCGAACCTTTCGCTTCCCTCCAAATTTCTGCGATCGAGAATCCCGAGCATCCCTGGCGAGGTCGGGAAATTTCTACCGCTCGGATTTCATAACCTGCTCGACGCGGCCTTGGAAGTAGGAGCCACATGAGCCTGTTGGCGGTCGATATCGGTTCCAGTGCCTGTAAAGCCATTCTCTTCGCCGCCGACGGGCAAATCCTAGCCCAACACGCGGTCTGCTATCGACCGGAGTTTCCGCGTCCGTGCTTTGCCGAAATGGATCCGGAAACCTTCTGGAAGGCCCTCTGCTCCTGCTGCCGCGCCGTGGCCCAGGATCGTGCGCATCCCGTGCAAGCCCTCTGTCTGAGCTCGCACGGAGAAACCTTTGTTGCGGTTGATGCCGATGGCCGTCCGCTCAGCCAGGCCATTTTGAACCAGGACAACCGCGCCCTCGAAGAGTCGAGTTGGTGTGAAGCCATCCTAGGACGCGAACGCCTTTTTCAGATCACCGGGCTGGTCGCCCATCCCATGTACCCCGTGCCTAAGATCATCTGGCTGCGCAAACACGAACCGGAGGTGTTCGCTCGCACCCGTTCGTTCCTAAGTCTGATCGGGTATCTCTTGCAGAAGATGGGACTTCCTGCCTATGTCGACTATTCGCTGGCCTCCCGCTTCCTGGCCTTCGACATCGCCAAGCGTGCCTGGTCGGATGAGATTCTCCGCGCCACAGAACTCAACCCGGCGCGCCTTCCCACCGCGGTTCCCGCGGGCACCATTGTGGGAAAGCTGAAGGCTGCCATCGCCGCTCAGCTCGGGGTTCCAGCCGGCACTCCGGTCGTGCTTGGCGGCCACGATCAGCCTTGCGGCGCGCTTGGTGCCGGAGTGACCGAGGGCGGTCGGGTGGCGGACTCGATGGGCACCTACGAGTGTCTGCTGGCGGTCTCGGATGCTCCCAGTCTTAACGAGAGAGCGCGAGCGAGCGCGCTCAACTCCTACTGCCACGTGCTCCCCAACAAGTTCGTGACGCTGGCCTATTTCCCTTCCGGAATCATGCTCAAATGGTTCCATGACTTGTTGTACGGGAATGGATCGGGCGAGGTGGCTTTTTCAGCTTCGGCCCAGGAGTCTGAAGCCAGCCACTATGCGCTTTGGGAAGCCCACGCCCCGCCAGGTCCGACCGGATTGTGCATCACGCCGCACTTGATTGGAACCTGCAATCCCGACTTCAACCCACGGGTGCGCGGATTCATCGCCGGCCTCAATCCCAGTGTCCATCGCGCTCACTTGTACAAAGGCATTCTCGAAGGATTAGCGTGCGAATTGGCCATCGTAAGCGAAGCGCTCGAACAAGCGGTCGGCGGGTTTGAGGACATTTACGTGACCGGGGGAGGCACGAGCTCGGCCCTTGGCCTGGAATTGAGGGCGGCACTGACCGGTCGACGGCTGCATGTCATGAGCCGGCAAGAAGCCGTCTGCCTCGGCACAGCCATCCTGGCGGGGGTTGCCATTGGGGAATACGCCAGCTTTGGCCAGGCCGTCGCCTCCGTGGTCGGCGAAAGGACCGTCTGCGCTCCCAATCCGGCCATGGCCGCCAGTTATCGCGATCAAGCCGGCCGCTATCGCCAGCTGAGGTCGGCGGCGGTCGAGCGGGCTTGAAAATCATCAGGACAGAGGAGGAAGACATTGATCCAGCCAACAATCGGATTCATCGTGTATGGGGTTCACAAAGACGGTCTCAAGGATCCGATGGGAGTTCCCTTCATCGATCCGGCCATTGTCAAACGCTCCAAGCAGGCCCTGATCCAAGCCGGCATGAAAATCGTCGCGCACGACGTAGTCATTGCGACGAAAGCGGAAGCCCGCAAGGCCCTGGGAAAAATGAAGACTGACGACCGAATCGACATGGTCGTGCTGTTTTCCGGAACCTGGGTGTGGGCAGCACATTTGGTGGCGGCGGTCCGCGATTACGTAGCCAGCGGAAAGTCAGTTCTCCTCTGGACCCACCCGGGTTCGCAGGGATGGCGTCCCGTGGGCGGGCTGGTGATGCATGGCGGCCTGCTCGAAATTGGCGTGCCGCACAAGTTTGTCTATGGTGACGCGGGTGACCCCGATACGATCCTCGAGATCCTTAGCTATGCCCGGGCCGCTCACCTGAAGAACTGGCTGAATATGTCCACCATCGGCGCCTTCGGCGGTCGCGGTATGGGTCAAACTTGCGGTGTCGCCGATCCCTCGCAATGGATGCGGATGTTTGGCGTCGACATCGACTCGCGCGATACGACCGAACTCATTCGCAGCGCCGAAGCAGTTTCGACGAAAGAGATTTCGAGGCTTGAACCTCGCCTGCAACGGCTCTTCGCTAAGGCACCCGACAAAAACCTGGTCAATGAACGTTCCATCCGTCTTTATTTGGCCCTGAAGAAGCTCGTCGAGAAGGAGAAGTTTGCCTTCTACACAATCCAATCTTTTCCCGGTCTAGGCGACGACTATTCGGCCACCTGCTTCGCGCAAAGCATGATGCTCGAAGATGGGTTCGGAACTTCCACCTTGGGAGACTTCAACACCGCTCTCACCGTGCTGCTTCTGACCAAGCTCAGCAAGGAACCAGTGTATTACGGCGACCTTCAGCACATCGACAAGAAGTCGCAGGAGATTAAGATCATCGGCGACGGAGCCTGTCCGCCGTCGCTGGCCGGAAAGCTCGGCCCCGCAGGCTTCTCGGAGCACGGCATCCCGACTGAAGGCGACGCTGGCGGGCTCTCTGTCAAGTTGATTTGCAAGGTGGGAGAGGGAGTCCTAGCCCGTCTGGGCCGTGTCAGGGGCGAGTTCCAGATGGTCATCGTTCGCGCTACGATCTTCGAACCACCCAAGAAACAAGTTTCGCCGCGCCTCGATGAGTGTGGCATACCCTTCTGGCCCCACGGGTTCGTTACCGCTCATTGCGATATCGGACGCATGCTCGAGAGCTGGACCAACGAGTACGCATGCCTTGGTTATGGAGCTGATCTTTATCCTGCGCTGATTGACTTTTGCGAGCTCACCGGGATCAAGCCCGTGTTGCCTTGAAGAGAACAGCACAGAGAGGCAGGCGAACGTCGACGCCATCCTCTGCTTAGTCGGCGGGCATGGCACAGCCCCCGCTGATTTCTCCCTCGCAGCCGCCACAAAGCCGCTGCTAGGCTCCGAGCGAAGCTGCGCATCCATCGTGAAAACCGCATCGCTCCGTCTGCACAACCGTGCTGCTGCCGCCGCCGGACACGAAACCATGAAGCGGCAGAGTGTCCCCTCAGCAAAACCCAACCCGAAACGAAAAGGCCACCCGGCAACTAGGGCGGCCTTTTCTTCAAGGGAGAATAGTTCCAACGGAGATACTGAACCGTCAAAACTTTCTGGCGAAATCTTATGAGCCGAAAAAAGCCCCTGTCAAGGAATTTTTCAGAAATAATACCTTTATTTTCAATATCTTACAAAAAGGTTAACAACGATGGCGCGAAGCGTCATTCTGAGACAAAAAAAGCTCGATCCCAGGTTAAATCGCTTTAATTGATGGACTTACGTTCGCTTGGGTGGGCTCGGAACGGTTTTCCGACAGGTGCAGGGAGATGAATTCCACATCTTGGGGTCGATCAAACACCCGGTCGGGAAAGATGCGTTTCGTGAGGATGCGAATGCCACCAAAAGCAATTCCCACCGCCAAAGCGAATCCGCCAATGATGAAGCAAAGAATGATGACATTCACCAACAGGTTCGCGAGGTTGTCTTTCTTGGTGAAGAGGGTATTTTCGTTCCAGGTGACGTCGGCGTCGTAATTGATTAAGGCCAGCAGCGATTTCGCCTCGCTGAGGGAGAGCGGACCCTGTGCCACCACCACGATTGGTCCTGTGCGCTTCTCATACATCGGTTGGACATCTCCGCGAGAACCCGGAGATGGCGGTGGGTTCGGCGGGTAGGCCGCCTGAATCTTCCGCAGATTATCGGCGGCAATCTGCGGCGTCGGATAAGAAATCAACATCAAGGTTGCTTCCCCGCCGGAGGCGTTGTAATTTCCCAGCACGACCTCGGCACCGCGGCTGAAATCCACGAGTTCGGCAGGAAGTGGCGACTTCACTCGCTCCAGGGTCACGGGCCCAAGCACATACTTTGCCGAGTTCTTGATGTAGGAAGGCCGCGGCAAATACGCAGGCAACCCCGGCAAATTCCGTGTCTCCCCAGCGGGCAGCGGAAGATTGGCCACCAACTCGCGGAGTTCGGCCGCGGACATGGCGGAAAGCCGCTCAAACACGGCGTCGATCAGGATGTTGCCGCGATAGAAAAGCACGCGCTCATTCAAGGACGCGGCTTGATCTCCGATCTTTTCCACCAGCATCTGGGGCGTCTTATAAAAGGTAAAAGCGCCGAAGGCGCCGCTTGCGTCGGCGAAGCGCGCGGCCTTTAAACGCAGCTTCCGCCCATCCTCTCGCGTATAGGTAGCCGCCTGGAAGTCACGGAAACCATACTCTTGCAGTACGGTTGTATTCACTGCATCGGCGATGGCAGGATCCGTGCTGGTAGCGGGCGATCCCGAAGCCTGCCAGCCGCCAAAGGTTGCAGGCAGGATCGGGTGCGGGCTACTCTGGCCCAAAAGGCCGCCTGTCCAACCCGCCCAGGCGAACGGGAATGCCAGGAGAGCAACGGAAATGAACTTGGAGAATCTCATCCCAAAAGCCTGAGAGTTCGAAAACTCCACTAGTTCTTAGACTACCGGGAGGGAAAGAAAGTTTCCAGTAGAGTGGGCGATCCGCGGCCTTCCAGGTCCTCTACGGAGCCCCGGTTTCTCCCATGCTGCTGGCCAGCTTCACACCGCTTAAGCCACCCACGTATTTTGCGATGCCGCGATAGAGTGATTCGGCAATCCGTTGCCGATAGTCGGCGGTTTTGAGGCGCCGCTCGTCCGCGGGATTGCTCAGAAAGGAGATTTCCGCCAGGATGGAAGGCATGTTGGCACCGATGAGTACGATAAAGGGCGCCTTCTTCACTCCCCGGTCGGGCAAACCGGGGTTTTTGAGCCTGAGGCCACTGGTCAGGGAATGGTCCACATCGAAGGCAAATTCTCGCGATTCTTCGATTTTTTCTTTCAAGGCAATCGTCTTCACCAAGTCTTGCAATTCGTGGATGGACTTCTCGGAGACCGCGTTCTCCCGTGCCGCCACCTCGAGCGCCTCCCGCGAGGAGGTGAAGTTGAGGTAATAGGTCTCAATGCCCCGGGCCTTGGGATCCTCGCTCGAATTCGCGTGGATCGAAATGAATAGGTCAGCTGCCTCGCGGTTGGCGATGGCGGTGCGGGTTTCAAGGGGGACAAAGTTGTCGTCGGTGCGCGTGTAGATCACCTGCGCGCCCAAGCGCGACCGGAGCAGCTTGCCTAAGCGTGTGCTGACCTCGAGCACCAACTCTTTTTCTTCCAGGCCGTGCGGGCCAATGGTTCCCGCGTCGTGGCCACCGTGCCCGGGGTCGATCACGATCTTGCCGATTTTCAAACCGAGCACCCGGGTCAGAGAACGATCTCCACTGGCCATGGGCTTGGCCTCACGAGCATCG
>DASPVV010000065.1:0-60369 GCA_035622175.1 Terriglobales bacterium | reverse complement strand
TCTGAAGGAGCACAACATTGACTTCCTCACCGTTCGCGATCCCGACCAAAAGGCGAATAATCTTTACGGGACGTTCAAGTTTCCGGAGACTTACATCATCGACCGCAAGGGCATCGTGCGTCGCAAATTCATCGGCGCCGTAGATTGGACCCAGCCGGAAATTGTGAACTTCCTCACCGAGCTTTAGGCGACCCCAGAGAATTACGATCAGCAAGCCAGGTCGACTGGACCCGTAGTTGGACGGTGTGCAGCTCGACCTGATCTCGACGTTCTGGGTTAGGCAGCTCAGGTTCGATGCTCCGCCCCAGGACCGCCGCGCCAGCCGGGACGGGTGAAGGATTCCCTGGTCCTCCTGAAGCTGTAACCATCCCTGCCTATGCGGCGCCGACAGTCACGGATGGCTCCTCCGCCCTGACCAGAGGCACATCCACCAAGTGCTCGCTCAGAAACCAGACCTGAAGCTCGTTGGTGCGCAGCACTTCGCTGACCACGAGGTCGTTTGTGCCATCATCATTCAGCGCGGAAGCACGACGCGCCAGCTTCCTGGTTTCACGAATGATGATTTGGTGGGCGTCCAGCAATCGCGACAATTGAACGGGAACCTCTTCGCGACCGCGAGGTGGACGTTCGATTTGCGTGGTCTCGGCAACATCGGGTGCCATGGCTATGCTGATGCCCCCAAGCAACTGAATTCTCTCGGCAAGCGAATCGACCAGCTCGACTTGCTCGTCGTAATGCTTATCAAAGAGAAGATGGAGCTGATAGAAGGTTGGTCCGGCTACCTGCCAGTGAGATTTCTTGTATAAATCGCGAAGGGTCATTGTGTCTGCCAGAAGTTGGTTCAACTGTTCGGTCATCTCCAGGCGAACAGGTTCTTCGAGGTCGAGTGGCAAGGCATGGTTCACGGTTCCATAGGCCTGAATCTCACGGGCCCGCTGATGAAAGCGCGGCTGGGCGCTGATGGGGTTGGTGTTTTTCGAGTCAATTTGCTTTTTTGCCATTGGGCTTCTCCCTTCCCGAATCATAGATTACCGGTGTCGGGCGAGCGGTTCAAGCTCCCTCGCCGTCGGTTGCCAAACCACGTGCCCTGATTGACCTGGTATTCATCCCGTGGACCATCCAAGATCTGACCTTCCGTCGCAGGAGCTGATGAGCGAGGCCGCAGCTACCGACTTCAATTTCCATTTCGAAGCGGCGCCCTTACCAGGAAACTTCAGCACAGCCACCGGGCGCCTGACACCGGGAGAGAATGGGTGAGATCTCACGGCTGTCGACGGGATCGGACACTTCCGAGGATGGAAGAGGGATTTAAGACGACACCTCGGGCAACACTATTTCATAAGGGGGTTGAGCTCGTCGCCGAAGAGGTCGTCAGTTGCGGCCCGGGTTTGGCCGCAGGTCTTTCCGCCGACTTGCGGGTGGCCAGGCTGTCCTCCACCGTCGCGCCCGCCTGGGTCTTTTGAGCCTGTTCCGAGGCTACGAGAAAACCGGCCATTTCCTGGAGATGCGTGTGCATGGCGAAGCGAGCGGCTGCGGGATTGTTCTTGGCGATCGCCAGAAAAATGCGCTGGTGCTGCTCCTGAGCCTTTTCCGCCACTCCAGCGATCCTCAGCGTGCTGCCGATCGAGTTCTGCAACAGGTTGCGGATTAAAAGCAACGCATTCATCAGGATGTTGTTGTGCGAAGCCTGCGCGACCGCCAAGTGAAACGCGATGTCGGAGCGCAGAAATTGCTCCACATCGTGGTGGGAGGTTTCCATCTGGTCAAGATGAACGCCAATCTGCTTGAGATCGGCTGAGGTTGCCCGTTCCGCAGCCAAACCCGAAAGTTCGACTTCAATCAGTTTGCGCGCCTCGACGAGTTCCGCCGCGTCGGCTTCCGAGCTGCTGGTGATGGCCCACAGAAGAGGACGCGAGAGGAATTCGGAACGCTCGCAAACGTACGTGCCGTCCCCCAATCGGGTCTCGATCATTCCCATGATTTCTAGCGCTTTGAGCGCCTCGCGGAGGGAAGCCCGGCCGACACCGAGTTGCTGGCAGAGTTCGCGTTCCGGCGGAATCTGCTCGCCAGGACCCCAGTCTCCGCGAAGGAGATGGGAAACCATCTTGCGATAAATGTCGCCCGTCAAGGTGGTGCGGTTGACGGGCGTCAAAAACTGCGGAGGCACGGTAGCATTATAAACCAGTCCGATGGGCTGATCAGCGTTCGCTCGTGGCTGTCAGCTGTTGGGTGAGCTGTTTGCTAAGCCCTTTGGCTCGCACCGCGGTTGCCGAGCTTACGGCGTCTTGGGGAATCGTCGCTCCCTTGCCATATTCACCGCCCGGTTGCTTAGTTGTCCCCTGCTGCGAAAGTCACACGTCCGGCTACCACCGTCATACGGATGGTGACGGTTCTCAGAGCATCGCTCGCCACCTGATAAGGATTTGCCGATAAGACGGTAAAATCCGCATAATGTCCCACGCTCAGAGTCCCGAGGTCCCTCTCCTGAAAGGCGGCGTACGCCGGCCCCGCAGTCATCATCCGGAGCGCTTGGTCGACGCTTACATCCTGATCGCTGTACCAGCCGCCCTCAGGTTTTCCGGCGGCACTTTGACGTGTGACCAGACAATGCAGGGTGGCCAAGGGCTCTCCGGAATCAGAGGCGGGAAAATCCGATCCTGCTGCCAGCAAGATGCCGGCGTTGAGGAGATCGCGCGTGCGTAGTACCCAATGGACACGCGCCGGGCCGACGCGATCTTGAGCCCATCGGCTGTACTCCCCCACGAACACCGGTTGAATCGAGGCAACCACACCTAGACTGGCAAACCTCGGCAAGTCATCGTTCGTGACCAGGGAAGCATGTTCGATACGGAAACGCTCGCCGGGCGTCACGCCGCCCTTTTCGAAGGCATCGAGGGCGCGCCGAACCGCGCGGTCCCCGATGGCATGTGTGTTGACTTGGAATCCTTTTTGATGCGCCGCCAGAACGATGCGTTCGAGATCTGCGTCTTTCATCAATTCCAGACCATGTTCCTGGGGGGCATCCGTGTAGGCGTCCGTCATTTCGGCTCCCCGCGATCCGAGCGCGCCGTCGAGAAAGAGCTTGAAACTGCGGACGGCTAACATCCCGCTGCCGAGGTCTGGTTCGGGTCCGTTGCCGAGGTAGCGGCTCACCGCGTCCTCACCACTTGCCATCGCATAGACCCGAACGGGAAGCTCTCCCCGCTTCAGCAGATCCTTATAGATGGAAATCGTCTCCAGGCCGACTCCCGCGTCGTGAACGCTGGTTAGACCCCATCTTGAGAACTGCCGAAGAGCGATGCGAATCTGACGTTGTTGATCCGCAGGAGTGGTCGCAGGTATCACGCCTCGGATTAACCTCTGCGCCTGGTCAACCAGCATGCCGGTGGGCTCGTGCGCGGCATTCCGCCGAATCAAACCGCCGTCAGGATCAGGGGTGTCGCGTGTGATCTTGGCCAGAGCCAGCACTTTAGAGTTTACCCAGATCGAATGCCCATCGATACGGCTGAGAGCAACCGGGTGATCGCCACTGACGGCATCGAGTTCACCGGCTGTGGGGAATTCGGACGGGTGCCAGAAGCCCTCGTCCCAGCCCCCGCCGGTGATCCACGCACCACTCGCAGAGGAGCGAACCGCCTCCGCAACCTTGGCTAAGATCTCGCTTTTCGTCAAACCGCGGAGATCCAGTCTCTCCAGCTGCTCACCCACGCCCGCCACGTGGATGTGCGCATCGGCAAAGCCCGGGAGAGCGAAGCCGTTGATCTTGATCCTGCGACTGTCCTTGGTAGCGAGTGCGTCCACTTCGGAGCGCGAGCCCATCGCAATGATCCGTCCGCCGGACACAGCCATGGCTTCGGCCTGGGGATTTGAGCGGTCCAGGGTGAGGAACTCGCCGATGAAGATCGTATCGGCAACCTGCGACTGTGCGTGGATGGAGATCGCTGGTGGTGCAAGCAGGAGCGAAACCAAGCCAATCAGAAGCCCGAGCCAGCACACTTGGAAGCCCTGCGTCTTCGACCAGGTCCTCGCGGTGTGAGGCCGCAGAGCGCCGACTGCTTCCCATGACGATCGGCGCCCCGTCGAGCAGTAGCTCAAAGGACCCGTTACAGACGTTTCTGCACTCTCAGCCTTCATCTCATTCGCCACCGCACGACCGGGGCTGACCTTAGGGAAACAAGGTTTGTGGGCGATCATCGCATCGCAAACCTCTTTCGAACACTCACTGCGAACCTAGATATGTCTCCGCTATGTGGTCGGCGATCACTTCGGGGTCAGCCTGCTCCAGGTTGGCGAGCACAACGACGGTAAGCCTGTCATCCACATAGCGTGAAATGTTGCTTTCAAAACCCTGCCAGGCGCCGTCATGACCGATCCTGCGGTGGCCGTTTTTGTGCTCTATGGACCAGCCGAACCCGTAGTGACCGGAGTTTGGCTGACCATTCTTGAGTTTGGTCACGGTCCACATCTGATCGAGGGTGGTACGCTTAAGAAGTTGTTCCGTGTATAACGCCGCATCCCATTTCGCCAGATCCAGAATGGAGAAATAGAGCGCGCCATCGGCGGTGGTATTCAGCGTAGGTGAGACCCACTCCTGGTTCTTCAATTCTCCGTTCACCAGCCGGTAACCGGCAGCGCGGTTGGGGACGATGTCCGCCTCGCTGATGATTCTTGTCGAGTTCATGCCGAGCGGCCGAAAAATTCTTTCCTGCAGGAAATCGCCGTAGAACTTACCCGTAACCTCATGAATGACGATGCCGAGCGTCAGGTATCCGAGATTGCTGTAACTCCACTGAGTGCCGGGCGGGAACGCCAGCGGAATACTTTCGACGATCTTGAGCAACTGGGCTTCGCTGTAATCTTTGCGGAAATCGAAGGTCTTCGGATAATCGGTAAACCCCGCCGTGTGGCTGAGCAGTTCGCGAATTGTGACTGGCTGCCAGGCGGGGGGAGTGCCCTTCAGGTATTTGCTTACCGTCTCGTCCAGCTGTATCTTCCCTTCCTCGACCAGCATCATCACCGCCGTCGCGGTGAATTGTTTCCCAACCGAGCCCGACTGGAACACGGTTTCCGGCTTGACCGGAACCTGAAGTTCTACGTTGGCCAAGCCATACCCCTGCGCCCGAATAATCCTTCCATCACGTGCAACCAGAAGAGACAATCCCGGTATGTGGTGCCGCTGCATCTCTGAGTGAATGTAGTCGTCGATGCTGCGTTCCGTCGAAGAACCAGCAGACTGAGCAAGCGTCTCTAGGGCGAAGAACAGCACCAGGGGGATTAGTGCTGAAGGTGCAACTCTCATGGCTCCTCGCAACTGCCTCCTAGAACATCAAACCCGCGATCTCTTGATCTCGGTGTGCCAGTTCACTTGGCCTCCCGCTGAGATCGAAGGTTTGGCCCGTAGCGAATTCATCGCTGAAAATAGTATCATCGGCCGGAAAACATCGTTGGCTCCAGAGTCCTGCGGCTTGGGTAAATTTCAGCCGCCACGGGGCGTGTTTCAGGGTTTCCGGTGTCGGCAGCCACGCGCACTGAAGAAAATGTGAACCGCAAAGCGCCGGGTGGTGGTGGTTGATAGAGCGGCATGGAGGTTTTTGCCGGCCTACTCTCTCTACTGGCTCACTCGCCATGCCTGCCCAGAAACGAACCCTTGGTCGAACGGTCAAGCGAGGGTCGGCAGCGGGGTTTCACTTCATCTCCTTGCCCTCGTTCTTCCTTCGCTGGAATCAGTCCACCCAATCCAGGGACTTGCTGACTGCCCGCTTCCACAGGGAGTACATGTGCTGCCGCTCGGCCTCGCTAAGCTTCGGTTTCCATGTACGATCCACTGCCCAGTTGGAACGCAGGTCATCAAGATCGGTGAAGTACCCTACCGCCAAGCCGGCCGCGTATGCTGCGCCCAACGCCGTCGTGGCATCCCTTGTAACTGGACGAATCACCGACAGATTCAGTATGTCGGCCTGGAATTGCATCAACAGTTCGTTTTCGGCCATGCCGCCGTCGGTTCGTAACACGTCAAGCTTGATGTTCGTATCTTTCTGCATCGCCTCAACCACATCGAGGGTTTGAAAGGCCGTCGCTTCCAGCACTGCGCGTGCAAGGTGGCCTTTATTAGCGTAGCGAGTGAGGCCGGCAATCACGCCTCTTGCATTGTCCTTCCAGTAGGGGGCATACAAGCCAGAGAAAGCGGGCACGAAATACACGCCTCCGTTGTCGGCAACCGACCGCGCCAGGGTTTCGATTTCGGAGCTCTTCTGAATTAAGCCGAGGTTGTCGCGAACCCACTGCACGAGCGCCCCGCTAATGGCAATGCTGCCTTCGAGAGCGTAATGGGCGGGCTGGTCACCCAGCTTGTAAGCCAAAGTTGTAAGCAGGCCGCAGGTGGAATGGAACACCCGCTCACCGGTGTTCATCAGTAGGAAACACCCCGTGCCATAAGTGTTCTTGGCTTCTCCTGGACGGAAACAGGTATGTCCGAGCAGCGCCGCCTGCTGATCTCCCAAGATTCCGGCGATGGCGACACCCCTCAATTCAGGAACTTCCGCTTGGGCGTAGACTTCGCTGCTCGAGCGGATTCGCGGCAGCATGGCTTCGGGGATGCCGAAAGCGTCGAGAATCTCTGGATCCCAAGACAAGGTTGCAAGATCCATCAATTGCGTGCGGCTGGCATTCGTGACATCGGTGATGTGAATACCGTCTTTCGGGCCTCCCGTCAGGTGCCACACCAGGAAGGTATCGATGTTGCCGAACAGGACGTCCCCTGCCTCGGCCATTGCACGCACACCCTCCACATGTTCTAGAATCCAGCGGATCTTTAAGCCGCTGAAGTAAGTGGTGAGTGGCAGTCCGGTCTTGCCGCGAAACCGGTCCTGGCCCTTGCCCTTGGCCAGTTCAGCTACGTAGTCCGCTACTCGTGTGTCCTGCCACACGAGACCATTCGCAACCGGTTTGCCGGTCTGGCGATTCCACACCACTGTGGTTTCGCGCTGATTGGTGATCCCGATGGCAGCCAGGTCGGCGGGGCGAATGTTGCCCTTCCCGGTTGCCTCGGCGATCACCTCGCGCGTACGCTGCCAGATCTCTTCCGGGTTGTGTTCTACCCAGCCGGGCTTGGGGTAAATCTGCTCATGCTCTTTCTGAGCGGTGGTCACAACCCGTCCCCTGCGATCGAACACGATGAACCGGGTGCTGGTGGTGCCTTGATCAATTGCGCCAATGTAGCTTGCCAATTTCCTCCTCCTCAAAGCCTCGCTCGTTTCATCTGTAGGTTGAGTGGCACGAAGCGCCGATCTCTGACGTCTCCCTTGCCAGCCCTGCTCTTTACCAAGAACCCCTCGGCTAGGAAGGGAGGCAGGACTGGAGGCCCTAGCATGGCTGCGCGGTGCGCTCTCGTTGCGCGCGCCGGGGAACAGGTCGAAATTGTGGAGCCCAGCCGTCCACCAACTGGCAGGTTCGCCTCCCCACCAAATTGTAGCGAACGCGCTGTTCACTAACTCCAGGACACTCTCCCCAGGTGTTGCTGCATGGTGCCGTTGCAGGTGGGCCAGCGCAGGACAGTCTGAGGATCGCGGGTGGGGTTGCGATGTGGCGGCCGCTGCCAATATACCTTATGGAGGGTGGAAATGATTCGCTGGGTCTCCTCTGCGATCTGGCCGCCAGGTGCATCAGCGAACGGAAGACCTTGATACGACTGTCGAGACTGCCATTCCTGAGGCAGCGACACGTCCAGCCATGGTGGATGCCGCGCTGGAATTGAACCGCCAGCGGATCGTCCTGGGAACCCATGGCCGATCTGGACTAGCGCAGATGCTCTTGGGTAGCGTAGCTGGGTACGTCGTGAGCAAGGTGCCTGGGCTCACGGTTCATAGCCGTCAGACACAGGCTGAACGCGGGCTGTTGATTGGAGGTACGCCTTTGGTGAATGTCTACCAGTACTTGCCGCCTGAAGCCGTGAAGATCCTTCTAGTCCTCTTCTTGTCTTTCCTAATCGGGCTGGAACGAGAAGAACACAAGGCTGCAGCGAAGTATTACGGCTTCGGCGGCGTGCGCACATTCCCTCTGATTGGATTGATCGGCTACTCTGTCGCCATTTTATCCGGTACGCAACTTCTTCCCTTGACGCTCGGATTTTTGGTCGTTGGCGGCTTCCTGGCGTTGTCGTATTGGCACAAGCTTTCTACCTCCGAGGTTGCCGGCGTCACTTCGGAAATGTCTGGTTTGGCGACCTTCCTGGTTGGCGCACTGGTTTACTATGGGCACTTCTGGATTGCTACGGCTTTGAGCGTGGCGAGTTTATTACTGCTGGAGCTCAAGGCTGTCCTCGAAAGGCTTGCCACCCGTATTCCCCCGGAAGAGATTTTCACGTTCGCCAAGTTTCTTTTGCTCACGGCAGTGGTTTTGCCTATTTTGCCCAAGCAAGAATTCAGCCGGTTTCACATCAATCCTTTCAAGACCTGGCTGGTCGTCGTCGCTGTGAGCACGATATCGTATGGTAGCTACGTCTTACAGAAGGTAACAAAGGAACGTGGGGGAGTGGTGCTGGCTGCGTTCCTTGGCGGAGCGTATTCGTCCACGGTTACAACGGTTGTGATGTCACAAAGGGCCGCACGTGAGGAGCACTCTCACCTGTTCTCGGGCGGAATTCTGATAGCGTCCGGCGTCATGTATGTGCGCCTGGTCGTTCTTATCGCCATTTTCAATCGCCACCTCGTAGCTAGGCTAGCACCGGCATTTCTCATACTTGCGACCGTGGCCATCGCGGCGGGGTGGTTATGGTCGCGCCGGGCAGATGTACCGAGGGCGGAGATCAAGCGAGAGTTCGAGCCTAAGAACCCGCTCGAACTGCTGGCAGCCCTTGTTTTTGCTCTGTTGTTCTTGACGATGCTCGTGGCAACTCAGTTGGCTGCTACCTACCTTGGAAGGACTGGGGTCAACACCCTTGCGGCAATCATGGGGATTACGGACGTTGATCCGTTCATCATGGGAATGACCCAAGCCGCAGGCACGCTCACCCCGCTCGAGACTGCCGCGGTTGCGGTCACAATCGCTGCTGCCAGCAACAACTTGATCAAAGGCGTCTATGCTTACACTTGGGCGGATCGGAAGACGGGGACGCAGAGCCTCGGCTTGCTGGCAGGTCTCGCTGCGCTCGGCTTAGCGCCGTTGCTGTGGCTCTGACTCCGTTGCCCGTCCAAGGTAAGAACCCGGCCATTAGAGATTGCTTGCTCTCGACATTTTTTCCCTGACCACCGCCTCAGAGGGCGGCATGCGCTTAAGCGGTTGAAAGTTGAACCAGTTCCCTTTGCCTTCTTTTGGCGTCGAGCACTCTGGCAGCTGCATGGACTTGTTCATGGTGTCCGCGAGTACTCGTGCACTGTCCCTCCAGTTTTCGAATGATTGGTCATTCCCGACTCGCCCGGGCGGCACGCAGCCACAGGGTGTGCTTGTGCACCCATATCCGGCACGTCGGCGAGACCCAGGACGGTTCGAGTATCCGGGCACACCCACATTGCCCTTCCTCGCTGCCGGACGAAAATTAGGGCTGTGACGAAATCTTTGCTACCTTTGCTAGATACCGGCTGGCGAGGCGGCCGTTGCGTCGCTGGTTGTCGTTCGGAGTTGCCTATGGAAGACCGCATCCGATTCATTGAGCATCAAGGCAAGAAGATCTTGTTCGTGGATGGTTCGCACTGCTCTCCGAAGGAGTTGGAAAACCTCGTGCGCCTGGTTCCCAGCTACGTGACCGAACAGCCCGAGGGCTCTGTCCTTCTGTTGGCGGATTTCACCGGAGCGAAGTTTGACCGCAATGCGGTGGAACAGATGAAGCAAGGCACGGTTTATGACCGTCCGCATCTCAAGCGGTCCGCATGGTACGGAACCGATACCCTGCCACGTGTGTTCTACGAACACCTTAAGAACTTTTCCCAGCGCGATCTGCCGACATTTAAAACTCGCGAAGAGGCGTTGGCCTGGCTGGTGAAAGAGTAATCGCCGGCCTCCCTGACGCAAAGTTTCTCGACCTGACCTCGCTAACCAGGATCCGTTTGCTGACGCGATGACAGCAGGAATTACAGAGGCACGTGGCGAGACTGAAGCCAGCTTTCTTGTAGAAGGCTTCGCTCCCGGTACGAGCGCTTTTCGAGCTCGCGTTGTAGATTAGCTCAGTCAACTCAGCCCAGGTTCATGGCTTCTAAAAAACGACACAGTGGGTATTCGATCGGGGCAAGGCTTTTGGAAAAAGGGAGAGGCAGCGGTTGGCTGGCTTTTTCGCTGAATGCTGGGTTCTTGAATGTACAGGCGCGGGAAAGCGAGGAACAAACACGGGAAGGGGACGAGAACAGGACTCCTCGGCACCCTTCCTCACCCCACGCATCTGACTGGCTTTCACTCGTCACTCTTCAACGCCAGCACCAGAATCCGTCCATCGGAGTGAAACTCTCCCCCCGTCGCCGTCTTCGCGGCGGTTAGCGGATTCGCTGGCGTGACATGGCCGCGAGCTATGACCAGACCGGTCGCCGACAGAGTCTCGTTGACATACTCGCGCTCGCCATCAATAGCCGGATCGATCTTGTGGGTTATTAGATCATTCCTCTGATCACGCTCCAAACCGATATCGTGGGTGGCGGCGACACACCATAGAGGGCGCCCGTTGATCTGGTAGGGCGATTTCCAGGCGCGCAAGTGATTGCGCGACATAACCACGCGCACGGGCTCGGCGTGGGCAAAACCGTAGTCCTGCGGGCGTTCGAACAGATAGAGTGTGCTCATCGGCATGGTGAGGTAGTCCTTCTTCTCCAACGCGTCCGCAAGCCCCGCCTCCAACGTGCTTCCCACCGACTTATCCACCTTCACCCACCCGGCGGTGGTGAAGACTTTCACGACCTCATCTTCGTCTCCGATGAGCAGGACGTTCACCATGTCGCCGGGGTTGTGCTTGTCGTCCGAGACGCGCCGCGGGAGGGTTTCCAGCAGCGCCAGGCTTATGCCCGGGATCGTAGTTTCCGCCGGACCTCCGACCGCCGTCGTCGAACCCTGCTCCAGTACTGTGATCTTCACTTCAAAAGTGCCCGTCGCTTCCGCAGCGTCGCGCATACTTTGGTTGATTCCTAGGAACAACCGCCCGGCGACGGGAGCGCTGTAGGTGAGGGCATTGCCCACCTCAAAGGCTTCGCCACTGTCGCCCGAGCCCAGCCTTCCAATCAGCTCGCCGTGCATTCCGTCGGGCACGGCATACTCATGGACCAGGTCCGCCAAGCTGCGGGGAATTCCGGTGGGACCGAAAGTCTTTTTCTTTTTGCTGTATGTGATGGTCCCCTCGGCGGTGATTTTCAGCTTCTCGCCACCCCGCAAGTCGATCGCCGTGTCGGTCCACTCCTGGGATGCAGCGACCTGGATGGTGTACGACGTTTGCGGAGAAACGGCTGCGCTTTCGGCCGTAGCAGCGTTCGGGGTTGATTCGGGCGCTTGCTGCTGGCCGGCGGCCGCCGAGACTGCACCGAGGAGCAGGAGCCAAGGAATCACCCGATCCTGATATCGGAAGCGCGATACGTGCGACGCGATAGCCATAACAGCCGAATGCTATCACAAGCCCAGGAACGCGTTACACCGAGTTCCGCAAGTATTGCTCTTATTGTCTTTGGTAGCAGCCGATGTCGATCTCCCCGGATTTGACACGGGGTGAGCCTTCCAGATCCAATTCGCCCACCGGTACTCCTTCATTCACCCCTTCGGCAATGGCGGGAGAATCTGATCGCAGGTGAAAGTCCTTTGCAGAAGGATCGACAAAATGAGGATCCAAAAAGCGAGAATGAGGGTCATTGCCCGTTGACTGAACATATTTGTCAAACCCTGTGATGACGAGGGAAGTCTCCCTCCAGGTGCTTGCCTTCGATCCGGAGACACAGTAATAAAGGTTGTGATCGATGGTGACGGGCGGCTGGTTTCTTTCGACTTGAGATTTATTCAGCGTCATAAGACAGCGCGGCCCTGCATACACGATGTTGTTCTTAAAGGAATCGTCCTCCATGTTCCACTGCATTTGGAACTCACCGGACCCTGTTTCCGCCGTATCGTTTTCATAGAGCGTGTTGTTGATTACGGTGCAGTGATCGGTACGTCCCCGCTCCGGCGCATAGCCCCCGATGGACACACCCGCGGTATTACAGTGATAAACAAGGTTATTCCGCGCCGTGACATAGCTGGTGGCGCGGTTGCGGTGCTCACTGGCCAGTTCGATTCCAAAGTCCACGTCATGAATGATGTTCCGTTCGATCAAGACCCTGGTGCCGCCGTCCACGTAAATACCATCGGAAGACTGGTCCTCACCGTAGGCGGGATTGCCGCGCGAGGTAATGTTGTATACCAGATTTCCGCTTACGACTCCGTCACGAGCTTGGTCGACGGCAGGGTCGGGGGCGGTACGTTCAAAACCGATGACGTCGATTCCGATGTTGTTGTTGTCGTGAACAACATTATCCGTGATGCGAAAGTTCGTGACGTTCCCGTTCACTACCAGCGATTCGCTCGAACCGGTCTTGAGGTGATGCACCTCATTGCCGTCAATGACCAGTTCACTGATGGGAGTCTTTGCGTCGGTACCATAGACAGCAATCCCAAATCCGTTGCCGCCCCGTCCGGGAGCGTCACGCCCCTCAAAATTCTGCTCAATATGGTGTACGTTGTTCTTCAGCAATTCGATGTGAGAGCCAGCCCCCATTACGCTTATGCCTAGCGGAGTGACCCGGTGTTCGGCGGTGCGGTAGTTCCGCAGCTCAAAGCCCTCGATTCTCACGTAGCTCTTGTCGTGAATGGTCAGTATGCTGCTCCTCCCCTCGGGAGCGAAATGCTCTGCGTCCAGAACAGCCGTCTCGCCTGGATAGCTTCTAAAAGTAATGTAACCATCCGTCGCGTTGCCGGATGCCTTGATGCTCACGAGCTCTTCGTAGACCCCGCCCCGCACGTTGACGGTGCTGCCTGCCCGAGCAATATCTGCTGCATGTTGAACCGTCCGCCAAGGTGCTGTTTGCGTGCCAGGGTTCGCATCATCACCCGTCGTTGACACGTAGAAGGAAGAGTTGATCTGGCCAAAAGTTCCGGAGACGCAGACCAAGACGGCAAGAAAAACTGAAAAGGTCAAGTTCACCGTACTCAACAAGGACCTTCCAGCCCCTAGCCACACTCCCCTACCGTTGAAAACTCGCATCAACATGAGAGCGCACTCCTCCCGATCGGGTGTTCGGGTTGCGTCGAGATTATACAAGGGGGCCGCCTTTCGAACCCGAGCATTCCTGGCGGCCTATTCCCACGACCTAGGACCGGCGCCTCGAGAAGGCAGGGCTGCGCTGCTTCCGTTTTCATGCCCGACCTTCGGAAATCTGGCTTCCTTCGTGAAAGGGCAGATGGGCCCCAGCTCAATGCTGATCACTGCAGACGTCCAGGAACACCTGATACCGGAGAACGGTCGCGCAGATAGCGTGGGACCGCCGGCTAGAGAGCGAAATAGGTCGGTACCAATCTGCAACAGGGCGAACCAAGTGAGGAAAGGCTCAGTCTTGCTGGCTGCGATTCAGGGGCCATGGGGGCTTCAGCGGAGGAATCCGGCCCTGTGATCCAAGCGTAATCTGCAACCTACCAGGTTTGTGTTCTGACCCGATCGCTCATGAGTCTCGTAAGAGCCGCGCCGGATCAATTGCCAGCGCACGACTTGCGGGAATCCAGGTGCCAAGCAAGCCGAGAAGCGTCATCGTAAGGAACACACCAAACAAGACCAGAGGATCGCGAGGTGTGGCCAATGAGATAAAGTGCGCGAGCAGGCCGCTGGTCAACACCCCCGCCCCAAGCCCGAGAGCCGATCCACTGAGCAGCAAAAGCAGCGGCCTGGACAAAGTCGAGCGCACCACCTGACTACGTTGCGCGCCCAGCGCCATGCGTATGCCTTGTTCTCTCATGCGCTTTGAAACTGCGTACGACGCCATTCCAAAGACACCGGTAACAGCAAGCATGGCGGACAGCAGCCCCATGACGCAGAGTGCGGCCGTCGCAGTGCGGGCGGGAAGCATAGAGAGATCGATGACGTCGGCCCACCGCCGTATCGTGAACGGAGCATTAGGTTCGATGTCGCGGAGCGTATGATTCAGTGCCGCGGTGACTTGATCTGCAGGCAGATGAGAGCGCACGAGTATGGTTGCGGTGCTGGACATGACTCCGCCCACGCCTTGTGCCAGAGGCAGAAACATGACTGGCTGAGGTTCTTCAGTGAAAGATAGATATTTCCCGTCTGCGACAACTCCCACTACTTCATATTTAGCGGTTTCCCAGAGGGCAAAACGCTGTCCAATTGCCGGGGTGTCCCCAAATAATCGATGGGCGAAGGTCTCATTGACAATGGCAACTTCGGGTGACTTGCTGTCGTCATGCCAAGTGAAATCACGACCCGCCAGCAACGGTGTTTCGGCAGTCTTCAGATAACTGGGTGCGATCAGAAATGTCTGAGCTGCGAAGGCTTTATGTGAAGGCAGAAAATCCGTCGTTCCCCATCGATAAACAAACCATTCGCCTCCGCCTCGGAATGGCACGCTATCCACGACTGAGGCTGCGGTCACACCGGGAATGGCGGCCGCTGCGTCCGTCATTCTCTTTTGTAGAGAAAGAATTTCTTCATCCGTATGTCCGGCCATGCGCAGGTCGGCCCAGGCTAGCGTGACGCCTTCCGGCTGAAACGCCAATGGTTCATGGAGGGCGCGTTTCATTCCTCGTATCGCGACCAGGGTGGCAGTAACCAGAAGTGTGCATACGACGATCTGTATGACTAGCAATACGTCGCGCAGCGCAAAGCGACGAAAAGACTGAGTAGACAGACACCCGCTCTTGATTGCCTGCATCACATCGGTCTGCCAAACTTGCCGCCCCGGAAGCAAACCGAACACCAGGCCGCTGGCAACCGACAACGTGAGCGCTGCCAGGTACACACGCGCATCGGGAAAAATCGGGAAATGGGTTGGAAAATCCCCGGAGAGCCGCAAGTGGCTGAGCACGCCTAACGCAAGCCTGGCGAGAAGAGACCCCAATAAGCCGCCGGCAATCGATACAACCACTGCTTCGACGACCAATTGGCGTAACACGACCCAGCGGGAAGAGCCAATCGCAAGGCGAATGGCCAGTTCTCCGCTGCGATCAGCCGCCCGCGCCGCGAAAATGCTGGCAAGATTGGCACATGCAGCAAAGAGTACAAGAAAGGCCAATAACATGATGCCTGATAAAACCGCCTTCGTGGGATCACGGTCATCTCCTGCCGGCCCAGGTACTCGTACGCGGACGCTTAGTCCGTCATCTTTTGGATCCTCTTTGGCCATCTGACTTGCCAAAGCATTCAAACTGTCGTTGGCTTGGGCCGGAGTAAGCCCCGCTTTTAACCTGCCAAACACTTCAAACGCAAAGTGATCCCGATAAGGCAAATCATCAAAGCTCGTCACCTGCGCTGCATTCATAATCGGGATCCAATAGTCGGGCCAGAAGAGTGCGTCTGTTCCATGGAAGCCTTCCGGGGCTACACCGATCACGGTGAAAGGATGCTTGTTGAGTTCGACCGTTTCTCCGAGAACATTGGAATCGCGATTGAGTTGTCCGCGCCACAAATCATGGCTAATCACAAGATAGGGAGCGGAGCCTGGGCCATGTTCGTCCGCGGCATGAAAGAAACGTCCAAGTGCGGGCTGCACGCCAAGTACATCGAAGTAGTTCCCCGACGCGGCGAAGCCCCAACTTGGCATCACCGAAACTCCGACTTTGAGTCCAACATGAAGATATTGGCAGGCCAGCACTCCACTAAAGGAAGGGTCGCGATCGCGATAGTCAACATAATCCCGGTAGGATTGCCCGCTATAACCTTCTTTTCCGTGAAGGATGTGAAACAAATTCTCAGGATGGGGCACATCCAAGGGCTTTAGAATGAGGCCATTTAATACACTGAAGACGATAACATTTGCCCCGATGCCCAGCGCCAGCGTCAGCATGGCGGTCGTGGCAAAACCAGGCGAGCGAAGCAATTTCCGAGTCGCGAACCTAAAATCTGCGACGATACTCTCCGTTTTCGGCCACATCCACGCTTTGCGTGCGGATTCCTCGATCCGGGTTACATTGCCAAACGCGCGTTTCGCTGCATATTCTGCTTGGTCGCGGCTCATCCCCTCCGCCATGAGCGCTTCCATCTTCTCCGTGAGATGCTGCTGAATCTCCTCCGACAGATCAGAGTAGATCCGGCGTCGCAGGAAGAGTCGGCGGAACCAGGACATACGCGGCTCCTAAGCCTTGGCGGTTGAGAGAACCAGAGAAATACCTTCGAGCATTCGGTCAAGACGGGACACTTCACGTTCCAGGTGCTTGATCCCGGCCAGAGTAATTCGATACGTGCGCACTCTGCGGTTGCTCGCCGAAATCTCCCACTCAGCCTTGACCAGATTTTGCTTCAGAATGCGCTGCAACGCAGGGTAGAGAGAGCCTTCCTCCACCTGTAACAAATCATTCGAGCGCTGCTGGATGTGCTGGACCAGCGCATAGCCATGCATCGGCTGTCGCCGGAGCGACTGCAAAATCATCATTTCCAGCGCGCCAGGAAACAGATCACGCGGTTCGGGTTTCTTGGGATGCCCCATAGGCACACGCTTATAGGCATATTTGAAACATGCCTAGACTAAAATAAGGTAGATGGACTGTCAAATGGTACTACTTCTGACAATAGCGCCTGGGCCAATTCCCACGATGCCGCTGCAGCCAATGCCCCTCCGGCCATGGTTCCTGATGTCATCCACAAAGATCTTGTAACCTCGCATCCTGCAACGCTTTGTAGTGAGGGGTCATGTTTGCTTCCGAGCCGCCAAGCGGCTTCAGCACCGGACCGAGCCATGGCTCTAGGTGCCCGGGTTGCCGTAACGATTTCCCCGCAAGAAGGGGTTGGCAATGACCAGGCGGTCTGAGTTTGCGGGAATGAACCATCCTTCGAGCTCGACTCCATCCAAGGATTGAAAAAGCATTTTCGTTTTGGAAGCCTATCCTTCAGGCTGGCCCACGATCGGCGTTCGCCTGCCCTTGGCTTTGAAGTCGCGACGGGTCTCGCTTACGTATTGTCGGTTTTGAAGTCTTCCCCACGAGTTCCATTCAATTTAGGCGAGAGCGCGGTTACCGCGCTATAACGAGCTTGCCGATTTCTTGCCTATTCTTGTCGCCCTGCACTCGTTTTTGTTCGTTCGCAGCGGGACTTTGGCGATACTCTAGGAACGACGCGTTGAGCGGCGGGAGCAACATGAAGCAAAACAAAATGCCGGGTGGAGACCGACATTCGGGAGTCGTTGGAATGCGGGCTGAGCTGGCCCGCAAAATTGCTGCTCATGTTCGCACGCCGGGTGAACATGCAACGGCGATACCAGGTCTCACCCTCTATCGACTCACCGCGCCGATTGCTGGCTACGCCGCGGAGTGTGAGGCCGGCAGGCGCTGGTGGCTCAGAGACGAAAACGCGTTACGCTCGGGAGGACAACGTACCCTTTGTCACGAATCGACGTTTATCGTGACGTCCGTCGAGGTCCCTCTCGTCAGCGAGATTGTCGCAGCCAGTGAAAAAGTGCCGCTGCTCGCCTTGTTTCTTGAGCTTGATGTTCGCACTACCCCTGCTGGCGAAAGGAGGGACGATCTGCTGCAGCCCTGTATTGGACTCCTGGATTTGCTACCGTTCTTCTGCCATTTGATTTGCCGAACAATCGTTTACCGCTTACTGCACTATCCGCACGGAGATCGCCTGCACGCGATCGCGAGATTGGATGATCCGGGCCGCGGAACAGCCAAGGCACTCGCTTGGGTGAGAGCTAATTCCACGAAACCGTTTCGTCTCGACCAACTCGCAGCTGTTGCAGGCATTGGCATCTGGGACTCTACACCATCATTTCCGTACGGTAACTTCCTTAGGCCCATGGCAATATCACAAACAGCTTCGATTGATCGGCGCGAGAGAGAAGATGCTCGTCGAGAGTGGATGCCACAAGGGCGGCTTTCGACGTTGGATATGAGAGCACGAGTCAGTTCACTCGCGAATACAAACGTCTCTTCGGTCAACCGCCGATGCGCGATGTCAAACGCGACGACTCACCAGCTTGGTTTCACTTCAAGCATTGTGAGCCGCACGCCTTTTCTCGCGGACGCGCTGATAGCCTGATGAGGTTCCAACCAGAGGCTGCGAAGAAGCTACAGTCTGGTTGGTAGCCTTAGAAATGGGATTGGGTTCACGAGATGACGGTTGTGACTGCACTTGCCGAATGGGCGAACTTCTACGTAATCATGGGGTCGGCCGCAGGCGCTCTCATAGGATTGCAGTTTGTGGTCATAACGCTCATCGCTAATAGGCCTATAGTGGCAGATCAGGCGCAAGCCGGCGGCGCGTTTGGGACACCCACTGTAGTTCACTTCGGAGCGGTTCTGCTGCTTTCCGGGATAGCCTGTGCTCCGTGGCGCGGAGTCGCCAGTGCCGCAGCCCTTTGGGGCTTAATGGGTCTCGGTGGCATCGTGTACGAGATCATCGTGGTTCGGCGTATGCGAATGCAACGCGCATACACGCCGCAATTTGAGGACTGGCTTTTTCACGTTCTACTGCCGTTCGCTGCTTATGCAACACTGGCCGGATCCGCCTATGCCATGCGCTCCAGGACACCTACTGCCATGTTTGCCGTTGGAGCAGCCGCGCTCCTGCTACTATTCATCGGCATTCATAACGCCTGGGATGCAGTTACCTACCACGTCTTTGTCGACAAACGCGATCCAGAATAGCGTCAGCAGGCTTGATGAGTAGGGAATGCCGTTGCGACATACGTGAGCGCACGGGTGCCTCAAGGGGGGTCGGCCGCTATACTCAAATGGCCCTCGACCGTCGGCGCCGCGAAATTTCATGCCTGTCCAGATGGCCGCGAAGATCAATGTACATCCGACTCCCTCATAACATCGCCGACCACATCGGAGCCCGCGCAGGCTACATGCGTCGGTCACTGGAGCAAGGCCTTCAACGAGAAACATCCGGTTCTCACTGCGTTTTGCCGAATCGGCTTGATCGCTTGATCGGCCGGCGAATCCTACCAGGCAAGCGCTTGCTCGACCCTGTCGAAGGCTCACTGCAATGCCCTGTAGCGCTTCGCCATCGAGGCTCTGAGCCTTCCCGTCGGACCGCCGGCGCTCGCAAGGGGCCTTCCGCAAGGCTGATTTATTATTCTGAAATCTGCCTGAAATGCCGAACCCACACACCAAGACGCCGCTTCGGATGCGTTTCTGCCGATTTCTTATTCGATGGCTCGTCGGCGGCGTGGTGCTTCTTTGGTCGCTTGCCGCGCTGATCCTCGTGGCGACCCGGTGGATCGACCCACCGACAACCGCGGTGCACATCGAGCGCCGCTTGCAGGCCCGGATTCACCAGGCGCCGTATCGCGAACGCTGCCAATTCATTCCGCTCAGCCAAATCTCGCCGGATCTCCAGCACGCTGTAATCGCCGCAGAGGACGCGCACTTCTACCAGCACCATGGCTTCGATTGGCACGAGATCGAAGTTGCTGCTGAAGAGGATTTGGAAGGCGATCGCACTCGCGGAGCTTCCACCATTACGCAGCAACTGGTAAAAAACCTATTCTTCGGAACGGGGGGCTCTATCCTCCGCAAGGGCGCGGAGGTCAGCCTGGTACCGGTGGCCGAATTCATACTCGGCAAACGGCGCATTCTGGAGATCTATCTCAACGTGGTCGAGTGGGGCCCTGGTGTTTATGGCGCAGAGTCGGCGTGTCGTTATTACGAGGAAACCACGGCCCGGAGTATCGGCCGGCAACAGGCGGCACGGCTGGCTGCAATCCTGCCAGCTCCGCTGAAGCGACGCCCCGAGCGCATGAATAGCTACGCTGCGATTATCCTTAAGCGGATGGGCCAAATGGGATGGTAATCGTGACTAACATCGTGCCTTACTCTGCGGCGCGATTGGCCTGTACGCTGCGACTGAGGCGAATGCCGCCAGGGCGGTGGCGTTCGGCCGACTGGCGCGCCTTGGGCTCGACGTCGGTGCGATCTCATTGAGGCTAGGTCCGATACTCCTTCCTCGTGAGACAGCTGACCTGGTCCCAAAGTGGATTCATGTACCAAGACACTCGGGAGCCATTCGGAAACGTCTCCCAAAATCGATGGGCGGAACTCCTTAGACCCTGGACTTCCCGATTGTGCTCATCACCATCAGGAATGTTCGGTTTCCAAGACGACTCGCCATCTCATAAAATGACTGGCGCATCCATGTATGGATGACTTCTGCCGATTCTCCCAATTCTTTGAGGTTTGCCGACCATGGGCGGTGACTCGCTTTGCCCCGTGTGAGGGGCGCCTCTCGGCACGGATGCAGGACACTCGCAGCTGGTTTGCGTTTTGCCCGTCATCGATGACTTTGTCGCGAATCGAATGCGACATGATGAGCGGAAAAACGAGATCGTCCTAGGCTTGGGACTCGAGAGGCAAACACGGTTTCGGTACTGCTAGGAAGCTCCGAATCCACTCTCGTTCCTATCCACGGGTAGGCATACGTGTTTGGGACAGCCAGCGAGAGCAGGGATAAAGGCCGACGCCGCAGGCGGCTTTCGCCTTTCAGACTTTTTTGACTCTAGCGAAGCTCGCCAAGATTTTCGACCTTACCGATTATAAAATTTGGCTTGCTAACCCAGAAGCGTGCGATGCTTGCGATTTTCGCATATCATCGCGTGCCATGAGGAAATGGATTACCGCAACGTTGCTCATTGCCACTGCCGCCGTCGCGCAGCAAACCCACAATCAATACGAGCCTCCCACCACGCCGGGCGCCGGTCAGAAGCTACTCGCGCAGTTTGCGGGCGATTGGGACGTGGTTAAGACGTTTTTCCCGATCAACGGGAAGCCGATCATGACCAAAGGCACGTGCGCGCAATACATGATCCAGGACGGCAAGTTTCTGCAGTCGGATTTTATCTTTTTCAATCCTGACGGAACCAAGAGTACCGGCACAGGTATCTCCGGTTTCGATTCCAAAACCAATCGTTTCACCACCGTGTGGTACGACTCGCGGCAGACGACGATGTCGATTCGCCAGAGTGACGGCACGTTCGACGGCAAGAATATCGTCCTGTGGTCTACGCCCCTCGATTCCGAACATCCCGGGCGCAAGACCGTAGCGCGCGCGCACCTTGAGGAAGACGGCCGCCTTCTCCTCCATCGCCATTTCCTTATCGATGACAAAGGCGAGGAGCGAATGATCATTGAGCTGCGGATGACGCGGAAGTAGTTTCTTAACAGGGTATTTCGGCCTAGAAAACTTCTGGTCAAATCAAAACGTTTTTTGCAGTACATTCCAAGTTCCGGTAAGTCGCCGACCGAAGGGAATCGATGGTCTGCATGCTTTTCGAAAGTGGCCATCCTGTTCATCGATCCCCGTTTGGACCAACTGTTAGGCGCGCTGCCGCCCTGGGGGCAGTCAGTTCGGTCCGGCAGCGGAGGATTCGAATCTCAAGCCCACCGGCCCGATATATTCGGATTCCGGGCGAATCAGCCGACCGTCTCGAAGCTGCTCAAGACAATGTGCCGTCCACCCGGCGACACGAGCAATGGCAAATGTCGAAGTGAAGAGCTCTTTGGGTATGCCCAGACCATGCAGGAGCAAGGCGGTATAGAACTCCACATTTGTGTCGAGACGGCGCCCCGGCTTTCTTTCGGCAAGAACTCGAAGCGCAACTCTTTCTACGCCTCGTGCCAGCGCGTAAAGCTCCCGGTCGCCCGCGGTCGCATAGAATCGCTCCGCCTCCGCGGCCAATACGTCCGCCCGCGGATCTCGGGCGCGATAAATACGATGGCCGAAACCCATCAGCCGCTCACCACGCGCCAGCTTTGAGAGAATCACCTCTTCCGCACGCTCCGGCGTTCCAATCTCGAAAACCATATCGAGCGCCGGTCCGGGTGCTCCTCCGTGCAAGGGGCCTTTGAGAGCACCGATTGCTCCGGTGACTGCCGAGATCAAGTCCGAATGCGTTGAAACGATCACCCGCGCGGCAAAGGTCGAAGCGTTAAGGCCGTGGTCACACACCGTGTTTAGATAGGTCGCGAGTCCCCTGGCCCGCTGTTTGCCAACTTCTCCACCAAAGATCTGATAAAGGCAGTATTCGACGTGGGTCAAGTCTCTACGCGGTTGGAGTGGTTCTAGGCTGTTCCTCAGGCGCCAGAATGCGCCGACAATCGTGGGGAATGAAGCGATAAGAGTGCGGGCATCTTCCTCCGGGGATTCGGGCCGCCCCAAGCGGAGCGTTCCCACCGCCATGCGCAGCGCATCCATCGCCGGGAGGGAGTTCTGAGCGGCCTCGCGCAGCAGCGCCAGGGTGGGGACCGACAGACCGCGCCGCGACGACAGATCCGCAGTCAGCTTCTTCAATTCTCCTGCGTCCGGTAGTCGCCCGTACCAGAGCAGATGCACCATTTCTTCAAACCGAGCACGCGGTGCAATCTCCTCCACCGCGTAACCAGCCAAGATCAGCTGTCCCGCCTCACCATCGACACGGCTCAGGCGCGTTGACGCTGCTACCACGCCTTCAAGGCCGCTTTGCTTTTCGGTCCGCATACTCGTTGTCCCTTTTGCGAATATCCTGTCCCGCCAGTATGCTGTCAAGCTTGATTGTGAAATCAATGTATTGAGGCAGGAGGCGAGTTGAGAGATAACGATCGATTCATGACAGCGTGCGAGGCAGCTGCGGCACTCGGCGTTTCCCCCGCCACACTCTATTCCTATGTAAGCCGGGGAATGCTGCATTCAGAGCCGGTCGCTGGTAAGCCTCGCTTGAGGTGTTATTTGAAGGAGGATGTGCTCCGCCTGGTGGATCGCAAGGAGTTTCGATGCAACCCAGCAAAAGCTGCGGCAAAGGGCCTGCATTGGGGGAGTCCGGTTCTTCCATCGGCTCTAACTCTCATTGAGAGTGACCGGTTCTTCTACCGCGGGATGGATGCGCTCGAGCTGGCCGAGACCGCAACGCTAGAGGAGGTCGCAGCGCTACTGTGGACCGGAGACCCAAAGCGCGCCCGGGAGCTCTTCTCTGGCGAGTGCGCGCCGCTGCCGCCGAGACCAGCCAATTTGTTCAAGCAGCTTCCTCTTCTAGGACCTGTGGAGCGGTGCCAACTCGTCTTGGCATTCGCTGCCGCCCGTGATCTATCGGCGTACGATCTGCGACCAGTCGCCGTCCCAAGAATCGGCGTCAAGATTCTACGTCTCGTTTTCTCGGCTGTCGTCGGCTCTTTCGTGTCCTCTCCACTGGACACCGCATTGGTCCGAGCTTGGATACCAACCCGAAAATCATCAGCTCCCCTGTTGCGAGCGGCGCTGATTCTGTGCGCCGACCACGAGCTCAACGTGTCGGCTTTCACGGCTCGGTGTATTGCCTCCGCACGAGCAACCCCGTATGAGGTAGTCATGGGCGCGCTTGCTGCCTTTCGGGGACGCCGCCATGGCGGAGTGTCAGAGGAGGTTGAAATTCTCTTTCGCCAGGCCGTGAGAGCACGTGACTGCCGTCCAATCGTTGCCAAGCGGCTCCGTTTGTTTGGCCACGTACCAGGCTTTGGGCACCGGCTCTATCCCAAGGGTGACCCGAGAGCGCAGAAGCTAATCTGTCTTGCTCAGACGTATGGTAGGCCTAGCGAAGTCGAATTGGCGAAGCGATTGGTGCAGGCGGCGCACGACCTCACCGGCGAACATCCCAATTTGGATTTCGGATTGGTGACGGCCGCGCGGGCACTGCAATTGTATTCTGAAGCTCCGATAGCCATATTCGCTTTGGGCCGCACCGTGGGCTGGATTGCCCATGCTATCGAACAGTATGCGGATCATCAGCTCATCCGGCCACGGGCGCGCTACGTGGGTCCGGTTCCCCCCGTGCGGCGCGCGGGGCCAGCCCCGACACATTCAGTGGCGGTCGAATCTCGAAGGTTGGGCATTGACGGAGGTTCGGTAACACCTAGATAGTCGGCAAACAAGCGATTAATGTAATATTTTCCTGTTCAGCCCCTGATCCGTCCGATTGCCCCGGCGAACGAACCGCCCGCGAATACGTCTAACCCGGCGAGGAGACAGAGAGCATGGAGAAACTTTGGCAAGACCTGCGATACGGCACGCGAGGGCTCGTGAAAGCACCGGGCTTCGCCGCCGTCGCCATCCTCACGCTCGCTCTCGGCATCGGCGCGTCAACCTCGATCTTTTCGGTTGCAGACGCGGTGCTGCTCCGCCCTCTCCCCTACCTGAATCCCCGGCAAATCGTTCGCGTGTGGGAACAGGCTCCCAACGGCCACCGCATAAACTTGGCCCAGTCAAACTTCGACGATTTCCGTGCGCAGAACAACACGTTTGCAAGCTTGGCGGAATATGAAGAGTGGCTATCATCCGTTTCCGGTGGCAGCGAGCCCGTGCGTGTTCACCTCGCGAACGTTTCCAGTGGTTTTTTTAAGACTCTCGGCGTCGAACCCTTGCGCGGTCGCCTGTTTGCACCGGACGAGCAGCGTCCGCACGGTACGCCGGCCGTCATCGTCAGCTATGGCTATTGGCAGCGCTACCTCGGCGCTGCGGCGGATCTCTCCAAATCCCGCTTAAGGATGGAGCGAGCCGTCTATCCTGTCATCGGAGTGATGCCGGCGGGATTTGATTTTCCGCCTGGCGCCACCGTATGGATTTCGAGCGAGCTTGAGCCGGAACAACCCAACCGGGGAGGCCACAATTGGCGGTGTCTCGGCCGCGTCCGTGACGGAGTTAGCGTCGCGCAGGCGCGCGCGAATCTCAGCGTGATCGCTCGCCGCATAAGAGATCAGTACGGAGACCAGGTTGACCTCAACGACGCTGCAGTCGTGCCCCTTGCCGCCGCAATGGTCGAAGACGTGCAGACCCCTCTCCTGACGCTTCTGGGCGCCGTCGGCCTGTTGCTCATGGTCGCCTGCACCAATGTTGCCGGCCTGCTCATAGCGCGCGTGTCCGCCCGCCGCAAAGAGCTGGCGGTACGTGCGGCGCTCGGAGCAGGCCGCGGTCGCCTGCTTCAGCAGTTCCTCGTCGAGTCCTTTGTACTTTCGTTCGCTGCTGCCGTGTTGGGAATTGTGATTGCAAGTTGGGCGGTCCACGTACTTCCAGCAATTCTTCCGACGAACCTGCCCCAGCAGCAAGGCATCGCCATCAACACCCCAGTCTTGCTCTTCGCTCTAGCCGCAACTGTGGTTGTTGCGGTTTCGCTGGGCGTTTTTGCCGCTGGGCGCGCCGCTGGAGAAGATCTCCAGGAAGCGTTGACCGCCAGGTCTCGCACTTACGCAGGTGGGGGCGCTAGCCGGCAGCTGCGCAGCTTTTTGGTGATCGGCGAAATTGCCGTGACGCTGGTGATGTTGATCGGAGCAGGCCTTCTCGGCCGTAGCTTTTTGCGGCTCATTGCCACAAGCCCTGGCTTTAGCCGGCAAAACTTGATCACCTTGGAGTTTTCCCCTCCCAGCCTGCAATGGCAAGCAGGACAGTCAGCCATCGTGGGCCAGGCCCATTTCATGGATGAGATATTGACCCGGCTTCACGCAATTCCTGGCGTGGACAGTGTCGGTTTGACCAGTGGGATGCCCGTCGCCGCGGGCGACGATCTCCCCGAAGGAGATTTCCTCATCCTCAACGGTCAACCGCCGCCCATCAACTTCGAGGAATGGAGTAGGATTCATCAAAATCCTTCCCAGGTCGGACACGCCCTTTATTGCGTGGCCGGCGAGGAGTACTTCCGCACCCTGGGCATTCGGCTAATCCGCGGGCGCATGTTCGGCGAACAGGACAATTGGAATTCGCAACATGTCGCATTGATCAGCCAATCGTTAGCTCGGCAGCGATGGGCCGATCAGGACCCCATCGGTCAAGTGATCGAGTTCGGCAATATGGACGGCAACCTGAAGCCACTGACTGTCGTGGGCGTCGTGGGTGATATTCGCGCGCGCGGCTTGGATCTTCCCCCGGGTCCTATCATTTACGTCGATTACCGTCAGCGGGGAATGAAGCCCAATTCATCCCCCACCATCGTTATGCGCAGCGCCGCCCCAGTGGGAGAGATCGTTGCCGCCGCGCGGGGAATCTTCCATGATCGCGCTCCCGATATTCCTGTTAAATTCTCTACTTTCGCAGATGAAATTGGCGGTTGGCTCGCGGATCGGCGTTTTCTGCTACTTCTCGTAGGACTTTCCGCTGGCGCTGCTCTCGCTCTTGCTGCCGTCGGCATCTACGGGGTTGTGGCCTTTTCCGTTGCGCGTCGCACCCAGGAGATCGCCGTCCGTATGGCGATTGGTGCGCGGCGTAGCGACGTTCTTGGTTTGGTGCTAGGCGAAGCTGCCCGCATGGCAGTTCTCGGCGTCGGCATCGGCATTGGCGCGTCGTTGGCGGTCACCCGCCTCATGTCCACCCTCCTCTTTGGCATTAGCGCCACCGACGCGTGGACATTCGTCGGCGTCGCGGTGCTTCTCTCTCTCGTCGCGCTCGCCGCGTCGTACCTTCCCGCGCACCGTGTCGTGCGTGCCGATCCCATGACAGCACTTCGCCACGAATAGCTCAAGGTTCTTCAAACCTCAACAAACCATGAAAATGTTGTAGAGCGTGAGGTACAGTGGAAGCTCCGCCATGCGGACGAAGGCCGACTTATTCTGGAGTGGTCCCAGCCCGAATACGAATAGGACCGGGAGGTCGATAGGCACAGGGATTTTAGACTTTCGTACCAGAGCCACTGCGCGAACACCCCTCACAACTTCGACCTTGAGTCGTTGTACCAACGCAGGACTCGGAGAGCGCGCAGTGTGTTCCAGCGGCTTGCACTGCCGACTTCGGTTTCCATCTGCAACGGAATACGTTCAGGATGAAGGAAGTTGAGAGGCCAGCGGCCGTTCTGGTGGCGGCGGTTGTTCACGGCTTCGATGGCCTCACGCAGGCGGGTGTCGGGTTTGAGACCTGCATTTCGCAGATAATCAAGTCCGCGCAAGACGTCGTAGTGCCAAAACGTCGGGAATGAGAAGCGGAGCCATCTTTTGTCGATGACTTCGCCAGTTCGAAGCGAGCGGAACATGCGGCGCTCGACCAGATACTCTTCGCCCCTCTTGCGGGCCTCGGTGACCGCCGCCGATTTGCGCCCTGCACGTTCGTACGCCAGCAGTCCTTCGAGAACGCAGATAGTGGTATGGAACGAAGAACGATGGCTTGGGGGGGCTGCGCAGTTCCAGCCGCCATCTCCGAGCTGCTCGCCCAGGAGTCGATTGGCCAGCGCATCATTCGGCTTTTTGAAATACGCGCCGAGGGCGAGGATTCTGCCGTTAATGCAGGGCTCTGTTTCGCCGTGCAAGAAAGGCCGGTTATCGTGCCCCTTAAACACGAGCCGCTTATCGACACGGTCAATCATTTTTCGGGCCTGCTTGCTAGCAGGGTCGAGACCGAGGTCCATCAAGACAACGAGACTGTAGAAGGTAATAAGCAAGCCTCGGTCCTCCTTCCTCCCGCCCCATTTGCCAGAGGGAGATTGGAGGGCAAGAAGTTGGGCTCCCCAGCCTTCAGTTGCGACGCGAGAACGCTCGGCTGCAATTAAGTTGGGGGCTTCGCCGGTGAGGTGTCGCATGACCTGCCAACGGATCGCTGGGTCAGAATCGAGGAGCCATTTGAGGTGCGCGGGGCGGGGTGCGTAATCTTGTAACCGCATTGATCCCTTATAGCACGAGCTTTGTAGGTGTTGACCCAAGCGTTCTCTGCGACGCGGAACGTTAGGCTTGCCCGTGGTCGGCTCGGTGAACTGTAGCCGACTCGGGAGCGCTGGGCAGGTGGAGGAGGGCGTTTCCTCTTGCTCTTCTCAGGACCACCAGGACCCCTTCCGCAACCCCATCCGTCCAGGGAAAGTTAAGGTTTTCACAGCTCACAAGACCGCTCGTACCATGAAAAATCTACTTCAATCATTGCATGCGCTTGGCTCACTCCAAGCAGCGATCCGGCAAGGCAGGGATGAACTTCCGAGTATATCGCCCGCCCCAATTGGGCGAAGAAACCGCGCAAGCTTGCGTCGACTGACCCTACAAAGGCGCCGCCATCTCAACCATCCTCACGCTGCGATATGATTCCTGTATGATCGCTGCTTCCTACAAACCAAAGAAGAAGTTTATGCAGTTGGCAATCGCTGAGGCCAAGCGTGCCCGTGATCGAGGGGATTATCCTATCGGCGCCGTCGTCACCCGCGTAGCCGACGGGCGCGAAGTAGTCATTGCCAGCGCGGGGAATAGGGTAAAAACCTCAGGGTCAAGCATCAAGCATGTGGAGTTAGAAACGCTCAAATACGTATCGAGCGGTTATGGCCGCTACCTGACCGAGTTCGTGCTCTACACCACGCACGAACCCTGCGCCATGTGTGCGGGTGCCTGCGTGTGGGCGAGAATCGGTGCAGTCGTATACGGAGTCTCGCAGGAAGACATCGCCGCTTATGGCCGAAAGCGCGGGACGGAAGAATACAAGTGGCGAGCCTGCCTCATTTCCTGCCGACTTGTCTTTGAGAGGGGCAATCACTCTATACCCGTGATCGGCGGTTTTCTACGTGACGAATGTAAGAAACTATTCGGGTACAGGGCAAGATAGGATTGCCGGCTATGTTAAATTTGGCAACGGGTCGAGGCGTTCACAATCCATCATTCAGGCGAGCCGATCCTTAGTCGAACGGTTCTTACAGTGTCGGCGGATTGCGACACGCTACGACAAGTCCTGAAGAGACTGCCGCTTTGAAGAATGCAGCATAGCGGCGGCTTCTGTGGCGCGCGGCCCATCGACGTCGAGATTGCGTCGGCAACGCAGCGCAGGCACCATGCCGCGCGATGGCGAAGCGGTTGGTTCTCCGCTCGCAGTTTTTGGGCAGCGCGAATGGCGAGCGGCGATCCGCAGGACACACTCGCGCCTTGAGCTTCCCAAACCGTATTGCATCCCATTAAGTCACTTTGTGCTGGGCTCTTGTGGAATCGCCTCGCCATCGGAACGTGGGTCGGCCCCCGCGAAATTCACATTCCGCTTTGCATCCCTAACCACCGCTTCCCCTTGCCCCACCGTGAATGAGAACGGCTCAAGCAACTCGATCTGATGACCGCGTTTCGCCAACTCCTCCCTTGCCGCGGTCGGAATCGTGCTTTCCATTTGGACATCGCAGCCCTCAAAAGTTCCCTTCGTGAACCTAGGCTGCTCAAGCGCTGCCTGCACGTTCATCCCGTAATCCACAACGTTCGCCACAAACTGCGCATGCGCCTGCGCCTGATTCCAGCCGCCCATAATTCCAAACCCAATGTGAATGTCATCCTTCTCCATGAATGCCGGGATGATCGTATGCAGTGGCCGCTTGTGCCCGGCCAGCGAATTCGGCAGCCCTGGCGTCAACTGAAATCCCGCGCCGCGATTGTGAAAAGAAAAACCCAGCCCGGGAGCGACCATCCCTGTGCCGTAGCCTGCAAAATTGCTCTGGATCAGTGACACGATGTTTCCGTCCTTATCAATTGCCGAAAGGTAGATGGTTGAATTGCCGTGGTCGTCGAGCATCTTCTCGATATCGGAAGGAACCACCTCGCAGGCAGCTTTATCCATCTTGATCAGCGATGCCCGCTTCGTCGCCAAGTCCTTCGAGAGCATCGCCTTGACGGGGACTGGAGTGAATCGCGGATCGCCGACATATTTGTACATATCCGCGTATGCTAACTTTTTCGCCTCGATCATGACGTGCAGTCCATCTGCGGAGTTGTGCGCGTACTGTCCGACGGGAAACTGCTCCATGATGTTCAACATCGCCAAAGCAGCAATCCCCTGCCCGTTCGGCGGAAGTTCGTACACAGTCCACCCGCGATATGTCGTGGAGATCGGATCCACCCATTCCGGTTGAAACTCCCGAAAATCTTCGAGCGTGTGCGTACCGCCTTGCGCCCGCAGAAAATTCACCATCGTTTCGGTCATTGGCCCGTTGTAGAACGCGTCCCTACCATGCTCGGCCACTTGCCGAAGCGAATTCGCCAGCGCTGGATTCTTGAACTCATCGCCCACGTTCGGCGCAACACCGTTCGGAAGATATGTCTCTTTGTAGCCCGGCTGCTGGATCAGACTCTTGGCAACCCAATAGCGCGCATTTCTTTCCGCAAGCGGGAATCCGTTCTGCGCGTAGTAAATCGCCGGCGCCAGAATCTCAGCGAAAGGCAACGTGCCGAACCGGCCCTCCATCGCATCCCACCCCGCGACGACACCGGGAACGTCGACCGTTTCTACGCCAATCGGATTCATATGATCACTGCCGTGCGCCTTCAGATATTCGATGGTGAGCCCTTTCGGAGTCCAGCCACTCGAATTCAGCCCGTACAGCTTTCCCGTCTTCGCTTCGTAGCAGATCACGAACAAGTCCCCGCCCATGCCGTTCACATAAGGCTGCACCACGCCCATGACGGCGTTCGCGGCAATTGCTGCGTCAACCGCGTTTCCACCTTCTTCCAAAATGTGTGCGCCTGCTTGGGAAGCAAGAAATTGCGGAGCCGCCACAATTCCAAGTTTCGTGACGACCATCGAGCGACCCTGCCCAGGGACAGAAGAAAACTGCTGAGCCGCTGCCGTGCTACAAACCGAAATAATCAGGGAAGCAAAAAGAGCCTTCATAAGAACGGTCCTTTCGGAATCTTCCGGACCTTGTGCAAGCCGAGCACATGGGTCAACGAGGTCGTGGCGCCACCCGATTTGTCATTTTCTCAAGAGCAGCTCTGAGAATTGGGAAACACGATCGATTCCCACCGCAACTATGCCCACCGCAACCACCGTAAAGACTTCGACGCTCAACCTTTTTACCACTGCCTTGTTCTTGGTTGCCCGCCACACAATCGGAAGGTTCACAGCAGCGCTCGATAATGAAGCAAGAACCGTTGTGCTCCCCGCCAGAGCTGCGCTGATTCCTCCGTGCATTGCCATTGTGGCTCCTGCCGCAGTTGTACTGGCGCTGCTAATGAGTCCTCCGAATACACCGGTCGCGAGCATGCCATAACTCCCGAATCGTCTGGTGAGCAGAGTACCCGCGATTTGAATGGCAATGAAGAGCATCCCAAACCGCAGAACTTTTGTCAGCGAGATCGGAGATGCGAGTGTTATGGTTCCTGGGATGGTCTGTTCGATCACGTGATCACGCCACATCCACAATCCCGCAACGAGAGTCATCGCCAAAAGTGGTACCAGCGTGGCACTGAGTGACTGGGGAGAAAAAAGGGTGGCAAGAATAAGGTTCCGTGCGAACATGGCAATCGTTGTCAGGAGGCAAAGGGTCGTGGTGCGGGCGATCATGCCTGTTTCTACCGCGCGACCGGCTATCTCGGCGACGGTGGCGCTGCTATTGACCAGTCCACCGAAGAGCGCACTCAGATACAGGCCGCGAGTGCTGTAAATCCGCAGCAACACATAATTCACAAATCCAATCCCAGCGATTGCTATGACACTGATCCAGGCATCGCTTGCATTGAACAACTGCCAGGGATCGATATAGCGTTTGGGCAGCACCGGGTAAATCACGAATCCGATCAGGCCGAGGAGCACGGCGCTTCTAATTTCTGAAGGTTGCAGGCCTCCGGCAAAGCGGCTCAACTCCGTTTTCCAAGCCAGAAGCATGGTCATCACGATGGCTCCGGCGACCGGAGTGAAGATGTGGCCTAGGCCTACCAAGATGCCAAGCAGGTAATTCACAAGGAGTGCCGCGGACGTGGTGATCTCCAGAGAACGATCATCGAGGAGACTGCGTGTGTTCATGGCTGCAATTAGGAGCAGCACGCCAACCAGGGAAGCTATTGCGACGCTGGTGCTGATTACCGACGCCAGCATCCCCAATAGCGCAACAATGGCAAAACTCCGCACACCGACGTCTTTGTTGGACCATTCGCGCTCCATTCCCACGAGCATTCCGATGCCAATCGCAACCCCCATTTTCAAAGCGATTGGAGTGGCTGGGAAATGTGTGGAGTCCATTTGCATCGCGAAACCCTCAGCTCTGAATGCGCGTTACCAGTCAAACATAGAACCGGGCGATTGCAAAGGCAACTGCCATCCTGAAATGGTTTTACTGGTCTACAAGACCCGCTTTTGCGCAATCAAAACTATGATGCACGAAAAGGCTTCACGAACCGTTTCTTCAAATGCAGAAGCGCATTTTTTCGGGGCTTAGCCCACAAACGACCTTTGCTCTTGACTCGCAAGCCAGGCACACTTCGCGCGTATCATGAGAAACCACGAGGCACACATTTTATCGCGTGACAGGAGAAAGGACGGGATCGGTCGTCCCGGTGTCAAATCTCGTCCGTCACGTGCGCCTTCGACCACGGCCTACGTTCATTCATCATCGTCCTCATCTCCCGTTCGCACGGATCAAACGTGCCAGTGAGCGCGTTAGCGAGATTGATACGGCGCCCAAGGAAAGTCCGAGTACGGCAGCTATCTCGCGATAGCAAAGGCCGTCGGCTCGCAGCCACAAACAACATCTATCGCTCTCCGGGAGAGCTTGAACTACAGCCAGCAAACGATTCCACGTTTGTGCCGACGACAGCTGTTCTTCGGGATTCGCTGATGGGTCGGGCCGGTCCGCGATGGCCTCCTCTGGATTCATTCGTTCTCGCACCCTTTGGTCCGCATGGCGCTGTTTCAGTGCGAGATTGTGTGTGACACGGAACAGCCAGCCGCGAAGGCTCCTCCGGGAGCGACCCAAATGAAGATGCCGAAATAGAGCGACGAACACTTCCTGGATTACCTCTTCGGCGTCATGAATCGACAGACCCAGCGACAAGGCGTAGCGGAGAAGTGGATTGCGGAATTCCTCAAAAAGCTCAATCACTTTTTCTTCGATGAGTAAAGGCGTCTCTGCAGAGACCGTTGACGAAGCAGGTGGCGCAAAAACGCCGTTGGTCGAAATGATCGGCGGCATTGGAGTAAAGGTCTACAAAATACATTCCTATCGTACTGGTTTTGTTCAGGATTTTTAGAGGAAATCTTCGCATCGAAGGCCAGAGGGAGGATCAACAACGCAGGTCGAAGGGAGCATCTTAAATGAAGAGCGGATTCTGTAGCCGAACCCCATCTCTTCTTGGCCAGAGCAAGAGCGGCGAACTACGCCTCACAATAATCGACAACCCCCGGCTCTTTATCGGCACAGGACACACGACGGCCATAGGCAAAACACGCTCAGCTTTGAGCAACCCGTTGTATGGCGGCATTGCTGCAGCCTGAGCACTAATCCAGTTCCCTCACCCAAATGTTCCGAAAGCTAATGGGCGGACTCGGATCGTCATGGGCCTGCAGCTTGATGGGTGCGCGATCGAACTTCTTGTAGAAGGGCGGGCCGATGTAGCGGGTTTCGCCCTTCAACTCGAAGTGATTGTCGACCAGCACGCCGTTTAGGAAGACCGTAGCGTAAGCAGGACTCTTGAGTGAGCCGTCGGCAGTGAACACGGGAGCGGTCCACACCACGTCGTAGGCTTGCCACTCGCCGGGCTTGCGCATCGGGTTCGCCAGCGGAATGCTCTGCTTGTAAAGGCTGCCGGCCATGCCATTGACGTAGGTCTTGTTGTTGTAGGAGTCGAGGACCTGCAACTCATACCCAGCGTCTTCGGGGCCGGTCGAGGCCAGGAACAATCCACTGTTGCCCCGCAGCTGGCCTGAGCCGGTAATGTTGTCCGGAATTCTCCACTCGACATGGAACTGATAGTTCCTGAAGGTGCGTTTGGTCTCAATATTGCCAGCGGCTTTATCTACTGTGACCACATTGTTGGCGACGATCCATTTCGCCGGGGCAGAGCGGTCCTGCGCCGACACCCACTCGTCCAGATTCTTGCCGTCGAACAAGACGATTGCGTCAGAGGGAGGAAGTGCTCCGCAGGTAGCGCCTGGCGTTACCACCTTCGGCTCCGGCTGCCAGACTTCGGTGTCTTCCGGTTTGGCGGTGGACTGTTGGGCGTAGAGAGCGACGGCCGTGGAGACGAGAATCACGAACGCGAAAAACTTCCACAGTTGTACGCGCATGATATCCAAGAGCATACACCTAAAAGTTGAATCCGGAACCGTGCGGCTATTGCGTCGCTTTCAGAACTGTGTCAGTTGGCAATCGCAGGCGCAGGTTATTTCGGAAAAAGCCTGGGGAGGCGCCGGGAGCAGATCAAGAACGCTGGGATGTATATCGGTTGGCTAGAGCGACTTCTGGTCGTGACCCCGCTGATGTAGTGATGCGAATCGGAACACCCGCGCCACAACCCACGCGCCAAAAATCGTCCCTCGGCGATTCGTGCTGGATTGCTGCCCTCGGTGACGATCGCAATGCTTTAACGCGTGTACTTTGGCAACTCACTTCTATGCGAGACGTGGCCGGTATCGTAGACCACGCCCGCATACGGTTCTGATCAAATTCTTAGAGCAGCGCCGTCCTTCGTCCTTGACGGATTTCTCACAACTGCCGTATAAAACTGGAGACCTTGTGTTGCAAGGGAAGCCGGTGCAAATCCGGCGCGGCCCCGCCACTGTAAGCGGCGAGGAGTGAAACAGGCAAGTCACTGGCGTCTGACCGCTGGGAAGGCAGTTTCGCTCCGATGAACCGCAAGCCAGGAGACCGACAAGGTTCACCCCGATTCGAATCGACCTCGCAGGGAGGTCGGTGACGTTTGCTGGAGTCCGTGAATCGACTGGAGTTTTTGTGCTGTAGGCCAGGATTTGCTCAAGCAGCGGCGCAGATGCTCGGTTGACGTCGGAGTCTTAATCATTACGCATCGGAACGTGGCCTCGTACGATGAGGCTATGTCGTTTCAAATGGAGTAACCGTTGGACCGATAGCATCACCAATGAAGTGAATGCGGGTGGAATGCTCGGGAAGCGCGGTGAGAAGCCGCCACTGCCCAGCAACTGTAAGCGAGGATTTCGCGAGTCGCTTTGTGCCACTGCTTCCGAAAGAGGTGGGAAGGCGCGGCCGCACCGCAGCACCTCGCAAGTCAGGAGACCGGTTCCACCAAGCTTATGTCCGCTCTTTCTAGGGCGAAGGAGGACAAGATGTACGTAGGTGTGGTGAGGGCTGTTCGTTTTCTCGTGTGTGTTGCGCTGCTTTTCTCGCTCATCCGAACAACCAGAGCACAATCCAAGAGCATTCTGCACGGCAGAGTTACCGACCCGATCGGCAACGTCGTACCCAATGCGACAATCGTTATCCTTCACGACGGTAAGGAAGTGGCCCACGGCGATTCGGATGCAGAGGGCACATTTCAGTTGGCTGTGCCAGACGGGGGACGGTACGACATTCGGGTCGAAGCGCCGGGGTTCGCCCCGCAGACCGTGCCATCGGTATTGGTTGCCGGAGGTAGAACCACGAATCTTCCTCCGGTTACGCTTTCGATTGGCCCCTTGATACAGGAGGTGGTCGTTTCCGCAACCGGGACCGCGATTCCTGATACGCAGGTCGGCGCCTCCATCGCGGTGATCGACGACGAGCAGATTCAAACCCTCAACAAACTAGACGTTCTCGAAAATCTTCGTCTGGTGCCGGGCGCGCAGATTGTGCAGACGAGCCAACGCGGTGGTACGACTTCCTTATTCATCCGTGGCGGGAATTCCAACTTCAACAAGATTCTGGTGGACGGCATCCCGGTAAACGACATTGGGGGGGATTTCGATTTCGCACAGCTCTCGAACAGCGGTGTGGGAAACCTCGAAATCCTGCGGGGCTCAAATAGTGTTCTGTATGGCAGCGATGCACTCAGCGGCGTTGTGAATATCACTTCGGAGCGCGGGGAAACGGCCACTCCAGAGCTGACCTACTCCGGGGACGGCGGGAACTTTGGGACTTTGCGCCAAGCTGTTTCGCTCTCCGGCGCCCGACATGGTTTTGACTATTTCTCCGAATTCTCCCGCTTTGATACACAAGGGAGCCTTCCGAACGACTATTTTCACAATGCAACGGTGAGCGCCAACTCCGGCTACCAGTTGAATGCGACAACCACGATACGAGCGACCGTCCGCCACATTGCGACGGGCCTGGGAACGCCCAACGCATTGGATTTCTATGAGATCCCGGATGACGCCTGGCAAACGAACCGGAATACCTATGTTGGAGTTGCAGCCCAGAATCAAACGACCGAGCGTTGGCATAACTCCGTCCAGTTTTCTTTCGCGCAGTTCGACCAAGTCTATACCGATCAAAGCCCAGTTGGTGAACCGTTTGCAGGGAATTACCTCGGGAATCGGGTCACCATTCGTGGCGCTAACGGCTACAGCGTGACCGGCCAGGGCATCCTCGACTACGGCGGAACCTACCCGATGGTTTACCCCGACTATGAAGCAAGACGCTCGGTATTTGCCCAGTCCGACTACAATTTTTTCGGCGATTGGATGGGAGTGTTCGGATTTCGTTATGAGCATGAAGATGGGGAAGGATTTACCAGAAACAACTACAGCACGTTTCTTGAGGGACACGGCAGTGTCGGGCACCGGTTGTTTGCAACCTTCGGCGGAGGCTTCGAGCATAATTCGTTTTTTGGCTTCGCAGCGACACCACGCGTCTCCATGGCGTATTATCTGCGGCGCCCGACAAACGCCGGTGTGTTCGGAGAGACAAAGCTTAAATTTAACTTTGGCCAGGGCATCGAGGAGGCGAGCACATTGGAACAGGCCTCTGCGCTTATCACTCTCCTGACACCTGCACAGATCGCGCAATACCGCGTTCAACCTATCGGGCCGGAGCGCAGCCGGACGTTTGATTTTGGCGTCGACCAGAGACTATTCAACCGCCGCTCCATCCTGGGCGTCACGTTTTACTACGACAATTTCTACGACTTGATTTCTTTCTTAAGTATCGGGGAGCTGATTTCGATCGGAGTTCCGCCAGCGGTAGCGGACAGTACGACTATCGGCGGAGCATACGTGAACGCAACATCACAACGGACAAAGGGAGTGGAGGCCGAGTACAAGATCGATCTAGGACACGGACTGCTGTTTCAGGGCGAGTACACCTACACGGATGGACTCGTCACGAAAGCCTTTGGAAATCCTTCCTTGAACCCCCTATTCCCGACGATTCCCATCGGGGCATTCTCCCCGCTTGAGGGCGCACGTCCATTTCGGATAGCGCCGCACTCTGGAAGTCTTGCGTTGTTCTATAACCATAAGAAATACACCGGTGCATTTACCGGCTATCTAGTGGGACGGCGGGACGATAGCACATTTCTGTTCGACGGGAACTTCGGCAATACCATGCTCCTGCCAAACCGGAACCTCGCCTTCGCGTATCAGAAGTTCGATCTGAGTGCAGCCTATGCCCTGAAACCCTATGTGACTCTCTATACGAGTATCGAGAACCTGTTTAGCCAGCACTACGCCGCCGCCTTCGGCTTTCCTGCCCTGCCATTCGCAATCCGTAGTGGTGTGCGCGTCACGCTCGGCGGTTCCAACAGGTGGTGGAAATAGGGCACTGCCAAGCGAGGAGTGCACCCGGAGACGAGTCTATTCAAGATCGGCGTCACGAACGGCGAGAACCTCGTCGTCCCTCCGTTGCGCCCGGCACAAGTCGTGAGCTGGGCGCAGCTGCACGGTGGCCTGGGAACCTACGCGAGAGAGGATTCCAGATTTTCAACGCTCGCTTTTTTATGCCGGTAGCCTTGAGCTCGGCTGTAGCGCGATGCATGGTTTCGATTGCTTCGTGCGGCGCGCTATCGGGAAGAGCCCCCGGACTCAAATGACTTCTTGAACTCGTCTAGTCGTTGCTGAAGAGGTGCTATCGCGTTCCCCCCTTCTGTGGCTTGGAACTGAGAACATCATCGTAGGGTCAGATTTGGCAATTTCAGTTCAGATCGCGGTGCGCCCCCCATCTACGTCGAGCTTCGCGCCAAAAATAAAACTGGAGCGCTCTGTGGCCAAGAAGACAATTGCTTCTGCGATTTCGTAGTGAGCTGGGAACTGGCTCGGCGGGGGGCAGAATAAGTCCATGCCAACCATGTCGTGGCATTCTCGCAGGTGTGGCTCCGACTCCATACGAGCGCTGGGGAGAAACTCTTATGGCCCCATCAATTGAGCTTTGGTAATCGGCCAGTGTTTCTTCATTCGTAGGCGGAGCAAGGGGATACCGAACGACAGGAAGCTCTCACTCAAAGCGTGAGATTTCTCGATCGCGGTAAGATCAACCGGCCTGGTTCGGTTTGGGAATAGAATGAGTGGGCAATCTCGGGTGTGAGTCCGTTCGCACGCGCGATTGCACCATACAAGCGGCCGCTGTTACGCATCGTCCGCCGCTGTGTGGAGGTATCCAGCGCCACGAGTCCAAATTTCAAATGCCAGCCCTCGCTCCACTCGAAATTATCCGTAAGAGTCCAGTGGAAATAACCGCGAATATCATGCCCTTGCTCGATCAATCGATAGAGTTCGTGCACCGCATTGACGATTAGCCATGGTCGGATGCGATCCTCGGCATCGGGCACCCCATTTTCCAGAATGTAGATCGGCTTGCCGATCCGTGCCGCACGCTTTACGGCGGCTGTGATCGCCGCCGGGTAGGCTTCCCCGTAGGGCTTTTCCACCCCGCTGTCGCCCTGCGGAACATGCTCGGGCACGTACACCTTGCTGAAGAGTTGGGAGGGATGCTTCATGCTGAAGGCCACATGAAATCGGCTGTACACATTTAACCCGACAAAATCGCAAACCCCAGCGAGCCTTCCTTTCATCGGGTTGAGAGGTAAGGTGGGGCGTCCCCGCTCAATAATTGTCAGAAGAATTTCATTGAAAAGATGGCTGAGAAGGCTGGCGCTCCATCGGTCGAGAGGAAAAGCAGGATTCGCAGGCTGGAAAACCACGTAGTGGTGAGCCCAGCCGACCTGTGCCTCAGGCTGAATGTCATGGATTGCGTGATAAGCCCGAGCATGGCAGAGCGCCATCGCGTTCAGCACCCGGAGCGCGGTCCTTATTTGACCTTTTCGTCCGGGCGGGAATTCCCCAAGAACGTACCCCAGGGCCGCGAACACATTCGGTTCATTGAAGGTAACCCAGTGTTGACACAAATCGCCTAGCTCGGCAACTACTCGACGGGCAAAGCCCTCAAAACGCTCCGCCGCAGTCTCCTCAAGAAATGCGCCCTGCTGTTCGAACCATTGTGGATGCGTGAAGTGGTGCAGAGAAACAAAAGGCTGGAGGCCGCGGTGCAGGAGGCCTGCGAGCATCTCTCGATAGCGGCGCAGCGCCGCCAAATTCCACTGTCCCGGTTGCGGCTCAATTCGGCTCCACTCCACCGATAATCGAAGAGCGTTCAACCCCATTTCTCGAGCTAGGTCAAAATCCGGCTCCGCACTGTTCCACCAATCACAAGCAACCCCACAAGCCTCTCCTGACTTGATCTTCCCCGCAGCTTCCCAGAGCGACCACTGGTTGTTCACATTGCCGCCCTCCACCTGGTGTGCCGCCGTCGACACTCCCCAAAAAAATCCTTTGGGGAAGTCGATGCGGGAGCTGGTTGGAGCCGAGGAGGTTGTGACCAGTTGTGCGGTTTTGGGAACCAGTGTCATTCCTCTGGCATTCTAAGAGATGGGCGCGCCTCCTGGTAATACGAACTGATGGACCATCGCTGATTTTTGGGGTTCTTCCTTTGTCTTTGCCCGTAACCTGCATCCACAACGGACACTTGCAAAGAAACCATACTCCGTCAACTTGCGATCGAGGGCCCGCGGTTGGGCCTCTCCGGTCGCCCGCTCAACTCGTGGCGACACAACCGGCCAGTGCCCTCTCCATGCATCGGGTTCCTTGGCGCTCAGATACCTGATGCGTACCGGCATGGCGACAAGCAGAAAGGCGAGCCTCAGCGCGAAATCGGCCATCAGTTGTACCAAAAGATCTCAAGAGGGCGCTCCATGGAAACCAGCCGCCGATCGTAAAGCTTCCACCTACGATCCCGCCAATTCGGCTGTCCTTCATTAAGCCAGCTAGAAAATCTCCCAACGCAATCGCCGCACGGGCCGCAACGAAAGCGAACTCAAAGAACTGGTGTCTCTGGGCAACCGCTGTCCAGAGTAGAATTTAACAACAAGGGCGTCAACGATGATTTATCGCCGGGAGAGACCAAGCGCTGCGGTCGGAAGATACGTTGAGTTCTACTGGATTCTGGAAGACAGGTCGCCTGCAAGCTGTGTCCAGAGGATCGTTCCGGACGGGCGCGCTGGAATAATTCTAAATTTCGCCAACCCATTTGAGAGCCATACGAACAGAACCTGGAGGTCTCAGCCGGAGGCCTTTTTCGTTGGGCAAATTACGGGCCCGCTTTTGCTTCGGCCTTCCGGTCCGGCCAGCATGCTGGGCATCCAGTTTCGTCCGCACGGAGCGACTCAGCTATTGCGCTTTCCTATTTCTGAGCTGACCGATTCCGCGATCGCCCTCGGAGACCTCTCGCGCCGATTGTTTCGGCAGTTGGAGCGGGTCCGGGACCTTTCTTTTCCGACACAAGCGGCCGCCGCGCTCGATCGCATTCTCCATGCATTCGCTGGACCAGCCCGGGCTGACGATGACCCAATCTCCTACGCCGTAAGAGAAATCGAGCGCACTCGTGGGCTGATGAACATGAAAGGTGTAGCCGATCGTATCGGTTGGAGCACGCGCCAGCTACAGCGCCGCTTTAAGGACACGGTTGGCATCTCGCCCAAACTTTTCGGCCGCATGCAGAGATTTCAGGAGGTTTTTCGAACCCTGGAAGGCCCTGCCACAAGCTGGGTGAGCGCGGCGGTCGATTGCGGTTACTACGATCAGGCACATTTGATTCGAGACTTTCGCGAGTTCTCTGGAAGAACTCCTACCGCCCTTATCCAGCAAGAAATCGATTTGTCGCGACGATTTATGCAGTCCCGCTCGATGTCGCATTTTTCCAAGACTGCCGAGAGCACATCTCGGTAGAGTCCGTTCACGCATTTCGGGAGGAAACTTTATGAGGACACCTTCAGCGTTGATCACCGTGGCGGTGATTACCATATCCAGCGTTCTCTTGGGCGAACGGCCCAGTACCCCTGTTGCCGCGGCCCACTCACTCGAGTCTCATGATGCTAGCACCAAAGAGGGCTCGATAGAGCAGCAAATTGTCTCCAAAGAACGTGAGGGGTTGGACGCGCTAAAGACCGGTGACCTTGAACGATTTGGAAATCTCACTGCCGATGAGGCAGTGATGGTGGATGCACAAGGTCCGGCGACTAAAGCACAGGTGCTCAAGAACGTTGCCGGATTCACACTCACGGAATACTCCATGGAAGACGTGAGATTCGTACCCGTCTCGGCAAGCACGGGCCTCATAACGTACAAGATCACCGAAAAGGGAGTTTCTCACGGCAAGGAATTTGCAGCTCAGGCCTACGTGTCCTCTGTATGGACAAAGCGAGGAACTAAATGGGTCTGTTTGTTCAGCCAAGAAACTGCAGTCAGGCGACCAGTGCCGGCCGGGTAGTTTGGGAGACCCGGGGTCTATGTGTCCGCCCCTATTTATCATGGTTCCCTAGCCTTCCTTTGCTTGGAATTAGGCCGCAAGCTGCTCATAGGGCAGCGGGAAGGCACTGACTGGAGGGAGTCTGGCTGTGCGACAGTCAGCTGACCATTGGTCAAAAGCTGCGCAAAAGAAAATCGCGAGCGCTCGCAAGCACTCGGGCTCGCGTCTGAGCAGGAAGGATGCGGCTGAGGGCCGTTGCCCCAATCATGGTTGAAAAGATGGCAAAGAAGGCCCGCTCTTTGTCCGCGGCGCGCCGGCCAGGCATAAACGGCAGCATGCGGTCTCTGTACTTCACAAGTTCCCCGACAAACTTAGCCCTCATCGCCGGATCTGCCCGCGCTAATTCGGGCGCGAGGGCCGGCAGCGGACAGCCGCGCTCGGGATAATCGCACATTTCGGGGCGCAAATAGGTTTTCACAATTGCCTTCCACGCCTGGCCTGGCCGCGCCTGTTCGGCCGCGCGAGCGAGGATGCCCACGATCTCCGCGAAGCCGTCGTGCAACGACTCTACCAACAGATCGTCCTTGCTCGCGAAATGCTTGTAAAAGCCACCGTGGGTCAGACCAGAGTCCCGCATCACGGTTGAAACGGCGGCACCATACAATCCTTCGGCGCGAACGCGCCTTGAGGCCTCCTTCACAATTCCCCGATGGATTTCCGCTTTATGTTCAGGCCGGTAACGCATGACTGATTATAGGATGCCAGCGGTCATCCCACGGCTCAATCCACTTTTTACGGGTTGTAAGAAATCGAATCCATAGGATGATATACATCATCCTATGACCTGAAAGGAGAACTTTGATGTCTCATTCAATGGTTCTGTTAGATCTCGTTGGCTCGGTCGTCACAATGGCTGTCATCGCGGTCGACCTGGTTGCGGTGACGCAGGCGCTTTCCGGCTCATTCGCCCGCCGCCTCGTTATCGCGGCCGTTGCCGGGGGATGGGTCGGCTTGGCGGTGTTCCTCGGCGCATCTGGCCGGCTGGCGTTCTCGCCGAACTTTCCCGCGCCGCTGATCGGCGTTCTGTTCGCCGTGCCGCTGCTGACAGCCGGCGTGCTGGCGTTGACCAGCGAAAAGGTGCGTACCACCCTCCTCGGAATTCCGCCGCAACTGCTCGTCGGCCTGAACGCGATGCGCATGCTCGGGGTCCTGTTTCTGCTGGACTTCATCGCAGGAAGTCTGAGTGGCCCGTTCCCATTCTTTGCAGGTTTGGGTGATATGATCACTGGCGCGCTTGCCATTCCGCTCGCGCTCAGGATTGCCCGTTCCAAAGAGCCGTCGGCGCGCACGATCGCGGGATGGAACACCTTGGGAGCGCTTGACCTCGTCGTGGCCGTTGGGCTGGGCATTGGTTCGGCGGCAGGCAGCCCGCTGCAACTGATCCACGCCGGTGTGGGGTCGCAAGCGATGCAGTACCTCCCGCTGTGCCTGGTACCCACTGTACTTGTACCCTTCTACCTGCTAACGCACGCTATCGTCGCCGCGCAGCTGCGAGTGCGAACTTGCTCAACGATGTCACTGCTAGTTCAGGACAGTAGGTAGATTAGTCTCAGTGGGTCCTCGCCCGCATCTGAGGCGGCGCCACACCGCCGAACGGGACAGGTCAATGGCCAGAGAAAGCGAAGGTATCGCGGCGCGAGATCAGTTGCCGCCAAATCGAACTTTCCCTCTCCAACACGGATAGGGAACGAAAAGTCGGCATCTGGGAAGTCTTCACAACCGGGCGGTGAGCAACTTACCGACAGTAAGCCGATCGTTCGATCCGTATTGCGAGAGAGCTCTGGCACGGCTGGCACAGTGTTGTCTCACCCTGCAGTATCTGGTCGAATTGGGAACGTTCAGTGGCACTTCCCGTTTGTGGCCGACTTGCTGTTGGCAAACGCTACGCCGTAAGACTGGACTAATCCGCAAAGGGTCTGGTTAGCTGACCTCAGCTTGGCATCGTGTAAGATTGGAATTCGTGGGCGCCTTGTGGCAGGACGTGCGCTACGGTCTGAGGATGATGACCAAGACGCCTGGATTCACCGCCATCGCGGTCCTGACGCTTGCGCTTGGCATCGGCGCAAACACTGCCGTCTTCAGCCTCATAGAAGCAGTAATGCTTCGCTCGCTTCCAGTAGAAGACCCTCGGCAACTTGTGGTTCTGGAATGGAGTGCGAACAAGAACCCCCACTTCGACGGTTACATGAATTATGGGGACACCAGCCCTCCACGAGAGTTCAGTGAGACCAATCCGACGGGGACATCCTTTCCGTTTCCCTTTCTGCAGGAAGTGGAGAAGTCAAATGTCTTTAGTGGTGTGGCCGCCTGGGCAGGCGGGGGCGCTCTGGCCCTGAGCGGGAACGGTCCGGCCACCTCCGTAAATGGTCAATGCGTAAATGGCGACTTCTTCCGCACCCTGGGAGTTCGTGCAGCGGTGGGACGACTGCTGAGACCTGGCGATGATCAGGTCTCGGCGGCTCCCGCGCTGGTGCTGAATTACGGTTATTGGCAGCGCGCTTTCGGCGGTTCCTCATCGGCCGTAGGCAAGGTCATGAATCTGAACGGTGTGCCCTTCACGATTGTCGGCGTCGCGGAAAATAAATTTGTCAGCATTTCATTTGGCAATGTGTATGACCTCTGGTTCCCGATCGCAATGCGCTCCCGCTTGAGCGGGCGCCACTTCTTCCAAACCGACGATGCGGGCAAGTGGTGGCTGCTGATTGCGGCACGTTTGAAACCGGGAGTTCCGGTAGCGCAGCAGCAGGCCGCCATGGACATCTTGTTCCGCAATCAGACCCAGCATGGGGAGAAGCCTCAATTTGAAGAAACGGCTGCGCCGCGGATCATGCTAGTACCGGCAGATGAGGCGCTCGTTGGCGAGAGTGGCCAGTTTACGGACCCTCTCCGCGTGCTGATGGCGGCAGTCGGGATCATCTTGCTGATTGCGTGCGCCAACGTTGCCGGGCTCACGTTGTCGCGTTCTACGAAGCGCACCCGAGAAATTGCAGTACGACTGGCGCTGGGCGCGCGTCGTAGCCGTCTGCTGCGACAACTGCTCACCGAGAGCGTGATCACAGCGACGATCGGCGGCACTATGGGCATTCTTATGGCCATGTTGGGCGCACACGCCATGCTGGTTATGGTGTCCAGCAGCCGGGAGCGCCCATTAGGATTCAGCGCAGCCCTGGATTGGCGCCTGCTTGCGTTTACCGGCGGAGTTTCATTGTTGACGGGAATTCTTTTTGGCCTCCTGCCGGCGCTGCGCAGCCTGCGGTTGGACTTGACACCTGCGCTCAAGGAGGGCGCCGGCGCCTCCGGGGGCAAAGCGGATGCGCGGCATCGCTGGCTCAGCACCAGCGACGCTCTGGTCATAATGCAGGCCGCACTGGCCATCGTTGTACTGGTGGGCGCGGGCTTGCTGGTGCACACACTCGCGAATCTGAAGAACCTCTATCCTGGGTTTGACACGCGTAACACGCTTACCTTTGGCATCGATCCCGAACTCGCCGGCTACAAGGCTCCTCAAATCGACAATCTCTATCGCCAACTTCAGCAGCAAATTGCCGCAATGCCCGGCGTCATCGCCGTCAGTTATTCGCAAGCGGCGTTGCTCAGCGGAACTTGGCTCCGCACCAGCGTAAAGTACATGCCTCCGGGTGGCTCCGAAAGGGTCGAAATCGGGGCGGATATGATGCCGGTAGGCGTTGACTTCATCCGCACGATGAAGATTCCTCTCTTGGCCGGACGTACGCTGAACCAGGCGGACATAGAGCAGGCCGCCGGCAATGAGGCGGCCGAAGCTCCCCCGCATGCGGCCAAGCCCTACGTCCCACAGCCGCCTGTACCTACGGCTCCGGTGCCCGTGGTCGTGAACCACAGCTTTGCTCGCAAGTACTATCCTGGAGTGAACGTGCTGGGGCAGCTATTCGGCCAAGAAGATCGCAGCGACCCTGACAGGCCGAAAGATCCCGGTTTCGCCATTGTCGGTGTGGTGCAGGATGCCAAGTACAACGATCTGCGGCGTGAAATCGATCCCACCATCTATGTTCCGCTCACCGGGCAATCCGCAACCTTTGAAGTGCGGACCGCAGGCGATCCCAAAGCGATGATTCCCGCTTTGCGGAACCTGGTCAACCAGCATGATACCAACATGCCCTTGACCCACGTGCTTACCCAAACAGAACAAATTGACAGATCGCTGTACCAGGAGCGATTGATCGCGAAACTTTCCAGCTTCTTCGGAGTTCTGGCGCTGCTCCTGGCATGTATCGGGCTGTATGGCCTGCTGTCCTATGAAGTAACCCACAAAACACGCGAAATCGGCATTCGTATGGCGCTCGGCGCGCAACGCGCGGACCTGATGCGGATGGTAGTGGCGCAAGGGATCGCACTGGCTTGTACGGGTGTCGCCATCGGAGTGGCCACCGCCATCGGGCTCGGCCACCTGCTTGCCAAGCTGCTGTACGGCGTAAAACCCAGCGATCCAACAACCGTGGTTGCGGTTGCGCTATTGCTGATCGTCGTGGACCTCGTGGCTACATCTGTGCCGGCGCGCCGGGCCACTTCGGTAGATCCCATGATTGCCCTGCGCTGCGAGTAGATTCCCTAACCCCCTCTCGACTCGTCCCAGAGCGGGACGGTCCAATAAGCAGCGAAATGAGCAGTTGGACTGCCTTATCGCCAAAGTGGTTCCTTAATCGGCCCTGTATGGCTATGCGCTTCACTCCGATAATCGCAACGTGTTGAGGTTTCTTCGAAGATCCGAGCCCAAGCCTGCTGTGGTCGCCTGAGTCGAGGGGATTGCCTTCTTAAACCATTACATCTTGAAAACAGGACGAGATTGCTATTGGCCTTGCATTAGTAACGAATAGTCGGCAAGCGTTTACCGATCGCCTGAAAGTTCGGCAAATCCTATGCCGTCGCAGAAGACTTATCCTCAATCGGGCAGAACCGACGTGCCCCGATTTGTGGAATGTCTACATATCTGGTCCAGAACATAAATGGATTCGCATGGGAACGACCGGAAACCCTTCCGATTTTCTATGACTTGCAGAGTTCTAACTCACTTGCTTCGCCCTCTTCAGTCCAACCTCAACGCTACCATGGGGTCCACCCGAGACGCGTGCCATGCTGGTATCGCGCAGGCAATCATAGCTGCAAGGCTCAATAACAGCGTTCCTCCAGCCAGATTGATCGGGTCCCACACGTTTCCTCCCGCCCAACTTTCTAGAATTTTGTTTGTCACCAACGTAAGCGCAAGTCCAGTAGCAATCCCGCTTCCTACACTCCCTGCCGTCGACAGAAACACGATCCTCATTACCTCCCAAGGCTGTGCCCCCAACGCCATACGAATTCCAAACTCGTTCGTGCGTTGCGCCACTATGTAGGAGACCACGCTATACAGTCCCACCGCAGCTAAAGCCAGTGCCAGCCACGCGAGGATTCCAAAAATCCATGCCGCCAGATGCTCTTGCTGCCATTCAGGCTCATCAGTGATCCATGTTTCCAGATTCGAAACGGTACTGTAGATCTGTTGCTCCGGGTTAACAAGGGCCAGCTGTGCCTCTACTGCGTGCAGCAGTGTTAGCGGCGACACTTCCGCTCTCACCAGAATCTGCGTTCCTCGACTCATGCTGAGAGTGTAGGGTACATAGATCGCGGGTTTGACTGGGTCCCTAAGCCCGTCGTTCCGCGCATCTTCTACGACGCCGACGATCAATAGCCACGTGTCGGCTATGTTTTGCGCTGAGAGGACCGTCGGCGGATTATCTTCAATTCCTGGCAACTTCAACGAGTGTCCGATGGCATCCCCGTTCGGAAAGTATCTCTGAGCAAAGGTCCGGTTGAGGACAACGACGTTGGCCCCGTCATGATTTTCCGTCTCGGTCCATATTCGCCCTTGCAGAAGCGCAATGCGCAACTCTGCAAAATAGCCCGGACTTACCAGATTGATGGATCCCAACTGCTCTTCCGCTGTAGGTTGCCCTAGAATCTCAACTCGCGAATTCCATCCGTTCCGCGGAGGGGTGGCATTGCTCGAAATCGCCGCCATGGTCACTCCTGGCGTCTCCGCTACCTTCGCTCGCAGTTGCTCGAAATAGGCCGCGCGGGCGGCCCATGTCGTGAAGGCACCGTCGTGCAGCGGTACTCCTACTGACATCACGTTATGCGGATCGTACCCAAGCGGCTTATGCATCAGCCCCACGAAGGCTTCAATCGCCGCTCCTGCTCCGGCCAGCAACAACAGCGTCAGCGCGACCTGACCTGCGATCAGCCCGTTGTTCGTCCTGCGCCCTGCAACGCTTCCTGCTAGTCGCCGCACGTTCGACTGCACAAGTTGTCCTGCCTGGGTTCGCGAGAGCTGCAACGCTGGCCACAATCCAAAGAGAAGTCCGGCTGCAAGCCCCACTCCAACGCTGAAAAGGAGCACCGGAATATTGATGCGGATCACGACCTCCGGCGCGAAGGCGTAGGGAGGCAATAATACCCGAATACCCGCTAAAATCGCATATGACGCAAGGACACCCAGGCCTGCGGCAATGGCTGCCAGCAGCAGCGACTCCGTGAGCAGCTGTCGGATGATGCGGCCGCGTCCTGCCCCGATAGCTGCGCGCACCGCCAACTCATGCTGGCGGGCCGTGCCCCTCGCCAACAATAGAATGGACACGTTCCCACACCCGATCGCCAATAGAAGTGCAACCCCGCCGAACAGCAAATACAATGTTCCGCTGATGCTCCTTACCACCCACTCGTTCAAGCCCTCCACGCGCACTCGGAAGCGCTCGGGAAAATGCTTCGGCATATCTTTGGCGAATTGGTCCAGCAAAGGCTGCAGCGCGGCGTCTGCCTCCTGATGCGTGACACCCTTCCGCAGCCGCAGATTAATGATGTAGACCAGTCCCGCATCTTGCGTGAGTTTCAGTGGCAGGTATAAATCCGCGCTGTACCAGCGGAATCGGGGCGCGGCAACTCCTACAATCAAGTAGTTCTTCCGATCCAGTCGAATCGTCTTGCCTACGACATCTGGGTCCGAAAGGAAGTGTGTTTGCCAAAACTTGTATGACAGAACCGTCACCGCTTCCGGGTCGTGCCCTTCGATGGCATCAGACGGCAAGATTCCCCGGCCGAGTACAGGCGGGACTCCCAAATCCGTGAAGCCAGTCGAGATCAGGCCAAGCGCGTTGACATTCTCGGGAAGCTCATGGCCAGTCAAGATCATCGCGTGGTAATCCATGGCCAGCAAGCTTTCGACAATGCCGAGTTGCCGCACTTGCCGGATCTGCAACCCGTTTAGATTGGCCCATTCTCCCGGGCCCGCCTTGCTTTGAATCGTAAGGCGCACAATCCGGTCCGCACTCACGAAGGGATACGGGTTGATCAGCGCTGCATAGATAACGCTGAACACCGCCGTAGTTGCTCCAATGCCGACGGCCAATGAAACCAACGCCGTCAGCGTGAGTCCTGGGCTCTTAACAAGTTGCCTTACGGAATATCCAAGGTCTTGCCGCAACGTCCCCATATTTCCCGCACCACCTCGGCACAAATCTTAACCCTTTATCCTGGACCCCATGCATTTTTCCTTAACCTACGCCGTTTCCCGTCACCTATGTTGTCGAAACACCTTCCCAAAGATTAGCTGGATGACTTCTCGCCAGTTTGCATCGTCACAAGGATTGCCCCAGTCGCTTCTCAAGTTGTACGCGATAGGTTCTGCTGACGCGTGAACGGTGGCCGTCCTTCAGAACAAGCTCGAACTCGCCGTGTGAAATGGGCTGAAGCTCAAGGATACTGTCTAGGTTCACGATGGAGGAGCGATGAACGCGGATGAATCGCATGGGATCGAGATGGCCGGCTAGCTCATTAAGTGAGGATCGGTAGAGCAACTCTTTACCGGCGATGTGCAGATTCACATAAACTCCTGCGCCTTCAATCCAGTCGATGTCGGCTACTCGAATGAAGCGCGTCGATCCACTGCCCTTTACCACCAGGCGATCCAGATAGCGGCCGACCTGCGATCGAGTGGCTAGCATGCACAGGACGTTACGGCCAAATTCCCGAAGGCTGCGCTCATCATGGCGAGTCTTGGCGCGGGTAAGTGCGGCTTCCCACCGTTCATCACTGAACGGCTTGAGCAGATAATCGAGTGCGTTCGCTTCAAAGGCGCGGATGGCGTGCTTATCGTAGGCGGTGACAAATACAGTGAGCGGCATCGCCGCTGCACCGACGGTCTCAATGACCTGCAGACCGTCCAGTTCGGGCATCTGCACATCGAGAAAGACAAGATCCAGCGCCTCGCGTCCGATGATCTCCACGGCAGCTTTTCCGTTCGCTGCTTCCAGTACGCTGCCGACCTGCGGATCCTTTTTGAGCAGATCGATCACGCGTTGGCGTGCGGGCGCTTCATCATCGACCACGAGAACGCGGATTCGTTCAGCGGGTTGGGCCATTGGCACCTTCTCCTGCGAATCGCAGCGGCAACGAGATCTCCACCTCGGTTCCACCTCCGGTACGTGGCCGGACGGAGAAGCGGCTATTTCCGTCAGGATGGAGACCAACGATGCGCTCTCGCGTGACGGACAATCCCATACCTGAGGATGTTTCGAGCGTCCACCCTGGCGGCAATCCAACGCCGTCGTCGACGACACGAATCTGTACCTGGTGCGGGCCGGGCTCGGCTATCACCGTCACGGTACCGCCGGAGGCGCGCCGGGAGATGCCGTGACGAATGGCATTCTCAACCAGCGGCTGCACGATAAGGCAAGGTATGAGCGCGTACTTCACCTCGGGGGCGACTTGTATTTCGATGCGCAAATTCTCGGCGAAACGAATCTTCTGGATAGCGACGTAGTGGTCGAGAAAAGCGAGTTCCTCTGCAAGCGGAATCTCCTGCCTGTCCCGCGCATCGAGCGACATTCGAAGCAGATCGCCCAAGTGCTCGATCATGGTGCGCGCCAGCCTCGGATCGCGCTCGACCTGCGACGAGATGGTGTTGAGCGCATTGAAGAGGAAATGGGGATCAAGCTGCATGCGCAGTGCATTCAGACGTGCTTGCGAAAAGCTGCGCTCCATTCGCTCGAGCCGTAGTTCACTAGCAAGATAGTGTTGGTAGTATCGGAAAGTCTGTTGCACCCCGAAGATGACCCAATAGACAACCCAACTCCACAGAAGGCCTTGGCGGAATGCGGTCGAAAGAGCATGTGTATCCGCCAGCACACTCCATGCACCTAGGCCGAGAAAAGCGCGCATGGCAAGGAACACGTAGAAGTAGAGGATGGTAAGAGCTACGCTCGTGAGCAAATGCGCGAGAATACGCATCCCGAGCTGGTTCTCTTTGAAGGGAAGCCTCGCATCTGTCCAGAAGATCAGAGGGGTAACTAGTCCCCAGGACCACCATTGAGCGAGAGAACCAAGCAGAACGCGGCTCCAATTGCTGGACGAAAGACCCGGCAGGGCAAACAGCACTCCGAGCGTGCTCCACAGCAGGATCGCCGCTATCCAGGGGGTCCACCGATTCTTCATCCCAAAATTCTAGAACACTGACAGGATGCCGTCGAAAACGGCTCGGGCCAGCGCCCCGCCGGAATCGCGAACCCCCACCTGCAGGGGTGTACTCGCACGTCTATTCCCGATCAAACACAAAGATGTTCGGCTCGCTTCGACCCGCGTGGTGCACGGTCACCGTCAGGGTCTTGAGATCAGGAGAAAGCTCGATCTGCCGGGTGTCCACTACCTTGCCGTCGATCTTGTCCGTCATTTCCAGAGTGCGCTCGTTCACTCGCCGTACCGAGGACACAGAGCCCGGGGTCAGGTTCGGGCCCAGGTTGGGATAATCTTTACCGTCGAACTTCACGTTTGCCGTTCTCGAGGGATAAATGAAGGAAAGGCCATCCCCCTCGTAGGGCTGGACTTGGAGTACAAAGACCGACTTCAATGTCTCGCTCGTGCTTTCCCAGGTGCCTGCGAAACCTGATCCCGCTCCCGTTCGCTTGTACACATAGTTCACGTTGGACGTCGACCCGTTGGACTCGATGCTTGTGAAGTCGTCGCTGAGCGTATTGCCGTCTTCGGAAAGCTTCCAGTTCCCCGTGATGAGCATGCGACCGTCCTTCTTGCGCACAAGCTTCCAGGCCTCGGGCCCCTCGACAGCGACAGACAGGGTGGTCCCGAAAATGCCTGGCTGATCCGTCCCATCGGCCACGATAGTCTCGGCGGTTCCGGCGCCAAAGTCAAAGGCGTACTTGTTTGCGCCGAGGCTCTCAACCTTCATCTGGTCAGTTAGTATGCTTCTGGACGGGTTGAGCTTCCATTCGCCTACGAACGGATCGTTCGCCGCCCACAATGCACCCGACACTAAGCACGCTATCAGCAGCGATTGAAAGCTACGCTTGACCATGGAGTCCTCCTTCGACGTATTCGGTTCCAGCTCTCATGCCCCTGTTCCAGAATGTTTAGACGACGCATTCGGCGGCGTCGAATGTTGTATTTCGCACGGCGCCACCCTAACCGCAGGCGCCGACGGCGTCCTCGGAAATGTTGTGGAACGGACAAGCGTGTTACGAAGCGGCCTTTTTGTTCATCGGTTCGGCAATCGAGAGTTGGATCGAGTGCTCTAACTTAACCAGGCCCACTTGATTCACCATGCATTGCGCCGCGCCGATGATGCGCGAGATCAGCGATGGGGAGTACGATCGCGATAAAAATCGAAAGTCGGCACACGTTTACCGATCACTTGAAAGTTCGGTAAACCCTACGCCGTCAACGAGGACTAATCCGGGCCGAGCGCCGACGTTTCTACCGCTTCCCCTGAAATCCTTTAATGGTGGTTTTCCCGGGTACGGTTTCAAGGTCGGTATGTCAGACAGGCCTTCCTGTCGACTGCGAGTTCGTCGCGTTGCCCATACAATGTGAGGAAATTCTCGAAGAATGCAGGAACTTCCCTGCTCAAACTCTCGTACCACTAGGCGATGCGCCGGACAGCCACTCTCTGCATCGCTCTTCTAGTTGCGCTCTCATCTGGACCGAGACAGGCCAATGGATCCCAAGTGCCGAAATCCGGAGAAGATGGCGTCATTCTCGATCTGAGGCCCTGTGAGTTCGGTTCCTATGATCAACAATCAGGATTCACAAAGCGGTTCTATAGTCGCGATGACTATAACAAAGAGAAAGATGATCCAGAGGTGAGCTGTTTTCGGATCAAATACTGGAGTGACGGGCTCAGAGTGATTGGATATCTTGTGCAACCCCGGGACACTTCATTCCGGCGCTTGCCAGTGATCATTTTCAATCGAGGAGGATTTCTTGACCTCGGCAAACTTGAACCATTCAACTTGATCGACTTGCAACGCCTCTCCAAAGATGGATTCGTAGTGCTTGCCTCTCAATACCGAGGCAACGACGGAGGAGAGGGACGGGAGCAGCTCGGAGGGCAAGACCTTGACGATGTCTCCAATCTGCTGAATACCGCCAAGACTCTGCCGTATGCGGATACCCGAAACGTGTTCATGTATGGCGTCTCGCGCGGAGGCATGATGACATTCCTTGCAATGAAGAGAGGGGTTCACATCAATGCCGCTGCAGTTGTCGGCGCCGTATATGACCTCGCGGCCTTTCGCGACCGCGCGCCCGGACTGGTGGACAAGGCGGCGGAACTTATCCCCAACTATTCTGAAATTGGAATGTCGGCGTTGCAAGACCGGTCCGTGATAGATTGGCCCGGCGCAGTGAACGTTCCTCTGCTTATCATTCATGGTGCAGATGACGAGGAAGTACCCGTTACCGAAGCCCTTGCCTTCGCAACAAAGCTCTCGAACCTCAAGAAGACATACGAATTAATCGTCTACGCAGACGATGTGCATGAAGCTGCCAAGAACAGAATCGATCGCGACAGCAGAATTACCACATGGTTCAGAGGCTACATGCGGTGAACGTGGTTTGGATTTCCGCCCGTTTGCTGTGAAGCGCGTACGCGTGGTTCAATCCTCGACCAGGTTTCGGTTTTGGATGGTTGTTTTCAGGGCCTCGAGGCTTCTGCGTGCTCACGTCTCTCGCGTCCGCCGTTCAAGACCGAATAGCGCATGGACAAGGCCGCAGGGTGGGGCGATATGAGTCCCGGATCGTCGGCCACCCGAGAGTTGACCCCTAGCAATGTTTTCGGCTGCCCCTCATCATAAGGTCACAGATGATCCGGACAGACTGGCGTGTCGCCCTTGACTGCTTGCCAGTTGAGGAGTATAGGTAGAACTTCTAGGTGTTCTATGGGCCAAGAGAAATCGGAGTTTCTCAAGGGAACACTCGACATGCTGATTCTGAAGGTGGTGGCGCTTGGGCCGATTCACGGCTACGCCATCGCGCAACGGATTCAGCAGATCAGCCGAGATTTTTTCCTGTTGCAACAGGGGTCGCTATACCCCGCTCTACATCGTCTGGAGGACCGTGGGTGGCTCAAGGCAGAGTGGAAGACCACCGAAACCGGCCGGGAGGCAAAGTTTTACGGGCTCACTCCGAAAGGGCGGAAGCAGTTGGAGGCCGAAGTCGAGAATTGGGGAAAGCTGACCGACGCGGTTGCTTTGATCCTTCGAGCCGCAGACTGACACGGCTTGTTGCGAGTACGCGCAGGAGGTTTATATGCGCTGGTACCAACGCTTCTTCCGCAGGGGGCTGACGGAAAAGAAGCTCGACGCCGAGCTGCGATTCCACCTTGAACAGCAAATAGCCGATTACATCGCGACCGGGATGAAGCCCGAGGAAGCTGGCCGCCGGGTTAGGCTCGAATTCGGCGGTTTGGACCATATGAAGGAAGAATGTCGCGATGTGGGCAGCGCTCGTTTCGTCGAAACATTATTCCAGGACATGCGCTACGGCTTTCGCCAGCTTGGCCGTAGCCCCGGGTTCACCGTGGTTGCTATTCTCACACTGGCGCTTGGTATCGGCGCAAACACTGTTATCTTCAGTGCAGTAAATGGCGTTCTGCTTCGCCCCCTGCCCTATCCGAATTCCAATCGCCTCGCCCAGGTCTGGTCGACAAATCCCCACACAAACCGGTGGGGCGATTGGGTGTCGTATCCGGATTTCTTTGATTGGCGGGCGCAGAACAAGGTCTTTGAGGACCTTGTGGCGTACCGGACGTGGCTTACCAATATCACGGGAGGAGATCATCCTGATGCTCTGTTTGTGGTGTTAGCATCATCGAGTCTCTTTTCCGTCCTGCAAAGTCAACCGCTGCTCGGGCGGAGTTTTCTGCCCGACGAAGATAAGCCCGGCCATAACCGTGTCGTAGTGCTGAGCGACGCAATTTGGCGCAGTCGATTCGGCTCGGATCCGCACCTCGTAGGGACGGCCGTCGCCATCGATGGTGAAAGCTACACGGTCATCGGTATCATGCCGCCGCGTTTCAGATTTCCTCTTGACCTACCCGAGGGGTTTGTGCCGAGCGCGTGGCTCCCCCTTGGATTGGACCCATCTCAATCGGATCGGGGCAGTCACAATTACCGCGTCGTGGGGCGGCTTAGGCCGGGCTTTACCCTGAGTCAGGCTCAAGCTGACATGGAGGCAATTGCCCGTAATCTGGCGCAAGCGTACGCGGCAGACCAAAGCTTGGGCATCAAACTTGCCGGACTTGAAGAGAACGTGACCTCGGAGGTCCGTCCGGCGCTTCTCGTCCTTCTTGGGGCAGTCGGGCTGGTACTCTTAATCGCCTGCGCTAACGTCGGCAACTTATTGCTCTCACGTGCGGTAGCGCGGCAGAGAGAAGTGGCACTAAGGTTGGCGATCGGTGCAAACCGCTCACGCATAGTGAAACAAATGCTGACTGAGAGCGTGCTGCTGGCATTGATCGGCGGTGGCGTGGGCCTGCTGCTTGCTTTTCAAGGCCTGAGTTTCCTGATCAAGTTGGCCCCGAGCGTTCCACGTCTCCACGAGAGCACCGTCGACGGCCGGGTGCTCATTTTCTGTTCCCTCCTTTCAGCGGCCACAGGAATCCTGTTCGGCCTTGTACCAACATTTCAGGCTTCCAGAATCCACCTTGGCGAAGCGCTCAAACAATCTGGACCTAGCCGCCGGCTGGGGTCAGGCCCACGGCTCCGACGTATGGTTGCTGTCGCCGAGACGGCCCTCGCGCTCATGCTTCTCATCGGTGCCGGCCTGCTTATTCGGAGCTTTGTCCGGTTGTCGAATGTGGAGTTGGGATTCAACCCCCAAAATGTTTTGACCGCGATGATTATGCTCCCAGAGTCTCGATACAGCGCGCCAAATCGCCAAGCCGCCTTTTTCAAGGAGGCGATCCGCCGAATCGAGGCCCTTCCCGGCGTGGAGTCAGTGGCAGCAGCGGATTCGGTGCCCCTTGTTACCAACGACACCGGTTCCGTGAGTGTCGAGGGCCATCCCGAGCCGACATTCGGTGGAGTGTGGATCCAGGCGGAGCGTCCCAAGATCACGCCAGGATATTTTCGGGTGATGGGAATCCCGCTTCTCCGAGGCCGGACTTTTACTTGGGCCGACAACGAGACCTCGCTCCGAGTAGCCATTGTGAGCGAGGCAGCGGCCCGGCTGTATTGGCCGAACGAAGACCCGATCGGCAAGCGCGTCAGCGTCGACGAGGGCGACGAGAGTGAGGGCCGGATAGTGTGGCGGCAGGTTATAGGCGTCGTTGGCGATGTGCGACAGGACGGACTTGCCGATAAGGTCCGCCCCTCGGTTTACACGCCTCTCTCCCAACTGCCCGTGCCCTTCGCAGCTTTAATCGTGAAGAGCCGCATGGACCCTCGAAGTCTGGCCGATCCCGTGCGTCGGCAAGTTATGGTGGTGGACAAGGATCAGCCGCTCTTCAGCATCCAGACCATGCAAGAGGTTGTGGCCGATTCGGTCTCGAATCGAGCGTTCCAGACAGTTCTACTTAGTCTTTTCGCGGCAGTTGCCATGACGCTTGCGACAATCGGGATCTACGGCGTGATGTCGCATTCAACCGCCCAGCGGACGCGTGAAATCGGCGTCCGAATGGCGCTGGGCGCGCAGAAGCACGATACGCTCAGGCTTGTGGTCGGCCAAGGAATGTTTCTCGCCCTGCTAGGAGTGAGCATTGGGGTCATTGGGGCGTTGGTGCTGACGCGCTTCATGTCTAGCTTGCTCTATGGCGTGAAACCCACCGATCCTATGACCTTCATCGGCGTCTCGCTGGTGCTGGCCGCGGTGTCGCTGGTAGCAAGTTACGTTCCCGCCCGTCGGGCAACCAAGGTCGACCCCATGGTGGCATTGAGACACGAGTGAGTCACTCATTGCTGGGCGGAGCCACATCAGGAATGAGGTTATGCCGCTGGTACCAACGGCGGACCGCTCAGGCGGTCTGGCAGGCTGAGCGCTGATCCCGTGCCGTCGGCAGAAGGATCTGTGGGGTTATGATCTCTTACTCATCTCGCAGCGCCGAAGCAGGATCGAGCGCGGCAGCCCGCCGCGCCGGCATCCACGATGCCACTGCGCCTACCATCAGGAACACAATCGCCATCGCAACGAAGGTTGTAGGGTCGGTGGCCCTCACCCCTATCAAGATTGCAGTCATCAAACGCGTCAATGCGAGGGCAGCGGCAAAGCCTCCGACAATGCCGATTCCGATCAGACGGAATCCCTGTCCGACCACTAACTGGAAGATTTTTTCCTGTTGCGCTCCAAGGGCCATGCGCACACCAATCTCCGATGTGCGTTGCCGGACTGCGGTTGAGAGAACGCCGTAGAGGCCCACACCGGCCAGCAGGCCTGCAATGACCGCGAACACTCCGATCAGCAGCAGTAAAAAACGGGTGCCCGCTTGCGCCTGGTCAATCAGAGCGTCGACCGGTTGCATCTCGCTGACGAAAAGGTGTGGATCGACTTCCTTAATGGCAGCCTGAACTATGTTCCCGTAGTTCGCCGGATCATTGCGTGTGCGAACAGCCCACCAGTCGACTCGGCCCGATCCCACAAAGCCGTCGGTATAGTAGACCTCCTCGCGTCCTGTCTCAGTCAGCGAGGATTCATGTTGATGCCCCACCACGCCGATCACGTCGACCCACTCCGCTTCTGGAGTGCGAACACGAATCAGAATTCGTTTGCCGACGGCGGAGTGCCCGCGGAAGGCTTTCTTGGCAAGAACGTCGTCGATGACGACCACATTGCGCCCCGGCAGATCGTCGTCCTCGGTAAGCGTTCGGCCAGCCAGCAAGGGAACGCGCATCGCTTCGAAATAGCCAGGAAGCACAGCTTCATCATTCGCTGCTTGAAACTTGCTTGCGTCCGCCATCGCCTCCTCGGTGCCCCAGCGAATCGGACTGAAACCTCCTGCCAGAGGAAATGGATCGGAAGCGGTCACACTCTCTACGCCTGGAATTGCGCGCAAGCGGTCGCGAATACGTCGGATGAAGGCAGCGCGCCCCCCCGGCGTGTCGCCGCCGCGATTCCCTGCAACCTGAAACGTCAGCAGTCGATGGGGATCGAATCCCGGATCCGTACGCTGCAACTCAAGAAAGCTGCGCAGCATCAATCCTGACCCGACCAGCAGCACGAAGGAGAGGGCGACTTCCATCGTCACAACCGTATTTCGCAGCGTACTGTTTCCCAGCAATCCTGCATTGCGGCTACTGCCACGCAACAGATTGGCAACTCCCGGTTTCGAAGCTCTCCAGGCCGGCACCATTCCGAAAATCGCAGTCGCCGCTAGGCATGCCAGTGCCATAAACCCCACTACGAATCCATTGATTCGGATCCTTTCTAGCCGTGGCAGGTTCGTTGGCGCGAGCAGGCGCAGCACGTGTATCCCGATCCCTGCCAGCACAAGGCCCACCAGCCCGCCCGCAACCGCAATCAAGAATGCTTCAGTGAGGAGCGGGCTAATAAGGCGCCAGCGCCCGCCACCGACGGCCGCACGCACGGCGAATTCCCGCTCGCGCAGCGAAGCCCTCACTAGCAGAAGATTCGCCACGTTGGCGCACGCAATAAGGAGAAGGAAAATTGCCGACCCCATTAGCGCCAGGATCGCAGGCCGTACTCTCGCCACCAGGTGGCGGCCCATCGGTTCCATGTCGACGTAATATCCCGCGGATCCCGAAATGAGGAAGCTCTTGCGCGCTTCGGCCGCGACTTTGTCGGCCTGCGCCTGGGCTCGCTCTAAGGGCACTGCAGGCTTCAATCGGCCGATCGCGATGATGGAGAATGTAAGGCGATTCGCCGGGTCATAGGTCAGACGGTTCGCGATCCAAATATCCGGCCTAGCCTCCTGGTCCGCTTCCGGCGGGAAGTACAGTCGAAATCCCCGTGGCAGCACGCCCACAACCAGCGGACTGAATGGACGACCCGTGACCATCGCATGCCCGAGAATCGCCGCGTTACCACCGTATCGTCGCTGAAAATACTCGTAGCTGAGAATCGCCATAAACGGCAGCCGCGCCTGCTGTGGCTGCGCACCCGGCGGTTGAACTGGCTGTGGGATCCCATCTTGGTCGTTAAAGTCGCGCCCGAGTAGAATCCCGGCACCCATTACGCGAAAAAAATTCGTCGTAGCGACTGCTAATCGTACCTGTTCCGGTGTGCCGTCTTCGCGGTCAATGACGATACGGGTGGTAAACACGCCTCCCATGTCCTCGAAGGAATCTTTCGTGCCCTCGCGCAGATCAATGAAATCGGCATTCGAAAAAGGAAGGTCGCGGACATGGCGCTGACGCAGTTCCATTCCGGCGATCACCAGCCGGTCTGGATCTCTGTAGGGAAGAGGCTGCAACAACACCGCGTCGGTTACGCTGAAAATCGCCGTGCTCGCGCCGAGTCCCAAGGCAATCGTCACAACCGCTGCCAGGGTGAACAGTGGACTTCGAAGCAGCCCCCGCACAGCGATCTTGAGATTCTGTAGCACCATGCCGGAACCTCCTGGACGCACCTACGTTCGACTTAGCGGTGCGATCTCCCTGCCGCTCCGCCAGCCCCGCCTTACAGAAGAGAGTCCTCCGTCCCTCTAAATCCGTCCGTCCCGATTGAAAGCATAGCACCTCTCTCTCCAACTCTTTATCTGGCCGAGAGTTCGGTGAGCCCCACGCCGTTAAGGACTAATCGCTCCGTTGCAGTGGCACGGGGATCAAGCCTCAGGATGCTCCGTGTACTCGCTCGACTGGATGTAACCGAGTTTCGTCGTTGAGGGCGAACAAACAGCGCACGTTTGTGAGATCGCTGTTTTCGTCAACCATCGCCTGACTCCTGAGTGCCGCGACTCATGCAATGCGCGAAGGGCATAACACACGCGGGATTTAGCGGCAGTCATTCGTGCCGAAGGGCCCCCATGGGTTCGATGCTCGCAGCCCGTTTCGCAGGGATGCCTCCAGCGAGAAGCGCTGCACCAAAAAGTATTGTCACAGCGAACGCTAATGCAACGGGATCGTTGGGTTTCATTCCAAAAAGAAATGACCTGACGAACCTCGAGGTTGCTAAAGCAGTCGGGAAGCTGATCGCGAGCCCGATCGTTGCCAGCAAAAAGACTTCGCGCAATACCATCCGGAGAATGGTGCCACGTTGTGCTCCAAGGGCCATTCGAATGCCAAGCTCGCCGGTGCGCCGGGTGACGGCGTAGGAAATGGTTCCGTAGAGTCCAACGCAGGCGATGGTCAGAGCCAATATCGCGAAAGCCGAGCACAATTCCGCCAGCATGATCTCCTGGTGCATGTCTGCCTCAATCTCTGCCTTCTGTGTTCTCACGTCGGACACTGGGAGTCGTGGGTCCTCCTGGTGAACAACCTCACGCACGGAGTTGACGTAGCTGAGGGGGTCGCCCCAGGTACGCAGCGCGAAAACCATTTCGTTGGGTTCTGGATATCCCTGGTCGTACGCA
>DASPVV010000064.1:0-8847 GCA_035622175.1 Terriglobales bacterium | reverse complement strand
GGGGTGGTCGAGGATTTCTCGACGGCGTGCCAAGCATCGAGAGCGGGGCGCGACCCCGGCGGCCTTACGAGTCACGCATCATCCGCGCTGTGCAGACGTAGCGCGCTGCAGGTGTCATTTTCGACGACCCGGCCACGTTTTGGCCGGCCAGGGATAATGGGTGCTTGGGCTAGAGGAAGCACTGTTGATACTCAAGGGGACTTGAGCGCGAGAATACTAGCGCCAGACTCCCTTGTCCTTGCCGGAAAGCGCTCGATCCAGGTAGGTTGCAGCGCTGATAAGCGCCAAGTGCGTGAAAGCCTGCGGAAAGTTGCCCAGATGCCGCCCGTTTGAGCCAAGTTCCTCGGCATAAAGTCCAAGGTGGTTGGCGTATCCCAAAAGCTTCTCAAATAGCAATTCAGCCTTCTCGAGCTCGCCAGCGCGCGCCAAGCATTCAATGTACCAAAACGAACACGCGGTGAAACTACCCTCTCCTCCCGGAAGGCCGTCGACGTGCGTCCGCTCGGCTTCATAACGGCGGACCAGAGTGTCTTCGACTAACCTTCCTTCGATCGCCCTCATGGTCGATCGCCACATCGGATCCACCGGGCTGATGAACCGCATCAAGGGCATCAGGAGTGAGGATGCATCCAGATCCTTCGAGCCTTTCGACTGCACAAAAGACTGCAAATCGTCATCCCAGAAGTTGGTAAAGATGTCGTTTCGAATCTCGTCCCGCGTATTGAGCCAAGCAGCGAGTGGCCCAGGAAGCGACCGCTTCTGGGCAAGTCGTATGGCTCGATCGAACGCTACCCAGCACATGAAGCGGGAGTGCAGGAATTCGCGGGCGCCGCCACGAACTTCCCAGATTCCTTGATCGGGCCGTCGCCAATTCTTGCCTAACCACTCCAGGATGCGCTGGACGTCCCGCCACGCTTCGTAGGAAATCGGGTCTCCATACTTGTTTGCCAGATAGATAGAGTCCATCATTTCGCCGTAGATATCTAATTGCAGCTGTTGATGGGCGGCGTTGCCGATACGCACCGGCCCGGAATGCTCGTACCCCTTTAGATGATTGAGCGTCTTCTCCTCCAGCTGCTGCCTGCCATCCGCCCCGTACATTACCTGCAATGGTCCCCGCTCTGCATCGTCGCCCAGCCGTCCTTTCAGCCAATCGATGAAAGCCTCGGCTTCGTCCACAAAGCCCAGGCGGATCAGCGCGTAAAGACTGAAGGTGGCATCGCGCAACCACGTGTAGCGATAGTCCCAATTGCGCACACCGCCGATTTGTTCGGGTAAAGAGAACGTAGGCGCCGCGATCAGGGATCCATAGCGCCGGCTGATCAGTAACTTCAAGACCAGTGCCGAACGGTTGACCATCTCCCGCCAACGTCCCTTGTAGTTTGATTTCGCAATCCAACCTTTCCAGAAGCGAGCTGTCTCCTGGAAACGTTGTTCGAGAACCTCAATCTCCGGTTGATCTTCGCGAGGCCGAATCCCGCCGAAGACGAACGCGACCTTCTCGCCGGCGCGAAGGGTAAAGGCCGCCACCGCATCTTGGGATTCTTCCTCGAGGGCAATGGTGGAGTACAGCGACAACGGTGCAATGGTGTTGTCCAGGGGTGAAAAAGTAGCGCTCCGATCTGCGACCTTCAGAGCGTGTTCGCACATGGCGTACTGAAACCGCGGCCGACACTGCATCTTAAAATCGACTTGGCCTCGGATCACGGCGACAGTGCGGATAATCTCATTCGGCTGTTCCCCGCTGGTCGCAATGGGCATATAGTCGGTCAGCTCGGCCACACCCTCCTCCGCGAGAAAGCGGGTGAGCAGAATATTCGTCTCGGGCAAATAAAGCTGCCGGACCTGCGGTCCTTGCAGTTGCGCTTGAATCCGAAAGCAACCACCACGCTCATCGTCGAGCAGAGCTGCGAAAACCGTGGGGGAATCGAAGTCTGGAAAACAAAGAAAGTCGATCGAACCATTTCGACCCACAAGCGCCATCGAGCGCATGTTGCCGATCACACCGTAATCTTCGATCGGTTCGAAGCTCATGCCCGTGGGTGAAGGGAGACTCTCATGCTCGCCGAGTAAAAGCCCAACTTGCTTGGCGCTTGCATCCGGCAGACAAACAGCACATGTTCGGTGAGCCTACCATGAACAATCAATCTCGCGCCACGGCAAACGAGGTCAAAAATTTCGTGTCCAAGGTTCCGCTGTACCTTTTGCGGGGTGTAGGAATCTAATGTAGGGTGTTTAGAGCGAAGGGTGTGTGGAACAGGACTGACGCCGCTCGAGCACACGATTCACGATCGAACAGCAGGGAAGCGGGGTGGACGAGGGAATGTTGATCTACGGGTTGGCCTTTGTGGGCGGTGTGCTGACGATTCTTAGTCCCTGCATTCTTCCCGTCCTGCCGTTCGTATTTGCCCGTGCCGACCAGCCGTTTCGCCGGGGCGGATTGCCGTTACTGGTGGGAATGGCGGTGACGTTTTCAGTCGTAGCCATCGCGGCGGCGTTTGGGGGACATTGGGTCGTACGCCTCAATCAGGGTGGCCGCTACCTGGCCATGTTTATCTTTCTCGTTCTGGGAGTAAGCCTTCTATTTCCCACGGTTGCCGAGGCCTTGACTCGCCCTTTGGTGCGCTCAGGCGGTCGCCTTCAGAGCAGCCTGTCAGCCGAGGGTGGTATCGGGAAGTCCTTCGTTGTGGGGATCTCGACCGGCCTACTGTGGGCTCCCTGTGCCGGCCCAATTCTAGGATTGATCTTGACGGGGGCGGCGTTCGAGGGTCCGGGCGCTCGTTCTGCTTTCTTATTGTTGTCCTTTGCCTTCGGTGCCGCCACTTCTCTGGGAGTTGCACTCCTGGCGGGCAACAGAGTGTTCGCCGCTTTGAAACGTTCCCTGGCGTTTGAGGTTTGGATCCGGCGTGCCTTAGGCGGCGCGGTGATCCTGGGAGTCGTGGCCATTGCCTTGGGCTGGGACACAAACCTGCTCACCAGGTTTTCCTTCGTGAACACCGCGAAAGCGGAAGAGCATTTGATTGGCGCGCTGTATCCGGAGAAACCGGCGGTTCCACCTACGAGTGCAGCCGAGCCTCCGCCCGCTCTTGCCGATGAAGGACCGATGCCGGATTTGGGAGGTGCGGTTGCCTGGCTGAACTCGCCGCCGTTAAGCAAGAAGTCCCTTCGCGGCAAGGTGGTACTGATCGACTTCTGGACCTATTCCTGTATCAATTGCCTGCGGGCTCTGCCCTACGTGGAGGGTTGGGCGGCAAAGTATAAGGACGCGGGCTTGGTCGTCATCGGCGTGCATACCCCGGAATTTGCCTTCGAGAAGGAGCGCGCGAACGTGGAAAAGGCAGTGCGAGACTTGAAGATCAGTTATCCGGTGGCTATCGACAGCAACTGGGAGATCTGGCAGGCATTCAACAACCGCTATTGGCCGGCCCACTATTTCATCGACGGGAAAGGCCGAATTCGTTATCACCACTTCGGCGAGGGCGACTATGACGAGTCAGAACGCGTGATTCAAGACCTTGTGAAGGAAAACGGGGCGCAACTAGCGGCGTCGGGCGCCATCAGCGTGTCGGGGATCGGTGCGGAGGCGGCTTCGGATACTACGAATGACCGCTCGCCGGAAACCTACATCGGCTACCGTCGGGCGGAGCACTTTGCCTCCCAGGAAGCGATCGCCGAGGATTCCAGCAAGGACTATACCCCGCGCCCGAGACTCTCGCTCAATCAGTGGGCTCTCGGCGGGAGTTGGAAGGTCGGCGCGGAGAGCGCCGTGCTTCAGACGACCCCGGGAACGATCGTCTTCCGCTTTCATGCACGTGACCTTCACTTAGTCCTCGGAACCACACGAGAAGGCAAGCCGGTCCATTTCACGGTGAAGGTCGATGGCACACCCCCCGGGGAAGATCACGGTGTCGACATCGATTCGAGCGGCGCAGGTACGGTTCAAGGTCACCGACTTTATCAGCTCATTCGGCAAAACGGGCCGGTCGAAGACCGAACCTTCGAGATCGAGTTCCTCGATCCAGGCGTCCAGGCGTTTGCCTTCACATTTGGCTGAGGGGCCTGACTCGTCCGCGGGGCCGAAACCCGTAGATTTGGTTCGAAGATGTTGAAAAGATGCAGGTTGGAGTGTTGATTCCGAGGTTTCTCTTAAGCCAGTTTAGAATCAATCGCTTACCAATAGCCACGCGGGGCGAAAATGTCTGCCAACCGACGGTTGCGTGGGATAGATTTCGCTGCCCCAAGCCCCCACCAAAAGCGATGTCCCGCCACGTACTGTAACAAGCCCGTGCATTGACCGTTAATCTTGTGGTTGACTGAACCACAGGTGAATGGTCGCGCGCACGATCTGTGCTATTGTCGCAAAACAGATCGCGCTGCGATTTGCACGCTTTAGGCGGACTCGGCGCAGTGGCCGGCTGAGCGGGGGGATACCGGAACAATGGAAGTGGCAGGCAGATTCGTTAACCTAATTCTTCAAAAATTGTGCCCTCATCGCTTCTCCTGGCCCCATAGCGGCGTGCACGGGCAGGATTATCAGGTATGCCTTATTTGCGGGACTGCCTACGAGTACGACTGGGTCACGATGCGTCGGGTGCGCAGACTCCAATCACCGGTCAACAACTTGGCGGGAATCGAACCGCAACCCAGACCGGGCGACGAGAGACAGTATTAGGACGCGACTTCGAACGGTTATCCGCCTAACGTGCCAACTCAATGGTTACCATCGTTCTCGACGGATTTGGCTTGCAACTGGAATTGCTCACCTAGGTTCTTGACCACTGCGTTCAAGCCGGCCGCCAGCGTGGTCCGCCAGCGTTCGACGGAGGCTCTCGCCAACTCCTCCATGGAGCGCTCGAAAGCCCGCGAAGCATCCGCCGCTTGGACCTTCAAAGAATCAGAAACTGCGGCAAGAATGCCTTTTTCGATGATCTTCATGTTTTCGCAGGCTTCGTCCAGCTGATGTTCGAGTTCGAGCTCGTTGCGAGTCTTCGAATCCTGGAGAACTGTACCGGCGACGCTCTCGAGTTCGCTGCGCGTGTTCCTGACGGTGTTGCTGGCCATCTCGCTGAGGCGTTTGTCGAGTCCTGACTCCAAGGCGCGCGCAGACTGGTTGAGCTCCGTGATGCGTCGATCCAGATCCTCGACCTGTTCTTCCAGACGTGACGACTCCGCTGCAACCGCCGCTCGCACTCGTTCGAGCTCTATGCGTCGCGCATCGTGTTGCTCGTTCAAACTCTGTTGCAGAAATTGCAGCAGCTGTTCGCTCAGCCCTTTGAGACGGTTGCCACCCTCGATCAGGTTCCCCTGAAACTCTTCCAAGTTGGCACGCAGGTGGTCCTGCAGATCCTCGACCACATGCACTGAAATGGCTTGCGCCCGTCGTTCGCCGGCTTGAACTTCTTCTGCCAGGCGGTGCAGAAAATCCTGACAAACCTGGTCGGTCCTCTGGTCGACCGTGGCTTTGGCCGCTGCCAGCAAATGAGCGGACTGCTGCCGTGCCTCGTCCAGGACCTTAGGCTCGAGGTCCTTTCTCACCCGTAACTCTAACTGTTGTTCGAGCTCGGGAGGAATACTCGAAAGCGACACTTCAAAACGGCTGCGTTTGGTCTCTCTGCGCCCCAGGTTCTCTTTGAGCGCCATGACCTCAGCGTGGAGGGGGCCAACCGACTCCGCAATCATCCTCTTCACATCTTCATCGGACAGTTGCCCGACGGAGTTAAGGAGCGCGGCTTCCGAGGATAGGTTGAATTTGCCGTTTGCCGGGCGAGTCGCCGGCGCGATGCCGGCCAGAGTCTGGGGGTGCCTCGACGAGACGGGCGCCGCCGGAAGCACCGGCCAATCCTTAGGACAATTCGCCAGACCCCAGAAATTGTCCGGTCGCTCGAGTCTGGCTCCCAGCCTCCAGGTCTGATTGTTCGACCCGACCGCCTGACAAGAGACTACCAGGGCTGTGGTTTCACGACCTTCCTTGCTGTGAAGGTGTAAGGATGTGCCCGTGTCAAGTCTCACTCGGGACTGCAGGGCACAGCCATGGGCATTGACAACCGAGGTTTCACACACCTCGGAAAAGTGGATCCCAGGCTCTAAGCTGGTAACCATGATGGGTACGGTGACCGGCACCCTAGAGCTGCGACGAAGCGTGGTCGGGGCATTCAGATTTTGCATGCACTTTGCCTTGTTTTTCAAGAAGTAGGTGTCTTTGGCTGAGCGCTACTAGCTCCCACAATACCTCTGAGTCGGTCCATCGCGCCTAACTCCGAAGTATCGGAACCCCGGCTGTCCGAGAGGACAGTTTCCGGCACAACGTTGGTAACCGGTTCGCCCAGACATGACCCCCGGGTATTTTGGGTAGGGAGACACCGCCGAATGCACCCGCGCACGGGCTGTAGGAAGGCCAGCGAGGCCATGGATCGCAGTCCGGACGGGGGCTTAGCTTCCCCGTATGCCACAGGGAAAGCGTTACCGCGAGTGCGAACTGGATAGCCTTCCCTAACCCCCGCTCGACCTGACGGTCAGAGCCGGTTTGGCGTAATCGTCATTTCTTATCGAAGTTTCGCTCCTTGGGATGGCATAAGAGGACGCGGAGCGCGCCCAAACATAATCCCGGTCTCCACCTCGACGGGCTGTCCATCCTTGAGGTATGGCTTGAATTTCCACTGCAGAAGAGCATCCGTGATCACTTTTTCCTCATCGGGATATGCGCTGAGAAAGTGAATGTGTTTTACCTTGCCGTTTTTGTCAATGATGATCCGGACCGGAACCGGAGTGAACCTGTGCTCCGTCAGGATCGGATCAGCCCGCGCTATCAAGTTCTCGTCCTCGGCGTAATCCTTGATGCATACCGGGAAGGCGCCGCCGCCCTCCCCCCCTGAGGGACTGGCTTTCGCGGGCAACTGCATCCGGTTCATGTCCGCGACCAAGCTCTCGAGTAGCTTGGTGTCGCGGCTCGTCAGCACAAACTCCACGGCGTGGCAGCGGATTTCTGTTCCCAGAACGTACCAGTGCAGTTTCGCTACCGGGGAGGAATAGGCAAAGAAAGTAAAAGGCCGGCCAGCGATCTTGGTCTGCCTGGGTGCCACTTCCAATTGGTAATCGCTTTGCAAATTGTCCTTCTGGTACGCAATCAGTTCGAGAGCGTTTTCGGTGGGCAGTGGCGTAAAAAACATGTCTTGGGCCGTCACTAAGATGTGACCCTGAGTTGTGTCGGTCGGCGTGTGCGGTTGGATCTGCGCCAAAACATAGCCACCACTGTCAGACGGCGGCGGCCCTTGGTACCTCTCCGTCCAACCTTTCGGTGCAGCGTAGGTTATTCCAAAATACTCGTCCGTGAACACATTCCCGTTCACACTCCCACCTTCCGGCAGGGGAGTCGTGGAGTCACTGGCGCTTGCCCAGGCTCCTTTGACCAGGATCACTCCGGTCGGGAGTTTCGTCATGGCGTGAGGGTTCTCAGGAACGGCGCCATTTGGGGCAGCACTTTGTCCTGCGGGGCTTTGGTCCGAGGCTGCCGAGGCTAGGGAGAAGGCGAAGGCGAGCCAGGAACATGTGAACCGAGAGCGCATATTCTCCTACGGATCTAATAATTCCGGGGGGATTGCACCCGGAATAGCAGTCGCGGGTCCTTTCTAAACTGGAAAAAAGGCTGGCGAGACACCGCACAGCTGCCTCGCCAGCACGCCCTGAATGAAACGATTACAGTGAGCGTAAAAAGTCCAAAAGCGCTTGCTGCTGGGCAGCGGTGAGACTGTTGAAGTTCGAGATCACAGTCGTCGCCTCGCTGCCAGTGCTCGCGTGGGCTTGGATCGCCGTGCCTAGGTCCGTGGTGCGGCCATCGTGCAACAGGAAGATCCGCTGCCCCAGGCCCCACAAGGGAGCCGTGCGGAACTGATCGCCGCCAGCGCCGCCCTGCGACACATTGTCCGCCAGGCCGGTACCCATGTGATGGATTTCAATATCCGAGAAGGCATTGACCGGCACGCTGCTCAACGCGGCGGAGAACCCCGACGGTTGGGTTGTACCAGGCGATGGATTGTGGCAGGTTGCACAGCCGATGGAGCTGAACAAGGCGCTGCCCTGAGCAATGGTTGCGGCAGGGACAGCCGTTCCATTCAGCACGACGCCACCCGGGGTAGGCGGAGACAGGAAGCGCATGAAGTTGGCGAACGCCGATACATCATCGAGCACCAAAATATTCGGCGACGCCTGCGGGTTAATCTCGTCTTCGGGGTACCCTTGCTTGCCGAGGTTCAGACAATTGGCCGGCAGCCCGGTGCCCAGCTGATCTTCTTCCGGCAGCGGACGCTCGGTGGGAAACACCTCGTTGGTGATGCCCATCTCGACGTTGTAAGCCTCACCGGTAAAGATCTGCAGCGATTTATTCTGCGCCTTCCAACCGAAGCGGCTGATGGTACCGTCGTTGCCGTTATGGTTGAAAGTGCCGGCAATGCCAAAGCTGTTTTGGAGATTGGCCGCCTGATTCTGCAGCAGGGTAGAATCGTCGAGATTCTCGATCAAGCCCAAGCCGAAGGTAGGCGTAGGAATTCGGAAGATGACGTTGTTCGCGGCCACCGCTTGTGCGAAGGGAGGCTGCGCCAGCGAGCAACTTCCGGCGTCGGAACGGCCTGTCACCGTAAACAAGTCTTCCACTCCGCCGTTGGGAGCACTCGTATTGACCGTGCCGTTCGAGTTAAAGAAGAACGGGAACCGGGCTTCACGGGTTGGGCCGGTGGCGGTGATAAAACTTGGGGTGGTGTTACCGGGCGCAACCCCGCTGGTAGTGAATTCGAATTGAGGATTCTGGGCAGGTCCTGACCCGCCAACCTCAGGTTGCGCGTGACAAGAACCGCA
>DASPVV010000063.1:0-4226 GCA_035622175.1 Terriglobales bacterium | reverse complement strand
AGGATTGTGCCATTCTTCCAGCGCTGGAAGGAGGTCTCACTCTTCAAGGCGCCAGACGATTACGTCTTCGCGGCTGGTTGCAATCGAGCGGGCGGCAAGAGAGGGAAGCAGCCTATTTCTCTCTCAGTGGTTTTTCGATATCACATCAAGCCAGTAGCCGACCGACTCGGAGTAAGGCCAGCAGTTTTCGGCTGGCACACCTTCCGGCGCTCGTTTGCTACGTTTGTAGTGGGCAAGACAAAAGATGTGAAAGCAGCTCAGGAACTGCTCCGACATTCCACGGCGAAGCTGACGCTGGATTTATATGCGCAAGCACTCCCTGAGAATAAGGTTGCGGCGTCCAAGGCAATTGCGGCAAGCCTTTTGCTGCCACAGCCTTCGACGCCTTGTACCGCGGTGCAAAGCGGGCAAGACACCGGGGAACCTGATAAACTCAATGCAATCAACCAGTCCCCGTCGTCTAGCCCGGCCTAGGACATCGCCCTTTCACGGCGGTAACACGGGTTCAAATCCCGTCGGGGACGCCAACCTTCTCAACAACTTGCAAATCCCCTCCGGAATAATGACGATCGAAATTGAAGCTGGATGTAGCATGGAAACTGCGTCAGTGCACGCTGTTTCTAGAGGCAAAGTGGGACCGGGTGGATGGAGAGTCCTGAGCCGTCTGTGCCGGACATGGCATATTCAACAGTTCGTTCTCCCAGAAAGAAAAAAGGAAGAGAGAGACACCATCCCTAAGCCTTCGGCTTAGGCGATGCCCAGGGGCTGATTCAGATGTTCTTCGCACACGCTCGAACAGGGTTCGATCTCGTTCGGTCGTTGTCTGATTACCGTTCGAATTCGGAAATGACAAAGGCCGCTGTTACTGCTTAAGGGGTTCTGTTCCTTCACTTAGGATCTTCAGATAACGTGAGTATCCAAAGATGCGGGCTCGGCGTTTTCCGGTGACCTCCTTAGCTATGCCGAGGCGAACCAAGTGATCCAAGGCAGCCGTCACCGTTGGGACAGACAGTTCGAACTCCTCGGCAACAACACCAATTCCGACCAGTGGTTTTTTCTGCAAGTACTCATGAACACGCAATGCAGACGACGCAGCGCGTCCGATTGTCTGAATGCGATCTCGATCCTTTGCAAAGAGAGTCAGAATCTGTTTCGCGGCCTCAGCGGCAGAGCGAGCTGTGATCTCCGTCCCTTCCAGGAAGAACGCTAACCACTCTTCCCAGGCACCGTGTGTTCGTACGCGCTGAAGCAGGTCGTAGTACCGGTCGCGATTCTCTTTGAAGTACAAGCTGAGATACAAGAGCGGTTCTCGCAAAGCACCCTTGGAACAGAGCAGTAGTGTGATCAGCAGCCGCCCCAGTCTACCGTTGCCGTCTAGAAAAGGGTGAATCGTCTCAAACTGCACGTGAATTAGTCCGGCTTCAACCAAAATAGGTAGCTTGTGTTTCTCGTCGTGGAGAAAATGCTCAAAACTGTCGAGGCACTCCGTTAGTCGCTCTGGCGGAGGCGGAACAAATGCGGCATTGCCGGGACGAGTTCCGCCGACCCAGTTTTGCGACCGGCGGAATTCGCTGGGAGTTCTGTTCGCCCCGCGTCCCCCGCGTAGCAGGATGGCGTGAATCTCGCGGATCAGCCGGAGCGAAAGGGGAAATCCGCCCGCGATTCGACGAAGACCATGTTGCATCGCTGCAACGTAGTCTGAGACCTCCTCGACATCGTCTATCGGAGCACGGGGTTCGGCGTCATTTTCAAACAGCAATAGATCCGAGAACGACGATTGCGTTCCCTCGATTTGGGACGACAACAGCGCTTCTTTCCGGACGTAGAGGTAAAGGAAGAACTTGGTGTCCGGAAGCAAGGTGGTCAGGCCATCGAGTCTGCCCAGCGCTTGGTTTGCACGGTCAAGATGCTGATACAGCCCCGCCAATTCCACACGAGGATTCGGCGGCAGCCCTGGCGGGATAAAGGCCCGCACTGGTTCTCCAGTGACCGTCGTGGTCACGTAGGTCCCCAGCCTCGACTTGTTTTCAGTGACCACTCGCGTTATGAAGGGTTCCTTTAATTATGAAGGGTTCCTTTAATAAGGGTTCTCGCTATTAAAGAATATAGCATTATGTCTTAATAAGCAAGTTTACGCCTGCAGGAGCGCGGATTTCTCAGTGAACGACTGGCACTGTTGAGAAATCCAAACCGACACTTTAGATTTCTCAAAACCAGGCTCAGTTACGATCGCCAAAGACTCGACCTTGCGCCCCTGGCCAGATAAGGCCGCAACTGTCAGAAAGATGACTTTCTCGAAGCCCATTTTTCTGGACAACTTCCGGTTAAGCCGACGATTCGCCAAGTCAGCTGCCGATTTCTGGGTTATGAGCTGCTACCACGATTATTCGCTGCTTGTGGTCGCCAGACGACAAAGCGAGCGTATGATTTGGAGCGTTAGTCAGGGCGAAGCGGACCCGGAGGAGTATTCGATGGAGGGGATTATCAGCAGATTGCTGCAGGATTTTGAGGCTGGGAGGTTAACGCGTCGGCAACTGATCCAGGCGCTTGCTCTTGGCGTGACGGCGGGACCGGCTGCGCTCGCGACTGCGCAGAAATCCGCGGAACAACCAAGCATGCCGCCACCGCGGTCCGCAGCGCCGTGGAAGACGGTGTGGCTCGATCACACCTCCTACAGAGTTTCCGACTACCAGCGAAGCGTCCTTTCTATCGCGACCTGATGGGATGGGAGATCATTCACGACGACGGCCAGAAGCAGTGCTCGATGAAGATCGGCAATGTGGGCGGCACCATCATCCGAAATCGCGCCGGATACCCAGGCGTAGCGGGGGGCACGACTCAGCCGACTATCACCGGTTTGATCGACCACATTTCTTGGGGCATAGAGCCCTGGGACACTGCTAAGGTGAAGACCGAACTCGAAAAACGCGGCTTGGACCCAAGACCCGACATGAACGGCAACTTCCAGAATTTTCACGTTCACGATCCTGACGGCTGGGATCTCCAAATCAGCAATCAGACGAGCACGAGCGAGCTCTGACCGTCGCGAACACGATTAGCACAGTTAAACTAAGGGCAGGGGGCGGCCGTGAGGATCGCACCATTGATAGCGGTTAGCGTGGTGATGCTGGGAGCAGCGCCGACGCGCGGGCAAATAGGGCAAGTGGACTACTCCCGCGCCAAGGCGACCATCACCCCGGTACGCGGCAATGTGTACCTACTGCAAGTTCGCACTCCGAAGGAAGACAAGGAAGATATCTGTAACTTGGGCCTGCTGGCCGGGCCGGACGGCTACCTGCTGGTGGATCACCCGGAGCCAACGTCGGGCCCTGAAATCCGGCGGGCGCTGGACGAGTTTGCGAAGCAGCGCGGCGAGCAGCCGCTGCGCGTAAAATTTCTGATCGACACGCACTGGCACTACGATCACGTGGGCGGGAACGAGTTGTACGGGCCGGAGACGGTGATCGTGGCGCACGAGAATGTGCGGAAGCGGCTGATGACGCAGCAGAAACCGTGGTGGTCGCCCACGCCGATTGGACCGTATCCGGAAGGGGCGTGGCCGCGAGTGACGTACGGCGATTCGCTGATGATTCATCTGGATGGCGAGGACGCTGAACTGGTGCACTATGGCAACGCACACACGGACGGCGACACGGTGGTGTGGTACGAGCGAGCCAACGCGGCGAATCTCGGCGATTTGTTCGAGGGCAAGGACGAGCTTTCGGTAGGCGCAGATATGGAAGGAATGGCGAGTGTGCTGGGGAAGGTGCTGGAGCGGTCGAACGACCAGACGCTCCTGATCACGGGTCACGGCGGGGCGCTTTCCACCCGGCGGGACCTGGAGGAATATGTGGCAGCACTGAACGACACGATTTTTCGCGTGAAGCAGGAAATTGCGGCGGGCGAAAGCCTGAAGAAAATTCAGGACGAAGGATTGCCCGAAAAATGGAAGGAGTGGAAGTCAGCGGCGGGGTCGGGTTTTCCGCCGGACGTTTGGATCAAGTTAATCTACATGTCGCTGACTAAGAAGGACCTCGATCAGTAGCAGCGCGGCGAGCGGCGGGTAGGACATCGCACGCCGCGGAGGACCAAGCAGACTTGATTCGGTACGTCGTTGACGCGGTGTCCAAAGCACATTGGCAGAATCCGATTGACGACTGACACTGCATTCATCTAACCCATCAAACAACGAGGTAGGCATGGCAACGACTTCTGTATCGAAGTCG
>DASPVV010000062.1:0-11694 GCA_035622175.1 Terriglobales bacterium | reverse complement strand
TCTTCTCGTGGATGAGGTGGTTGGTGTATTTGAAAGTCGCGGGAGGGTTCTCCGAACTCCCGGCAGTGCCCGCGGCCAGCGCCAGGATGATGGCCGCTGCCGCCAAGTGGACGCGACAGAAGACATACCCCCGGAATTGATCAGAGCCGTGCAACATGCGGAGTTCCCCTTGCCCTGGCTGCGATGCTTCTCCGCTACCACAGTAACCCACACTGCCGTGCGGGTCGAGATTCCCCGCCTCTGGTGTTTCCAACCGTCGCAGTGGCGGCCCCGAAAGAGTGCTTAGGCTTACGACTCGGCTCAAGTCTCGAGGCTGCCGGCATCTTCCAAAGGCGGCGCCCGCTAGCGGAACTTCGAGCAGGAGGGTATCTCAGAGAAGTTCGAGAACTACCTTACTTCTCAAGAACGGCCAGTGACTCGAATGGCCTCGTTGGCGGGTTCACGGCATGACCTCCAAGCCGAACCAGATGCGTCAACCGGGCATGATCCCGTTGGTACCCTGGCCGAGCGGGCGCTGCCCCCTAGTTACTTTGCCGTCCTTTGGTTCCGTGAGACATTGTCTCTGGGCGAGGGCAACGGTTATCACCTTCCGCCGACATTCGAACCACGGGAATTGCCAATGAGTAGACGCATGATCTGGGCTGAGAACGACGATTTCACTGGCTGGTGCTGCTCGCATTGCTTGTGGGGCCTCATCGCGCCTCGTTTGGAGACGACCGTCGCGGCGCTCGCGTTCAACCGTGTTGCGCAAGAAGGCTTCGAAAAGCACGCCTGTACTGGCAGCATCCAGGCCAACCGCCCCTCCAGGTACCCTGCCTCGGCGGAAAGGCCTGCGATGAACCGCCCCGGACTGGGAGCCTAGAATCGCATCGCCGGTTCTGGGCCGGGCACGCATGCAAGTGGCATTCGGGCACCTTCCAACCTTGCAAATAGAGATCACGTTCTGGTTGGTTTGCCATGGAAGAGAAACCCGGAGGGAGCCATCACCACCGGGAGCGAATTCCTCGGCCCTCTTGCGAAAGGAATGAAGCAAGGGCTGAACGTCACCCACGGTCGAAGTCGGGCCACTTTCTACGCGAGGACGGTCACCGCCTTGCGCACGGTCAACGATAGCATCACTCGAGTGACGCCACTTAGGATCATGCTCACACCGACGAGAACGCCGAGCGCCCAGATGGAACTCGACGGCCACTGCAGATAGATCATCAGGCCCAACAGAAGGGTGAAGAATCCGTCCACTAGCACCCAGCCCGATCCCCGGATGGAGCGCATTTGGAAGAACAGGATCACGTTCAAGATGCCTTCAATCAAGAACAACCAGGCCAGCAGCAGGGTTAGGGACGCCACTCCAAGCACAGGATGAAGGAGCAGGTAGGCACCGAAGAACACGTACGCTACCCCGACTAACAGCTTCCAGAGCAATCGGCCAGCGCGATGGGCGTGAAAGGCAACGATCAAGTGGACTAGGCCTGCCAGAACGATGAGCCAAGCGATCATCAGGTTGACCGCCACAGCAGCCAGAAAGGGCGAGCCAATCGCCAGCACGCCGAAGACAACCAGGCAAACGCCCCACACGATAGACCACCTGGAAGCGTGCCGCAAGGTCTCGGCGGGAGAATGCTCTGCCATAGGAAACTCCTTAAGACAGACTAAGGCTGTCGCCCATGACAATCCAATGAATTTTAACAACCTGGATTGAGACGGCCGATTCCGGGAGACAATCAAGGCGGAATAAAGCAGGACGGCACGCGGTTGCTGCGAATCCCGCGCATCTCGAGAGCCTCGGCCTTGTCCTAAAGTTGCAAGTTTAGGACAGGAGCCTCCTTCGGATTCAGAGAAATCCGGATCGCGCTACAATTGAAGGTTTTTAAATGCAGCCCCGAGGAAACTCAAATGCAACCGAAAAATGCCTGGATCATTCTTCTAGCGATTGCCGCCCATGGTTGGGCACAGGAACCGCCGGAAGGCCGATTGCTCCGATTCCCTGACGTCTCCAGAGACAAGATCGCATTCAGCTACGGAGGCGATCTGTGGCTGGTCGGAAGAACTGGGGGCGTTGCTCAGCGGATCACCAGTCACCCCGGTCAGGAATTGTTTCCCAAATTCTCTCCCGACGGAAAATGGATCGCGTTTACCGCACAATATGACGGCAATTACAACGTCTACATCATGGCTTCTGAGGGCGGCCAGCCCAGGCAATTGACCTTTCATCCGGGGGGTGGCCATCTGAATGAGCGCATGGGATTTCATAACCAGGTGATTACCTGGACGCCAGACAGCAAACGAATCGTCTTCCTGACTCGGCGCGATACCTTCAATGACTGGTTCGGCCGGCTCTATTCCGTGCCCCTGGATGGTGGCGTGGCACAACCGCTGCCCCTCGATAAGGGAGGCCTCACTTCCTACTCAGCCGATGGCAGCAAGATAGCTTACAACCGCATCTTCCGTAATTTCCGCACCTGGAAGCGTTACACGGGCGGCATGGCTCAGGACATCTGGATCTACGACCTCGCGGCCAACCACATCGAACAGCTGCCGCACACGGAATGGACGGATACCTTCCCCATGTGGCACGGTGACCTCATCTATTTCGACTCTGATCGCGGGCCCGAACACCGTCTGAACCTTTACAGCTATAGCTTGACCACGCATGCCATCACGCAACTCACGCACTTCACCGAGTTTGACGTGAACTGGCCGAGCCTCGGTCCGGATGCAATTGTGTTTGAGAATGGCGGATATCTTTATCTGTTTGATTTGAACACGCAAAAGGAACACAAGCTCACGGTGTACGTGCCCGGAGACCGCGACTTGGCGCGGAAGCACTGGGCGACGGTGGGCGGCTTGATCACCGATTTCGACATCTCCCCCGAGGGCAAGCGCGCGGTGTTCTCGGCCCGTGGAGATGTTTTCACCGTGCCGGCCAAGGAAGGCAGCATTCGCAACTTGACCCGCACCCCGGGAATCCGTGAGAAATACGTAGCGTGGTCGCCGGACGGGCGCTGGGTAGCCTACATGTCGGACCGAACCGGGGAAGATGAGCTTTACATCATGCCGCAAGACGGTCTGGGTCAGGAACAGCGCATCACATTCGACGGCAAGATGTTCCGCCTGCCGCCACAGTGGTCGCCCGACAGCAAGAAGCTGCTCTTCGGAGATAAGGAAGCACACCTTTATTACGTGGACGTGAGCGACAAGAAGCCCGTTCTCGTCGACCAGGGCAAGTATCTTGACCTGACCGATTACAACTGGTCCCCTGACAGCAACTGGGTGGTCTACTCGAAGGCGGCCCAAAACCGCAATGGTGTGATCTACCTTTACGGCCTCGCGGACAAGAAGATCGCTCCCCTTACAACCGATGCCAGCGATAGTTCAGGCCCGTATTTTGATCCCGAGGGCAAGTACCTCTACTTTCTATCCAGCCGGGATTTCAACGAAGTGCTCGGAGTTTATGATTTTGAGTTTGCCAACCCCAAGGCGGGACGAGTTTACATCGTGACCCTGCGGGCCGACGAACCATCTCCTCTCGCTGTGCTGAGCGATGAGGTCACGATCGCAAAGTCGCCGGACGTCCTGCTGACTCCTACGGCCCGGCAACCCACCGAGGCCCCGCCCCAGAACAGGGCACCAACAACTCCGGCCCAGCCCGCAGCGGGAGAGGGTGGAAAGAAGCCCGCAGCCGAATCTGCAAAAGAGGAGCCGCCGGGAACGCGACCAGCCTTGAACAACTTTCGCATCGATCTCGATCAAATCCAGAATCGCATCGTCGCCTTGCCCATACCGCCGGGAAACTTAGAGACTCTATCCGCAACCAAGAACTTAATCTTCTACGTTTCGGCCGCTGTCGCAGGGCTTTCCGGCCCGCTTCCCGGAGAAGCGCCGGCCATTCATGTCTACGACCTCAAGAACCGGAAAGATCACGTGTTCCTGGCGGGAGCTGACCAATATGCGCTCTCCTTCGATGGCAAGAAACTCCTCTACCGTGCGCCGAAAGGCGGAGGCGGAGGCGAAGGGGAGCCAGGTGAACACACCTACGGAATCGTCGATGTGAAGGTTCCCGAAGCCTCAGAAGAGAGCGAGCCCAAATCCCTGCTCCATGTCGGCGAGGGGGCATTGAAGCTCGAAGGCATGAAAATGGAAGTGGATCCCCCAGCCGAGTGGAAACAAATCTTCGATGAGGTATGGCGCCAGGAGCGGGACTATTTCTACGAGGCATCCATGAACGGGGTCAACTGGCACGAGCAACACGACAAGTACGCCCAACTGCTGCCCTATGTCGCCGACCGCCTCAGTCTCACCTACGTACTGGGGGAAATGATCGGTGAGCTGTCCAATTCGCACACCTACGTTGGTGGCGGAGATTACCCGGCCATTGACGGCGTGAATGTCGGCTTGCTGGGAGCGGATTTCGCGGCCGACGAAAACAGCGGCCTCTACCGTCTGGCGAAGATCTATCCCGGAGAAAATTGGAATCCAGACCTCCGTTCTCCGCTCACTGAACCGGGGGTAACCGTGAAGCAAGGAGATTATCTGCTGGCGGTGAACGGCCGACCGCTCCGGGTTCCCCAGGATCCGTATGAACTCTTCATCAACACCGCCAACCAGGCCACGACGCTGACGGTCAACGGCAAACCCTCCCCGGAAGGTTCGCATAATGTGGTGGTGCGGCCGATTTCAAACGAGCTTGCTCTGCACGAGCTCAATTGGATTGCGACCAATCGTAACAAAGTCGAGCAGGCCAGCGGGGGGCGCATCGGGTACGTGTACCTGCCGGACATGGGGGAAAGCGGACTCAACGCCTTTGTGAAGCAGTATTTCCCGCAGATTCGCAAACAAGGGATGATCTTTGACGTTCGCTACAACGGCGGCGGGTTCGTGGACCAGCTTATTTTTGAGCGCCTGCGGCGGGTGTTGGCCGGCATGGAGACGGCGCGAAATTGGGAACCAGATACCGTCCCCGGCAATGTTTTTCATGGCTACATGGCCTGTGTCACCAATCATTACGCGGCGTCGGATGGCGACTTCTTCAGCTACTACTTTAAGGTCTACAAGCTAGGGCCGCTCATCGGAGAACGCACCTGGGGCGGAGTGCGCGGGATTCGGGGGGGCATTCCCCTCATCGACGGCGGATACATTACCCGCCCTGAATTCTCGCTCTACGGGCTCGACGGCCAATGGCTCATCGAAAACCGCGGCGTGGCGCCGGACATCGAGGTGGACAACCGTCCGGACCTGGTGCGGGAAGGACGCGATCCTCAACTAGAAAAGGCGATTGACGTGGTCATGAAGGAGATCGAGGAACATCCCATGAAGCTGCCTCAGCGCCCGCCCGATCTGCCGGCGTATCCGAGCGGGCCAGGACTCTAGCCAATCGCGGCAAACAGCCGTCCGCCGCCAGGCTCTCCCGGGCGCTGCCGGTGTCACACTTTGAATCGGATGCATCTTTCCGAGAATCGAATGGTTCGCAACCGCAGTTGAAGTCGGAGAAGATCATGTCGAAATCGCAGGTGAGACTTGTGACTTGGGGCGTCGTCTTCGCCCTGACAATAACATTTTCTCCTTTCGCACCTCTCGAAGCGCAGAACGCCAACTTCCATGATGCGCCGGATGCCGCGAAGCTGGTCGACGACCCCTACGAAGGCGCGGCAGACAAAGCCGAGGGCAAGCGATTGTATGGTATTCACTGTGCGAGCTGTCACGGGCGTAACGCCGAGGGTTCGGGTGATGTGCCCGCGCTGGTGGACGGTGTGCTCGAGTCGGTTACCCCCGGGGAGGTGTTCTGGTTTATCACCCAAGGCGAGCCCCAGCGCGGAATGCCGGCGTCGGGGAATTTGCCCGAGCCTGAGCGTTGGCAGCTGGTTACCTACCTGAAGGCGCTTGGCCTGCCGCAGACGGCATCCAGGAGTGCCGTAGACCCGGCCTTAGGAACGTCCCACAAGGCGAAGTTGACAGCGCCACCGCCCAATCCGCCGTTTACAGACTTTCGCTTCGAGGAGCCGGGAAAATTGCGCAAGATCACGGTGAACGACCTCCCCGCGCCCTATGCATCCGCCTCGGCTGAAAACGGCCCCGAAATCGTCCCCCGTCCTAACGATGCCTGGCCGAAGGCTGCCGAAGGATTCAAAGTGGAGCAGTATGCCAGCGGTCTCGAGAATCCGCGTCTGATGCGCACCGCGCCCAACGGCGACATCTTCCTCGCGGAAACCGACGCCGGACGCATTCGGCTGTTCCGCGGTCTCACCAGCGATGGCAAGCCGGAGCTGGCAGCGGTCTTCGCCACCGGCTTGAAAAAACCTTACGGCATTAACTTCTATCCCCCCGGCCCGAATCCCCAATGGGTGTACGTCACTGAACCTCGCGCCGTGGTCCGCTTCGCCTATCAAAATGGCAACCTAAAAGCGAGCGGCGCCCCGCAACACATTGCTGACCTGCCGGACGGGAAGGGCCACTCGACGCGTGACCTTCAGTTTTCGCCAGATGGCCAGAAAATGTTTGTGGCGGTGGGGTCGGGTTCCAATAGCGACGACCCTGACACTACGCCCAGAGAGAAGAATCGCGCCGACATCCTCGAATTCAACCCTGATGGCTCGAGCATGCGAATCTATGCGTATGGTATCCGCAACGCCGGTGGAGGGCTGGCCATCAATCCCAAGACCGGCGAGTTGTGGTGCTCGGTCAATGAACGGGACGCGCTGGGCGACGATCTCGTGCCCGACTACATTACCCATGTTGAGGAAGGAGGGTTCTATGGCTGGCCGTGGTGGTACATCGGCCCCCACCAAGACCCCACTCACCAGGGCAAGCACCCCGAATTGAAAGACAAAGTGATCATCCCGGATGTGCTACTTCAACCCCATAACGCCTCTTTGGAGTTCATCTTTTACCAAGGCAACCAATTTCCGGCAGAATACCAAGGCGATATTTTCGCCTCCGAGCACGGTTCCTGGAACAGGAGTATCCGCGCCGGGTACGAGGTGATCCGCGTCCCGCTCCATCAGACCGGCCGTGCCAGCGGCGAGTACGAGGATTTTGTCACGGGTTTCGTGCTTGACGATGGGAGGGTTTGGGGGCGGCCGGTCGGTATGACCGTGGCTCCGGACGGATCCTTACTGGTCAGTGACGACGGCTCCGGGTCCATATGGCGCATCCTTGCTGTCTCCAAGTAAATACAGTTGGCCCCAGTCTGCCTGCGAGCCCAGAGGTCGGGCTTCAGCGCTTCGCCGATTCTTCGCCTGGGCCTCTTTGACACACATCTCGCGTCTAGCTAAGCTGGCAAGGAATGATTGTGACCTTCCTCGATGCTGTGGTGCTTGCCGTAGCCATTCTCCCCTTCATCTACTACTTCCTCAGCTTGTATAGCTGTTGGCGGTTTTTCCATCGTCCAGCGAATCGCGCTCAACCCAATTCGAACTTCACTCCTCCGGTCAGCAATCTTAAGCCGATCCGTGGAATCGATCCGGACGCCTATGAGAACTTTGCCAGCTTCTGCCGACAGGACTACCCGGACTACGAGTTGCTGTTTTGCGTAGGGGATAAGGATGATCCCGCGGTCGCGATCTTGGATCGGTTGCAGCGCGATTTTCCCGATCGCCGCATTCGCGTTCTCGTCGGCAGCGGCAGCAATGCTCCCAACGACAAGGTGGCCAAACTGGCCCGTTTAGTGAGCGAAGCACACCACGAAATCGTCGTCATCAGCGACAGCGACGTGCGAGCGCGTCCGGATTACCTGCGTACCCTGGTTGCCCCTCTCGCCGATCCCGAGATCGGGGCGGTGACCTGCTTGTACGTCCCCATCAAAGAAAAATCCCTCGCCGAGAGCCTGCAGACGATTGGCATGGTTTCCGACTTCTACCCCAGCATTCTGGTGGCTCGTCAGCTGGATGGAGTTAAGTTTGCCCTCGGCCCGAGCATTGCCACGACGCGTACCCGCCTCGCCGAATTCGGTGGGTATCATGCCCTCGAGAATCGCCCGGGCGACGATCTGCTGGTTGGACGGCTGATCGCGGAACAGGGTTATCGAGTTGAACTGCTGCCCTACGCCATCGAGACGGTTGCCGATTACCAGTCCATGCCTGATCTGGTGCAAAAGCGCTTGCGTTGGGTGGTGGTCATGCGGCACATGCGCCCTTGGGGGCATCTGGGATTGCTGCTCACGCTGGGGCTGCCCTGGTCGCTGGCCGCCGTCGCCGTCCACCCGACTCTCTCCGTCGCTGTGGGCTACTTAGGCTCGTACTTGACGCTGCGCATTCTCACCAGCTCGATGATCGGCGTGTGGGGGTTAAGAGATCGCGCACTTTGGAAAAAGCTGTGGCTGATCCCGGTATGGGATGCCATCGCCTTTTGCCTATGGGTGATCAGCTTTGGGCGCAAACGCTTCCGCTGGCGCGACGGGCAGTACTGCATCCGCGACGGCATGCTGGTCGCGGTTGCCGCAAATCCCGCGGAAAAATAGCTCCGCCATGGGTTACCGCTTGCTGTAGGCGAGCTCGGGTTTCCCGGCGGCCCGGGAGCGGCGATTTCCGTTGCCCTCTGACACCGTGGCCACCGTCTCCAAGCCGGACCCCGTAGCCACCAGCTTGGCCGGTTTGCCCGTCGGCTTCTGGCGATCATTGCGGGTCTGACGCCAGTTAACTTTCGGCATCATCACCAATGGGTCCACGCGCTCACGGTAGCGCAGCGCGATATTCATCAGAGAATCGAGCAGCGAATCGGAAAGCAAGTGCGGCTGCAAACCCAGTTGGATCAATTTTGAGTGCTTGGCGTTGTAGTAGTGCTCTTCGGCTTCAACTCGCGGGTCGGGAAGGTGATGGACTTCGACCTTCAGGTGAAGCTTCTTACCCGCGGCTTCGACCATTCGGGCCAGCTCCAGAACCGAAAACTGCTCGGTGAATTGGTTGAACACGCGGAATTCGCCCTTCGCGGCCGGATTCAGACAGGCGATTTCAATGCAGCGTACGGTGTCGCGAATGTCCAGGAATCCGCGGGTCTGGCCGCCCTTGCCATAGACCGTCAGGGGCATGCCGATGGCGGCTTGTACGCAAAAGCGGTTGAGCACCGTGCCAAAGACTTCGTCGTAGTCAAAGCGATTAATCAAGGCTTCGTCGAGCGCAACCTCTTCCGTCATCGTTCCATAGACCACCCCTTGATTGAGGTCGGTCGCGCGCAGTCCCCAGATTTTGCAGGTGAACATGATGTTGTGGCTATCATGGACTTTGGAAAGATGGTAGAAGGAGCCCGGCTGCTTCGGATAGGGCAGCACGTCCTTACGGCCGTTGTGTTCGATCGTGATGTATCCTTCTTCGATGTCGATGTTGGGCGTGCCATATTCGCCCATCGTTCCCAGTTTGACCAAATGGCAGTCCGGCGCGAACTCGCGCAGTGCAAACAGTACGTTCAGGGTTCCCACCACGTTGTTGACCTGGGTGAACACCGCGTGCTTGCGGTCAATCATGGAGTAGGGAGCCGCTCGCTGCTCCGCGAAGTGCACGACCGCCTCGGGCTTGAATTCCTTGACGGTTGCCGAAAGGAAGTCATAATCCATCACATCCCCGACAAAGACCTCGATCACCTTGCCGGTCAGTTCCCGCCAGGTTCTGAGGCGTTCGCCAAGCGGGCGAATGGGAGTCAGGGTCTCCGCTCCCACCTCGTGATCCCATTGCCGGCGGATAAAATTGTCGACAATGGCCACGGAGTGCCCGCGGTTTGAAAGATACAAAGCGGCAGCCCACCCGCAATACCCGTCTCCCCCTAAAACGACAATTCGCATTTGGCCTCCTGCATGACTGAGATGCTATGGTTACGGAAAGGTGTTCGTTGCCCTGGCGGCATGCACCTTGTGGTAAGAACTGTTTCTTGCACAAGATCTCGAAGTGTGGCTGAGCGACTCAGGATACTCATTTTATCGCAAGCGGCACCTCGCGCGGGTCCATTCCTGCCACCGGAGCACCCGCGGAGCCATCGCTCCCGTCCCCGGCTCGAACCAACGGGCCTCGCTCTCGACCGGCAAGGCCGGCCGCCGCGAGCGCTTGATTGGTGACGAGAACTTTCCCTCCGCTGGCGGCGACTACCACCAGGTGCTCCCTCCCTACAAGCCCCGCCAGACGCGGAACCGCGGACTCGGCGGCGACAATATAGGTGCGCTCCGGCTGCTTCCAAAGTTGGCTGAATTGGGAATCGTCAACAAATACGTTCGGAGCCCCCGGGGCCAGAGCCCCGTACTCGAGATTCATGAACCGGCCGTTCAACAGCAGCGCAGAACGGCCGGTATAGAAAAAGATGGAGGAGAAGGTGTAGTAATGATGATCGACGATCAGGGTTCCGGGTGGCGATTTCTTGAGAGCTTCCGCCAACGGCCGTGAGGAGAGGTAGGGATCAAAGGCCACCATGGCCATGCGAGCCGCATGCAGGAAGACCACCATCATGAGCACCGCCGCCAGAACCGCTCGTTCGGAATGTGCCTTCACCGTCCCCAAAGCTCCGATCCCGAAAGCCAAGGCTGCGACCAGAAGGGGAATGCGGAGATAGGCAAAGGATCGGAGCGTGAGGTCCTCCATATGGCCGAGCGACAATTTGTAGGCAGCCGGGTGCCGGGCGAGCACGGACGAGATATCTCCTGTCGGCGAGAAGCCGCGGCTTGCAATCAGGATGACGACGACCGCCAGCGCCGCGCATCCGGCCAGCGCGCAGAGCAGGCGCGTGCCCCGGCGAATCCATCCATCCTCCACCGCAAGCGCGGAACCCAGCAGGAGCGCCAGGGCGGGATAGGCCGGCATGGAATAGTATTCCTGGGTGGTCGAAAAGGTGAAAAAGACCAGAATGAATCCAGCCCAACAGAGCGCCAAAAGCCGGGCTCGGCCGGCCCGGTTGTTGGGCTTATAGGAAAGCTTGCCGAGGGCGGGCAGATAAACACTCCAGGGAAACAGCCAAAGCAGGTGGAAGAGCCAAAAGTACAGCCGCGGGACGGTGTCGTAATCGCGGGGATAGCGCAGATTGAGGAAACGTAGGAGTTGCTCGTTGATGAAATAGAACCAGAGAAACCCGTGATATTGCCCGGGACCGCTGCTGAGGGTGAAGGCGAAGTACGGCGGGTTTCGCAGTGTGGCCAGAAGGTGCCAGGGTACGGCAATTGCTAGCCCAAGCAGGGCGCCGCTCCCGGGATGAAGTCTTCTCCAGGCGGAGGCGGAAAACAATTGGCGAGTGAAGTAGAGGTAGAGGATGCCGGCTGCGACAGGAAAAACGATCCCAATCAGGCTCTTCAGCAGCAGTCCCAGACCGAGGCTGGCGGCCATCACCATCGCCCAGAATCGCGGATGCGGCTCCTCCTGTTCCAAGGCGCGCAAGAAAGCCCACAGGGCAAGCGTGATCGCAAGCGTGAGGATGACATCGGGAATCAGAATTCGGGTGAAAAGAAACAAGCCCACGCAGGTAGCCATGGCCAAACCGGCGTAGGCTCCCGCACGCTTGCCGAATGCCCAAACCCCGAACCCGGCCGTGACCCAACAAAGGCCCATGGCCGACAGCGCGATCGGGATGCGCGCCGCCCAATCGTGCACCCCAAAGACGGCGTACGATGCGGCCATGAGCCAGTACACAAGCGGAGACTTCTCGAGGTAGATCACCCCGTCGAGGCGGGCCGTGACCCAGTCTCCTGAGGACAACATGTTGCGCGCGATCTGCGCCTGCACGGCGTCGACG
>DASPVV010000061.1:0-12713 GCA_035622175.1 Terriglobales bacterium | reverse complement strand
GGGTTCTCTGCTGGATACAACATCGATTCGATCCGTCCTTGTGTCGCGCTGAACGCGCCGATTCTGTGTCGCTTGAGCCGACTATCGCATGGGAGGAAAGAATAGAGGAAGTTACCGAAGATGGTGTCGGTCGGTAATTAGTCCGCTGTACCTCAAAACCTTTCTCGTAGTTCAATTCGCGGCTGAACATCTCCGGTCGCCCGTGGATGGCCTGAGGCGAGGACGGCGGCTTTGGCCTGCGCCGCAAAGGCTGCGCAACCTGCGGCAGGAGGTCGACAGCACAGGCTATGGCTTGAGCCGGTGACTCAGATCCTCCCATTCCAGCATGCGGCTCTCAAGCTCCTTCTTGTGTCGGCTGAGTTGATCGGCCACGCGCGCGCTCTCTTCGACGGTAACAAACGCTTGCAATCTAGTCTCGCAATCGCTGATGGCGGCTTCATCGCGGCTGATTTCCGCCTCCAACGCGCGCACTCGATCCTCCATTTGCTTTCGCTTCATGGGATTGATGCGTCGGGACCGACTCTCCCCTGCCCCCGGGTGGAGTTCACGACCATTTCCCCCGCTTGGCCGGTTTCGTCCGGCAACGGTCGCCAGTTCCTCCTCCAGGCGACGCGCACCACCCTGCTTACGCCAGCAGTAATCTTCGTAGTTTCCGGGATAAACCTCGACCCCGCCTCCTCCGACTTCAAACACGCGCGTGGCTAGCTTGTCGATGAAGTAGCGGTCATGCGAGACAAAGATCACCGTTCCGCTGTATTTGGTCAAGGCTGCGAGCAGCACATCCTTGGCTCGCATGTCCAAGTGGTTGGTCGGCTCGTCGAGCAGCAGGAAATTTGCCGGATGGAGAAGCATCCGCAACAGGGCGTAGCGATTGCGTTCGCCGCCGGAGAGCACTCCGAGACGCTTGAAGACCTCGTCGCCAGAAAACAGGAAGCAGCCAAGCAGACTTCGCAGCTCGGTTTGCGTGGAGCCGGGCGATAGTTCGCCGATGTCATCGAGGATGCGCGCGTCGGGATCGAGCTCCTTGTACTGGTCCTGCGCGAAATAATCAAGCTGCACGTTGTGTCCCAGCTTGGAGAGACCGCCGGTCAGCGGTTCTCTCCCCGCCAACAGCTTGATCAAAGTTGATTTGCCGGCACCGTTGACCCCCACCAGAGCGATTCGATCACCCCTTTCGATCAGCAAACTGACCTCGCGAAACACTTCCTTGTCCCCATAGGATTTGGCCACACCCACCAACTCCGCGACGATCCGCCCACTGGGCTTGGGCTGGGGAAAGTTGAAGTGGATCGTCTTGTCTTCTTCGGGCAGCTCGATGCGATCCATCCTTTCCAGTTCCTTGATGCGGCTCTGCACCTGCTTCGCTTTGGTCGCTTGGTAGCGGAAGCGATGGATAAACACCTCCAGCTGCTCGATGCGTTCGCGTTGCGTGCGATAGGCGTCTTCCAGCTGTTGTTGTCTTTGGCTTTTCTGGGTTACGTACTTTTCGTAGTTGCCGGGATAGAATTGAACTCGCTTATTCCAGACCTCGAGGATCTTGGTGACCGTAACGTCGAGAAAGTAGCGATCATGGGAGATCACAACGAAGGCGCCGGGATAGTTCTCGAGGTAGTCTTCGAGCCAGTTGCGCGCCTCAAGGTCAAGGTGGTTCGTCGGTTCGTCAAGCAGCAGCAGGTTCGGCTTTTCGAGCAACAGCTTGGCTAGTGCAATCCGCATCTGCCAGCCGCCCGAGAACTCCTCGGTGCGCCGACCCCAGTCCTCTTTGCCAAATCCCAGGCCGAGCAGCACGCTTCCAACCTGAGCTTCGAGCCCGTACCCGTCGCGCGTGCGGAACTCGTGCTCAATCCGCTGATAACGCTCGGCAACCTGCTCATATTCCGAGGAGCCATGCGCGAGTTCCGGCATACGCGAGGTCAGCTCTTCCATCTCCTGTTCCATCCCCCGCAGATCGGAAAAAACCGACATGCACTCGGCGAAGACCGTCTGCCCGGAGAGCGTGAGCCCTTCCTGGGGTAGATAGCCAGCCCGGATGCCCTTCGCGGTCGAAATGGAGCCGTAATCGAGGGTCTCGAGTTGTGCCAGGATTTTCAACAAGGTGGATTTCCCGGTACCGTTCGCACCCACCAGGCCGATGCGATCCCGGTGGGTAATCAGCCAGTCCACTCCCTCAAACAGAAGCTTTTCTCCATACCGCTTTCCCGCGGAAGACAACTGAATCATAGGTACTTCCATCGTCTCATGAGACGTAGATTTTGAGAACGCAGGCGCCGCTTCGCTCCTTGCCGAAGAATGGGTGGATGAGGTGGAGCAGCGAGAAGGCAGAGCAACAGATAAGTCCAGAGACTCTCGCCGGTTACAGGGGAATCATCGAGCGGCTTTCGTCGCCCCCAGCTGCGCCAGTGCCCGGTCAATCACGGTTTGTATCTCCCGCGCGTACTTGACCTCGCGGCCTTTGGCCAGAATCCTGCGGGCCTGTTCGGGGGAAAACCAAGTCGGGTTGCGCTCCGGCTCGTGCACGGGCTCGGTCCCATCGACTTCCATTAAGAAAGCCTTGACCACAAATTCCCGCACCCCGGGCGGCTTCCAAAAAACACCTTTCGAATGCAGATAGAGATGAAAATGTGCCGGGTCAATGTGGCCCCGGACTCCTGCTTCTTCCCACGCCTCTCGTTCCGCCGCCCGACTATGCGAGCAGGAAAGCTCGGGAGCACCCTTGGGAAACGTCCACTTGCCGCCCCCGTTGGTGTTCACCAACAGAAACTCGATGGTTTCCCCCTGGCGGCGGTAGCACACGGCCGCCACCTGCAAAGGTAACGTATGGCGAAGAAACCGCTGGGCCAAACTCCTATCCCTCCGGAATCCCGACTTCTATTAGGATACGCAACCGAATATTGCAGATGTGTTAAATTGCACCACAAAAGTTGCAGGTTTCGGGGTTACGGTGGTACCGGGAAGCGCCTGAACCGCGGCCTTTCTACCTGGACGGCAGGGGTGGCTCGAGTACGAAGGCGGTGGGATTTCTCGAGCCGCACCAGGGATGAAATGAAGTGATACTGAGGTTAGCCTATCATCGCTGTCGCTTTATGGCTTTTCCGGCAAAGCTTCCATGGAGAGCGAGGGCGGGCCAAGTGAGCGGCCTGGTTGTAGTTCAAATCAGGCCCTGGTCGATTCCACAAAGGATAGGGAAAACAGAGCGTCTGCCGGGTGGGCAGGTGCTCGGTGAGTATTGCTTGTTGAAATCAACTTTAAGCACAGGCCCGCTAGTCTAGTCTAGACAGTCGGAGGAAAACGTGGATCTACAACTTGCAGGGAAAGTGGCGCTGGTCACTGGATCGACTGCAGGCATTGGCTTTGCCATCGCGAAAGATCTGGCGAATGAGGGTGCCGATGTCTACATAAACGGACGCACACAGAGGCGGGTGGATGAAGCTGCAAATGCCATTCGGACAAAGGTTGCGACGGCGAATGTTGACGGTATCGTGGCGGACTTTTCTGATGCCAAGGGGGCTGAAACGGTGATGGCAAAGCTGCCGGCAGTCGATGTCCTGGTCAATAACGTGGGTATCTTCGAACCCAAGCCCTTTGTGGAGATTGCGGACGCTGACTGGTATCGTTTTTTTGAGATCAACGTGATGAGTGGTGTGCGACTGTCACGACACTATCTCGCAGGAATGTTAAGCAAGAAGTGGGGGCGTATTCTTTTCATTTCGAGTGAGTCGGCGGTACAGATTCCATCGGAGATGGTGCATTACGGTATGACCAAAACAGCGCAGGTCGCTATCGCAAGGGGCATCGCGGAGTCAGTACCTGGCAGCGGGGTCACGGTAAACAGCATCCTTGCCGGCCCGACTGAGTCAGAAGGCGTCAGTGATTTTGTGGAGGCGATGGCGAAGCAGCAGAAGAAATCGAAAGCAGAAGTGGAGCGAGAGTTCTTCGAGCGCGCGCGCCCGTCGTCACTGTTGCGGCGGTTCGCTAGGGTGGATGAAGTCGCAGCCCTGGTTACGTATGTGTGTGGCGAACAATCTTCAGCAACCACCGGAGCGGCCTTACGGGTTGACGGCGGCGTGGTGCGAGCAATCTTATGACGTAGGAATTGTGAGCTACGAACGCCAGGCGCCACCGCCTGCTTGTCATGCTGGCGACTGGCAAAGCGTGCGACCAGGGAATGGGTTATGAAGAATTTCAACGATTTCGCGAACGCGGAATTCTAGCCTTGGCAATTTCCGAGTGTCCATCTGCGATCGCCCAAAAGAGCCAACCCACCTCGTGCACCACAAAAGTTGCAGATTTCGCGGTTACGGGGTACCGGAAAGCGCCTGAACCGCGGCCTTTCTACCTGGACGGCAGGGGCTGGCTCGAGAACGAAGGCGGTGGAATCTCCCCGGCCGCGCCTCGCTCGAGGGAGTGCATGGTGCCAAGGATGATCGAGATCACGTTTTCATTCCCCATGGCTGTGTTGATCATCATGTGATAGAGGGATCGGGTAGGCCAGTCCGCATCAAAATAGCGCTTTACAAACTCGATCCGGTCGCGATCGACGTTGTCGAGCAACTGGGCTGCCGCTTTTTCGTTCTTTCCCGCGAACCTCAAGCGCCTCAACTTCTCCGGGTAGGAGGCATAGAGAAACACGTGAAAGGCGTCGGCGCGCTGGCGTAAGAAATAGGGGGCGCCGCGGCCGACGATAACACAATTCCCGGCGTTGGCCGCCTCCTGCATCACCTGCTGGCCTACCGCCACGAAGCGGTCGGTATTGAATGGTTCCCTGCCTGGGGCGGACATATGGCTCTCGTAGCTGCCCCGTAGGAAGCTATTCACCAGTCTGCGGAAGGTACTGTCGACGCGCTCCGCGCATCGCTCGACTGCGGCGTGCTCCACCTTGGCCAATTTAGCGATCGCCTCGGTCAAGGCGTGATCCCACAGCTGCCACCGCAAACGCCCGGCGAGTTCGCGGGCAATCTCCCCGGCGCCGCAACCGTACTCCCGCTCGACCGTGATGACTCGGTACAACAGTTTCTCCGTTCCCCTAGCCCGCCCGGCTCAGCGGAGCCACACCTTCGGCTCGACCGACATGCCCGGCCGCAGCACGTGCTCCCTGGTCTCTCCCGAATCAAAAATGATCTTCACCGGGATGCGCTGCACCACCTTCACGTAGTTCCCAGTCGCGTTTTCCGGCGGCAGAAGGCTCGTCACCGCCCCGCTGGCCCCGGCTATGCTCTGCACGCGGCCCTTGTAGTCCTTGCCATTGGTGTCCACATGAATGGTAACGGGTTGCCCCACTCGCATGGCTTTAAGCTGGGTCTCTTTGAAATTTGCCGTCACCCAGATGTCGTCGAGGTTCACCACCTTCATCAACTCCTGCCCGATGGAGACGTTTTGTCCTACCTCCACGGTACGGTTGGTGACCACGCCATCGACCGGAGCGAGCACCATCGTGTAGGAAAGATTGAGTTGAGCTTGATCGAGGGCCGCTTTCTTGAGATCGACCTCCGCCGCGGCAGATTGAGCGCGGGAGCGGGTCGTTGCCACCTGCTGCGGCCCCGTGCGGGCAGTGCGGAGCGCGGCTTCGGCCTCCAATCGCCGGGCCTCGGCCTGCCTCACCTCATGCTCCGCCGCCAAGGCCGACGCCCGCCCGGCATTGACCGCGGCTTCACCGGCCCGAGCGGCAGCTAGGGCTTCGTCATATTGTTGCTGCGAGATTTCCTGCTTGTCGACCAGTTGCCGGTAACGTACCAAATCGTCCTGCGCTTTTACGTTATTGGCTTCGGCCTGGGCCAGCTGGGCCTTGGCTGCTTCGGACTGTTGGCGAGCCGCGGCAATCCCGGCTTGCGCACTTTCCACATCCGCCTCGGCAGAGGAAACTTGGCTGCTGGTGCTCACCGCAGCGATGGGAACATTCACCCGCGCGGCTTCGGCTAAGGCGACGGCATCGGCGTAGTCGGCCTTGGCCCGATCGAGCGCCACCTGATAGTCCCTGGGATCGATCTCGACGAGCGGCGTTCCTACCTGGACGTACTGATTGTCTTGCACCAGAAGTCTCGCCACGTGCCCAGCCACTCGTGCGCTGATCGAGTTCAGATGGCCATCAATCTGCGCATCATCGGTGGACTCATAGCTCGTGAAATAGCGCCCCAAGAAGAAAACAGCGACCAGCAGCCCCACAAAGCCGATGATCAGGAACATCCGGAAGCGAGGATCCCTCGCCCGCAGCCGTTTCCAGCGCAGGTCGACTTCGGAGGCCGGCAAAGGAGCCGCCTGCTTGGGGGAGTTGATGGCCGTCCCCGGACGTCGCACCGCCGTATCGGTATCTTGTGCCATGACTTACTTATCTTGCAGGTAGCGGTTGACACCCTCTTCCGCGAACCCGATGGCCCTTGCCAATTCGAGCCTAGCAATATTATGCGCGTAAAGGCCCGTGATATAGCTCTCATTCGCCGACGCCAAGGTTTCCTGCGCCTGCACCACCTCCAGGTTGTCGGTTACGCCCGCCGCAAAACGATCGCGTGCCTGGATGAGAGTTTGTCTGGCGAGCTCGACCGAACTGCGGGCCACTTCTACCTGGTCGGCAGCGGCGGTCATATCGAGTAAGGCTGTGCGGACCTCATAATCGATCTGACCTTGCAGATTCTCCAGTTGCTGGCGGCTTTGCCGCAGGGTGGCTTCGGCCTCGAGCACCTCAGCGTGCGTTTTGCCTCCGGCGGAGATGGGAATGGTAAGGGTTGCGCCGATTTGAAATACCCCGTGGGAAATGCCGACATTCACCCCCGCAGCTCCATAGTCACCGGCGATGTCGAGAGTAGGATAATGCTCCGCCGTGGCTGCGCGGCGCTCAGCCTCCGCCGCTCGCATATGTTCCACGGCGGCTAAGTAATCGGCGCGAGCTAAGTAGGCTCGCCGCAAATACTCTTCCACTTCCAACTCAGCCTGCGGTTCATAGGGTGCCGCGGTGGTCAAGCTGAATTCCTGTCCAGAAGGCAACCCGATCACCCGTGCCAGCTGCAGTTTCTGTTTGGCATAATCATTGCGCGCCACAATCAACTGCTGTTGCCGGGTCTGCAGCTCCACCCGCGCCCGGAGCACATCAATGGCCGGGCTGACTCCCGCTTTTTGCTGATCTGCCGCCTTGTCAAACAGCGCCTGCGCGGTTTCGACATCGGCTTGGGCGGTATCAACCCGCGCTTGTCCCGAGAGGGTCAGCAAGTAAGCATTCCCGGTGGCCAGCACGACCAGTTCCCGCGCGTTTTTCAGCGAGTATTGTGCCGACTTTTCTTCCTCTTTTGCTCCCCTCAGGCGCTCGATAGCACTGTAATCGAAAACCGACTGGCTTACGTTCAATGCGCTCTGAAAAATTCCAACTGGTCCGATCACATTCGGTATCCCCGGAATCGAAAAGCGAAACCCCAACGCCGCCAGATCGATCTGGGCCACGCTTTGGCTCGCGGTGGCATTCAAGTGTGGCAGCAGCGCACTCAATTCACTCCAACGCTCAGCGCGAGCGGCGAGCGTGCTGTCGCTCGAGAGCAGGATACCGAGATTGTTACGCAACGCTCGATTCAGAGCGTCTTTGAAGGCAAGAGGCAGCATCTCGGGAACCGCCTTGCCTTCGGCAACACTTCCTGAATATGGGCTCTGGCTGAGGATCCCGCCTCCTCCGGCTGCGCTGCCGGGTGGTTCGGTCGTGGTCGGGCTATTCACCTGCCCTAGCGCCAGTGGACCCCAAGAGACGGAACTCATCAGCAATACAAGCGTTCCAGCCGATCGCAAGCCCGCCGTTTTGCCCCGCACGGGCCGTGTGGCGGTCGGTTCTTTCATAAGGAAAGACATAACAGGGAGACGACGGATTGTTGATTCGGTGTGCCGCCCCATCGATCGAAAACGTTGACCTTGCCAAAGCTCCCTTCTATGCTTTCTGTTTTCCACAGGGCTACCCGTCGAAGAATTAGTTCTGGCGAAACTCTGCCGAACTGGAGCATACTCCACACTGGCATCGGTCAGTTTGGACTGCCCCTCGAGTTTACAGGTGCCAGCGAAACGTCGAAATGTTTACCCCGCTCAGGTCCGGAATTCCTCGTCGTCAGGCAGCCTGCCTGAGCACTTCCCTTGCGCTGCACTTTCTGGTCTTGGGATTCATCCTGCAGAGCCCGAAGGCGACCTTTCTAGCTCCGTCGCAGAGAAGCAGGGGGGAAGGCGGCAGCGCACCCACTCGAATTTACTTTGGAGGTCAACACGGCATTCTCCTGGAGCATCCAGCCCATCTCCTGTTCTCAACCCGGTCGCCAAGGCCGCGAAGTGTTCAACCACGACCGTCGCCGCCCGCAAAAATCGAAGCCGGCAACGACACGAAAGCTGCACTCGCCTCCTCGGCAGTTTCTGAAGGCTCGCCCTTTGGCTCGCTGTTCAATGGGCAAAGCAGTGGTTTCGAGGTTCGGCCGGCCTTGCCCACGGTTTCCGTCGATCCGGAGTTCGAGCCTGATCTCCTCGCGGGCAGAAGCGGTGACGTAGTGGTTGAAATCACGATTGATGTGGAAGGAAACATTGTCGACATGAAAGTGCTCGAGAGCCTCGGGCCAATCGATCAGAGGGTTCTGGCTGCCCTGGCGAAGTGGCACTTTCTTCCCGCCACTCGAAACGGCGCTCCCGTTGCTTCCAAGCAGGATGTCCATTATCACTTTCCTCGCTAAGGATCGCCCAACCCGCACCGGGTAGAACTGCGATCACCTGACCGCCCCTGGCATCTTGTTTTCGAACCTACGCGTCGGATGCAGCCCGACGAAAGCTCCAGGCGGCGGCTCCGTGATCCCCCAGTTGGCTCGAGCGCTGCGGTTGCTCGTCTTGCCAAGTAGAAAATCTCCATTCTCCCAGGGCTAAAACGGCTCCCGGGCTCAGCTACAATACCAAAGACCAGGGAGAGCAGCCGCAGGAGATTATGGCCGAGAGCTGGAAACATTGGGAAGGGCGAACCGTCGACGGATTCCCTCTGCGTCGTTACCTCGGGGGTTCTGACCACAGTTGTGTATTCCTGAGCGAGCGAACCGGGCGGGAACCGCGGGAAGCCGCCATCAAACTCATTCAGGCAAGCACATCAGACTGGGAATCTCAGGCCTCCTGGTGGCGGGAGATTGCGAGATACCGTCACCCTCATCTGGTTCGGCTCTTCGAACACGGCCGCTGCCAGCTGGACGGGAACGAGCTTTTCTACTGCGTGATGGAATCCGGCGAAGAGAACCTGGCGGAGATTCTCCCCCATCGGCCGCTGACGCCGGAGGAAGTGCGGGAAATGCTCAGGCAGGTTCTCGACGCCCTTGCCTATCTCCACCGCCTGGGTTTCGTGCACGGTCATATCAAGCCTGCGAACATTTTGGCCATCGGCGATCAGGTCAAGCTGTCAAGTGACAACGCTCGTCCGCGGGGCGAAACGGGTAGGATTCTCGGCCTGCCTCGCATCCCCATGGCCACCGAGGTGGCGACGGGCGAGGGTTTCTCTCCCGCGCTGGACGTATTGTGCCTGGGAACGCTATTGGTCGAGGCGTTGACGCAGCGGCCACCGCTCTGGAAGGGAACAGAACGGCCGCGCCCGGTGTTACCCAAGACGTTGCCGGCACCATTCGGGGAGATCGCCAGCCACGTCTTGCGTCGCGATCCCCAGGATCGATGGACCGTTGCTCAGATCACGGCGCACCTCGATCAGCCCCCGCAACAAGCTTCCGTTCGGGCCATGCTGGCAAAGCCGGGCATCATCCTTCCCGGTAGTGCAGCCATCCTCTTGCTGTTAGCCATGACCGCAGTTCCTAGGCTGCGCAACCTTCACCGCGAGGCCCACGGCCGCGCACTGGAGTCTTCCCCGGCACCCTCGAGCCTCGCCGAGAGTCCCTCGACGCCGCCCGGCGTGACCAATACCGCGATGATCGCATCCTCTCCAGACTCTCCGGGCGGGCGATTGGTTTCCGGTGGCGTGGCAGAACAACCCGTGCCGATCGTGCCCAAAAGTGCACGCAACACGATTCGCGGCCGGATCCTGGTAAGACTGCGAGTCGGGGTTGACCCGGCAGGCGAGGTAACGACGGCCAGATTCGATTTTCACGGACCCAGCCGATATTTCGCCAAGCTTGCGCTCGAGGCAGCAGAACAGTGGAAATTCTCTCCTCCACAAATTAACGGTCACGTCACCGCCAGCGAATGGCTTTTGAGCTTCGAATTCACCAGAAGCGGGACTACCGCACATTCCACGCCGCTCCGGCCTTAATGTCGGATTCCCCAATTCCGACGCCCCACGCCCGAGTTCTGGGCCGGTCGGCGGCCTGCGGCGAAAATCGTCTCCGGCGGCCCCTTGCCTCATCCCGATTAGCAGTGTGCTTGCGCCAGATTTGGGTTGCCCCTGGCGATCCAGGGAGCTGGATCTCAGAAGTCAGCGTGGAAGCGGAGGGTTGAAACCGTTACCGGGCCACGGACCTGGTTGTAGCCCGGATTGTTGATATGCTGCAGACCGTACGACGCGAAGAAGCCGCGCCAGAGGTGGGCGGTGTAGAAACCCTCGAAGATTTCTTCCCTTCCGTAGGTAAGGCCGCCGTCACCGAGCAAAAAGCCGAGTCCACCGAGGGCAAGATACTGCTGATGCGCCGCGACGATCGCGTTGGTGACGAAGGCCGCCCCGGCGCGATCGTTGCGCCGATGCCAGGAGCCGCCGGTCGCGAAGCCGCCGAGTTCGAGCGTACGGTCGTCTTCGGTATAGGCGTAAGACTCGTTGCGGCCGTCGCTCCAGCCCAGGCGACCGAAGACCCCCACTCGCGAGGTGATTTCCTGCTCGAAATTCAGGCCAAAGCCATAGCGGTGGCGTCCCTCGCGCCGCGTGGCGATGATGTCGGGGGTGGGCGTCTGGCCGTCCAGATACTCCGCGATCGCCTGGCGATAATTTCCCATGTTTGCCTGATTCAGATAGCTCAGCAGACGTACCGCGCCCCGCCTGTGTGCGATCAGGCTTCCCTGCGCCGCCAGTTCCAGATCTTCCGAGCGCGCCCGCGCGACGTCCGCGTCGAGATTGATGCCGTTTGCAATCTTTGGCATCAAAACTGCGGCGAATCGAGCTGAGAACCAATGGTCGTCGTATTCGAGCAGCCCGCCATCGGTGTACCCGCGGGTGTTGGCTGCGTAGTCATATGCGCCGTTATTGACGATCGTCCAATTCAGGAACTGAAGATGGCTGTCGCTGCCCCAGGTGTTCACATCAAAGAAATCGACGAGATCGAATTTTCCGAACCAAAACTCGATCCGCCGCGCGGGCAGGGATTGCTCGAGGTGAAACTCATCCCGATCGCCTTTGATGCGCTCGTGGCTGAGCGGAATGATCTGCCGCAACAACAGCCGGGCCAAATAGGGCGTCTTCGCAAGTGGGATCCCCTCTACCGTGCGCACAGAGTCCAAGTTAGTGTAGCCAGCAAGGCCAAACGCACTACCGATGCCGCCCCCGGTGGCCCACTCCGCGTCCGCGAAAACTTCCGTCCCCGGCCTAAGTTCGTAGCCGGTATACAGCGTCAAAACGTGGGTGGTCGCGCTCTGAGCCGATGGGGTCAGGCTATTGTGTCCGCTGTATAGCGCCGGGAAGGTCGGATGCCACTGAAAAACGACGTTCGCCTGCCCCGAGATCCAGTACCGGCTGGTTTCTGGATGGGGGAAAACTGTCAGCACGTCGCCCGTGCCGGGGTCCGGATCGGATGGCGCAGCTGCAGTCGGCTCCGGGCCAGTCTCGACGATTTGCGTGTTCGGCGAATCTGCTCGAGTGGGCCGTTGCGCCAGCGGCGTCGTCTGCGCCGCGGCGAGACGTGGCGCCACAACGCACAGCATCAGGATCCTTAGAGTTTGGATCGTACATTGGCGAAGGAGACGCAAACGATCTCGTTTGGAAGAAGAAGCCCACGCGGCGAACCCAGAGTGACTACGCCTCATGGCTAAAGCCAGGGGCTTCTGCAAGCACGCCCACCAATTGCAGGCGTTGCGCTCACAAGGCACAGTCCGCGCCTTAAGATCTCCAATGCCGATGCATGATCGCGGGTTGTTTCCAATCCACACGCCGTGCATGTGTGGTCCCTCTGCCAAAGTTTCTTCGGTACCAAGGCACCACACGGACATTGTTGCGACGTTCCTCGGGGGTCCACCTTCACCAACCAGCGCCCAGCACTTTCAGCCTTGTACGCTAGTTTTCGGATGAATGCCGACCACCCGGCGTCTTGTACGGACTTGGCGAGTTTCGACTTCGCCAAACCTTGAATGTTCAAATCCTCCACGGCGATCATGCCCTTAGCATTGATGATTTCTCGTGAGAGTTTGTGCTGAAAATCATGGCGCTGGTTGAAAACACGCTTGTGCAGCAAGGCAACCTGACGGCAGGCCTTGCGCCATACCTGGGTGCGCTTTTGGCAGCGTGACACGTGGCGTTGCTTACGTCGAAGCTTGGCTTGCGCCTGTCGAAACCAGCGTGGGTTGTCTATGATTTCCCCATCGCTGGTCACCGCAAATGATTCCAGTCCGACATCGATCCCTACCATCGCATCCTTGGCAGGCAACGGTTCGGTGTCCACCATGCAGGAGAAACAGGCATACCATTGGTCGTTTTCCTGTTTGAGGGTTAGCGTCTTGATTTCGCTAAGCACAGGGCGGTGCAGCTTAATCTTGACCTTTCCTATTTTCGACAATGCCAGTCGGTTGCCTTGCAACGAAAATCC
>DASPVV010000060.1:0-24348 GCA_035622175.1 Terriglobales bacterium | reverse complement strand
GGATTTTCGTTGCAAGGCAACCGACTGGCATTGTCGAAAATAGGAAAGGTCAAGATTAAGCTGCACCGCCCTGTGCTTAGCGAAATCAAGACGCTAACCCTCAAACAGGAAAACGACCAATGGTATGCCTGTTTCTCCTGCCTGGTGGACACCGAACCGTTGCCTGCCAAGGATGCGATGGTAGGGATCGATGTCGGACTGGAATCATTTGCGGTGACCAGCGATGGGGAAATCATAGACAACCCGCGCTGGTTTCGACAGGCGCAAGCCAAACTTCGGCGTAAGCAACGCCATGTGTCACGCTGCCAAAAGCGCAGCCAGGGATGGCGCAAGGCCTGCCGTCAGGTTGCCTTGCTGCACAAGCGTGTTTTCAACCAGCGCAATGATTTTCAGCACAAACTATCACGAGAAATCGTAAATGCTAAGGGCATGATTGCGGTGGAGGATTTGAACATTCAAGGCTTGGCGAAGACGAAACTCGCCAAGTCAGTACAAGACGCCGGGTGGTCGGCATTCATGGCAAAACTAGCGTACAAGGCTGAAAGTGCTGGGCGCTGGTTGGTGAAGGTGGACCCACGGGGAACGTCGCAACAATGTCCGTGTGGTGCCTTGGTACGCAAGAAACTTTGGCAGAGGGACCACAAATGCACGGCGTGTGGATTGGAAACAACCCGCGATCATGCAGCGGCATTGGAGATTCTAAGGCGCGGACTGTGCCTTGTGAGCACAACGCCTGCAATTGGTGGGCGTGCTCGCAGAAGCCCCTGGCTTTAGCCCTGGGGCGTAGTCACCCATCTTCCAGCGGCTGGGGAACAGCTCCCTGACCCACCAGCAACCTGAAGAGCGACCAAAGCGGGGACCCGGAATCGAATGAAAGCGATCGTCTTTCACCGCCACGGTGGGGTTGAAAACCTCAAGTACGAAGACGTCCCCGCTCCGACTCTGGGTGCGGATGAAGTGCTGATTCGGGTGAAGGCCGTTTCCCTGAATGGCTTTGACCCGATGATCCTGAACGGTACGACCTCGTTGAAGACGCCTTTCCCGATGACCCCCGGGGGTGATTTTTCTGGGGAAATCGTTGCCCTGGGATCTTCCGTGGACAGCGGAGTGTGGCACGTCGGTGATCGCGTTTGTCCCTATCCATATCTCGAGGGCCGGGGAATGATGGGCGAGACTCTCCCTGGAGCGTGCCGCGAACTGGTGACCATGCCGGTGGCGAACCTTTTGCGAATGCCGGAGGGGCTATCGTTTATCGATGCCGCCGCGCTCCCGATTGCTTACGGCACGGCACTTCGAATGATGCAAACGCGGGGCGCGATCCGGTCGGGCGAGAAAGTGCTGGTTCTTGGGGCCACAGGAGGAGTCGGGACTTGTTGTGTTCAACTCGCCGCCGCAGCTGGGGCCGAGGTGATCGCTTGCGGAAGTGCGGAATGGAAGCTGGAAAGACTCAAACAAATCGGGGCCAGGCATGTGATCGACACTTCCAAGGAAGACATCCTGAACGCCGTCCGCCTGAGGTTTGGCAAACCACGTTACACAGGGGGCGGCGGCGTGGACGTAGTCGTGAATTACATAGGTGGAGACACTTGGCTGCCTTCCCTCAAGGCGCTAAGGCATCAGGGCCGTCTGCTAGTCTGTGGCGCGACCGCTGGCTACGCACCGACTGAGGACCTGCGCTACATCTGGAGTTTCGAGTTACAAATCCTGGGGTCCGACGGTTGGACCTACGACGATCAAACTGCACTGATGAACATGGTCGTTCAAGGGAAGCTGAAGCCGGTTATCCATTCGGCCAGACCGCTTTCGCAAACTGCGCAGGCGTTGCAGGAGTTGATCGATCGCAAAGTCTTTGGAAAATCAGTTTTGACCGTGACCGACTAAAGATACTCGCATGCTGCCTGGGTGGCAGGGCTGTTCGACAGCTTTGGCCTTACACCCTGCCCGCCTTTTCCAAAGCGTAGGAACTCCCGGACGGGCGAAGCAATTACTGTGACGGAGCATTTAGTTTTTTCAGCCTCTCGGTCGCATTGGTATCATTCGGGCTCAGTTCGAGCGCCTTCCTGAAGCTCTTCAAGGCGCAATCCCTGTCGCCAGCGGTCACACAAGCTTCGCCCAAGGTGTCGTAGGTGTAAGAGGAAGGGTTCGTTTCGACGTTCAATTCGAAAATGCGAATCGCTTCCTTGAATTTTTTTATTTCTTCTAAGCTCTCGCCCAGGCCGTCGAGCGCGCTCTCGCCGAAATCGTAAGTCGTGGGCTGCGTGGTCCTCAGGTGGTAGTATTGCTCAATCGCAGCGTCCACGTTTTGATCTTGGATGATTTTCAACAGGACCTCCGCGATCGATGGTCTGCTCGCCAGCGCTTCGATCTTTGCCAGCATTTCGTAGAGTGATGCCTTTGAAAAGTACTTGCCGCCGAACACCACTGCGGAGATCTTTCTCGTGTTACCGATATCGTCGAGGGGGTTTGCATCGAGCAGGACGAGATCGGCGATTTTGCCCGCGGCAACCGTGCCTAAATCCTTCTCCCGCCCGAGAAAGCGCGCCGGCTTGAGTGTCGCGGCCTGCAAAGCCTGCATCGGTGTCAGCCCTGACTGAACCAGTAGGCCCAATTCGTCGTGCAGGCTAAAGCCTGGGAAACAATAGGGATTTAGCGTATCCGTGCCAGCCAGGATCTCCACGCCTGCCCGCTGCATGGCGCCTACGAGTGCGAGCTCTTTCTGGAAAACTTCCTTACTCAGCGCCCAGTCTTCCGCGGTCTTGGTCTTTAAAAAGATATCCGCCTTCGGGTCCCAACTGGATACGATATCGCGGGGTATGTATTTAAGCCGGGGATCATCGGTAAAGGAACGGTCATCAGAAAATGCCATGCTGCGCAAAACGGTAAGCGTTGGGCATTGCCACGTGTGGTTCTTTTGCAGTTGCTTAAAGACGGTTGCTGCTTTCACCGGACTATAGCTTTCCAGGGCCAACTTTTCTCGCTGACGATATTCTGGCCCCCAGAACCCAGTGCTTGATAGCTGTCCGGCAGCGATTGCGGCCGAGGTATCTTGCGCTGACCTGAGCAGCTCCGCCTCCCGAGTCGAACAGGCGATGAGCACGCCCGTGAGGTGCTCAATGCTCTTTTGTCCGGCATTCGATGCCTCCTCGAGAGAAACCGATTCCGGCACATGCCCCTCGAAGGGTATGCCTTGCTTCTTGGATTCGTCGGCTATGGCGAAATAGGCGTCACGAGAGAGAAGGGAATAGACCTTCACAAAGTCGGCCCCATTTCGCTTGACCTGAATCACGGCTTGCCGGGCTTCGGATGCGTTTGCGACGGCGATTGAACCCGGCCAAACGGGCTTCGGCCCATCCACGATGGGGCTGGCGATCAGCATGTGCGGACCCAGCCATTGTCCCGCCTCGACTTCCTTTCGCCACTGATAGTGTGAGGGCGAGCCAAACATCTGCCGGACACCCGTCACACCGTTGGCGATGAACAGCGGCAAATAATCCTTCTCGTACCAGTGAACGTGCATGTCCCAGAGCCCAGGAATCAGAAACTTGCCCTCCCCGTTCACGGTTTCTGCATTCTGGGGAGGGCGAATCTCCCCGTTCTTGCCCATCTCCGCAATGCGATCGCCGATGATCACGACCGTCATCTCCGGCTTGGCCGCTGCGCCGCTCGCGTCTATCACCGTGACATGAGTCAGAACGAGGGACTTCGGCTTGGCGCTCGGCGTTGGCTGATCTGGCCAACAGAACAAAGGGGAAAGAATAAGGAGCAGTGTAAGAATCTTTCTCACTCGAGCCTTTCCTCGACGATAGCGCTCGGCCTTTAGGAGCTGTCGGGAGGGTAGCGCGACACTCTTTGAACCTCTGCGTTACAGTTCCTGCAGTCCGGGCCAACCGCGATTTACCGACGCATGCATCTAGGAAACCGGCGCATCTTCTCTCCATTCCGACTTGTCCCGGGAATTATTCAGTATCCGACGCAGCCTCGCCGCCGACCGGGCGATAGCCTGGGTCCACATCGGGATTGAGCTTGAGCTGATCGCGATCCAAAATTGTGCCCTCCCGTACCACTCCCACGATATTCCGGGTATCGCGAATAGTCTGATCGGGCTTCCCGTTCACAATGACAAGGTCTGCCAGTTTGCCGGGCTCTAGCGTGCCCCATTCCTGCGCGGCATTCACAATAAGGGCCGCATTCTTTGTGGCGATCGTGATGGCTTCGAGTGGTGTCAAGCCGGACTCGACGAGCAGCTCAAGTTCTCGGTGAATCCCCTCCCCCTGGAAATCGCCGGGATAGGGGGCGTCGGTGCCGGCGGCGATCAGGATGCCTGCCTGTATGAGCCGTTTGACATTGCTCTCATCGTCGAGTAAGGCAGCCAGCGAGCTCGGGTTCACTTCTTTATGTCCGAGTCTCCGCAGCTCAGTCAGCGCGAACGCGGGTGTGGTGTCGACGATCAGCGGGTGATCGAGAAAAGACAGATCCTGAAATCGCCGCCACGAGAATGCTTCGATCACAGAAAGTGTGCTGATGAAAAACACATGCTTCGCGCTGGCGGTTGCAATGGCCTCGTCGGACAGCTTATGGGTGGGGAGATGGGCATAACCAGCGATCCCACCTTGCATCAACTCGATTGATCCGTTGCGCCTGTGCGCGTCGATAATAGTGCGTAAGTTGTACTTCTTTGCCTCCGTGGAGATGGCCTGCACCTCCAGATCCGATAGTCCGGCATACAGCTTGATCAAGTCCACCTTTTCTGCTGCCAGTTGACGGACCAGTCGAGGGACCTGATCCTGCGATACAACGACACGCGAGAGCTCTGGCCAAAATGGATCCGGCCCGTCCACGAGCGGCCCGACGCAGTAGATGCGCGGCCCCAGTAACCTGCCCGCAGCCGTCTCCGCCCTTAATTGCAGGACATAGGATTCGATATTTCCGGTGTCGAGGACGGTGGTGACGCCGGCATAGAGAAGGGCGTTCATGTAACGGTGATAGCCCAACATATCCGCGGAAATTCCATCCCAGCCACCGGTAAGATGTACGTGCATATCCGCCAGGCCGGGCAGGGCGGTCTTGCCGCCTTCGTCGATGCTGTGCGCTCCCGGCGGGATGGAGATGTTTGAGGTCGGACCGACAGCTGTGATTTTCCGTCCCTCGATGACAATCGTACCGTGTTCGATAGGCGCTCCTCCGTTGCCGTCCACAATGCGAACGTTGGTAAATGCAATGGATGGCGGACTCGCGGAGGAGCCTACGATGGGCGCGGCACTGAGAGCGAACCAGAGCACAATTTGTAGGGCGGCGATACCGCTGATCCAGCCTAGGATTGGTTTCATTTCCGCTGACCCGTATCCTCGATTCCGGCGAGGACCCCACTGGGATGAGCCGCCCTTGGGCGGGTTAAAAAGTATAACGGAGACCAAACTCCATGACCCGGGCATTCGAAAGTGTGGATGTGAAATTCCCGAAACTGGTAACACTGGCCAGGTTGGTGTTGCCGGCGAGTGACATGGTCGCGATGTCGAAACGGGCACTATTCGTTAAGTTGAACACTCCCCACGTCAGCGTCAGGTTTTGATCTTCCGTGATTCGCCACATCTTGCTTAGTCCGGCATCGATATCAAACGTACCCGGACCACGGAAGATGTTGCGATCTCCTCTTTCGCCGGGAAAGGCGGCTCGGAGGACGTTGATCGCAGCGTTCGGATTGGTAGGATCTGTGATCCCGGGATCCTTGAACACATTCGGACCCGAACTCCCATTTAACTCGGGCACGGTGAAGCTTCCGGTTGTAGGCATAGGGCCGATCAGCACACCCGGAGAACTGTTTTCGAAGTTGGTGGCCCATTTCGGGCTGAAGGTTTGGAATGGGTACCCGGTCGACCAGCGCCATAGCCCGGAGACGCTCCATCCTCCGAGAATTGCATTTGCCACCGTTCCCATGCCGCCGCCCAATAGCTTCCCACGACCGACCGGCAAGTCATAAACCCAATTCGAGTTAATGATATGCGTCGTGTCAAAATCAGATACCGCGCGGTTCTGACTGGGGATCCAGGAGTTGATGATCTGGCTGCCCAATCCAAACCCTTCATACGTGCTGATGCGCTCGGCGTTTGAGCCTTGGTCGATCGATTTGGAATAGGTGTAGTTGACATCAAACTCCAAGCCGCCCGCGCGGTGGCGAAGACTGAACTGCCCGGCGTTGTAGGCGCTATTGCCGATACTTCTCCAGGCATACAGGGAGGAAAACTGCGGAGAATAGAAAACGTAGCCCTGGGTTTGTTTGCCGTTGATGGTCGCACAGGCTGGAAAGCAACTGGCCGTGATCAGACCAGGCACATCGGCGAACTCAAGTGCGGTGGTTTCGTCCCCTTGGTTGTAGCAGAACAGGTCGTACATCGCCTGGGTGGCAGTCACGTTAGCGGGAGCCTGTCCGAGGCAAGGAACTCCAGGGTTGTAGACCCCTAGTTGCGAGGATGCGGGACCTGCTGCTCCCGGAAACACATCCTGCCAGTATTGATAGGCCTTGGCCCCGATGGTTTGCGGAGTGATGTTCTGAATCGGGGTCCCGGCGTAGTATTGCTTGGCCAAAGCTTGCACAGCGTGGAAGTAATCCACCCCGGTCTTCGGGTCCACCAGGTCGGTCGGTTCGGCAAGATCCTCCTCCTGCAACAAACGGTGCGCGAAGCGCCCCACGTAAGCAGCTTCCAACACAAAGCCTCGCGGCAGCTGCCGCGTCAGGGAAAAGTCCACCGCATGGGAATACGGCGTTTTCAATTTATCGTCGAGTCCCCAGTAGATGGCAAAACCACCATTGAAAGGTCCCGAGGGCGGAAGCACCGGAAACGGACCTTGGGGAGGCGGTTCAATCAGCGGACAATTGGCGGTGCACGAAAACGTAGGCGACTGGCTGATCGTGGGGATCGTATACAGACCGGAGAAGCGAGCTGATCCGTCCACGGTCTGAACCCCAGCTGAATTGCTAATGGAGGTGGTTAATCCGAACGAACCATTGCGGTCGAATGTGTTGGTGATGCCTTCACCGAAGTGATCGTAGTAAATCCCATATCCAAGGCGAATCGAGGTCTGTCCCGCTCCGCCCCATAGTTTTTCTCCCCATCCGCTATGGCCACTGGGAGAGTAAGCCAGGGCAAGGCGTGGCGCGACATCTTTATAATCCCAAGCCCAGTACGGTGCCTTCCCGTTGGCTTGCCCGGACAAGTTGAAGGAAATCGGCGGGTCATAGACCTGGCCCTGCAACATCGCAGCCGCGCGATCCTTGAAATAGCTGTTGAGACTTATCGACGGCGACACCTGGGTGCCGGTAGTTTCGTACGGCGGCTCCAGCAGACTGTAACGCAGACCATAGGTCAAGGTGAGATTGGGCTTCACTCGCCATGCGTCCTGTCCGTACCATTCGTATTCCCAGTCGCGAAAATGCCTAGGCGCAAGCGCTCCCTCGGGAAGCACCGACAGATTTTTCGTCAGCTGATAGTTCGAGAAGACCTGCGTGATGATACCGGCCAGCGCAGTGACGGCGTAATCGTAGCTAGCGCCAAACGATTCTTCAACTGCAGGAAAATGAAAAACTTTCGGATCCAAACTGGTTCCACAGTTGGCGATGCAAGCGGTTGGCAACCAGTAGACATCGGTTTGGGCGAAGAAAAAACTCTGCGCATTCGACACACGCTCGTTGTCTACCCTGCGCAGGTTGGTGCCGAATTGCAGCGTGTGGCTGCCTTTGATTTTGACAACATCGTCCAGCCAGTTGAAGACAGGAACATCAGTGTTGATGGTCGGAGTCTGTGCTGTGATGTTGTCCAGTCCGCGGAAATTCACGTAGGCTTGCCTTTGAAGGCCAGCCACATCGATCCCCTCTCTCACGAAACCAAAGTGAAAGTTGTTAACGAAGGTATTGCTGAGGGTCGCTGCATATCCTACGCTCAGCCCCTTGCTGTTGTCACGATCGACAGTCTGCTGGGGTTGTCCGGGGAACTGTTCTCCGCCGTCGCCGGTGATCGAGGTAGGACTGGCAGCCGCGATGAGACTCGAACTGGTGCGACTTGCCTGATTATCGTTGTTCAAGATGCCGCGCAGGAAGATGCGATGGTTCCCGTCGGCGGTTAGGTTGTAGTCGACTTTGGCGACGTAGGCATCGAGCTTTGCCGGCAATGGGGACGAAAAGGTGAATCCGCGAAAATCAAGTCCGTCGCCCACGGTATCGGTGTTCGGCAGCGGGTATTGCTGGAAGATCCGTTCCACCGCAGGATTCGGTCCCGGCCCCAAGGGGCAAGTTCCCATGGCCGAGCAGTTGGGATCCATGCTGGCCAACTGCGCCGCGCTCAAGGTCTCGATTCCGCTGGCCGGGCATCCCTTATTCCCGGCGCACGGATACTCGACGATCCCGTTCCGTAAATTTGCGCTGGGCACCACTCGCGTGGCCGGTATGTTTTCGCGCTTGCGTTGGCCTTCGTACGCCAAGAAATAAAATAGCCGGTCCTTTTGAAGCGGGCCCCCGAAGAATGCTCCAAACGTGTTGCGCAACAAGAAGGGAGGCGAGTTGGGCTCGTCAGAGTTGAGCTGGACCGCTTTGTTGAACCAGTCGTTGGCCGTGGTGAACGTCGGACGGTAATATTCGTAGGCTCCGCCGTGAATACGGTTGGTGCCGCTCTTTGTTACCAGAGATACCTGTCCACCAGAGGAGCGGCCGCTATCTGCATCGGCGTTGCTGGTGGTCACTTTGAACTCCTCCAGGGAATCGAGTGGCGCACGCACCGCGCCCTGGAACGCTGTGCCAAGAAGCTGATCATTATTATCGACGCCATCGAGGGTCACGTTGGTCTGGTCGCTGCGCGCGCCATTGACCGCACCGCTGCGGCTGTCCTTCGCAGAATCGATATGCGTACCATTGCCCGTGTATACCACCCCCGGCTGCAGACTCAGGATTCCCGTAGGGTCGCGCCCCTCGAAGGGAAGGCTTGCGATCTGGTTAGCTTCGAACGCATGCCCCAGGGCGGCATCCTCCGTATTGACCCAAGGAGCGGCTCCGGCAACCTCCACCGTGATGTTTTCTCCCGCTACCTTCAAAGTTACATTCACAGTGGCGGGGGTATCGACCAGCAGCTTGATGTTGATTTGTTTGAGGGTGGAGAATCCCTGCGCACTGGTGCTCAACGCGTACGTCGCCGGAGGGATTTGAGGAAATTGATACTCCCCTTGCGCGTTGGTCTTCGTCGTCCTTGAGAATCCAGTTGCTGGATCGTTGAGGGTTACAGTAGCGGCGCCGACGACTGCCCCTTTTTCATCAAACACTGTCCCGCGCAGAGAAGTGATGGCCACCTGCCCAAAGACTAAGGAACTCAGCAACCCAAGCTGGAGAGTGAAGACTGCAGACCTCACAGGACGCATAAGCGCTCCTCTCTACGTTTACCGGATCGCAGCGGCGACAGAGGAACGAGGTACAGGCGCGTCGGCCCTGGCTCTACTTGCGCGCAACGTAGACTCGAAATCCCTGGCGACACCGCTTCATTCTCGGTTCATTTCCTGCCCGCGAATGATCGAACTGGAGAATTGAAACTTGACCTTCGAGAATCGAACGCAACTTCCAATTCAGGCGTTTGAGTTGTAAATTATGATTATTCCTATTATGATAGTCAAGATTTCTTTCCCGTTGCGGGGCATCGCAACCTCGTTCGGCCTCCTGTAGCGAACTCTTCAAGAAACACTGTTGGAGAACGTTATGTTATAGCGGGCGACCTTCATGCGAACGATCCGCAACTGCTTGCATCGTGGTGTAAGCTCGCTTCCAGCGTGGCGCGATCGTCTCTCACCGCCACGGCGGTGTTGAGAATCTCAAGCACGAGGACGTCTCCGCTCCAACTCTTGGTGCGGATGAAGTGCTGATTTGGGTGAAAGCTGTTTCCGGGATGGCTCTGGCGCGATGATCCCGAACGCGGGGTCCGAGGGGGCAGTGCAGGAGTTGATCGATCGCAAAGTCTTTGGGAAATTAGCTCTGACGATACCAGACGAAGGACATTCAAAAATGCTGCCTGAGAATCTTGGCCACCTCTTTGATGCCTCACTGCAACTTCAGCCCACGGCGCCGGCGGTGTTGCAGGAGGACGTTGTTCTGTCGTTCCGAGATCTGGATGAGCGTTGTAACCGCATGGCCAATGCTCTAGTCAGCCTGGGGATACGACCAGGCTGGCGTGTTGCCCTAATGTTCAGCAACGACTACCGCTTCATCGAGTCTCTGCTAGGAGCGATGCGTGTGGGTGCGGTTCCGGTGCCTCTGAATATTCGGATGGGGGATGAGGCGATTCTTCACGTCATGGTCGACTCGGAAGCGGTCGTGCTGATCGCCGGTTCGGATACGGCGGACCGCGCGCGCGCTCTCATCGCGCACGTCCCGGGAGTGCGGCACTTCATTGTAGAAGGAGAGGCGAAGGGCCGGGCGCTGAACTACGATCAGGTGCTTGGGGCTGCTTCTCCCGTGTTTACGCGCAGGAAGACGGAAGCGGATGAGGTCTGTTTGCAGCCATACACCTCCGGTTCGACGGGCAAGCCCAAGGGCGTTCTCCTGACGCATGGGGGGCAGATCTGGAACACAGACCTGCTGTGCAAACTCGAAGCGTTCGATCACACGGAACGGGCCTTGGTAGCAGTTCCGCTCTATCACAAGAACGCGATGGTCGGCGCGGTCAAACCGATGTTGCTCTGCGGAGGTTCGCTGGTTATTTTGCCGGGCTTCGATGCTGTCGAGGTCATACGGTCTATCGCTCGCTACAAGGTGACCTACATGACCGGAGTACCGGCAATGTTTTCAAGGATCCTCTCGCAAAGGGAGGAACTCCGTCGCAACGACGTGAAATCCCTTCGCTACGCAGTGTGCGGTTCTGCGGAGGTTTCCGAAGAGTTGGTTGCTGAGTTCCAAGCGGCGTTCCCCGAAGCGATTATTGCAGAGAGCTATGGTTTGACCGAAGGTGGCCCTGACCCGATTGGCAATTGCCGCTATGGATTGATCAAACGCGGCAGTTGCGGAAGGAAAATCCCGGGCTCGGAAGTCAAAATCGTCGGCGAGGACGGTGTGACCGAGTTAGGTCCTAACGAGGTGGGCGAATTCATTACCCGCAATCCAGGCTTGGCCAAGGGCTACTGGAAGCTTCCCGAGGTCACCAGTAAGAAGTTCCGCGATGGGTGGCTCTATACCGGCGACCTCATGCGTCGCGACGAGGATGGTTTCTTCTATTTCGTTGGACGCAAGGATGACATGATCAACGTCTCCGGCGAAAATGTTTATCCGAAAGAGATCGTCGACATTCTTCTGCGACATCCGAGTGTTCGGGAGGCCTATGTTGTACCCGTACCCCACCCCATCAAGGGGGCCGTCCCCGTGGCATTTATCGTGCAAGCAGCGCCCGCAAGTACGACCGCAGAGGAGATCAAGCAGTTCTACCTCAAATATGGCGCCCCGTATGCCTACCCCCGCCGCATCTACTTCCTCGACTCGATGCCACTCGGCGGCACGGGAAAGGTGGACCGCGCTCAACTGACAAAACTCGCGGTGGAATTCGAGGAGAAGGCTCAGCATGAACCAGCCTGATCTGTCACAGTCGCCGTACCAACGGTTTCTGGGTTTAAAACTGGTGCGCTTTGAGGACGGTTTGGTTGAGATCAATATGCCATTTCGCGAAGAGTTTCTGCGCGAGGATGGCTCGGATTGGCTGCACGGGGGGATTGTCAGCGCGCTCATCGATATTGCGGGTGACTACGCTGTTTATTCGCAAACTGGAGGCGACGTGCCTACCGTGGATCTTCGCATCGATTATCTCCGGCCTACAAAACGCGGCAGCCTCACCGCGATTGGTCGGACCGTCAAGGTTGGTCGCCGGCTGAGTGTCGCGGACGTCGAAGTGAGAGATGAGAACGGCCAGTTAGTTGCGGTCGGTCGGGGCGCCTACGCTTCGCCGGTGCAATAGAAGGTTGGGACCCGGCCAGGCCTGACCCCGAGAGGGGAAGTATGCAGGCAGGGACGACGCCGGACCCAACCAAATTGAAGCAAGCAGGAAGGACGGCACTTGCCCCCAGCCAAAGAGAATTATCGCTGGTTCGTGTTAGGCCTAGTTCTGTTTACCACGGCCGGCACCATCATGATGTTTGCAGCCCCCTTTCCCCTTTTGAATCTTTGGGTGAAAACCCTCGGCATTTCGCGCACTCAGGCAGGGGCCCTGACGGGGCTTTGGTATTTGGTCTCTGCCTGCGCATCCCTGCCCTCTGGCTGGTTGGCTGACCGGGTCCGCCTTCGTGGCTTGTTCGTTTCACTTTGGACGCTGATTGTCGCAGGTTCGGCCTTAATGGCCGGCGCACACGGTTTCTGGATGCTGTGCCTGGGGCGAGTGATATTTTCAGCCGGAGCGACCGGTCACCTGGTAGCCGGACCGAAGCTGCTCGCGGTATGGTTTGAGGGGCGAAGAGAATTTGGCCTTATGATGGGCCTTTACAGCATGAGTATGACCGCCGGCGTGTATGCCAGCCTATTTGTGCTGGGCAGAATTGGGCAACAATCGGGGTGGCGACCGGCAATGTTCCTGCTGTTTGTGCTCGCGGTTTTCGGTCTTTTGATCATGCTGTTGGTTCCCTCCGGGTCCCCGGATTCAAGTCAGAGAAGCGCGGCGGCTGGTTCTCTACCGCCTGGCCGCGTCACGGCCGCCTGGATACTGGCGGTGGTTTTTGCGGGGTACAACGTTTCCACCGAAGCCTATCTGACCTTCACGCCGGATTATCTCGTGCAAGGCGGGTACGGTCTTGCGGCAGCGTCCGCCATCGTCGGAATATACGCCTGGGTGGCCCTCAGCTTGAAGCCGTTCCTTTCGTCTTTTCTACGGAAGAATAACGCCGTGAATTACTTGGTTGTGGCTTCAGTTATTTTTATGCTGAGTGTCTTGTTATTGATCCCTCGCACGGTTCCGCCCGCGGTTTCAGCAAGCTTGCTTGGTGTTTCGATGGCGATAGGCATGCCTGCCTTTTATGCTTTGCCCCCCCTCATGTTTGGGAAGGAAGCGTCTGGATACGTGTACGGCCTGTGCTCGTTCCTTTACGGTGTGGGATTTGTCATCCAGCCTCTGGTAGGACTGACGGTCGATAAGACCGGCCACTACACGGCTGGCTACGGCGTCATCGCTGGCGTTGCAGGTGTCGCTTTGCTCGGTGCGCTATGGCTTCGCCGCAACAACCTCCCATATCCTGGGGTGGCCGAACTCGGTCATGCGGAGTGACTCGTGCTTGAAAAACGTTCGCTTCCACGCTTCCGATGCGGAGGACAGCAGTGAAAGGGAAATCCCACCCGTCGCCCATCTTGCAATCTTCGCAAACGCCTCGACCTGATTCGCCGGATCCCTTGCCCGAGGTTTTTCTGAATCATTTCTATATGGTTCTCGATTCTCCCACCTACCATGCCATCGAGGAGGACTCGTTTCTACGCAAGCATCTTGCAGTTAACGAAAAACGGACGACGACCAACGCGGATATGACTTACACCGGCCTCTACTTCTACGGGGTCCAGACATATTTTGAATTCTTCGACGTAGCCGATTCTTCTCCGCACCGCGTCGCCGACTGTGGGATTGCGTTCGGAGTGGATCAACCTGGAGCCGTAAGCGTCTTGCAGGAAAAGCTCGGCTCGAGCCTCGAACCAAGCCTGAAACCAGTCACCCGGCTCTATCAGGGCAAGCAAATCCCCTGGTTTCTTATGGCGACGCCAAGGAGCTTTCCCTACGAAGGTAGAACGAGTTCCTGGGTGATGGAATACCACCCCGAGTTTTTGGCCAGTTGGAACCCGCAGCCGAGCGGAACGAACCGGGGCATGTCGCGCAGGGAAATCCTCAAGCGCTATGCCGAAGTCCTTGCGCCAATCGATCAACCACGCCTAGAAGACGTGATCGGGTTGACCGTTGCGGCCGATTCCTCTGCCACAGACAATCTCATCCACTTCTGCCTTCAACTTGGCTACCAAATCGACAGAGAGCAAGATGGCGGTGTCAGCCTGCACGGACCTGAATTTATCTTGCAGGTCCTTCGGGAGACCGAGAATGTTCGCGGCATACGAGAGATCAGAATGCGCTTCCGAAGCCTTCCCCAGGGCGAGATGGAGCGTCCCATGGGGCGGTCCGTCATGAAGGTCGATGGCCCATTGGCAATCTGGTCGTTTCGCTGATCACCCATCGCAGTCGTTCGATCTAGAGCCATTGCCTTTTCCCAGACAACGAGTTTGGTCATTCGTATCGCAGCGCCGTGATGGGGCTCACCGTGGTAGCTCTTCTCGCCGGCACATAACACGCCAGAACCGCCACCAGTCCGAGGACGATCGCTACCACTCCGAATGTGGCTGGATCGTGGCTGCTAATGCCAAACAACAGGCTGGCTACAAAGCGGGTTAAGGCCAATGCGGCCAGCAAGCCAATGAGCAAGCCGGCAGCAGCCAGGCGGAAGCCTTGGCCGACCACCCAGCGCAAAACTGCTCCGGGAGTTGCCCCCAGTGCCATACGCACCCCAATTTCGCGCGTCTGCTGCGTTACCGAATAGGAAAGCACGCCGTAGACACCGATGGCGGCCAGGAAAAGTGCCAGAACGCCGAACAGGCCAAGCAAGACTGCGGCCATGCGTGGCGCCCACAGGCCCTGGTTCAGTACTTCGTCAATGGTCTGAACGTTTGCGATCGGCAGGTTACGATCGAGGGATTGGATTTGACTGCGGACGCTGGCTACCGTCGCGCGGGGATCCCCTGCGGTACGCGCCTGAAGCGTTGCCGCCGGAGGGTAATCCTGAGTCAGGGGCAGATAGGCCAGGGGCTGGGGAGTCTCGCCGATCTGATTGATCACTGTGTTGCCCACTACGCCCACCACTTCGAGCAGCTTCGGGTCACCGAAAAAGTGAAAGCGCTGGCCAATGGGATCCTGATCCGGCCAGAAATGGCGCGCCATGGCCTCATTGATCACCGCGACCGGCGTAGTGTCCTTCTGGTCAAGGTCGTTGAAGACGCGCCCTTTCTTCAGCGGAATGCGCAAGGTGTCGAAATATCCGGTAGAGACGTCGTCCAGCTGCGTTAACGTGCCTCGGTATCCGGAGGTTTCATCTCTACCTTCCGGAAACACCGTGCGCCCGAGGCCCCCGCCCAGTGCTGGGTTCGAGGCCACTGCGGCTGCCTGAACCTCGGGCAAGCTGGTCGCGCGCTGGATGGCGTCGCGATAGAACTGCTGCCCGTGGGCTTCGTCATAGTGGAGAGACCCCAAATCAAACGCCATCAAGAAAAGACGCTTCGACTCAAAACCGAGATCCGTCTTCTGGGCATTCTGCATGCTTCGTATGAATAGTCCTGCGCCCACCAGTGCGACCAGGGCAAGAGCCACTTCGCAAATCACCAGAATGCTGCGTAGCGAGCCCTGGGCCCAGGTTGCACTGCCGCTGCGGCCGCCAGTATTCAGCGTCGATGCCACGTCCGTCCGCGAAGCCTTGATGGCGGGAGCCAATCCGAAAAGCATTCCGGTCAGCAACGCAAGTCCAAAGGTAAACACGAGCACATGCCAGTCGAGCGCAAGGTCCAAATCATTGGCCTCAACGAACGGTGGACGGTAAGCCCATAATATTCCCCGGCCCGCGAATGCGAGCAGCAGCCCTGCGGCACCGCCGACGAGGGACAACGCCACACTTTCCGTTAAGAGCTGACGAATAAGCCGCATGCGCCCGGCTCCTACTGCCGCTCGAATGCATATTTCACGCTGGCGACGTGCACCCCTTGCCAGCAGGAGATTGGCCAGGTTCACACAGGCGATCAAAAGAATGAGTCCGACTACTCCCATCATCAGGGCACCCGCAACGACGAATTGGTCGTGCTGATTGATGCCCACCGCCGCGTCTCCGAGCATGGATACCGCAACACTGCGGCCAGCGTTTTCCTTCGGATATTCCCGTTCCAGGCGCGACGCAATCGTTTTTAGCTCGGCTTCAGCCTGTTGGCTGCTGACTTCCGATCTCAGCCGCGCCACCGTAAGGCTGTTCAGGAACCTGCGGTCCCTGAATTTGTCCTTGAGAAATCCCGCGAGGACCTGGTCGTACATGCTGATCGGCATCCAGACCTGGTCCGCGGGAGCAATGGTGAACGTGCCCTTGAAGCCTTTCGGCGCCACGCCAATCACGGTGAACGGCGTAGCGCTGAGCGTCAGAGTCTTACCGATCACGTTCGGGTCGGACCCCATCTTATTGGTCCATAGACTGTGGCTGATGACGACCAGGTTGTTGCCGCCCGGCTGGGTGTCTTCGTCGCGGAGGAAGAAGCGTCCCAATGCCGGTCGTACCCCGAGCACTTCGAAATAATTCGCGTTCACGAGCTGTCCGGCGATTTGTTTTGGTTCGGCCTCTCCGCTCCAGGTCAGCGCGGCGAACGAGATGCAAGACAACCCGGTGAAGACCTGGTTCTGCCGCTGATAGTCTTCGCAGTTGGCGTACGACATGCCGAGCTTCGTGGCATTCGCTTGCGTGAACTTCGTCTTGCTGTCGATCGTATCCACTTCTACCAGCCGGGATATGTCGGAAACGGGAAGCGGGTGCAGAAGGATGGCGTTCACGACCGTAAAGATCGTGGTGTTGGCACCAATACCGAGAGCCAGGGAAAGCACACAAACGAGGGTCGAGGCCGGACTCTTGCGCATAAACCGCAGACCAAATCGAACGTCTTGACTGAGGCTCTCCACATTCATGGCAGCACCATTCCCGGATTGTACTCCCCTTTCCGTAGGCTCTCTGCATTCCGTCTGCTTGCCTACGACCTGCTTCGGAATTTCACGAGTCACGGGAGATTCGGAGTGCGTCCGACGCCAGCATCCGAAGTCAACTTCAAAGAGTGGGTGCTCGAACCCTACGCCGCGGGATGGATCTCGAAGTAACGCCGGGCAGGTTGGCTAATGGCTGGTCGCCCCGCTGTCATTGCTGACCATGAGGCTTGAGACGTTCACCGGTTCGAAGTCCGCTAAGGTGAGACTTGTCAGGCAGGCAAGATCGGCGTCGTTCCAGCGAGCGTCGGGTGTGCCGATTAGCCCCCCGCTGTCTCCGTTGTCGGCCAGGATGATTCCATAGTCTCGGAATGCGGTGATGATCGTGGCAGCTTGCGGACTCGTGGCGGCACAAGAGGGAGTCGCAACTGAAGCCTTCAATCGGTAGATCTCGCCGGCGGGTCCGGACATGCTGCAACTTGCGGGAGGAGAAGATTGGGAGATTTCCGACTCCACAAGAATGGAACTGCCTCCCGTCTCCGTGCAACTTCCCACACCCGCTGTTTGCGTAGCCGGCCAGACCCAGTAGTTCAACATATGGTTGAGTGTGAACCGGATAGGATGCCGAATGGTACCGCTCGGTGCACTGGGTGTGCCCGTGCCGATTACTTCGTCGGCGTTGGCGAGCAACGGCGCTACCGGCAGTCCCGCGGCATCCGATGTTCCCATCCCTTGCGGCGTGAGGGCATCCGAGGATACGTCCGGCCAAAGCGCGTTCGAGGAATCGGTCCAGGGACCGCCTTCGTAGATTCCCTGCCACATTTCGTAGAGGGCAGGGTTGTTTCCACCGCCTGCCTCGCGATAGACCAGGACGTGTCTATCTCCCGTCGAGCGGCTGGTGCCCTCAACCGGAGCATTTGCCGGAATTGGACCCGAGGTGAAGTAGAACTGATATACAGTGGTCGTGACCGATACTACCTGTTGGTTGTACGGGACCTCAATGCTTGGTATTCCATTTGGAAAGGGCGCATTGGAATTGTTCCCGAAGAATGGTTTGATGGTCGCTGACAAATAGCCACTGTAGATCGGGGCAGCGGGGGAAGTATCTACGGGCAGGCTGGTCGCGGCTGCGTCCACTCGATGGTGAAAAATGGAAGTTGCAGGGAAGATATTCGCGAGAAAAGCGTTGTTGCCGCTGAGGGCGATGCTGATGCTCTCTGTCGCCTGCGTGCCGGTCGAGTCCGTAACCACGAATTGCGGCGTGTAGGTGCCTTGACCGCCAATCAGTACGCTGCTGATGTTCCCTGTAGTCGGATTGAGAGACATCCCCTCCGGTAATGGAGGAAAGTCGGAATTGTTGCTTACTGAATAGGTGTATGGCGGAGAGCCGCCGCTGGCGACGATGGTGCAGCCTGCATAGGTGGTTCCTTGCGTTCCGTCCGGGCACGAAGTGTTGGCGATGGCTAATATACCCCCAGCCGCGGTTACGGTGACTTTGGCCGTCGAGCTGGTCGAACCGGCAGCATTGGTCGCCGTCAGTGTGTAGACGGTGGTAGCGGTTGGGTTCACACTCGTCGAACCGCCCGCAGATGTGGACGTGAATGTCCCCGGCGTGATGGCGATACCCGTCGCTCCTGCTGTCGCCCAACTCAGTGTGCTGCTTGCACCAGAGCTGATGGATGTTGGATCCGCGGCAAAAGAAGTGATCGTAGGCTGGGAACCGTTTCCAGGGGACGAAGTCGATGAGCCGCAACCCAGAAGTCCGACACAGGCAAATAGAAACAGGACCAGGGCGCAAAGATCGAGTCCGCAAGGACTCGGTCCACCTGCGTTGAGCTTATTTCTGCAAAATGAGTCAATTGCGTCCATGCGCATGCTTTCGCTGCCGTTGCCCCCATCTCTATACGGACTCATCCCAACAACGCAGTCTATTGCTGGCGCCGTCCCAGCTGTAGCTCTCCGTGGCCCTAGTCCCTTGGACCGCTTTCGTCCGTTCCCAGATGGCCTTTTGCGTAACTCGAGGTAGCACCATGGTGGCGGGTCGGGTGTTGTTGAGCTGTCTTTGGCAACCGTAGAACTCTCGGTTCTGGTGAGCGTTGACTTGCCCCAGGGGGTGGCTATCGGCGGCCTCCCAGATTTTGGCTAGGGACGCAATCTCCGAGTACAAAACTATCGAGAAGGTGGGCGGAGGGATAGTGTCCGAGCTCCGCCTCAGCGCACCGGTGCGACCGTAGCGAAGCTTGGCGAGTCTTGGCCTCGCCCCTGCGCGATGTCCGATTTTTTCGCGTGTTACACGGGCAGGGCCGCTCGGAAAGCCGCGGATTTGCATTTCATCGCGATGCCAACACTCGGGTCGCAATGGTCTCCGAGGTCGCCATCTCCGGACAGACCATCAAAAACGAGCGCGTCGTTGCCGCGGTCGATTGCGGCACCGCGATCAATCCCGACGTAGTGACGGCTCAGATCGAAGGAGGCATCGGTTTTGCTCTCTCCTCGGCTTCGCGCAAGCAAGTGACGCTCAAGAACGGCATTGTGGAGCAGCTGAACTTCGACGATTACGAGCCTACGCGGATGCGGGAAATGCCCAAAGTCGAAGTCTACATCGTCAGCTCGCCCGGAGCCCCATCCGGGGTCGGCGAGCTTGCAGTGCCGCCCCTGACGCCAGAGATTGGGAATGCGATTTTTGCAGCCACCGGGCAGCGGCGGCGTTCCCTCCCCTTCGCTCTCAAAACGTTGGCCTAAACGACGATGTTGTTCGATATGCGATCGGACAGCAGGCAGTAGCAGGCACGAAAGATCGACGCCAGCCCCGATAGAAACAAGCGAAACCTCCCCGTTCAGGATCCGAATTGTGGTTGGGGGCCAGCGAAATTTATGATGGGAGCGGTTCCCGCCGACGGTGGCCAGCCCGTGCAAAGTCTTTCCCGTTGCTGCGGGTAAGTCGTCCTGAGTCGCAGCCGATATGGGGAGGTCCTGGGAGGGCGCCAGCTTCAGCCGGCAAACTGGGTGCTAAGCTTTTCGTGCAATGGCATCGATTTCTACTTTGATTCCGTTCCAGAGGACCGACTGCACTGTGGTGCGTGCCGGGCGAACCCCAGAAAAGAATGTCGCGTACACGCGATTAAAAGCATCGAAATCCCGGATGTCAGCCAGATGGCAAGTACACTTCACCACATTCTCAAAACCGTATCCCGCCGACTCAAGGATCTTGCCAATGTGGGACAGCGTCAACCGGGTTTCATCCTCGATCGAACCCCTTACCACTTCACCGGTACGCAAGTCCAAAGGACCTTGGCCGCTGATGAACAACCATCCATCGATTTGAACGCCGGCGGAATAAGATCCCGTCGAGACGAGTTTATCAGGGTGTTTGATTTCGCGATTAGGCATTTGTCTTAACCTTCTTTTTTCGGTTCTCTCAACCGGAGTTAACAGATGGGCTGAAGAAACGCGCAAGCTGGTGCGAATTGCCTTGGGTAAATCAAGCTGCTAGGGCCCCGTCATGGTGCGCTGGCGGGAGCCTCTGGTTCTCGGAATGAGTATCGCTCGAAAAGGCTAAAATTGTCCTCTCCAAGCGCGAGTGGGTCTGCTTGGCTGGAGAAAGCCTAAACGTGAAACTACTTTTTTGGTTGGAGCCTCCTGATGGTCTTGCCTGCCTGTCTTCCAGAGAGGGATGGCTCTGAAGAAATGTGGGCTTGCTATCTTCTATACCATCCGCACCGGCTGCAGTACGACAACCCTTCCTTCTTGTTGCTCGGATCGAAGAGTATTGATCCTAGATCGATCATCTTTGCAAATCCTCTGGGTAGTCTCTAAGTTTGATGTTCCTGACGGCGCGGCGCTCTACAGCCGGATCGCCACCATGAGGGCCGTAGAACACTCGCCATAGAGCGAGGTCCTTGGTAACGTCCTCAAACTGATGCTCGATCCCAGCAGCTACGAATAGGATGTCGCCCGATTCAAACGAATCCCGTTTCCCATCATGAACAAGGACTCCTCGCCCCCGGATGATGATGTACATCTCATCCTGCGTATGAGGTGCCTGACTCTTCGGCGGCACAGGGAGTGCGAATGCGACGTCAAGGGCCCCACGCTGCCAAACAGGGATGGAGCGCTCGCCGGCAGGGATGGCGACTTGAGCCTCAGCAAAACGGATTACACGACTATGCTCTGGATTGGTCATCCTCCCTCCTGGTGATTGGGTCAACATAAATTCGTTGCAGGAGAAGAATCCACGCGATGTCGACCAATGGATCGGGCGTTCTCTGGAACGAAGTCGGTGAGGAAGCATTCGTTGCACGGATGTGGCCGCGTTGGCTCGCACAAGTTGAGAGAGGAGAGAGAATCCTGGAAGATCCGCGTGGGGGTCTTGGGTGTGCGTACTGAACGTCCGTAGCCTGCCCGCTCCAGGAACGCGAGGTCGAACTTGAGAGTTTCGAGAATGTCGCGCTTGTCGTGAGACATGGTATGCCTCAGTCCGTGTAATGATTCCCGGGCCGCTGCTCGTTATTTTCGGGTCTCGTGAACATATGCGCTGTGACTGTGGTCACTAGGCTTGAGTGACATTTTACCAAGGAATGGGCATCGTGACGGCACCTACGGTTCCCGTTCAGCAGTGCAGGACCACATGGATCAGGAGACAGCTTCACGGAGCGCGGCAAGGCCGATGCCGGTCAAGTTTCGCAGCACGTCCGCCTAGAAGAAAGCCCAGTCCTGCCGTCACCAAGGTTGATCGTCCGCCCATCAGAGGGCGAATCTCTTTCTCAAGGAGGCTTTCGGTGACGAGACGGTGCGTCTGTTCGGTACACAATTTCGAGCCAGAGGGCAACCGCTTCTCTGCATCTTGCTCAACGCGCGTTAGGATAACTAGACTTACCTAATCCAAATCAGGGGACGTACCCCATGAAGCTGTCAGTGTTCTGTGGAGTCAGCGTCGATGGCTTTCTTGCTCGGCCGAACCACGCGCTCGATTTTTTGCGTACAGGTGAGCAGGAACCGCACGGCTTTGAAGAATTCTATGGCAGTGTAGACGTCGTTGTGATCGGGCGCAGAACCTTCGACGTCGTGCTGACATTCGGCGAATGGTTTTACGGTAAGAAGCCGGTGGTGGTGCTGAGCAGCCGTCCGCTCGATTTCTCGTCGGTCAAAGGCGGGGTGGTCGAACAAATGTCGGGCGAACCGGCCGAAATCGTAACGCGGCTCAAAGCACGCGGATTCAAACACGCTTATATAGACGGTGGCATCACGATTCAGAGATTCCTTGCGGCCGGCCTGATCGAGCGCTTGGTGATCACGCGCGTCCCAGTGCTGATCGGAGAAGGCATCCCGTTGTTTGGCCCAGTACCGCGCGACATCGCTCTTCGCCATGTTGCGACGCACAGTTATCGTCGCGGCCTAGTGCAGAGTGAATACCAGGTTGGCGCTGCACTGCGCACGCGGGCTCCGAAGCAGCAGAACCCGACACCACGAACGAACATTCCCGCTGCCCGGAAGAGGCAGTCCCACTGAAGCATCGCTGTCACGATGGCGACCCAGGGGCGCTATGGCTCTAATCGTTTTCCTCCGAGGTGTCAACGTTGGCGGGCACAGGACGTTTCGGCCGAGCATCCTCGCGAGGAAACTAAGCGATTACGATGTCGTGAATGTGGGTGCTGCTGGAACGTTTGTCGTTCGCAAGCCTGGATCACGAACAAAGTTCCGTGCTGAACTCATGCGAAGGCTCCCATTTGAGGCGAAGGTTGTGCTTTGCGACGGTCGCGATCTCATCCGTCTGGAGATGGAGAATCCGTTTGGCAGCGAGCCATCACGCCCCGATGTCGTTCGATTCGTGAGCATACTGTCGAGAGCCGGAGGCCTCCGGGCTAGCCTGCCAGTCACATTTCCACCCGAGGGAGAGTGGTTCGTGCGAGTTATCGCCTCGAAAAAGCGATTCGTCTACGGACTGTACCGCCGCCACATGAAGACGATCGGCTATCTTGGCCAGATCGACAAGCTATTCGGTGTGCCGGCGACTACGCGCAACTGGAACACGATCCTTGCGGTGGTGCGGATTCTGAGAAGCCAAGGACAAAAAGGCTTCCACGGAGCAATCTCACTTTGACGGATTCAGCGGCATTGCCAGTGCCTCAGCCGGTGATGCGTCAGCCCCAGGTCGTCGCGGAGGGGCACAAAACTCTGTGATCGACACCGCGCGCAAACCCTCCCTTTCCTCCTTCCCTGTATCGTGCAAGCGCACCTAGTCGGGGTCGTTGAGGTTTCCCAGAAAACATCTGCAGACCGCCATGCGGGTCGAGTTTCGCGGGCAAGTGCTACCATTTATATCATCTTGATTTCGAGCTCAGGGCGGGGGGAGAATGCAGACGCTCGCGGTCGACCCTCGGCCCCTCCGGCTCTAAGAGGCTAAAATGGAAGGACTTAGAGAATCGCCTTATTCTTAGAGCACAAGTAAGTGTGCAACGCGAGGAGAGAAGCGCTTCCCTGATCGATCCTTTCGATCCACCAACCATCTCTGACCTCTGCAATTTCCTCCAGCGCTTGAAACTGCCTTTTATAGATTTGCAACCTACAAAAAACTGTATCCTTCTTCCCGACGGACATACAGCAAACGGGATTGTCGGGCCGGGTAGCCTTCCGCAACTGCCATATACATAACATTTATATACAGTACTATGTATGGTATGTTAGTTGCATAAAGCTGAGTTAGGTTTTTGTTCAGGTCTCTTCATTACCGCCAATTGCAATATTGACCACGGGGAAGTATTCGCTGTTGCAAGCTGTGTTTGACGGTTTCCCTTGGTACGTGAACGGGCCCCGGGTGTGTGTTTCAAAACGTAGCAAAATTAACGAGAGACATTTCCGCGTAACAGGGCGTTGGGCCATAAACGCGGGTGTTTATCGGTTGGGGGGGCACCAGAGCAATTCAGTTCGGCGGACGCACGCGTCTCTTACGTTCTGTTGAATTTGCGTTTGCCTACTCTGGTCCTACACGAAGATGGATCGACTGTGCATAAGATTCGGATCGTTCAGGCCGGACATCATGGCGTTGCAAGTCTCACGACAATGCCTAGAAGTGTACCCTGGGACCCTCCGCGGCTATTTGCGCCTGGGCCGTAAGGTTGTATTCACGTCGGTTCTGGTCGGCGTTCTTTCTCTCTGGGGTACGGCCGCCTGGGGCCAAGCAGCAACGGGGAAGGTTCTGGGCACGGTAACAGATCAGCAACACGCAGCCATAGTCGGCGCAAGGGTGACCGTCACCAACGAGGCCACACAAGTTTCGAAGAACGTGACGAGCAATAGTGAAGGCAATTTCGAGGTTCTTGACCTGCCGATCGGCGCCTACTCTGTCACAGTCGAGCATCAGGGGTTCGCCAAATACGTCAGTTTCGGAAATAAATTGCTCATCAATGAGTCGCTGAAATTCGACATCACGCTCGAGGTTGGAGCGCCCACTGAGGTCGTGACGGTCAAATCGGAAGCCACGCAGGTCGAGACACAGAATCCTACCCTCGGACAATCGGTCACCAGCCGCCCCATTGTAGATCTCCCTCTAAACGGACGAAACATTATGGATCTGGCTCTCCTGCAGCCTGGTGTC
>DASPVV010000059.1:0-3127 GCA_035622175.1 Terriglobales bacterium | reverse complement strand
CTGTCATGCTCGATGACATCGACTTCTTCAAAGACTATTACATCTCTTACGAGCGCGAGAACGGCCTGCCCCAGATTCGCGTCACCGACGTGGGAAGCGGTCGCTCGCGGCGCATCGACTTTCCCGAGCCTGCCTACATTGCATACTCCTACATCAACCGGGAATACGACGCTACGAAGTTCCGCTACGGCTATCAGTCCTTCATTACACCGGCCTCGGTCTTCGAGTATGACGTGGAGAGTGGCCACTCGACCCTCCTCAAGCAGAAGGAAGTTCCGGGCGGATATGACAGGACGCGCTATCGGGTCGAGCGGATCTACGCCACCGCCTCCGATGGCGTCCAGGTGCCGGTCTCCGTGGTCCATCTCAAGAACGCTAAAGTGGACGGCAGCGGCCCGCTGTATCTCTACGGCTACGGCTCATACGGAATCTCCAACGACATCTTCTTCAACTCCAACCTGTTCAGCATGGTCGATCGCGGCGTAGTTGTTGCGGTCGCACACATTCGTGGTGGCGGCGAACTGGGAAAGGCCTGGCACGACGAGGGACGTATGATGCACAAGAAAAATAGCTTCACCGACTTCATCACCTGCGCCGAGTATCTAGTGGCCCAGGGATACGGCTCCAAGGATCGGTTGGCGATCGAAGGCAGAAGTGCCGGTGGGCTTCTGATGGGCGCCGTGCTCAACATGCGGCCCGACCTGTTTCACGCCGCGCTGGTTGGCGTTCCCTTTGTCGACGTCATCAATACGGAGCTAGACGAGTCGTTGCCGCTCACCGTCAGCGAGTTTGAAGAGTGGGGAAATCCCAAAGAGAAAGCGGCTTTCGATTACATGATCAGCTATTCGCCGTATGACAACATCGAGGCTAAGACCTATCCCAATATGCTGGTCAGAACTTCTTTCAACGACAGTCAGGTCATGTACTGGGAGCCGGCCAAGTATGTCGCCAAAATGCGCGCAACCCGGACTGACCATAATCTTCTGCTCTTGAAGACGAATATGGGACCAGCGGGCCACGGAGGCTCTTCCGGACGCTATGACCGGCTGAAAGAAGCGGCTTTCGACTACGCCTTTATCCTGACGCAGATGGGGATTACGAACTGACCGGAGGCGTTTCGGGGTTGAACGGCCAAGAGGCGTAGCCTGCATCCGTGACCGAAAACCCGTCATCGCTTGCGACGTGGTTTGGTTCCCCGGACTCCCTCTGCCCCTGTGCGGTTTTTCTTGCCCGATCTTGCGTTGTTGTCGAGCCGCAGCTTCCATGCTGTACGTAAAGCGCCGGCCAGCACATCCTCGCTTGCTGCTGCCAAGCGAATGTGCGTCATTCCCATGCGTCCCCATCCGCCGGCGATGGGCACAAAGACCTCGGGCATCTCCCGCACGAATATTTCCTGCTGCTCCGGCGTCAAGCTCAGATTGCCGTAGCCTTCGTACGCCGATGCGAGGGTGGCAAAAATTCGGCCGCCTACACGGAAGTCGGGCTTGCCCATATGCGAGTTTTCCTCAACACCTTCGAGACTGAGCGCAATCCGTCTGAAATCGTGAACGTCCATAGATGTGTGGTCTTGTTGCGCACCCCGCTATCCTAACATCGCGGGCGTTGGCGCCGAGCCTTGGCCAAGGCCATCGCGACGTGGCGCTCTCGAAAGTATTCCTTCCTCGTTTCTGAGGAGCGATGTCGCGCAAGAAGTTCGCCCCAGCACAGGAGAACTATGCCGGAACGAATTCTCGAGAAATTCGGGAAGTCAGATACGGAAATGGCGGCAAAGCGCATGTCAGTGACCGTTTGGACCGTGACTTGGCCGACCACTACGGCATCGTGATGATCGCACCGCATCGCGGAGTGCGCCGGAGCCCGGCGCAGGACGGTCGTCCTTTGCGCCGTTACCGCAGACGTTGGAGTCGAGCGGCTTTTCGCTTGGCTCCATCACTTTCGCCGGCTCGCTGAGACTGGGGGATGAACACTCGGATCCGCTCGCAGGCCATGTTTTTCTCGATGCTGCGGGTGATCAGAAGGATTGGCCAGCAAGTGGTCCTGCGTACATGGCGCTGTTCAACTACTTGCCAGCAGGCAGAAAGAAATGAAGGAGGCCCGTTGAAAAGCGCTGGTTACAAGTTTCGAAGCACTCTCGTCATTTCATGAGAAAATCGGGAGAACGCGACATGCTCACACCGAGGTTGGAAGTCCTTCCCGCGCCGCAACGCAGGCTTTGGGACGAGCTGGCACAAACACCAAAGGACTTTGTCCTTTATGGCGGAACCGCCCTTGTCTTACGCTTGGGTCATCGCAGCTCGGAAGACTTTGATTTCTTTTCCAGTCGGTCCTTTGCCCCAGCTGCTCTCCAGAGAGTGATTCCTTACTTGATGGGCGCGGAGACCAGCCAGTCGGAAGCCAACACTCTCACGGTGATCGTCGACAGAAACGGTCCGGTGAAGGTGTCATTTTTCGGCGGCCTGAAGCTGAACCGAGTCGAGGACCCAGAACCAGTCTCGGGTAAGCAAATAAGAGTGGCTTCGCTTGTGGATGTCGCCGCTACCAAAATGGTGACCATTCAACAGCGCGCGTGCGCCAAGGACTATCTCGACATCGTGGCCCTGGCTGACGCCGGAGTGTCCCTCAGTGCAGCTCTCGGGGCGGCCGGCGCTGTCTACGGACGCACTTTTAATGGTGTCCTAAGCCTCAAGGCACTCACATATTTCGCCGATGGGGACCTTCAATCGCTGAGTCCTGCTGTGCAAACCAAGCTGCGCAACATGGCGAACGAAGTGGATTTCCGTCAGATCCAGCCGATCAAGCCCAAGGGGAGCTTGAGCGGCGAGGGAGACTTCCGTGAGTGAACTCGACCTGCAGTCGGTCGCCAAGCGAGTGGTGTGGTTTAAGTCACCGGGTGATACCTTGCGGGACAAGAACTTTTTCTTGGCGCACGTAATGACCTTCGGTACGCTTCGCGATATAACCGCGGTTCTTGAATCCTTCCCGGAAACCGATTTTGAGGCGGTGCTGGACGATCCCCCGCCGGGGGTTTTCGATGTTCGCTCCTGGACTTTCTGGAACGTTCGCTACCACCGCGAGCCTGTTCCTCCCTTGCCTACGCGACGAATTCCCTAAATCCCTTGTCTGAATA
>DASPVV010000058.1:0-4511 GCA_035622175.1 Terriglobales bacterium | reverse complement strand
ACCCGGCCAGCCTCAGTGCGGTCGGCTACGAGCATAACCTCTCACGGCCAGTGATCCGGCTCTGGAACGATGACCATCACGTTGAACGCAGTGCGCCCATTGCGTCGCATGATCAATTGGAATTAACCACAGGGAAGTAATCTCACCTGAAATATGAGGTTCAGGAATGAGCACAAAGACCGTCACGCAACCAAAATCCGCGCCAGTCGTTCCAATCGCTAATAATAAGGACGTCGGCCCAGAGCTTCTTCAGCAATACGGCAGCGATTCGATTCAGTTTGCCGGAACTACAGACGCGCTCTATGATCGACACCTGATTTTCGGTCGCGCGATCGATCCAAAGGCAGCCAGTGCCCGGGAACGTCGCCATGGAATCGAGGAATTGGCGTTGGCGCATTCAGGAAGACATGCTTGCGGACAGGGCGTTTGACTGGTTACGGGAACTGACCGACACGTCGAAGCGCTTGGGTTCAGGCTCAAACATTCAGCAGATTGAACTGGAAAGCGACGACTCTGTTCACGCCGTGTCGTCGTAATTCTAGTTCAGGATTCCCGTCCCCGATGAACTACAAGGCTAACCACAAAAGCAGCCACGGCGTGGCGAGCGAGCCACGATTTCAACACGCGGTCCTGTGACGCCTGAGTTTGTAGTACCCCCGTTTCAAACCAGAATCGCTCGTGCAGGACTTAAACAGGCTCGGCTCATCTGCTGTTTGTCACCTGCCAGAACCCCGTCACACCTTTGCTAGTCCTGTGAGTCAGATGGGTATGCCGTCTCTTACAAGTCTCTGTAATTGCACGATATGCAGCCATGCGCACCGCACCCACGACTGGAACGTTGAATGCAAAACTCTTATGGGACGAGGTTCACAGGCATTTTCGATATGTGTGGCGCACCTCAAGAATTCGTCCCAGGAGGATGGATGCAAGGAAAGTTGGTAAAGCTCTCTCTATTTGCAATTACCGCTCTGGCTCTCGCCACCGTTCAGCCGGTGTGGGGTCAGCAGCCAACCGGGCAGGCACGGAAGCTGACGCGGTTGCCCGATGGCGCCATTGTGGACGAGGACACGCAATGGTCTCCCGATCAAGATATCCAGTTGCTGAAGAGCAATATTCGCTCTCAAAAGAAGCAGATTGTTGCTGCGAACCTGGATTTGACCGATGCCGAGTCGGAGAAGTTCTGGCCTGTTTACAACCGCTACGCAGAGGACTTGGCCAAGATTTACGACAACAAAATTGCACTCTTTCAGGAATATCTCGAAAACTATGACTCGATGTCTGGGGAACAGGCCGAAAGTTATCTACGCCGGCGGGCCGCGGTGGAAGAGGACATCATGCAAGTTCGGCTCAAATATCTGCCGGAGTTTCGCAAGGTGCTTACGGGAAGGAAAACAGCGCTCTTTTACCAGATCGACTGGCGACTTGATCTGATGATCAATCTCCAGTTGGCTCAAGCACCCATGATTAACCCTTAGGCGCAACTACTGCCGAAAAGTGTTCGTGTGGGTAATAGTCTCCAGGGTTCGACGTTCTTCAGGAGGAATCGAATGGCGGCAAAGGTAGCCATCATTTACTACAGCGCTACAGGTACTACATATCGGTTGGCCCGCGCTGTGGAAGAAGGGGCGACTGAAGCCGGTGCGGATGTTCGCCTTCGCAAAGTGCGCGAACTCGCCCCTGAAGAGGCGATCGCGTCGAATCAAGGATGGGCCGCTCATCGACTTGAGTCACAACATGTCGTCGAAGCAAGCCTTGACGATCTGGCCTGGGCTGATGCCCTAATTTTTGGAACGCCGACGCGATACGGCCTGCCCACGGCACAGCTGAAACAATTCCTCGACACCACAGGTCCGTTGTGGGCGAAAGGGTCCTTAGTTAACAAGGTCTGCTCTGCCTTCACCAGTTCAGGAACCGCACATGGTGGCCAGGAGACGACCATCGTCAACGTCAACACCACCTTTTATCACTGGGGTGCAATTATTGTCGGGCCGGGTTACGCCGACCCGATTCAATTCAAAGCGGGCAATCCCTACGGAGCGTCATTTACAAGCAACAACGGCGCCCTTAAACCCGACGAGACCGCACTCGCGTCAGCGCGATTCCAAGGTCGGCGTGTGGCGGAGTTGACTACTCAGTTCGTTGACGGACGTAAGAAGGCCTGACGAGGAGAAAGAAAATGCAACTCGTGAAAAACACAATCGTCAGGATAGCGTTGAACCCGATCGTGCTCCTACTCTGCTTTATGAGCGGGGCTGCCGATGCAGTTGCTTCTTCAACGGTCCCGACGAATATCTTTGCGCCTCAATCCACACCGGCAAAGTCCATATTTCACCTCTCACTTTTTGTGCTGACCATTACGGGAATCATTTTCGCAGTTGTCTTTACCTTGCTGGTGTACTCGCTCTTAAAATTCCGTGCGAGATCATCGAGTGCGAGCAGTGAGCCGGCCCAGGTGTATGGAAGTACGCAGATCGAATTGGCCTGGACGGTCATCCCAATTTTGATTGTGGTCGTGTTGTTTATGGCGACGGCGCGGGTGATCCATGCGATACAGGATGCTCCGATGCCCGCGAGTGCAGTGGAAGTTACTGTTGTTGGGCATCAATTCTGGTGGGAATATCGCTACCCACAACTTGGCGTCGTTACCGCCAACGAGCTACACATTCCAGTCAGCGATCCCGCTCATCCGACACCGACCTCGTTGCAGCTGCTTTCGGCCGATACCGACCATAGCTTCTGGATACCAGAGCTGGCTGGCAAGACGGACCTTGTCCCCAATCATCCAAACCGGATGTGGATGGATCCCGAGCACACCGGAACCTTCGTAGGTCAGTGCGCGCAATACTGCGGGACTCAGCACGCCAAGATGCTCCTGCGCGTGTCGGTCGATACTCCTGAAGAGTTCGCTGAGTGGGTGCGAGAGCAGCAACGGCCAGCAGTCGCAGACGAACGAGTTGCCGCTGGCGAGCGGGTATTCGAAACCACCGCTTGCATCAACTGTCACTCAATTAACGGCACAGTCGCAAACGGACGCTTTGGTCCAGATTTGACGCACCTGATGAGCCGCACCACGATTGCCGCTGGCGCGGCGCTGAATACGCCCGAGAATCTCCGCCTCTGGATCCAAAACCCAGACGCGATCAAGCGCGGCTCACTGATGCCAGCGATGCAGTTGAGCAAGTTGGATCTGGACGCACTGATGGGTTATCTCGAAACGCTTCGTTAAAGGAAGTCGAAGAACAGCCATGTCATCGAACGCGATCACAGTTCCTGGTATTCGGATTGAAGGGAAACCCTGGGTTGAAACGCTTCACGAATGGGTAACCACGGTCGATCACAAACGGCTGGGAATTCTCTATGTTATTTACGCACTGGGGTTCCTTGTGGTCGGTGGTGTTGAGGCTCTCATCATTCGCATTCAGTTGATGCATTCGCACAATGATTTCGTCTCTCCACAGGTGTTCAACCGCCTGTTCACCATGCATGGCACAACCATGATCTTTTTCGTGGTGATGCCGATCATGTTTGGATTTGCAAACTATCTTGTGCCGTTGATGATTGGTGCGCGGGACATGGCGTTTCCGCGGCTGAATGCCTTCAGTTTTTGGCTGTCGGCATTCGGCGGCCTCCTGCTGTATTTCAGTTTTCTTGGGGGAAGCGGACTTTACGGCGCAGGTAACGCACCGGACGTCGGCTGGTGGGCCTATGCGCCGTTGGGAGCACGGGCGTTCTCGCCTGGACATAGCTCCGATTATTGGACACTTTCGCTCCTGGTTTCGGGGTTCGGCAGCATCGGAACTGCGATCAACATTATCGCCACAATTCTCTGCATGCGATGCCCTGGCATGAAGCTTGGTCGCATGCCTCTACTGGTGTGGCTGTACCTTGTGATGGGCGGAATGGTTCTGATCGCCATAACCCCGCTCTCGGCAGCGCAAATCATGCTCCTGATCGATCGGTATCTTGGAGGGCATTTCTTTGATACGCAGGCGGGCGGGTCTGCCGTGCTCTGGATGCATTTCTTCTGGATCTTTGGCCATCCAGAAGTCTACATCCTGGTTATGCCAGCTTTTGCTTTCTGCTCGGAAATCATTCCGGTCTTTTCACGCAAGCCTATTTTCGGATACCCCGCGATGGTTGCAGCCAGCGTCGCGATCGGGCTCGTGAGTACAAGTGTCTGGGCGCACCACATGTTCTCAGTTGGCATGAACTCGTATGCCAATACTTTCTTCGCAATCACTACGATGGCCGTCGGCATTCCCACCGGAATCAAGATCTTCAACTGGATTGGCACCATGTGGGGGGGGAGGATTCAATTCAAAGTGCCAATGCTGTTCTGCTTGGGCTTTCTGTTTCAGTTCTTAATCGCCGGCCTCACCGGCATCATACAGGGAACTGTGCCTGTCGACTGGCAGCTCACTCTGTCCTACTTTGTCGTCGCGCATTTTCACTACGTAATCGTGGGCGGAATTTTGTTTGCTCTTTTCGGCGCGTTTTATTACTGGTACCCG
>DASPVV010000057.1:0-16673 GCA_035622175.1 Terriglobales bacterium | reverse complement strand
AATCGCTTGCATCAACCCCATTTCCCTGGGCTGGCCATGGACGACCGCCAGCAGGATCATGCTGAAGCTTTCCTGCATCTGCGTGTGTTTGAACAGTTGATTCAGTACGATCTGAGGCTCGGCTCCACGCTTGAGCTCGATCACAATGCGCATGCCGTCGCGGTCGCTCTCGTCGCGAAGGTCAGAAACGTCGTCGATAGTCTTGTTGTTGACCAATTCCGCCATGCGCTCGAGCAGGCGCTTCTTGCTGACCTGGTAGGGAATTTCGGTCACGATGATGGCTTGACGTTCTTTGCTGAAACTCTCGATGGCGGCTTTCGCGCGCATCATGAAACGACCGCGTCCGGTCTTGTAAGCTTCGAGAATTCCGCTGCGGCCGTGAATGATGCCTGCGGTCGGAAAATCCGGCCCTTTCACAACTTTCAAAATCTCTGGCAGCGGCGCCGCCGGATTCGTGATCAGCATGATGGCCGCATCCACGATTTCCGTGAGATTATGCGGCGGAATGTTCGTCGCCATGCCCACGGCGATGCCATTCGAACCGTTGACCAAAAGATTCGGAATCCGCGTGGGCAGAACCAGCGGCTCCATGTTGGAATCGTCGTAGGTCGGAACGAAATCCACCGTGTCCTTGTCGATATCGGCGTTGAGATCCTCGGCCAGACGAGTCAGGCGGCATTCCGTGTATCGCATGGCAGCGGGTGGATCGTCGTCGACCGATCCGAAGTTTCCCTGGCCATCCACCAGCGGATACCGCAACGAGAAGGTTTGCGCCATACGCACCAGCGCATCGTACAGGGCAGTGTCACCGTGGGGATGGTACTTGCCCATGGTCTCGCCGACGACTTTGGCGCACTTCACGAACCTGCGGTTGTGCAGCAAGCCCATGTCGTACATGTGGTAGAGAAGACGCCGATGCACCGGCTTCAGTCCGTCCCGCACATCGGGCAGCGCGCGGCCGATAATTACCGACATCGAATAGTCGAGATACGACCGCCGCATCTCCTCTTCAATGTTGACCGGTTGAATGTTGGCGGCGCCAGCTCCCCCACCGGGAGGAGTTAAAGGAAGTTGAGGATTCTGCTCGTCAGCCATCGGTTTAGCTCTTGATTAGGTCTATTGACTCTGGGTAGAACTTACGTAAGTAATTGTTTATATTGGGCTTACTTAGTGTCTAAGCTGGTGCCATTATAACACGCTGGGGAGCGAAACCTGCTTCCCGGGAACCACGGCGGGTGCCGAACATGATAACTCGCTGAAGATTTGTCGGTGAGGCGCGGCACCGGGTGTTGTCTGGTAAACGTTGCGTGAGCCTAGGGTCGGGTAACCACCACGTTGGGCCCGGCGGGCAAGACGAAGTTGACCCCGTTCTCCCGGTTTGCACTCATCGTTCTAGGGAGATCGAGCGTGGCAAGCTCGACGGTCTTCGTCCAATATCCGTCGCGCCAATAGTCCCCGCGAGCGTAAAGCTTGCCGCTGGCGATGACGTAGTCCTCGACTTGCTCTCGATGCCCGTCGCGAAATACCAGTACGGCAGGAGGAAGTTGAGGCTGGGCGGAAGTGCCAACCGGCGACTGATTCGGACCGGAAACGGATCCGGACACCGAGTCATCCGGCGATACGCCGACCGTGTCGAGCCCACGGCGGCCCTCGAAGCGCACGTAGCGGTCCCCCTGCCGCACGATCATCAGGGGTTCCGACGGTGGCTCGGGAGGGGCGGCCTTAGGGTTGGATTGAACCATGACAACCGGCTGTAGCGGCTGGCCCATGGGCTCCCATCCGGAAGTATAGTCGGGGTAAAGCCAGGGCCCACCGAACCATACCAGACTTGGCGGGAACCCTTTGTAGGGGCTCGGTGAGCCGAATCGGATTCCGAATCCGGGATGACCGAATCCACTCGCACCAAAACCGCCCCTCCCCTGCGGCCATGCGGCCACAGCCAAGGCCAGAAGGACAGGCGGGATGATCAACCATTGGCGCACCGCGATCCCCTTACGTGCCTACGGGCACGCGAAAGTCAATCCCACGTTCGTCGTTCTCTTTCGTGGTGGCGCCGAGGTCCAAATCGTTGAGCGGAACCTTGCGGCGCGCACCATCGCTCAGGTCCCAAAGCGTATTGCCAACGATGGCGTAGTTTTGGATTTCCATGCGCCGACCATCTTTGAAAACCAGCACGGTAGCAGGCTGGTCCGCGAGCGGCTCGCTTTCGCTGTCCGCGGGAGGAACCGATGCACCTGCTGGGCCTTCAGAGTCCGAGGTTTGCGGCCGAGCAGGCGTGCCCTGGCCACGTCGGTCAAAGATCGTCGGACCACCGTCGTACGGATCCTGCGAGGGGTCATACTCAGCTTGGCCGGGGTCATAGTAGGCGTAATAGGGCAGAACATAGATACCGCTCGGAAGGAGCAAGCCGTTGTCTGGACGGTGGTGATGATGACCGTTCCATGAGTCGGGTGGATACAGATTAAAGGACGGTCGGCTATTGGGGAACGCCGGATTAAACCCCGGAGTGTACCCTAGCGGGCCGAGCGAAGTGACACTGGGGAAGGCAGGGCTGAACAGACGCCCTCCAAATCCGAGCGCAGTGACCGTAGGCGGAGCGGCATTGATCTGACCTTGCGCGCTCACAACCAGAGCGAGCAACGCCCAAAGCACGCGCAAAGACCAGTGTGGTCCCATCCGATAATCATACTCCAGATTCGCAGACATTGCGCCCTCCTTCCTTATTAGAATCGCCCGATCGCAGCGAGGTTGGCCTCCTCGTCGCTCTGATTCGAACCGCCTGTCACCTACCTGGCGATCAGCCGCGCTTGACTCCCGCCAACTGAACAAGGTTCCAGAGGGCATTCCCGGTCAGCCACCCGCAAACCGACGCCATCACCAGTTTGCGGGAACGGGTCTCTAGCAGGTCGGCGGTGATGCCGGCGACAAAGACGAACAGGAACGGCAGGGCCATCAGTTCGAACCGAGCTCCCGCGTGCGGGGTGCCGACGCTCATCCCCAGGAAAAACAGAGCCATCAGCAGGGCTATCGTGTTGCCGAAATAACGGGCCCGCGGCCAAAGTAAATACACGGCGATCGCCAGCGGAAGCATGAGCATCACGGTCGGCCCGCTCTTAAGCAACTCGGACCCCACCGACCGATAGGCCGAGCCCATGGCGAACGCCGGCGCGCTGGTCTCGACCCAGCGGACATGATGAATTCCCTGCCAGCACACTTCGAAGTTAAATCCGTAGGCGGCGTAGAGGAGCGCGAGGGCCACGACCGCCGCCGCTGCCCAGATCGCCAGAGCGGCGCGCCACCGGCTCGGCACAACGTACCACATCAGGGCGAGCGAGATCGGGAACAGGACGAGGAGTGAAAACTGGCAGCCCACAGCCAGCGCCAAGGAGAGGCCCAAAAGCAAAATGCGACGCCAGTTCCATAGCACGACTTCGCGCGGAGCATACAAGGTGTGCGCTACCGCGATCGCGGTGAAGACGGCGGCGAACGTGCCCCAGGCAGCGGGCATATTGGGTTCAGCGAGCCAAAGGGTACTGCTGCGGATGATCAGGGGTGAGAAACAGTAAAGAGACAGGGCAACAAACCCACCGGCGTTGCCGTACAATCTTCGCGCGACATACCAAAGGGAAGCACCAAGGAGCACGCCGCAGAGGGTGTAGGGCAATCGTGCCAGCCAGCCCCAATGCTGAACCGAGCCGATCATCGATCCGCCTGGCGAGCCTGCAAACGCAACCGACGCCAGCAGATACCACAGGGGAGAGTGCTGGGGATCGTAACCTTGGTTTGCCTCAACCTCAGCCGGCGGGCCGCTGGCCCCTTCGAGACGCTCCGCTGCGGGTGTTCCTGCAATCCCCTCGCCCTGCCACTGGCGGATGCCTTCTTGCACGCGGAAAAGCTGGGAGGAGTCGACGTCCAGCGGCGAACTGCCGCGGGTGAGCAGCCAAAGACACTGCCCGGCAAAGACCACGAGCAGCAAGCCGGCCAAGACTTGCGGCTGTCCGAAGCGATCGCGGGTTAAAAATTTACTCATGGCACTGGCGCGCGAGTGTTTTACCATTTTTCCAGGCGGTTGGGAAATTCCGCATGCACGAGGCGAAACCAGATTTGGCGGCCGAGAACCATCGAGCCCAAGCCGCAGGGCCCTCGCCTTCCCCGCCGCTGTCCCCTTCCCCGCCGCTGTCCCCTTCCCCGACTGCGCGAGAATGGCCGCAGCGGATCTTCATCGGTCCGGATGGACTGCGACCCGGATGGCGCCTTTTTGTGTATCTGGCAATGGCGGTTGTCCTGTTTCTGGTGCTCTCGAGTTTTGAGCCTCTAATCGCGGAGGGCGGCAGCGGACGGCTCTGGCGCAACATGTTGCTCGAGGCCGTACTCGCTGTCTCCTGTTTGCTGCCAGCGTACGTCATGGGGGCCATTGAGAAACGCCCGTTCGCCAGCTACGGGCTCCGCCCCCGGCGTGCGGCGAGTGGGCTGTTCGCCGTGGGAGTTGTGTGGGGGATTTTGGCTCTTTCCGCGCTCATGCTTCTGTTGTGGCTGGTGGGCGTTTTCTCCTACGGCAGCCTCCGCCTCAACGGCACGCACATCTTGAAGTTCGGGCTGTTTTGGGGCGTATTCTTCCTTTGGGTGGGAGTATTTGAAGAGTTCACGTTCCGCGGCTATACCCAGTTTACCCTCTCGCAATGGATCGGGTTCTGGCCGGCCGCCGGCGTTCTTTCGTTCCTCTTTGGCGCGCTTCACCTCTGGGGAAATGTCGGCGAGTCTGCGCTGGGCTCTCTCTGCGCGGCGCTGATCGGCTTGTTCTTTTGCTTTACCCTACGACGCACCGGAAGCCTGTGGTTTGCCGTCGGAATGCATGCCTCGTGGGATTGGAGTGAAAGCTATCTCTACTCGGTCCCGGACAGCGGTGGCACAACCGTAGGACACCTGCTCAATTCTTCCTTCCATGGCTCGCGTTGGCTGACTGGGGGGACGGTTGGACCGGAGGGAAGCGTGCTGGTGTTTGTGGTGATCGCGGCAAGCTGGGCGGCCTTTGATCGGATCTATCCGGGAACTCCATTCGCCGCCGGAGGCCGCACGCTTCCTCCCCAGCCGATCTCGCTGAGGAAATCGTAGTAGCCGGTAGTTCGAGCCAAATCGAATGGTTGGCTTCCGCTAGCCTGACCGAGAACGGTGCCGGCAAGACCGATTCTGTCCGCCCGCACCCCCCTTAGATGTCCAGGTTCTTTACGTCGAGGGCGTTGTCTTCGATGAACTTGCGGCGTGCTTCCACGTCTTCCCCCATGAGGGTACTGAAAATCGTCTCGCACTCCGCGATGTCTTCCAGCTTGACCGACAGCAGGGTCCGTCTTTCCGGATCCATGGTAGTTTCCCAGAGTTGGGGCGCGGTCATCTCTCCCAGGCCCTTGTAGCGCTGCACGTCATAGCCCTTGCGCCCTTCTGCGAGTATGTAATCGCGCAGATCACGAGCGGTGGCCTTTTCCGCGGTTTCCGGTTCCGAGCGTTTCTTGGCGGTCTTGCCCGGCACTTCCTTGGCGGTTTTTCTCTGTGCCTTCTCCAAGTCCTCGCGTTCGGCGTCGCTTAATTCTTCCTTCTCACCATTGGCAGTGCCATCCGCTGCAGCCGGCTTCCCCACCGTTTCGATTACGAAGGGGGGTTCGAGGTAGGCCTCGATCTGCTTGAACTTGGACAGCAGTTGGCGATATTCAGCAGTCGCAGCCAATTCCCAATTGATGAGATGCTCGGCGCCTTGCGCGTTGACGTAGCCCACCTCCCAGAGGGTGTGCTCCTCGTCAAAACGCATCTCGACCGCCTTGAACTGTCGCTCCTTTTGCAGATGTTTCAGCTCTTTCTCGAGCCTTTCAATTTTCTTGGGCGGCGTTTTCTTGTCGCCTTCAAAATCACCGCGTTTCCCCAGGTCGAGTTTGGGCAACAGCTCGGTGACTTTCTCGTCGCGGACTCGTTTGTCCACCTTTTCAAACAGTTTCAAGTATTCATCGAGGGTGGTGATGAACTTGGCGAGCGCCGCGCCCTCCAGCTTGGCCGCGCCCTCGCCATGGCGCACGATCAGGCCTTCCGATGCGCGCTTCACCATGACCTTGACGTATTCCTTCTCATCCTTGATGTATTGCAAGGACTTTCCCTTCTTGATCGAAAACAGGGGGGGCTGGGCGATGAACACGTTGCCCCGCTTGATCAGCTCCTGCATATGGCGGAAGAAGAAGGTCAGGAGCAGGGTTCGGATGTGGCTTCCGTCCACATCCGCATCGGTCATCAGGATGATCTTGCCGTAACGTAGCTTGGCAGCATCGAAATCTTCCTTGGAGATGCCCGTACCCAAGGCTGTAATCATGGCGCGAATCTCTTCGTGGCCGAGCATTTTGTCGTAGCGCGCCTTCTCCACGTTGAGAATCTTCCCTTTGAGCGGCAGAACCGCCTGGAAGCGACGATCCCGTCCCTGCTTGGCGGTGCCGCCCGCCGACTCGCCTTCGACCAGAAACAGCTCACAACGATCGGGCTGGCGTTCGGAGCAGTCGGCCAGCTTGCCGGGCAGGCCACCGCCGTCGAGGGCGCCCTTGCGCCGGGTCAGATCGCGCGCCTTTCTGGCCGCTTCGCGGGCCCGGGCCGCTTCCACGGCTTTGTTGATGATCTTGCGGGCCACGGTCGGATTCTGTTCGAGATAAGCGCCCAACCGCTCGTTGACGAAGGCCTGCACCACCCCAGCAATATCGGAGTTCAGTTTGCCTTTGGTCTGGCCTTCGAACTGTGGTTGTGACAGCTTGACGCTGATGACCGCAACCAAGCCCTCGCGCACATCGTCGCCGGTCAGGTTCTCTTTGACATCCTTAAACAAGCCCATCTGCTGACCGGCAGAGTTGATGGTACGGGTCAAGGCCGTGCGGAAGCCCGAAAGATGCGATCCCCCGTCCACCGTGTTGATGTTGTTGGCGAAACTGAAGACCGCTTCCGAATAGCCGTCGTTGTACTGCAAGCCGATTTCCATGGCCACGCCCTCGCGCTCGGCTTCCATGTAAATGGGCTTGTCATGCAGGAGGGATTTTCCGCGGTTGAGGTGTTTGATAAATTCCGCAATGCCTCCGTTGTACTTGAACTCGACGGTCTTGGGCTCGCCCGTTTTGGCATCGGTGGTGCGATCGTCGGTCAGAATAATCAACAATCCCTTGTTCAGAAACGCCAGCTCCCGCAACCGCTGCGCCAAGGTGTCGAAGTTGAATTCGGTGACGGTGAGGATTTCCTTGTCGGGAAGAAAGTGCACTTTGGTCCCGCGCTTTTTCGTGGCGCCCGCCTTCTTCAGTTTGGTGGTGGGCTCGCCTTTGGAATATTGCTGCTCCCAGGTAAAACCGTCGCGCCAGATCTCAAGCTCGAGCTCGTGGCTCAAGGCATTCACGCAGGACACCCCGACCCCGTGCAGGCCGCCGGAGACTTTGTAGGAAGAGGAATCGAACTTGCCGCCCGCGTGCAGACGGGTCATAACCACTTGCGCCGCGGGAATCTTTTCGCCATCGATTTCCATGGTATCGACGGGAATGCCACGACCGTTGTCTACCACCGTAACCGAGTTGTCGATATGAATGGTGACGTCAATGCGGTCCGCGAACCCCGCCAATGCTTCATCGACGGAGTTATCCACCACTTCGTAAACCAGATGGTGGAGCCCCAGCTCGCCCGTCGATCCGATGTACATCGCGGGGCGCTTACGCACAGCTTCCATGCCCCCCAAGACTTTGATCGATTCGGCGGTGTAGGTGCCGTTGCCTCCGTCCGTAGGATTAGCCTTCCCGCCTCGGCTCTCGCTATCGATGGCGGGTGCGGTGATCTCTTTGGTTGCCATTCCGCTCCGTGGAGATGTCGCGAATCCAGACCCAGCCGGCCGGCCGTTTCCGGTTCTCGAAATCAAGTCAAGCTACTGAAATTACTAATAGTTAGGCTGTCAGGTGCTGGGTAGTATCTTACCATATTCGGAGCTCTTTTTCGACCAGGAACCGCCCCGGTAAACCCTCGATTTGGCGGCAGTTAGGCGGATGTTCGCAGGGCCTTCCTGATGGGTAAAAGAAGGGGGCAGGAACCGGTTCACTTTCTTAAATCGGAAGCTCCGCGATGGGTCCCCCAGGATAGGCGAGCACGCCGCGCGCCGGCGCTACTTGTGGGCCGGCTTGCGGACTCGTTCGAAGGCCAGCTGCTCTATGAGTGCGGTAACCTCATCATCGCTCCCCCCCAGGAAGGTAAACGAGACGATCGAACCTTTCGTCAGCAGCGCGAGGGTGCTCTGATGCATGCTAATGCTGCCCATGGGCCGGAGGAAGTCGCGTCGCACAATGGGCCGGCCGTCGACGGGAAACTCATAGGGATCAGCGACCGCTTGGAAGCCCTTCGCGGTGGTGAGTTCCGTAACCGGTCCGAAATACTGGGCGGCGCTTTTCAAGCCTGGGTAAGCGGAAGCTGGCTCGACGGCAATGACGACCGCCGAGTTCACGGTGTTGCCCTTGGCTGCGGGAGGCCGCTCAAACACCGCCAGCAGCACGCTTGATTTGTCCTGATCGCTTGCCGCCTGGCGCATCTCGTCGGTGCGATCGACCCAACCAAACGGGACTTGGTAGCGGAAGCCGATCGTTCGATTGTGGTACGTACCATCTAGCAATTCCCCCGGCTCGACGGAGGCGGCTGCGGGAGACGCCGCTGCTTGTGACCCGGATTGCTGAGCCGATGCCAGCGGAGCTTCGAAGCCGAACATCAGCACCACCGCCAGGAAAGTCGGACAGAGATGGCAGCCCATGCGCTCTATGTTACAGGACAGTTCCTCCCCGGCGTTCTTGGCCGGCATTCAGCCTAGTCTCGTTGCCCGGGGGGAGAAGCTGGCGAGAGGGAAACGCAGGAGTAAGGATCACCTGCGGCGGGACCACGTCAATCTGCCGCCACCCCAACCGCAACCGGCTGGGCACAGTGGGAGCACCGCCTGGCTTCGATGGGGATCTCGCTCAAGCATTCCGGACACCTCTTGGTGGTGGGATCGGCGGGACGCGGAGCTTTGCGCATGCGGGTGAGCAGCAGATTCATTGGAGTTACCACAAAGAAATAGACGGCGGCTGCCACTAGCAGGAAGGACACGGCGGCGTTAATGAAATCGCCGACGGCGAATGTGCTGGCGTTCACGGTGAACCGGATGGCCGAGAAATCGGGCTTACCCACGATGGCTGCGATCAGGGGAGTGAGCAGGTCCTTGGTGAAGGCCGCAACCAGGGCGGCAAAGGCCGCGCCAACCACCACCCCCACCGACATATCGATGACGTTACCGCGCAGGATAAACTGCTTGAATCCGCTCAACATAGAGTGCCTCCTGAGACAAGTGGCGTTCCACTTTAAGGCGAACCGGGTAGACAGTCAAGGGGCACGACACACGCGGCACTCCCGAGCCGCCTGGGCGACGGTATCAGGCAGTGCAAGGCTCGGATATGCTAGCCATGGGCTACGCCAGTCGGGTATCCGCAGCGGCGCCCTCCCGCAGGCTGCGCGGCGAAGAGCAAAGGCTGCTGTGGCGCGCCGCCAGCGCGCGGCCTCAGATCCGCATCGGCATGATGATATATCGGTACTTGCAGTCTGCGTTCTCGGCCGGACGCATCTGGCCGGCGGATTGTGAATCCTTGAATTCCAGCTTTACGTCGCCGCCCACGGCCTTCAGGAAATCCAGCAGATATTGCGCATTGAAGCCGATCGCCAGTGTGTCGCCATCATAGTCGGTTTCGAGCGAATCCTCCGACTCCCCCATATCGGCCGAGGAAGCCGACAGTTTGAGTTCCCCCTTTTCCAGGCGCAGGCGGAGGGCGCGGGAGCGTTCGTCGGCAAACTGAGCGACGCGCGCAATGGCCGCGGACAATTCGTCGCCGCGCACGGTCACGACCTTGTGATTCTCCTTCGGCAGCACTGCCTCGTAGTTGGGAAATTGTCCGGTGAGCTGACGCGCGGTCAGCAATCGCGTACCCAGGCGGAAGTAGAGGGTGGACTCATCTTTGGCAAACTCGACGTCCTCTGTATTGGCGGACGCGAGCAGGGTCTTGAGCTCGTCCATGGCCTTCTTCGACACCAGAGTTTTCATCTCCCCGAAGACCCCGTCGAACTTGGCTCCGCTGCATTCGATGTGGGATAAGCGGTGTCCGTCGGTTGCCACCATGGTGATCGATTCCGGTTTGAGCACCATGAGGGCTCCGTTGAGGGTGTAGCGCGATTCTTCGTTGGCCACGGCGAATCCGGCCTTCTCGATCAGGGTGCGGAGGATGGGTACGGGAATCTTGACCAGGCTCGAGGTGGGAAAGGCCGGCAGGCTGGGGAAATTGGACCGCGCCATGCCGACCATCTTGGTGTGGGACCGTCCGCAGCGAATGCTGACCCAATGATTTTCGAGCAGCTTGATGGTGATCTCGGCATCCCGCAGAAGCCGGACGTACTCGAACAGTTTGCGAGCGGGAACCGTGCAGGAGCCTTCGCGGATGATCTTGACGTTGCACGCAGTGCGCAGGCTCAGATCCAGGTCGGTTGCGGTGAGAGAGAGCTTGTCACCGCTGGCTTCCAACAAGTAATTCGAGAGAATCGGAATGGTCGTCTTGGGCTGGACGACGCCTTGCGTCGCCGTGAGCTCTCGTAAGAGCTCAGACTTACTGACCATAATTTCCATCGTCGTGGTTCCCGCCGCTGTCGCCATGGCTTCTACCGGCATAGACCGAGTCTCCCAGGCAGAGGGATAGTTTGAATACTTCCCTTATATCAAAAGAAAAACCCGCTCCACCAGCGTGCCACGTCCGCTCGGCGGACATCGGGACTCTGTAACCAGTCTCAGCGCCGGCTTGTGACGGCGATCCTGGTTCCCAAGTTTAGGCTGGACCCGAATCACCAGGAACGCGAGTGCCTTATCCACCCAATTGCTCGGTCAGCTTGTTGAGCAACCGGTTCAAATCCTTGTCGGACTTGCGGACCTCATCGATTTTTTCCACCGAGTGCAGCACGGTCGTGTGGTGCTTGCCGCCGAACTGGCGCCCAATCTCGGGCAACGAAGCTTCGGTCAGGTGCTTGGCCAGATACATCGCGATCTGCCGGGGATAAACGATGGCCCGGGAGTTATTCTTGGCCTTGATTTCGACCAGCCGCAAACCAAACTGCTCGGCTACCGCCTTCTGAATCGACTCAATGGTGACTTTGCGGGCTTGCGAGTCGATGAAATTCTTCAGCACCTGCTGGGTATAGGGAAGGGTAATCTCCGCCCCAATCAAGGACGAATGCGCGATCAGGCGAATCAGCGCACCCTCGAGTTCCCGCACATTCGACCGAATATTGGAAGCGATATAAAGCGCAACATCGGTGGGCAGCGTAACCTTCTCTTGCTCCGCCTTTTTTTGCAAGATGGCTACTTTCGTTTCCAGGTCGGGAGGCTGGATGTCGGCGATCAGACCCCACTCAAAGCGGCTGCGCAGCCGATCTTCGATTTCCGCCAGATCTTTGGGCGGACGGTCGCTGGCGATCACGATCTGCTTCATCGACTCGTGCAGAGCGTTGAAGGTATGGAAGAACTCTTCCTGCGTGCGCTCCTTCTGGGCGATGAACTGGATGTCGTCGATCAGCAACACGTCCATGTTGCGGAATTTGTCGCGAAAGCTGGTCATCTTGTCGTAGCGCAGCGAGTTGATCATGTCGTTGGTGAACTTGTCGCTCGACACGTAACAGATGGCGGCTTGCGGCTGGCGTTTGGCAATCTCGTGTCCGATGGCTTGCATGAGATGGGTCTTTCCCATGCCGACCCCGCCATACAGGAACAGAGGGTTGTACGCCTTCGAGGGACGCTCGGCGACGGCCTGGCAGGCGGCATGGGCAAACTGGTTCCCGCTGCCAATCACGAAGGCGTCGAAGGTATAGCGGGGATTGAGTTGCGCGGCCCCGTCCCAATCGAAGCGGGCTTGCGCGGGATGCTCGGCCGGGAGGACGGGAGCCGTCAGCCCTCCGTCGTGACGGACCGGAGTGGAGGCAGGATCGTTCTCCGGAGTCACGAACTGCACTTCCTGGTAGTCAAGCCCGAGGTTGTCGAGGGCCTCCTGAATCAAATCGAGGTACTTGTCGTTTTGTCGGCGAGCTTCCTCGGTTTCCACCCGCACGAACAGAACGCCTCCGCTGGAATGACTGTAGCGAGTGGGCTTCAGCCAGCGATCGTAGGCAGGCCGATTGATCTTCTTTTCCAGGGCGTCGAGAACACGCGACCACGGATTGGTGATGAGAGTTGGAGTTGGAACCGACATATGAAATTTCGTGTGGGCCTGCCGCCGAAGTCAGTGCCCGGTCAGAACACCCTGTCCACAATGTCTCGTTGTGCAGCGGAGCAAACCGCGCCCGGGTGGCGGCTTCGCTGGAGCGAGCAAAACAGTAGCCGTAAGATCAGTTCGGCATACTAGCACAAATTTCTAGCGTTTTCGGAAAACTTTGGCAAAGATTTTCTGTGAACTCCCCGATTCAAAACGCGAAAGGAAAACTCTGTCAAGTAGCGACTTGATAACTGCCGCGCGAGTTGTGCAGACTGGCGCCCCGATCGTGGGAGGGGTTTCCCCGCGGCTGCGCTCCTCGGTTTGCTCCCGCTGCTGGTACTCATTTATACTTTTTCTTCCATCGAACCACCGCGGTCACGACCGAGGGAGCAGATTCGTTATCATGCCCAAGCGCACCTTCCAGCCCAATCGGCGGCGGCGCTCCAAAACCCACGGATTTCGCGTGCGGATGAAGACCAAGAGCGGCCGCGCGGTGATCTCCCGCCGGCGCGCCAAAGGACGCAGTCGGGTTTCCGTAAAGCCCGGCTTTCGTGAGTAGACTTTCCTTCCCGCGAGGCGATGGGGCGGGAGCTCCGCAACTTGAGTTCGGATGGTGAATGTGAGTGGGCTTCGTCCGAAGAGCCGTCCTGATGTGCCCAGCCCCGGCAAACGCTTGAAGTTCCCGCGGAGTTTGCGGCTCCGGCGGCGCGGGGATTTCGAAAAGGTATATCAGCAGGGCAGGCGGCATTTTGCCGCCCATCTTACCGTCTTTTACCGGGGGCGAGAGCGGGGAGATGGACCTCGCATTGGATTTCGCGTGGGGCGTGGGTTGGGCGGCGCAGTAGAGCGGAATCGCATCCGGCGCCGTCTGCGGGAGGCGATTCGGTTGCACCGCTCGGAGTTGTCGAGCCCCGTCGATGTTGTGGTGCATCCGAAAAAGTCCGTCCTTCGGGTTGATTTCGCTAGCTTGGAAGAGCAAGTCCAGCGCGCCCTGGAGGCGGTCGAACGGGCGCTCGCGGGCGCAGGAGGACCGCGCTTCCGATGAACCAGAGCTCGGCACTCGGGCGCAGCCTGACAGAGGGGCCGAAGACCCTCGTGCTCCTGCTGCTCGACGCCTACAAACGGGTCGTGTCACCATGGTTGCCGCCTGCCTGCCGCTATGTGCCGACGTGCTCGGAATATGCGATCGAGGCGGTCGAGCATCACGGCGCTGCCCGGGGGACCGCAATGACCATCTGGCGGCTGCTTCGTTGTCATCCCTTGGCCAAGGGCGGAGTGGATCCGGTCAGCAAAGCGAGCCTCGCTCGGCGTGGCAGTCACTGAGAACGAACCTTGCCCGAATTCAAAAATCCCCAGCAAGAACCCGGCATGGAGCAGCGGGTGTTGCTCGTCTTCTTGCTCACCTTTGTGGTGATCATGCTCTTCCAGGCGGTCTTCAGAAAATATGCGCCGGCGCCGCCGCCGCAACCCGCCCTCAACGAGACCCACCGTCCGGCTCCGACCTCGGCGACCGCCGGCACTGCGCCCCAGGCGGCGGCCCAAGCGACAACTCCGGCCAAGATCAGCGGGACCAAACTGGCGAGTGCAGAGGCGGAAACCGTCGTCGAAAATGACCTGTATCGCATTACCTTCACCAACCGCGGCGCGCAGGTGAAATCTTGGATCCTGAAGAAATTCGACGATGATCACGCACGCCCCCTCGAACTGGTGAACCGCCTAGCGGCCGAGAAATACGGTTTCCCCCTCAGCCTGTGGACGTATGACGAAAACCAGCGGAACAAGATCAACGCCGTGCTCTATGTCGCATCGGCCTCCGGCAGGTTGAGCGCTCCCGCCACCCTCAGCTTCGAATATGCCGATGCGGACGAGTCGGTGCGCAAGGTGTTTCGCTTTGACCATTCCTATCTCGTCGAGGTGGAAACCTCCGTCTTGACCAAGGGGAGCGCAGTTACGGCCTTCCCCATGTGGCCTTCCGGGTTTGGAGATCAAATCACGCCCGCCGGATACGCCGCCACCCGCATCGAGTGGCAGTTCAATAGCGCGATCGAACGAACCACGTTCAAGAAGGTCAGCGGCGGCAGCACGGTGCGCGGGCCCTTCGACTGGGTGGGAGTTTCCGATCAGTATTTTGCCGCCGTGTTCCTTCCCGACGATCCCGAAGACGCGGTGACGGTCACCTTGCGGAATCCGATCGAGATCCCGAAAGATGCCAGGAACCCGCAAGAGTCCACCAAGGTGGACACTTTGGGCTTTGCTGCCGGCGCTCTCGGTGCGGCCACGCGCGGGCGGATGTACGTCGGTCCCAAAGAGTTGAAGACGCTCGAATCGGTTGCGGTTCCGACCATCACCGGGACGACGCCGGATTTGCGCGGACTCATTAACTTTGGCTTCTTCGGTTTCATCGCCCGGCCGCTGTTCATCTGGCTGCGCTGGACCTACAGCGCTCCCTACCTCGGGGTTCACAACTGGGGATGGGCAATCGTAGTGCAAACCCTCATCATCAATCTGGCCCTGCTGCCTCTGCGCGTCTCCAGTATGAAATCGGCGCTGAAGATGCAGAGAATTCAGCCGCAGATGAATGCCATCAAGGAAAAATATAAGAAATACAACATCCGTGATCCGCGACGTCAGGAGATGAACGCGGAAATCGGCGAGCTCATGAAACGCGAAGGTGTGAGCCCGGTGGGGGGATGTCTGCCCATGCTCATCCAGATGCCGTTCCTGTTCGCCTACTACAGCATGCTGGGCTCGGCTCTGGACCTGCGCCATGCTCCCTGGCTGTGGATTCGTGATCTTTCCTCTCCCGATCCCTACCATCTTCTGCCCATCGCGATCATCGTCACCGGCCTCCTCACCCAGCGCATGACGCCGCAGGCCGGAATCGATCCCTCGCAACAGAAGATGATGAATCTGATGATGCCGGTGATGTTTGGAGTGATTAGTTTCAACTTGGCAGCCGGCTTGTGTCTGTATTGGATGGAGGGCAGCGTGATCGCGATCGTGCAGCAGGCGCTGATGAACCGCACCGGCCTGGGCCAGGAAATGCGCGCCATTGCTCTGAAGCGGGCGAGAAAACGGGAAAAGAAGTAGCCAGTCGCTGTGTGCGACAATCGGGGGGTCTCGAGCCAATGCCCATTGTTGATAAAGTCGCTGCCGCCAGGAAGATCGATGAGCTGCTCCGCGCTGTGGTTACCCACGGCGGTTTGCGGCTGAAGTATCGCATCACGGTGAACCCGCCTCTGGTCGAGGAGCGGGATTGGGAACGGCCGGAGATTCTGGTGGAGCTTTCCGGGCCGGATTCGACCTTGCTGCTCGAGCGCGGAGGGGAGCTGCTGCGCAGTCTCGAGCTGCTGGCCATCGAAATGCTCCGCCTGACCGGCAACGAACACGAAAAAATCTGTTTCGATTGCATGAATCAGCGCGCCCTACGGATCGAAGAGCTGCGCATGGCGGCGGCCGTCGCCGCCGAGAAGGTTCGTACCAGTGGCATCCCGTATGCGTTCGCCCCCATGTCATCGCGCGAGCGCCGCATTGTGCATCTGGCGTTGCGCAACCATGCTGATCTGCGCACGGAAAGCCGAGGCGAAGGTCCGCGGCGATGCCTGGTGGTCTATCCCAAGAGTTCGCCAGCGGAAGCCCCCCGCCCGACCCCGAAGACGCTGCCCTGACAAGGCCGTTGCCATCCTGCGCCCGGGCCGGTGACGGCTGGAGTTCCTCCTCCGCCTGCCCGATCGGCGGTGTTTCGATCGAAGTGTGGCGGGGAGATTCCACTCCTGAACCTTTTCTCGTCGCGGTTGCAAGCCGTAAAGAGAAACGGGAAACTGAAGCCGTGAATCTCGATGATACGATCGTCGCCATTGCCACGCCGCCGGGGCGGGGCGGCATCGGGGTGGTCCGCCTAGCGGGGGCAGAGGCGAGAAGAATCGCGTTACCGATGTTACGGCTGCGGCGGGACCTCGAACCGGGACACGCGGTGTTCGGCGAATTGCTGGAGCCGGTTGGCTCGAACGCCTGGGCCGGCGCGAATGGTCCGCGAGCGCTTGCCGGTCCAGTCGATTCCGCCTCTGCTGGCGCAGAACCGCGGACCCCGGAAGGAGCCCGCATCGACGAAGTGGTGGTCACCTATTTTGCCCGACCCCATTCCTACACCACCGATGACGTCATCGAAATTTCTGCCCATGGCTCTCCCGTGGTTTTGCGGCATATTGTCGAGACGGCGATTGCTCGCGGCGCGCGCCTTGCCGAACCGGGCGAATTCACCATGCGGGCTTTTCTGAATGGCCGGATGGATCTCACCCAAGCCGAAGCCGTGCGCGATCTGATCGAGTCGCAAACTCTGTACCAAGCCAAAGTGGCGGCGCAGCAGATGGAAGGGGC
>DASPVV010000056.1:0-4129 GCA_035622175.1 Terriglobales bacterium | reverse complement strand
GAGAAATTGTCGCCGGCGGCGGCAAAGCCCAGGCGGAAATGCGAGGGAGTATCGAAGCAATCGCCGGGAGCCAGCAGAATTCCACGCTCGGTCGCGGCCTGGCAGAACGGGCGGTCGCTCTCTCCACTCACCAGCCAGGGGAACGCGGTCATGCCGCCTTGCGGCGGAATCCAGCCGAGTACGTCGCGATGATCCGCCATAAAGCGCTCGAGAAGCTTGAGGTTTCGGGTGGCGGTTTCCTGGGTCTTGCCCAGCACGACGTCACGTTTGCGAATTGCGATTTCCGAAAGAATTTCTCCGGTGGAGGTGTTCGAGATCGAGAAGTAGGCGCGCGCGGTCCAGTATTGCTGGCGGCGGTGGGCGTCGTGCTCGATCATCCATCCCGTGCGCACGCCGGCAATCGAGAATGCCTTCGACAGGTCGGCGATCACGGTGGCGTGCGGCAGGCGGGCCGCCGATTTGCTTAGCCTCCCGTGGTAAATGGGATGGTAGACCTCGTCACTCACCAGCTGGATTCCGCGCTCGGCGGTGAAGTCGTGCAGAGCTTCCATTTCGCCGTCGCCGATGGTCGCGCCCGTGGGATTGTGCGGGCTGTTGACCAGGATGAGCTTGGTCCTCGCGTCGGCGAGCCGCTTGATCTCGTCGGGGTCGATGCGGAAGCCGTTCTCGCGGCGCACGCGATAGAAGCGGGTCTCCAGGCCAAGAGAGTCCGGGAGCGCCGAGAAAGTAGGGAATCCCGGCAGCGGGATGATCACGTTCGCGCCGGGCTCGGCGGCCAGCCACATCAGGGCCACGAGTGCCTCGGAGGCGCCGGTTACGATTTGGACGGCCTCAAGGGGGACATGTTGCATTTCCGCGATTGCCTCACGCAGACTATCGGCGCCGGCGGGACGGCTGTAGGCCAGCTTGTGGTTCAGGAAGCGGTGGCGGGTTTCTTCATCGGCCAGGGCGAGCATGTCGTTTACCGTCCAGCTCGGTCCGGTGCTTGCCGCGAGGTTGAATTCTACGTCGTGTTCGTACTGGTCGAGCCAGGCATCGAGCAGGAAGGGCTTGAGTTGCATGCGCACCTCGAAGGAGAAGTTCGTCCCTCTATTGATTCTGCGAGTCGGCGCTGGGATGATTTTTTAGTTTACGCGCGCTCCTAGTCGAGCGCCCAAACACTTTGCTCGATACCCGCGTCGGGCGGTCTCAGCCCTTGGGGGGGACAGTCAATTGCGGACGGTTACGACACCGCTCAAGCGGTGGCCCTGACACGACGAATCTCCTTGCCGGCAAAAGATTGCAGCAGTAAGATGAGCGTGTGGAGCTGGCGATTCTCATCGTTGCGCTGTTAATCCTGGGTTCACGGGTGCGCCGGGGACACTTTTTGCAGCAGGAGATCGCGATCCTGAAGAGGGGAGAGCGGCTCGACTTGCCGTACGCAAGCGAAGACATCAAGATGATTTATAGGATTTTGGGGAGTTGGCGGGTTGAGCACGTGAGCCTTAACCGGGATGCGTTAACGCAACATTTTCAAATTGTCAATCCACCGTACTCTCAGATTAGGAAGATACTCTGAGCTTTTCCCGGCAAGCCCCCAGACTAGCGAGCTGCCTCAGGCGGTAGCAATCTCAACCTACCAGACCGCAAACAGGTTCCAAGCAATGTGCATCGCCGTTGGCGCCCAGACGGATTGCGCGTAGTGCCGTGACATCCCCAGAAATAGGCCATCCACGAAGAGCAAGCCAATCGTACCCCACGCGTATTGATAATGAAGCGGCGCCCAGGCAGCCGCCGCAATCAAGATCGCTCCCGGTGCCCCAAACCGGGTGCCGACGATAAGGCGGTAGAGAATTCCCCGAAAGATGAGCTCTTCGGCGATTGGTCCGAGAATGCCGACGGCCAGCACGCGCTCCGCGTCTTGCAAAAAAGGAGCCTGCTTCCACGATCCGAAGTCCCAGGGGCCGCGCCAGTGCCAAAGGTAATTGGTAGCCAGCATCCAGACAACATAAATTCCCAGCCAGAGCAGCAGAGCCCCAAGTTTTGGCTTCCCTAGGGCAAAATCTTCAATGTGGCGTCGCGTCTTCAGACGATCGATGGCGAACAAGGCGAGTGCAATCGCGAGGACCGAGACGAGAACCTTCATTTCCGGTGACATGGACGCGGCTTCTCATTCGAGAATCACGCCGTGGAATCCGAATGGCCAGCACTCCACGACAAAATCCGAGGAAGGGCGAAAGCGGGATTATCCGTTTAGCCCGCGCACGAGACTACCACTCACGCACGGAAATTGACAGCAAGCGTTCTTAACTCCCACGTGCTTCCGGCTGCGAGCGTGCGAGAGGCTAAGTGTCGAGAAACGTGGCGGCGGGCCCTACGACCTTATTTGTAAGAACGCGGGGGTAACAACAGCTGGATTCCGAAATAACCGATGAAATAGGGCTGATTACCGCGGGCGGGTTCCAGGCCACGCCCCGACATGAGGAGAAGGATCACCGGACGATGAATCTTGTAGCGAGCGCCAAAATCGATGGTGGGCTGGGCCTCAAAGTCATGGAAGGTGCCCAGGGCGTAGAGCTCCATGTCCACTTCCAGCTTGGAGGTGAGGTCATGCCCCAGGACCAGACCCGTGAGCCAGCCGTCCCGACCTTTATGCACAAACTGATAGCCGAATTCACAATCCGCATCGATGGGGCCAAATTTCTTCGAGAATTCGACGGGCAGTTCGAAGCTTTCACTGGCGGACGTGATCCCGCGGCGGACGGCGTCGTTGGGGTTATTGAGGAAAGCCTGGGGAAACACCGCGACGGAAAGGCCTGACTCCCCCCCGTCGTAGAAACGCCACTTGACGCCGGGGTTCGACTGGCCCAGGCCGAACTTCGTCTCCGGAACCGGATTCTGTACCCGCAGCCAGGCATTTTCGTAGGTGAGCTGGATGCGATCGCCAACCCCGAAATTGAGGTCCACATCGGGAACGTGGGAGACGGACTGTTGGCTGTAGAAAAAGGGCATATAGCCGAGATTGATTTCCCAATTGAGCGGGCCCGGCGTTCCCGGATCGTTGGTGTAGTATGGCGGTCCGCCCTGGGAAAATGCGCAGGGCGCGGTGAGGAGAAGTACGAAGAGGATGAATCGGTCGCGACCCCGAGCCAGGGGGTGAAACGGGAAGAGGGATGTGGGCAGGCACGAATCTGTGCCGGACTTGTCCTTCGACTTCAAGAACGGCACGAGAGATCCATTCCTTGCGGGCGGAGCGGCCCGCGATGGGTAGCCAGACGCGCCCCAGTGCTCCAAGATTTCAAATCCCCTCATGCGCACAGCGAATTGTGCAGGGGCGCTGCCATCGGCGGCAACTCCACGCGGAAGGTGGCGCCGCAACCCGGTTGATTCCCGACCGTGGTCGATCGGGGGTGCTCGGTGACGATCCATGGCGCGATCGAGTGCCCCAGGCCCGCGCCTTTCTGGTCGCGTCTCCGCGCTTTATCGACGCAGTAGAAGCGCTCGCAGAGCTTGCCCTTGGTCTTCCTCGGCAATCCCCACTCCTGATCTGGCGCGAGACGAAGATCCAGTATATTCCGCGCTCGGAAACCACGATCTTCACGGCTGGGAAAAAGCCGCATTGGGCAGTTTCTTTGCGCGCTTCCCCGAGCTAAAAGACAGTCGCTACGATTCGGTCCGCGCGGCCAATGCGATCATTCTTGTGCAGGACGGCTCTCTCGAAGAAACTGCAGCATCGCAGGGCCTGTGCCTGGCCGAGTTGCTCGATCACATTTCCGTCCGACGTAAACTTCGTTTTCATCATGGATCAGCAATCGGTTGGTCGCCAGATTCCTGACCGTGCTCGAGGACTTCTAAAGCGATTCCCTCATCGCCAGCCCCAAACGCCTCGCGCAAGTGATGCTATCGACCGTCGACTTGCACGGGCCTGAAACCGCGATGGTCGGGAGGTGCTGACCAGATGACTTCCCCCTTGGGGTCGTAGAATTCCAGAAGAAGGGGTCGTTCTCTTTGTTGAACCTCCCCGCCCTAAAGGGCGAGGATTCTCACTCTACGCCAGCCTTACTGCACTGATGTTATCGAATGATGGCTCGCTCCGAGCCATTATGTTGACTGCTCCATTGTGGTCGGCATGGTCCTTATAGCCACAGGA
>DASPVV010000055.1:0-9538 GCA_035622175.1 Terriglobales bacterium | reverse complement strand
TTGGGCAGGGCTACGAATGAATCACTCAGCCCAAGATAGAAGTGGTTTTGCTGCTTGCTAGGTACTTTAAGAATTTCATCTAACTAATTGAAAACATGGTGGCCAGGGACGGAGTTGAACCGCCGACGCCAGCCTTTTCAGGGCTGCGCTCTACCACCTGAGCTACCTGGCCATTCTCTGGGCGAACCTGGCTGCCGAGTCCTATCTTGGCGTCAAAGCCCGACGGCAGGAAGCCTAGCGACAGGGCACGTAGAACAAGAGGGATTATAACAACCGTTCAGAATTCGCTCAACGCGAAGAAGGGCAGGCCATGGGACCGACCTTGGGTGATGCGATAGGGCTGCAGGAAATCCAGTCCGGGAAACAGAACTTAGCAGCTTCTGGAGACACGCAACGGCGTCGCCGGTTCTAGTTGACAGAATAACGATTGGCGATGCGTTCTCACTCGACTTCGGCAGAACCCGCATTGGCCATTACCAATCCCTTCAATATGGTAAGTGCGCAGCGACTGGATGCGAACCAATAGGGCAGTTCGCGATAATCTTCGACCTCAAAAACCGCCAAATCGGCATCCTTGCCGGCTGCAATCGATCCCTTCCGCTTCTCGAGTCGCAGAGCCCACGCTCCATTGATCGTAGCGGCTGCAATGGCCTCGGCCGGCAACATCCTCATCTGGGTGCAGGCCAACGAGAGTACAAACGGCATGCTGGGCGTTGGAGATGAACCCGGATTGTAGTCGGTGGCCAGCGCCACCGGTACGCCTGCATCGATCAGTTTTCGCGCCGGAGGAAACTTGTCCAGGCCCAAAAAGTAGTTGGCGCCCGGAACCAGGGTTGCGACCGTGTTACCGCGAGCCAGTTTCGCGATGTCGTGATCACGAACGTGATCCAAATGGTCAAGGGATGCAGGATCAAACCGGAGCAAGGGCTCGAGGGCGATTTCGCTCAGCTGGCAGACGTGGGCGCGAACCCCAAGCCCGCTGGCTGCGGCTGCCTGAAAGATGGTCTCGGTGTCTCTCACGCTGAATGCCCCGCGATCGGTGAACACGTCGACAAACTGAACCAGCTTCCTGCGGGCGGCTTGTGGAATCATTTCATGACAGACCAGGTCAACATAGCTTGAGCAGTGCCCTTGAAATTCCCTGGGCACCGTGTGCGCGCCAAGCAAAGTGCTAACCACCGTGCCCGGCCAACTTGCGGCAGCATCCCGAATAGCTCTCAGCGACTTCAATTCAGACTCAACCGTGAGGCCGTACCCTGATTTCGCCTCCAGCGTGGTCGTGCCCTGCTCGTTCATTTGCTTGAAGGCGGCGAGGATGATCTCGCCGAGTTCACTCCGGGATGCTTTGCGCACCGCCTCGACGCTCGAACGAATGCCGCCACCGGCCTGGGCAATTTCTTCGTAACTGGCACCGGAGATACGTCGCTCAAAATCGGTAAGCCGAGGACGAATGAAAGCCGGATGCGTGTGGGAGTCTACAAACCCGGGCAGCACTACTTGGCTCTTGCAATCGATCTCGATGGCTTGCCTTAATCTCTTCTTGAGTCGCGAATCGCGAAGCACGTCTCGGCTCTTGCCGACGAAGACAACCTTGCCTTCCTGGCAGAGTACTGCGGCATCTTCAATAAGGCCGAGCTCCTTGAGATCCCGGCCCCGACGAGGGCCGCGATGATCGTTCGCCTGGCACAAAGTGAGAAGTTGGCCGATGTTGATCAGCAACACGGGATCCTGTGTTCGAGAACCGGCCTTCGAGGCGAACGACATCTTCAGCAGTTTAGCAGCGTGCGAGGGATCGGATCGGTTCGGAGGCGTTGGCGGGGAGCTGCGATCTCGAAACCTACGACAGCATGGGAATTCTCACACCCTTGCGCTTCGCCACGTCCTTGGCTTCGTCATAACCGGCGTCGACATGCCGGATAATCCCCATGCCCGGATCTGTGGTGAGGACACGTTCGATGCGCTTGGCCATCGTGTCCGTGCCATCGGCAACCGTGACTTGTCCAGCGTGCAGGGAATACCCAATCCCTACCCCACCGCCGTTGTGGACGGATACCCAAGAGGCTCCCGCAGCAGTGTTCAGCAATGCATTCAGCAACGGCCAATCGGCCACGGCATCGCTGCCGTCCTTCATACCTTCGGTTTCGCGAAAGGGAGATGCAACCGAACCGCAATCGAGGTGGTCGCGGCCCATGACGATGGGCGCTTTGATTTTGCTCCGCTTGACCAGATCGTTGATGGCTAAGCCGAATGCCGCGCGCTCGCCATATCCCAACCAGCAGATCCGCGCCGGTAGGCCCTGAAACCGGATGCGCTTACGAGCCAGATCAATCCAGCGGCGAAGAATTCGATTGTCCGGAAATAGCTGCAACACAAGGTCGTCCGTAACCTGAATGTCCGAGCTCTCGCCTGACAATGCCACCCAGCGAAACGGGCCGCGGCCTTCGCAGAATAGTGGACGAATATAAGCCGGCACAAATCCTGGGAAGTCGTATGCATTCTTTACGCCTCGCTGAAAGGCGAAGGTGCGAAGGTTATTTCCGTAGTCGAACGTGACCGATCCCATCCTTTGCAGCTGAAGCATGGCTTCGACGTGCTTGGCGATGGCATCGAGAGAACGCTGCTGGTAGGCTTCCGGATCGCGTTGGCGTAGCGCCAAGGCCGCATCGAGCGTCATCTCGTTGGGAACGTAGCCGTTCAGCGGATCGTGGGCCGATGTCTGATCGGTCAGCAGGTCGGGAACCACCCCGCGGGCGGCAAGTTCGGGAATTATGTCGGCACAGTTTCCCACCAGACCTACGGAGATGTTCTCTTTCTTGCGAACTGCGTTCTTGAGGATCCGCAATGCCTCGTCGAGGGTCGTGACCATGAAGTCGCAGTAGCCTGTTTTAAGGCGTTTCTTAATGCGCTCAGGATCAACGTCGATGCCCAGAAAGGCAGCGCCAGCCATGGTCGCGGCCAGCGGCTGGGCGCCGCCCATGCCACCCATGCCACCGCTCACGATCAGCTTGCCACTGAGATCACCGGCGAAATGCTTCTCGCCGGCGGCACAAAACGTCTCGTAGGTGCCCTCGATAATTCCTTGCGAGCCGATGTAGATCCAAGAACCTGCCGTCATCTGGCCGTACATCATCAATCCGGCGCGCTCCAGCTCGTTGAACTGCTGCCAATTCGACCAGTGTCCGACGAGATTGGAGTTGGCGATCAGCACGCGGGGCGCATGCGCGTGCGTTTGGAAGATCCCGACCGGCTTCCCCGATTGCACCAGAAGGGTCTCGTCGTTCTCGAGGCTCTCGAGCGAACGAACGATTGCGTGATATGCCTCCCAGCTGCGCGCGGCGCGACCGGTTCCACCGTAAACCACGAGATCGCGCGGCCGCTCCCCGACCTCCTCATCGAGGTTGTTCATCAGCATGCGCTTGGCCGCTTCTTGCTGCCAGCCCTTGCAGGAAATCAACGCCCCGCGGGGGGCGCGAATCGGCACGTAGGTGGAGGGTGTAAATTCGGTTTCGACGGGCATACCTCCATGGTAGTGCTTTCAGCTGGAGGGTTCAAACCTGCTGGCTTCCCGATTGCGTCCGCTTGCCAACCAACATAAACTTCCCTGCTCACCACGTGTTGTAGGGAGTGCCGTCACTGCCAACGGCTGACGAGCCACTGTGCACGTCTATGATTCCGCCTTCGTCTTGCTGTTGGTCGAGCGACATGATCGTGTCTTGTTCCTCGTCGGGTACCCAGGTATCACTCTTTCCGGTGGTCGGATCGATCGGGATTTGCTTTAGATAGCCGGCGGAGACGAGGTCGTCGAGGGCCTGAGGAGCTTTCTGTTTGTCCAACGTGTATTGCGAGATCACCGAGCGCAAGGTGAAAAGATTCTGTTTTAGCACCGACTCTCTGGCGCGCACGATCGATTGATTGTAAGCCGGCAGTGCCACCGAAACCAAAATCAAGATGATGCTGATGACAATCATCATTTCGATCAGGGTGAAGCCACGGCTCCGGTTGTTGCCGAGTCTTGCCATTACCAATCCTTGTACTGGGTTCCGTCCAGCGCCGTGCCCTGAGACTTGGTGAATACGTCGAAGACGTCTTGCCCTCCCCAGGAATCTGAACTGGGATCGTCCTGCATGGAGCGCATGCCCCAATCGGTCGAATTCGTCATGGGATCAATCGGAATCCGGCGAAGGAACTTCAGCTTCTTGCCTTGCACGTCCACACCTTTTACGAGCGTGTCCAAGTCAGGGGGGTACCCCTCGCTTCCGAGCTTGGTTTGAAACGCCCCCCGCTCGGCCGCATCCTTATAGCGATCGATAGCGTCGCGCATTGCCCACAAGTCCTGGCGCAATTCCCGTTCTTTTTCGCGCTTGATGGTCACACGGGCTAAGGGAATAGCGAGCGTGGTCAAAAGCATCAGAATGGTGGTGGCTACAATCAGCTCGACTAAAGTGAAGCCGTGTTGGGATAGCGAACGGTTCTCCTGGACGGCGAATCGCATAAGAGATCTTCTATCGGAGGAACGCCGGGATTGAGCATTCCTTGCAGACCAAGGCAGGCACTGCGCACCTTAATGGATGGTGACGCTGGCCGAGGCTCCCGCCACCACCGAGGGTTGCATGCTCGGGTCGCGCATACCTCCTTTCGAGATGGTCAGGGTGGACTGTCCAGCAGCCTTTGCCATGAAGGTCAAAGTGGCCACCGTCCCTTGTCCGGAGACACCGATCGCTCCCGGCGGGCGGGTGGCGGTAACTTGCAGAGTTCCAGTCGTGTCGTCATCGCGCTTGACGAGCGCTACCGCTTGACCATCCTGGGATAACAGCGTCCCGTTCGAGACATTCACCACCTGCAACGTTTTTGGATCGTAATTCACTTGGAAGGGAACCGAGTAAGCGTTCTGCGCACCGTGGAGCATGACATTCACGGCGAAGGTCGAACCCTGCGGCTGGACGATGGTGGCGGGATCGAATGCAAAACTGGTCGTGGTCGGAAGCGCGGATTGCTGGGATGGCCGCTGCGAGGACGGATTGGGAACGGCTGGCGACGCAGTCGGGGCGGGGTGGCTCACGCGGCGAAGGGAAATCGCGCTGCCCGTCCCGGCATCCAGAGCCTCCTGATTGAGATCGGTGATGTCTTGCTTGCGCACGACGTGCGGAATCAGCGCAAATACCGTCTCGGTCTCGCTATGATCGGTAGTGGTTTGGCCAAACAGGTACCGCAAGATAGGGATCTGCGAGAGAAGGGGATACCCGGTCAAGGATCGAGTCTGCTGATCTTCCATCATTCCGCCGAGCAGGTTAACTTCGCCTTCTCGCAAACGAACCTCATGCTCGATCTTTCTCTGCCCGATGATCGGCTGCGTGATGCCACCGATGTTGGAGGTGCCATCGACTTCGGAGACTTCCATCGTGATCTTCAAGGTGACGTCACCGTTGGCATGGACTTTTGGCGTGAGATCAATGTTCACCCCGACGTCGAGATACTGGAACTGGGTGTTGACTAGGGGGTTGATCCCGACGCCGCCGATTCCGGGCTGGAAGGATCCGGTCGCCACCGGCACCCGTTGGCCGATCTTAAGGCTGGCCTTCTGACCCTCAATCGCTCGAATCTGCGGCTTTTGAATGAGTTTGGTGTCGCTGTCCGTGAACAACGCGGTCGCAGTGGCTGGGGAGATCGTGACCGTAAAATCGGTGGCATTCAGATTGCCCAGGGTGTTCAGATTAATGCCATTGGGCGTGGTGGTGCTTGTCGAGGGCAATACGCTGGGGGAGCCGGTCGTCGGAGTCGTGGTTGAAGTGACGTTCGGCTGCAGTTGGACGGTGGCGCTGGTGGGAGGATTGATGCCCAGGGTGCGTGATTTGTCCCGGCTGATTTGCATCACCGCGACGTCCACCATCACCTCCGCTTTGGACTTGTCGAGATCGCTTACCAGCTTCTGAGCGAGGGCCATCTTGTCGGGCTCTGCCCGCACCACAATGGCTCCCTCGGAAGGCAGAGCCTGGACCCGTTGGATCTCCAGAATCTGCCGCAGGGTATTGGTGACATCTTGCAGTTCCTGCGGCTGTGAGAGGTTGGACAAGTAGAAAGTCTTGATGACAACCTGCTCAAGATCCTTGCGCTTGGCGGGATTGTCGGTGGCGATGAAAATGGTATTGGGGGTCACGGGCCGCCAGAAAGTCTTGGTTTCGACCGCAATAATCTGGAGCGCCTCCTCGAGCGACACGTTGTTGAGCTCGATTTTGATGCGGCGCGAAGTGTAGTCCGGGTCGAACAATACATTGATTCCCGCCAGTTTGCCTACCGTTTCATAAACGACTTTGCTGTCTTCTCCGCTGATCTTGAGGTTGATGGGAACATTCGAAATGGGAGTCAACTCGACCGGCCCGCCCGCTTCCTGGATGCGCTTTTCGAGAAAATTAGGGGCAGGGGTTGCGGCTGCCTTCGGAGAGGTCTTGGCTGCCTCGATCATTTGCTGGGTATGCTGCAGCTCCTGCTTGGCGATGGCGCTTGAGGGATCAGTCTCCACCGCTTTTTCAAACTCCGCCGAAGCGGCATCCAATTGGCCTGCCTCACGCAGCAACTGTCCTCGATGCACATGCGAGGCTCCGGCAAGGAAGCGCAGGCGCTCATACGAAGTCCGATAGCTCAGATTGCTAGGTTTGAGATCGTAGGCCTGCTTGTAGCACTCGTAAGCCTGCTCGTAGTTCTGCTTAGCCTCGGCCTCACGGCCTCGATGGTAGAGAGTCTTGGCCTTATCCGCGGCAGCGAGCGGAGGAATGATCCCCAATATTATTAGTAAGATAGACGTCCTTTGGACGAGAGCTTTCATGTTCCAAGTTCCTGCTATGCTACCGTCGCCCGGAGGCGGTCATTACCCTGGTCTTTGATAAACCGGTGATTCGGCATCGGCAAAGCAAATCCTGGCTGCCGGAATGTCTCCTGTAGGGGAATCTCAACATTTGCAGGCTTTCCTCTTTCGCTGCCCTCCACTCTTTTCGGCAGGGCCATGATGAACGGGCTTCGCGGAGCCACCTGTCCACTCGCAGCCGCAGCTACAAGCGGTCCGTCCTAGCCGATCGTGGCTGACTCTAGAAAGCTTTTTCCTCACTCCTAAGGCACCTTCTACGAAACCTTTGCTGGCGCAGCTAAGAGGTGAATGCAAAAATTATAGCATCGCCTCAGATCGTGCCAAGTATCTGTTCTGGTTATAGTTAACCCCTCGGTCATTGTCCTTCGAGATCCCCGCCTTCCGCCCTAGCTCAGACAGCTTTGCGGCAGAAACGCAGCCCGGCTCTGGGGCAGCCACTCACCCACCGTGATTCCTGGAAGCCTTAGGATCGGCTGGCGGTATGCGATAAGCTAAGAGCACTCCATGCCACAGCGGACTACCCAACCAAACCGGCCTAAACCTGACAATAATCCGCGCCGCGACCCCGTCGCGGCCGGCCACAGAGATGCCGCTACCAATAGGATCGCTGCGCATAACTATTTCTTGCTCGAAAAATTTGAGACCGGGGTGGCCTTGACGGGAACCGAGGTCAAGTCAATACGCGCTGGAAGGGTGAACTTGAAGGATGCCTACGGATTGATTAAGGATGGCGAGCTATGGCTCCTGAACTGCCACATTGGGCCCTATGAGCACGGTAACATCTTCAATCACGCTCCGCTGCGGACCCGCAAGTTGCTCTTGCACAGAGAGGAAATCCGTAAGCTGATCGGCCAAACCCAGGCGCGCGGGCTGACCCTCATACCTACGAGGATGTACTTCAAGAACGGTCGGGTGAAGCTAGAGCTGGCCCTCGCCAAGGGCAAGCAACTCTGGGATAAGAGAGAAACCGAACGGCGCCGAACTGCCGATCGCGAGGCGAGGGAGGCGATCGTAAAAGGTCGCAGACGAGTCTAGCTGGTTGGTGCCTAGCGGTCGTTCCCGCGGATTTCGTTCCGAACTTATCCGCCCGCTTCTGAGAGACCGGGTTCACGTTCACGATCTGATTGCTTGCTTCCATCCGATCCGCTCGATCGGAGAGCCCGAGTCTGTCAAGACTTATTAGAAATGTCCCCATCGGAGAGCCCGAGTCTTGCGCTTTCCTGCGGCGGCAGCGATACTGAATCGTCTGCGATTCATACCATCGACCTTATGAAGATCACACTTTCTCGATCTCCGGTTGCAGAAACTGAAACTGAATGTCTGGCGGTGGTGGTCCTGGATCGAACGCAAGGGGCTAAAGATAAAGATCAGAACCCAGTGAGTGTCGAGACCAGCGACCCGGCGGTGCGCGAGGCGGCTTCAGACCTGATCGCCAGTGGTGAAGTGTCCGGAAAAGTTTTCGAAACCGCCCTGCTGCATCACCCGGCAAGGCTCAAAGCCAAGCGGCTGCTTTTGGTTGGTGGGGGCAAGGCGGAGAGTTTTAGCTCTCCCGTACTGCGCAAATTGGCGGGCACGGCGGCCCGCTTCCTCAAGCCCAAAGGGATTGAGAGCTTCGCATTTGCCGTGCCTGACACCGGCATCGATGGCGTGCATGCGGTTAAGGCGATCGTCGAGGGAGCCTTCGTGGGTGACTTCGACCCCGACACCTACAAGAGTGATCGCAAGGATCAAACGCTCGAGGCCCTTACCGTTGTCGCCCACGGGAATCAGGATCACTTGCGACGCGCCATCGCAGAGGCCCAGATCATCGGTGAGTCTCAGAATTTCACTCGAGAGCTGGTGAACGAGCCGAGCAATCGCATGACTCCTACGATCCTAGCGGAGCGAGCCCGCAAGATGGCGGAGGAAGTCGGGCTGAAATACGAGATCTATGGGGCCGACAAGATCAAAGAACTCAAGATGGGCGCTTTTTGGGGGGTGGCACAAGGCTCCGACGAGCCGCCCGCACTGGTGGTCTTGCGCTACGAACCAAGCAATGCTTCCGCCAGTCCGGTGCTCGGCCTGGTGGGGAAGGGAATCACCTTCGATACCGGAGGCATCTCGATCAAACCTGCGGACGGCATGGAGAAGATGAAATATGACATGGCGGGTGGCGCCGCTATGGTGGGCGCGATGCGGGCCATCGCTCTGCTCAAGCCCGCGCTAAAGGTCATTGCCGTCATTTGCGCTACCGAGAACATGCCGTCGGGCAAGGCGCAGAAGCCGGGTGATATTCAAATTGCCATGTCCGGCAAGTCGATTGAAATCATCAACACGGATGCCGAAGGTCGCCTGGTGCTGGCGGATGGTTTGCACTACGCACGCCAGCTCGGATGTACCCACCTGGTGGATGCCGCGACCCTGACGGGTGCGGTCGTGGTCGCACTGGGATATGTGAATGCCGGAGTTTTTTCGAACGATGACAAATTCTATGAGCGTTTCAGCCAGGCCTTGAACAACTCGGGGGAGAAGTTCTGGCGTTTGCCGCTCGACGACGAATACAAAGAAAGCATTCGGTCGAACATCGCCGACATCATGAACACCGGCGGACGCTGGGGCGGGGCGGTGACCGCAGCCATGTTTCTGCGCGAGTTTGCCGAGGACACACCCTGGATTCACCTCGACATCGCAGGTACGGCG
>DASPVV010000054.1:0-9365 GCA_035622175.1 Terriglobales bacterium | reverse complement strand
TGAAGTGCTCTAACGCCTGAGGCTGCATCGTTTTCTGCATAGGGCCCGTCCGAGCAGGGTACGGGCGTAGGCAAAGTTCGGGACCATGTCGACCGTAAAGTGATCCCTCCCCGCCAGTGCTTTGATTGTATCTCCAGAGTTCGCGCCCCGGGTACGGCTGTTTGCTTGTCTCTTCACACTCTCCTCTTGACAACCAGAATGAGAGGCGTATGCTCCACTTGGATGCCAGGAGGAAGAGAGGGCGTTTATGCCGGATACGCCGAGTGATCTCGTCCAGGGCACTCTGGATATGCTCATCCTAAAGACGTTGGCCCTGGAACCCATGCATGGATATGGGATTTCCGTCCGAATCGAACAGATGAGCAAGGGTGTCTTCCGCCTCAATGCGGGCTCGTTCTTTCTCGCAATTCGACGATTAGAGAGGTCTGGGTTCATCGAGGGCGAATGGAAGCCGACCGAGAACAACAGGCGAGCGAAGTACTACGCTCTGACGCAGAAGGGACGAAAGAGACTGAATAACGAAACGCGAGAATGGGGCAGGCAAGTGGCGGCGATCGCCAGAATCTTAGAGGCATCGTAGGGGTAAGCTATGTCCTTGTTGCGAGATGTCGCAAGCGGGGTTCGGTCTCTTTTCCGCAAGGAGCAGGTCTACCGCGAATTGGACGAAGAGTTGGGCGCCTATCTGGAAATGGCAGTGGCGGAAAAGATGAAGCAGGGGATGAGCCGTGAGGAGGCCGCTCGCAGGGTGCGCTGGGAGCACGGAAACCCCGAAGTCACGAAGGAACTGGTGCGCTCTGCTGCTTGGGAATCCTGGGTCGAGACCGGGTGGCAAGATTTGCATTTCGCTACCCGCACTCTGCGCAAATCACCCGGCTTTACTGCGGTTGCGGTGCTGACGCTCGCCCTCGGCATTGGAGCCAACACCTCCATTTTCAGCGTTGTCAATGCGGTCTTGCTTCGGCCCTTACCCTACGCAAATCCAGGTCAGCTGATCTTTGTGTCCGAAGCTAAGCCGGGGGCGGGAATCTCGGGGCTGGGGATGTCCTATCCCACCTTCACGGAACTGCAGGATGACCATCGCATGTTCAGCGCGGCCGCGGGCTTGGCCGGCCACGCTCTGGTGCTTACGGGTTACGGAGAGCCCTCCGAGGTGAGCACCGTGGTAGTGACGTCCCAGTTCTTTTCGGTGCTTGCGGCGGATCCGCTGCTCGGCCGCGTATTCGTCCCCGAAGACGGCCAGCGCGGAGCTGCCCCTGTCGTGGTCCTCAGCGAGAATTTGTGGCGCAGCCGATTTGCAGCCGACCGGGGGATCGTGGGCCGCTCGATTGCCCTCGACATGCGCCCGTACACCGTCATTGGCGTGATGCCTGCGGGCTTTCACACGCCCTTCCTCAATAAGGCAAGCCAGGTTTGGATACCACTTGCTCAGGACCCGCTGTTTAGCGTTTGGATGACCCGGCCACCGCAGGAGCACTGGATGCCGGTGATTGCGCGAGTGCGCCCTGGCCTTTCCTCCGCTCAAGTACAGACGGAATTGGACACGATCGGTGCATGGCTGGCCAAGGAATTTCCGGCGGAGAAGGGATGGGCGCTCAGAATCGAGCCGTTGCAGCAAACCATCACAGGCGACGTGAAATTGCCACTGCTCCTGCTGCTCGGGGCTGTCGGCCTGGTGCTCTTGATTGCCTGCGCGAACGTCGCGAATCTGCTTTTGAGCCGCGCGACATCGCGCTCGAAGGAGATCGCTCTGCGCATTGCGTTGGGCGCTGGCAAGGGGCGCATCGCGCGCCAACTGCTCACGGAGTGCGCCCTCCTTGGGGTGCTGGGCGGCCTTATCGGAACACTCGTGGCCTATTGGGGGGTAGCCACACTCGTTCCGCTCCTGCCTTCCAGCCTGCCGAAGTATCACTCGATTCGCGTGGATGGGTGGGTCCTTGTCTTTGCTCTCGCGCTTTCCCTAGCCACCAGCCTCGTGTTCGGACTCGCCCCCGTGCTTTTTGCGGCGGGGTCTGATCCGCATAAGGAGCTCGGCGAAGGGGCTCGCGCGGGAGAGTCTGCAGGGCCGCGTCGTGCCCGCAGTTTTTTGGCGGCTGGGGAAATTGCCTTAGCCATGGTTCTTCTTACCGGAGCGGGATTGCTGATGCGCAGCTTTGCCGAACTCACCTCGGTGAATCCGGGCTTCGAACCGAATCACGTGGTGAAGGCAATGGTTTCCCTGCCGCAATTTCAATACTCAACGCCGAAACAGTGGGGCGCTTTTTCAGACGAGCTAGTGACACGCCTGCAGGCCCTGCCCGGCATGCAGGACTCGGCTATCGCTGGCCCGTTGCCCATGGTGGATTGCTGCGTCAGCCTGTCCTTTCAGATTGTCGGCAATCCACCACCGCAGGCGGGAACGGCCGACACCGCGAATTACGTTCCGGCCAGCCCGAACTATTTCTCCGTCATGGGAATCCCACTGCTTCGTGGCCGTTTGTTCAATGAATCGGATTCCTCTTCCTCGGTACCCGTGGCGCTGATCAGTGAGGCACTGGCCAAACGGTATTTTCCGAACGAGGACCCGCTGGGCAGGCATCTCACGTTCGGCTTTCCTGCCAACGGCATTGTGTCGCGCGCAATTGTCGGCATCGTGGGGGACATACATGATGTTTCACTGGGCGAAAAACCAGGGCCCATGTTGTATGTCCCATTCTCCCAAGCGCCTCTCTACGGAGGCGAAGTGGTCGTCAAGAGCACGCTCAGCGCTTCGGCCGTGGTCAGCGCAATTCGCAGCGTAACCCACAGCATCGATAAGAATCTTCCGGTAACAGATATCGCGCCGCTCGCCGATGTCCTGAACGCCTCTATGGCACAGCCCCGCTTTCGCACGTTGCTCCTTGGATTGTTTGGCGCGATTGCATTGATGCTCGCAGCGGTGGGGATCTTTGGAGTGATCTCTTATTCCGTTTCTCGCCGGACACGTGAACTGGGGATTCGTATGGCGCTGGGCGCGCCGCCCGGTTCGGTTCTTAGCATGATCTTGCGCGAGACGCTGGCGCTTACACTGATTGGCATTGCGGCTGGCGTACCTTGCGCTGTCGTGACTGCTCGCCTGATCACGCATCTGCTGTTTAACGTGCCCCCCTACGACCCGGTCACGCTGGCGCTAGTTTCTCTTGTGCTCGTTGCTGTCGGAGCGTTGGCCAGCTACATTCCGGCGCGGCGCGCGGCCCGGATCGATCCGCTCCTGGCTTTGCGTTACGAGTAAGTCGTCGTAGAGTCACTCGATGGGTGGGCCAACCAGCGCCAGCGGATTCTCAGGGATGAGTGCTTGGCACGATAGAACCAGGGGCATTTAAGCCAGCCTGGAGATGAGTGAGGCGCGTATCCGGCACGTGCCGTTGTCGGTTACATTCCTGTTGATTCTTCTTGATTCTTCCCAAAGCTTTATGGCATTGTACGCGCACTGTCTGGGGGGGAGGTGTCGTGTGAATGTCAAGGATCGGCACTTCAGGTGTTTCATCGTTTCGGTGGTATTCCTTTCTGGCGCAAACCTAGCGCTCGCGGACGTGACCGGTTCGATCCGGGGCGTGATTCGTGATCGCGCTCAGGCAGTGATTACGGGCGCTAAGGTTAAAGTCACAAACGTGCAAACAAATCTCAGCCAGGAAGTCGTTTCGGCGGGTGACGGCTCCTACCACTTCCTCGCCTTGCCGCCAGGGAACTACACGATCAATGCGACTTCGCCTGGTTTCCGTCCTTATGCGGCGACGGACATCACCCTGCAAGTGAACGATGAACTCCGCATTGATATCACGCTCCAAGTCGGTACAGTGGCGGAGGAGGTGACCGTTGCCGCGGACGTCGCGCACGTGGAGACGGAAAGCACGCAGCTTGGCGATGTCATCGATTCGAAGAAGATGCTGGCTCTGCCGCTGAACGGCCGCAGCTACCTTGACCTGCTCGGCCTGCAAGCGGGCGTGGCGCCGGATGGCTCACAGACAATCGGTGGCGACCGGCCGGTCTCGGGTTACATAACCAATGCAGGCAATGTCTCGGTGAATGGCCAACGCGAAACCGCAAACGCCTTCCTGGTGAACGGAGGCGATGTCAGCGAGGGCCGCAATGAAGGCGCAGGCCTAGTCCCGACTCTTGATTCCGTCGAGGAGTTTCGTCTCATCACCAACAGCTTTGACGCCGAGTACGGAAAGTTCAGCGGGGCGGTGATGAACGCGATCACCAAAGGGGGGACCAACAGCTTCCACGGCGATCTATTCGAGTTCGTGCGAAACGACACGATGGATGCCGTCAGTTACTTCAACACCAGCAAGTCTGAACTGCGCCGCCACCAGTTCGGCGGTACCGGGGGAGGACCCTTCTGGAAAAACAAGCTGTTCTGGTTCACGGATTATCAAGGAACCAGGCAAGTGCAGGGCGCCGAGACCGGTATTGTGTACCTGCCGACCGCCCTCGAGCGTCAGGGCATCTTTGATCCGTCAGTCCTGACCGGCACAGTTGATGGTATTGCCGGCGGAACTTGTCCGGCGTGTGGCTGGCCGACGGAACTTTCAACCAGGTTGGGGTACCCAGTGTCGAACGGGGAACCGTACAGTTTTCCTGGATGTGCCTCTACCTCGCAGTGTGTTTTTCCCGGAGGCGTGATCCCGCAAAAGGCTTGGGCACCCCCGGCCAAAGGGCTCTTCGCCTATATTCCGGCGCCTAATGTTGACCCTGCTGCCGGGACTTACTCGAACAACAGTCAAAAGAATTGGATCCACGACAACAAGATTGGAGAGCGAGTCGACTTCAACAACCGCAAGACCGGGAGCTGGTCATTCTATTACCACTACGACGATTCGACGGTGTACAGTATCCTGCCGAGCGGCGGATCGAGCGTGCCAGGCTTTCCCGCGGAGACGCCAACGCGGGCGCAAGAGTTTGTGATCAGCGACACCAAGACTCTCGGACCTACGGCTGTGAACGAGGCGCGGTTCAGTTTCTTCCGCACGTCAACCCACTTGGATAACCCGGAGGGTGGACAGGTGCCGCTTTCCTCCCTCGGTTTTGTCACCGGACCCGGGACCTTGGGGATTATCCCCGACGCCTATCCCGGATATCCGGAGTATGTGCCGCAGGTTTACTTCAACAGCTACGACATCGGCGCCCCTTCTCTGATCACTTTTCAGCCCGACAACACCTTCGCTGTGTCCGACGGGCTTTCCAAGGTGACGGGCAAGCATACGCTTAAGTTCGGGGGAGAATTCCGCTATCTGCAAATCAACGAACGCAACTTAGCCAGCCAGGACGGCGCATTCGTGTTCGATGGCAGCGTGACGGGCGTCGATTTCGCTGACTTTCTGCTTGGAGCTCCGACGGCGCAGGGCGGCTACACCCAGGCTGCCTTACAGCGCCTCGATTCGCGCACTCGCTACGGCGGCGCTTACGCGCAAGACAGCTGGAAAGTGAAGCCCAACCTGACATTGAACCTCGGCCTGCGCTGGGAAGTCAGCATGCCCTGGTATGACACGCAGGGTAAGATCCAGACTTGGGTTCCGGGAGAGCAGTCAGTGGTCTTTCCGGAAGCCCCCAAGGGTCTTGTATTTCCCGGAGACCCGGGCGTTCCCAAGACGCTCGCGCCGACCAGATACAACAACATCGGCCCACGCCTCGGCCTCGCCTATTCCCCTGACTTCAGCGAAGGAATTTTGGGAAAGATTTTTGGCGGGCGGGGGAAGACCAGCATTCGCGCAGCCTACGGCATCTACTATACTTCGATTGAAGATCTGAACCTGTTTTACGAGGTGGCGGATGCTCCGTTTGGCTTGTACTGGAGCAGTCCGGGTCCGGTTTCGTTTGCGGAACCTTTCCGCAATCGCCTGAACGGAACCACCCAGGGTGAGGGCCAACGCTTCCCGTTCACCCTCCCGATTCCGGGCAGTCCGGCAAATAAGACGCTGAGTTTTGCGGTTTTCGAGCCGATGACTTATTTCCCCGGATACGACATTCATAACAAGCTTGCTTACGCCGAGCACTTCAACTTCTCCATTCAACGCCAGCTGAGCAAATCAACCGTGCTGACACTGGCCTACGTAGGAACCGAGGGCCACCGGCTTATCTCCCAGAGCGAAGCCAACCCGGGGGATCCGGCGCTGTGCGAGAAACTGTCAGCTGAGGGCTATACCGATATTTCGGCGGACACGCCCGGCTGCGCACCTTTTGGAGAGCAGGACACTTTCCAACTAGGGAACTCGGTGGTTTACGGCACTCGGGATAAGCTGCTAAACCCGAATTACTGTCCCGCCGCGCAGACCCTATGCTTCGGCTATGGCAACACGTATACGAGACTGGTAGCAAATTCGATTTATAATGCCGGGCAGGTCACGGTGGAACGTAAAGCTGGCGATGTGACGTTGCTGGCTGCTTATACCTTCGCCAAAGGTTTGGATGATGCTTCAGCCTTCGCCGACCTCGTCAACTTCTCCGATGCGAAGCTGAGCCGCGGGCTTTCAACAACCGACGTTCATCACAATTTCGTGGTCAGCTACATTTGGGCCCTTCCCTTTGAAAAGGCCTTTCACGGCCTGCCGAAGAGGCTAACCCAAGGCTGGCAGGTCCAGGGCATTACTCGCTTCGCAACCGGCTTCCCAATCCAGATGCAACAGAGTGTGGGAGACACTTCCCTTGTCGGCAGTCCTTCCACCGATATGCCAGATCTGGTAGGGCCAATCCACATCCTGAACCCTCGCACCTCCGCCAACAATGCCTACTTTAATCCGAGCGCATTCGCACAGACCTCTTGTACTTTCACGGACGGCCTACCCAGCCCTGAGTGTGGAACGTTTGGCACGGCGAATCGGCGGTTCTTCCACGGCCCCGGCATCAACAACACCGATTTTGGGATGCAAAAGACAATCCCGGTCAAAGAAGAAAAGGCTTTCGAGATCCGCGGTGAATTCTTCAACATATTCAACCACGCGCAGTTCTATAATCCGACCGGCAACATCAGCAACTCGAGCTTCGCAGACGTCACCAGCGCCCGCCCCATGCGCATCGGGCAGGTTAGTGCGAAGTTCGTTTGGTAACCCGCCTGCGACGGTCGCGAGTGACCAGAGCTCGACCGGCTGGGAAGTGACCGTGCTAGGCTGTAATCATGATGGTTCTGGTGGCTCTGGTGTTCATGATTGCAACCCCCTGTTTTGCCCAAACAGCTGAGAGCTACCGCCGAGACGCGACCGAACTTGCTCGCCACAAATCCTTCGACGAAGCCATCGCGAACTATCGCAAGGCCTTGGAGCTCGAGCCGAACGATGCCACCACGCATTACAATTTAGCCCTCGCGCTGAAATATAAAGGTGACGCCAGGCAGGCGGTGGAGGAGTTCGAATCTGCACTGCGCCTCAGACCGAATTGGGCTGACGCCCATTACGGATTGGGTGCCACCCGGTACGACCTAGGCGACCAGCCGGCCGCGCTCCAGGAACTGCGCATCGCCGTAAGGCTCGACCCAGGTAACGCCGCGGCGCACCGTCTGCTAGCGCGGGTTTATCAGGACCAGAACGCTCCTTTGGCTGCCAAGAGTGAACTCCAGCGGGCGCTGGCGGCGAAGCCCTCGGCTGAGCTGTACTTCGAGCTGGGGCTGACCGATGGACAACTGGGTAATCTATCGCGCGCTACGGCCGATTTTCGCCGCGCTCTAGAGCTGAATCCGCGGCTTGCCCAGGCCTACATGCTGCTGGGGGTAACCTTGCGCCGCCAAGGCGATCATGCTGGCGCGCTCGCACAATTCCGAAAAGCGGTAGCCGTCGATCCCCATGATCCCCAGGCACAACTTAATCTGGGCAAGGAACTCAAAGCCGGCGGCGACTTGGCTGGCGCCATCGCAGCCTTCCAGCAAGCCATTGAGCTGAAGCCTGATTTCGAAGATGCCCATTACAACCTAGGTATCGCCTTGCGTGCCCAGGGCAACCTGGACGCCGCACAAAAGGAATTGAGCGAAATCGGCAAACTGCGTGAGTTCCGTACGCGCTTGGCGCAGGCGAAATTGCTGATCCTTCAGGGTGTAGACGCCCTGAAACAGCAAAGACTTGAGGACGCTCTTGCGTTTTTTCAAGAGTCGATCGAGAAGGGTCCCGAACTGCCGACCGGCTATTACTACTTGGGCCTCACCTGGGCGCGCAAGAACGACGCCATGCGGGCCCAGGAAGCCTACCAGAAAGCCCTCGAGCTGAAACCGGACTACGCACAGGTCCACACGAGCCTGGGGCTGCTCTACTGGCGCGGGAACGAGCGCTCGCGCGCTTTGGAGGAGTTCGAGCGAGCGGTCATGTCCGATCCCGATCTGGCGGAGGCGCACTACAATCTCGGCCTGGCGCTGGCGCAATCAGGGAATCTCGACGAAGCCGCCCGCGAGCTGCAGGATGCCATCAGTCTCAATCCAAACTACACGGATGCGCGGGTGCAATTCGGCTTGGTCCTCAGCCAGAAAAATGACATGGCTGGCGCCGCTAATGTTTTCCGTGAGCTTGTGCGTCGTGAGCCAAATTTCGCGGAAGCCCACAACAATCTTGGCCTAGTGTTGCTGCAGGCGGGCAGCCTGCGGGAGGCGAAGGAGGAATTCGTTGATGCGGTACGCCTCAAGCCGAGCTACGCGGAAGCGCACTATAATCTGGCGCTGGCTCTCCATCAAGAAGGACATGAGGTCGAATCACGCGCGGAATTCGAGAAAGCTTACGCGATCGCACCGGAGTTGAAGAACGCGCCCCGACCGTGACCCTAGCAAACGAGAGTTGAGGCCAACTCAAAAACTGCCGAACTTGCCCAGCCCGGGGTTGCCGACGTATTTCTTCCCGCCGCCAGTAGCATGAGCCCGAAGTATAGAGCATTCAAGACCTGCAATTGCGAGCGTGACTAAAGCTTCTCTTCGCGTCATAGAAGTCGGATCAGTCTGCAGGCAACCATCGGGTCCTTCTCCTTCCTGACGAACGCACGCCGCGTCTGACTGTAGCTTAGCAGCTAGCCGACTGCGAGGCTGCAAGTAAACGTCCGCACGCTGTCTCGTTGCATGGCGTAGAAATACATCCGTTGGGCTGGAAGCTCTCTAAGCTCTCGAGGTTCTAATCGTGGTTGCGATTCATCGATAGGCGCAAGGTTTGCCAGGGCCAGCCGACGAGCGGCGGAACATTGGTCCCATGGTCGTTAAAAGGCGTTTCCAGCCGAAGGCTGCGCCAACAACGAACCGATCTTAGGAAACGCTACTGGAAAGGTGTCCTATGGTCTCCATCCTACTTTGCGGCATCATGTGGTGGAGCACCCCTTGACATTCTCAAGCGATACATAGAACAACAAAGAACGCCAACCTGAGGTCGCTTTCATCCCCGCCCTAAAAG
>DASPVV010000053.1:0-21010 GCA_035622175.1 Terriglobales bacterium | reverse complement strand
CAGCTCAAGGAGATGGTTGTCCGCATGAGGGAGCGGGGACTCAAGCCAACTGGCTGCGATGCAGCAATCCGTGCCATGGTTAAGGTTGAATTCGCCCTGATGTTCGCCGACCATGGGATGGAAACAACGTATTGCTGGCCGATCTGGTTCTTCTTGCAGCAGTCGTGGATTCTGGGACGATCCGTGAAGCCTTAACCCTGGGCAGAATATGCCACCATGGAACTGGTTCCCTGTGTCGCCCGCACGTGCCAAGATCGAGATCTGTTCTGAGGGTTGTCGCCTTCGGTGTAATATTGAGCGATGTTTGAGCGGTATAGGGAGAAAGCGAGACGCGTCATCTTTTTGTCGCACACTACGAAGCCATTGAGTTCGGGTCACCTTATATTGGGACGGAGCATCTGTTGCTCGGGCTCGTTAGAGAAAACAAGACTCTTGCCAACCGCTTCCTGTGCACCTCAGTGGAGAGTCGATTCGCAAGCAGGTCAAGGCACACGCCACGATCCGCGATAAGCTCTCGGCTTCGGTGGACCTTCCCCTGAGCAACGAATGTAGGCGGGTCCTGGACTATGCCGCAGAGGAAGCACAGCGCCTTTCACGAGCATATCGGGACCGAACATTTGCTGTTGGGTCTGGTGCGAGAAGAAAAGTGCTTCGCAGCCGATTTGCTCCATGCCCTGAATGTTTCTCTTGATCAGGCACGGGAATGGGTCGCCAAACAACAGGCAGAACAAGAATCTCGGCCAAGCCACCACTTCGCACTACTACAAGAGCCTAGTCGCGCAATTCAGAGGCAGGACCTTGTGAGATTCTCCAGGTCCGGGCCCATCGCAGTCGCTATTCTGACCGAGGATAAGGAACGCCTCACGGGTACGCAAAACCGCGACGAATTCCCAGAATAGTTCCAACCAGACTGAAAAACTGGGAGAAACCTACTCATGATCTTTAACACGGACGTTGGCTGGTCACGGATCAGGATGAACCGAAGGATCGCCCAAGTTACCGACTCAAACGCTCAGATTGATCCTAGGCTCGCGCCTTGCCGAATGGGTGCAAAGAGATCTTTCACGACATCTTTTCTGGAGTGTCCGTACTTGCTAGAACAGCCTGGCCATCAGTTCCGTTGGCAGGTGCCGGCTGGGGCTCCAGGGGCAGCTTCGGGGGCCCGTCCAGGACGCGGTTGTTGAGGCAGTATAGGGCCAATTCAAGACGATCGGCCACGCCGAGCTTGTCGTAGACCTTCCGCAGATAGTTTTTGACCACCTGCTCGGTGGTGCCCACACGATGGGCAATTTCCTTGTTCTTCATTCCCTGCGTGACACAGGACACGATGAGCGATTCTTTGGGCGTAAGCTGGACTTTGGTGCGAGCGGCCCCCGGGCGCGTGGCCTGATTGCGATAGGCGTCAAGCACCCACTGGATTCCCCGGCTATCAAGCCAAGGCTGTCCCTTCGCAACCTTGCGCAGGCAATCGATCAGAAGTTCCGGTTCGACTTCCCGCGGCACAATCGCATAGGCTCCCAGGCGGAAAAGCTCAAGCGTGAGTTCTTCTTCCGGCTCAGCGGTCACAACGACCAGGCGGAGCCCCGGATTCTGGCGCAGGAGGTCAGACACGGCATCCGTCGGACTCGGAGCCAGCGCGGCTTCGAACAACATAACATCGGCGGAGAATTTCTTGGCAGCAGAAAAGGCCTGTCCCAACGTCTCGGCTTGTCCGACCACGCGCACATCATCTTCGAGGGCAAAGATTTTTCGTAATCCAGCGCGAAAGATGGCCTGCGTGTCCGCCACGATCAAACGAATGAACTGGCCGTTGCCTTCATTCAACTCTGGCGGTTCCGGTTTCTCTTCGGCCCTGATGGGGCTGCTTGCCATCGTTTTCCTCGCGCGCTAGCGACGGTCAAAACGGTATTCGTCAATCACGACACCGACTCCGTGGCGTCCGCCCTCCTCGAAATTGCGCACCACACGACCCTTGCAGTCGAGCCGTACATCGACCTCTGCTCCCAGCACTTCCGCGGGCAACGAAATCGTGAAATCGACTGCGGAACCCACTGGCATGTCCGTGTCCACGACCTGAAATAACACGCCGTTAGCGGAGATGTTCTGGGTTTCTGTGCGGCTCTCTCCCGATTTCGATCTCACTGAAATCGGCAGTTTGATGGGAAAGCGCACTGCACTCTGCATCTCCGAATACCGCTCCTTTTTTTGCGGCTCGTCGGGTCCCACACTTGCCTGCGCCGCCAATGACGGGTTTTCCTTCCACGGATAAAGACTCGACTTCGCCTTCTCCGAGGATGAGTCGGTATTCGACATTACGCCCGCAGATTACACCCCCGCACCACACCCGCAAAGTTACCGAAGTCATGAAACCAGTAGAGGTAACCTCTTGGCAACCATAAGCTTGCGGGGAAATGGCACCAACGTTCACCGGTCGCTGAGTACTGCCCTGCGACTTCCTGCCGGCGGGTACGGAGGATTGGGTGCATACACCGCGATTTCCAGGGAAATGCCAGGCGGAATTGCGATCCTCCGGTAACAGGAACCCCGAGAACTGCCCGAAGGACCTTGCACAAATTCCTAGTCCCCAGGCTCCGCCCGGGTGAAAGCCCACACGGCCTCGCGATCCTCTCCTTGGAGTCACAATCAACCCCATTTGTCTCTGCGGATCCCACGGCTGCTGTTTCGAGAGCGGAGCCGATTGCGGTACGGAACGAGGGTCGAATACGCCAGAGGCTGGTATGGGTAAGGCAGAACCGACCTCATCGATGGGTTATGCTTGATGCAAGCATGCAACAGGCATTGGAATGGAGGAAGTGTTTTAGAATGCAGGAATTCGTCGCTGGCCAGTGCCGAAGGCGGGGCCTCCTGATTCCGCAACGTTGCCAAACGCTGGCCCTAGAACTTCGTTACTTCGGTAAAGTTAAAATCCCCTACCTGCATCGCCGGCACCACCATGTCAAAGGATTCCTCACCACTGGCCCGCACGGGAGTTCCCATTGCCTCCACGTTCGACAGCAGGTGGATTAGGCTCTCGTTAAAGCGGAAGTTCCGCAGCCCGTGACGAATCGTTCCACCTTCCACATAGAAAGTCCCGTCGCGGGTCATGCCAGTCACTATCTTTTCGTAAGGATCGACTTCGCGGATGTACCAAAGGCGCGTGGCCAGGATGCCTCGCTCGGTCGAGGCTACCATCTCATCCACCGTCTTGGGGTTGTTGGTGGCACCAAAGACGATGTTCATGGGAGCCTCGCCAACCTCATTGGGAAGTGGGAAACCGTGACCCGTCGGTTCGATCGGTCCAACCTTATCTTTGACTTCTGAGCGCTGCATCCTTGCGGCCGTTCCCCGTGCGTACACCAGACGCCGAACCACACCGTTGTCGACGAGATGCAGTTTTTGTCGGCCGATGCCCTCCCCGTCAAAAGGAGACCCGGACTGGAGCGGATGGGCCACGTCGTCCCAGATGTTAATGTTCTTGCCGAAGAGTTGAGTGCCTACGCGGTCATTGAGAAAAGACCGCCGGTCGAGTATGGCCAGGCCGCCGAAGTCATAAAACATGAACCCGACTAGGTCGAGGACCGCGGCAGGCTCCAGAATCACCGTGTATTTCCCTGCCGGGATTTCTCGCGGTCGGGCCGCCTCGACGGCTTTTCGCGCCGCGGTCTCTGCCAAAGCCGCCGCGTCGAGCGTATCGACGTCGGGCGAGCTTGCCTTCTGCCACCCGGAGGAATCCGTTCCCAACATGGTGATCGAGATTTCCGCGGCCGTTTGCGTATGCCAAGTCGACAGCCCCCGGGAGTTGAAGATCCCTTCCGCGGTTTCCGAGTTGGAGACGATCCCGGCAGCCGTGAGGCGATGCTTCTCTGCGACGGCGACGATGCGGCCGACCATTTCGGCCCGCAGTTCGGGCGTTAAGGCTGCGGTTCGCGCAAAGTGACGGCCGGGAATCATCCGCGCGCTGCGACTGCCCTCGCCGGCGTCAGACATAGGCAGCAGATCGGGATCCGCATGCTGAACCCTCGCCAGGCGCTCGGAAGCTTCCACCACTCTTTTCAAACCTTCATCGTCGATCTTGTTGGTGGTGGCGCGTGCAGTGCGACCGGCGAACACGGTTCGTACCGACACGGCCACATTCTCTTCCGCCAGATTCTGATGAATCACATTGTTTGCAAACCGCGTCAACGCGTTGCGAGTGTTGTAGACGATGACTTCCACTTCATCCGCAACAGAATATTTGCGGATCCGTTCGACAAGTTCAGCATTCTGGTCTCGAATAAGCATTCGGCTGTGTTGTCTCCCCTGGGTTGGTGGGCCTTTACGCGTTGCCGCGGTAGGCTAACCCAACCTTCACGCCCCGAAATCTCGCCGGTGCAGCCCCATGGCCAGTTCCCATCACCTGCTGCGGCTGGCCTTTTCCGCAGTGCGGAATGCCCCACAGCACCCATTCCTCGCGCGAGCAGATTGCATTCATCGAATTCCAGAATTCTGTCGTGATCCCTGAGTAGGATGGATTCTTCAGCATGCGGGTGCGTTTGCCGCGCTTGATCTCCCATCCGATCTCGGTGCCGAACTGGAAGTTGTAACGCTTGTCGTCAATCGACCAGGAGCGGTTGGTTTCAAGGTAAACTCCCGAATCCGTGCCGGCGATCAACTGCTCGCGGGTAAGGGGCTGTTTCCCGGGCAAAATGCTGACGTTGGTCATGCGGATAATCGGTAGCCGGTTCCAAGCTTCCGCCCGCAGAGTGCCACCGGAGCGCGCGGCTTGAATCATGGGTGCCGTCTCCCGTGAGCTCAGATACCCGGTGAACAAACCGTTCGTAATGATCAGGGTGTTCTGCGCCGCTACCCCTTCCTCATCGAAGGCAAAGGTTCCCAGGCCCGGACCATGCTCCTCGCGGGCATCGGCGACGATATTCACCAGCTCGCTTCCATAGCGTAGGCTGCGCAACTTGTCTAACGTCAGGAAGGACGTGCCGGCGAAGTTGGCTTCCATGCCCAGCACGCGATCGAGTTCGATCGGATGTCCCACCGATTCGTGAATCTGCAAGGCGAGCTGCGACCCATCCAGAATGACGTCGAAGACCCCTTCGGGGCACTGATCGGCTTTGAGCAGCGCGACCGCCTCTTCTCCCACGCGGCGGGCATTCTCTATCAGTTTCAGCTCGTCGACCAGCTCATAACCTTTGTTTTGCCACTGTCCGCCAAACGATGTCGGATAGGAGCGCTTCTGAATCTCACTTCCGGCAAATGCATAGGCGGCGTAGCCAACTCCCGAGGTGTACTTTGTTTGGTGAATCTTCGAGCCTTCCGAGGATGCAAACCACTGCTGTTCGCGGCGGAAGTTCATGTTGGTTTCCGCCAGCGTGACTCCTCGCACCGAGCGTAGTTCGGCATCGATCTCGATCAACAGGGCAAGATTCTGCTCGACTGAAACCGCGAACGGATCGATGACAATGGGCGTGGTCCATTCGGCCGTGGAGGGTTTCTCCGGTGCCAGGTAGACGTCGTGCTGCTTGACGCGGGCAGAAGCTTTGGCGATTTGCACGGCTTGCGCCGCGGTGGCCTCTACTGCCGCACGGTTCAGGTCCTCCGATGCCGCGAATCCCCACGCACCATCGGCAATCACGCGCACTCCGATCCCCAGTGACTCGGTGTCGGAGGCGCTGCCGAGTTTGCCGTTCTTGGTTGAAAGGGCGCGCTGGCGATCGTCGCCAATGCGGACGTCCGCGTAGCTCGCGCCAAGGAGCGCCCCTATATTGAGAGCCCAGGAAGCAATGTCGTACATAGGCTCCTTCAATCTACCATTACCGCAGCTTGAACCTGGAGGAAGAATTCAACCGCCGAATGCCTCCCAGCCACCGAGCACAATCAAATCCAAACCTGTCCTTTTCTCCACACCCTGCACGCCGAGCGGTCCCGGGTCCCCGCGGCGCCGGGTGCACTCGGAATCGACGCAGCCGCGGCTCGCTTTGGTGAAGCGGGCAATTCTTAACCACGCCTGCGCCAAACGCCGTTATACTGGCCACTCCAAATGATCACGCCTGCCGAAACCGAAACCGCCGACCACCCTGGTCTGCTGCGCGAACTCGGCGTGGCCCAAGCCGGCGCCGTCGTCGTGGGCACGATCATTGGCAGTGGTATCTTCCTGGTACCCGCCGAGATGATGCAAGCGGTAGGCTCCGCCAAACTAGTTTATCTGGCGTGGTTGACCGGAGGTTTGCTGTCCCTCTTCGGGGCTCTCACCTACGCAGAACTCGGTGCCATGAAACCACAGGCCGGTGGGGAATACGTCTATGTGCGCGATGCCTATGGTCCATTGGCCGGATTCCTCTATGCCTGGACCTGGTTCCTGCTGGCTAAACCAGCGTCCATCGCCACCATTACCACCGGTTTGGTTCGTATCCTGGAGACGTTTTCCCTCTTCAGTTTTTTCTCCGCTGCGCTTCTTCGCCATCCCTTCGTCGTTAGTTACGGTCAGGTGGTGGCCATCGCCGCCACCGTGCTCATCTCCTTCCTGAATTACATCGGCATTCGCAAAGCCGCAGAATTCCAGCTTGCCTTCACGGTCTTGAAAATCGCGATCATTCTCGCGATCGTTTGCATCGGATTCAGTTACACCCTGGGGACTTGGGGCCACTTTGGCGAGCACTACCCTGGGGCCAAAGGAGGCGTAGCCGGCTTCATGGCAGCCTTGGTAGCCGCCCTCTGGGCTTACGACGGATGGAACGATCTGAACATGGTCTCGGAGGAGGTTCGCCAGCCAGAACGCACGATTCCCCTTGCCCTGATTGCAGGCGTGGCGACGGTTGCGGCCCTCTACATGCTCGTCAATGCTGCCGTGCAGTACGTCCTCCCGGCGAGAGTCATCGCTGCCTCACCCCGGGCCGCATCGGATGCGATTGCTCTAGTTTGGGGCCGCGCCGGGGCAGCGATGGTTTCGGCAGGGATGGCAGTCTCCATGCTCGTCACCCTAAATGGCACGACCATGAGCGGGGCACGAATTCCGTTCGCGCTAGCCCGGGATCGATACTTCTTCTCCGCCCTAGGGCACATCCATCCGCGCCATCATACGCCCTCCACCGCCATCCTGGCTCAGGCAGCCCTGGCGATCATTCTGCTATTGCTCGGCGGCAGTTTTCGCCAGTTCTTTTCGCTGGCAATTTTCGCCGAGTGGCTTTTCTACATGATCGCCTCCAGCACAGTGTTCGTCTTCCGGCGACGCGAACCCGATGCCGAACGTCCCTATCGTGTCTGGGGATACCCCATCGTTCCCTTTCTCTTCGTCCTGGCATCAGCCCTATTGCTCTATTACACCTTTACCGACAATCTCCGGAATTCGGCCTTGGGTTGCCTGGTCATTCTCGCTGGCGTGCCGACTTTCTACGCCTTTGCCCGGCGAAGCCCCAACTGAGCTGCACGAGAGCGCTTCTTGAATCGAGTACGGATGTTCCCGATCAGACTGTCTTCACCGAAGGGCGGAAAGTTGCTCGTGTTCGGTCTTTTTTCAGTTGGAGATTCCTCCCTCTCAACTCCCCAAGCATGGGGTGCGACCGCAGCTTGGCGCACGACCCTACCCTGGGTCGGTGCCCCGGCTGTGCGGCGGAAGGTCAAGCTTGGTCGCTTGGTCGCGGGTCGGCAGCGCCGAAGGTAAGGAGAGATTATAATGACTGGCTCTGCGACCATGGAAAAGGCCATTCAACACGAGCTCCGTCTCTCAGAACGTATGTCGCGTCTTGGCACCGAAACCGCGTTCGAAGTACTGAACAAAGCACGCGTTCTCGAGCGTCAGGGCAAAGACGTCGTGCACCTGGAAATTGGGGAGCCCGACTTCGACACCCCAAGAAATATCATCGACGCTGCAGTCGAAGCTTTGCACAAAGGCTGGACGCATTACGGTCCGTCGGCTGGGCTACCGGATTTGCGACAGGCCATTGCGGAGGAGGTCAGCCGCTCGCGTAATGTTGCCGTGGACAGCAGCGAAGTGGTGGTCGTTCCTGGCGGTAAGCCAATCATCTTCTTCACGCTGCTTGCCTTGGTCGATCGAGGGGACGAGGTCATCTATCCCAATCCCGGCTTCCCGATTTACGAGTCGATGATCCAGTACCTCGGCGGCAAGGCGATCCCGATTCGCCTGCGCGAGGAAAAGGATTTCGGGCTGGACGTCAACGAACTGGCAAGCCTGATCACAGATCGCACAAAACTTATCATTCTGAATTCACCGCAGAATCCCACCGGCGGAGTATTGAGTCGGCGCGAGATTGGCGACATTGCGCAGGTGATCGGCGACCGCAACATTCTAATCCTGTCCGACGAGATCTACAGCCGGCTGATTTTCGAGGGCGAACACTACTCCATCATGTCGGTCGCAGGATTCAAGGATCGCACGATTCTGCTGGATGGTTTTTCGAAGACCTATGCCATGACTGGATGGCGAATGGGATATGGCGTGATGCGGCCTGATTTGGCGTCCCACATTACGCGGCTGATGACCAACTCTAATTCGTGCACGGCGAGTTTTACGCAAGTTGCCGGGGTGGAAGCGCTGCGTGGCGATCAGTCCTCGGTAGATCATATGCGCCAGGAGTTTCAGCGAAGGCGGGACATGTTTGTTGCCGGGCTGAATCGCATCCAAGGCTTCTCCTGCCGCATGCCCAAAGGCGCCTTCTACGTCTTCCCCAACGTTATGAAAACCGGCTGGAAATCGAAGCAGCTGGAGGATGCCTTGCTCGAGGAAGCGGGCGTGGCCTGCTTGTCGGGGACGGCGTTTGGAAACTACGGAGAAGGATACTTGCGTTTCAGCGTGGCGAATTCGCTGGCGAATCTGAATAAGGCGTTGCAGCGCCTCGACCTGTGGACGAAAGCAAACCTCTAACCTGGTACCGACAGCAGATGCGCCAGATTCTCTATCAAGCTGCCAGAATCGCGCCTCGCCTCTGTCGGCTGATCTGGATCGTTGTGCACAAGCGCGTTCACTATCAGCAACGCGGCCCCACCGTATGCGAAAAGGCTAAACGAACCGGCTCTTCGCGAATCCTTCGGACACTCCGACCCTTGGCTACCGAGTCGAACCTGCAGAGGGGATTTCCGAGCCTGTGGGCCGCCAGTCGCCGAGCAAGGGAATGGAAGTTTAGGACCTACTCGGTGCGCTGAGGCAGTCGTGGACCTGCGATTGCGCTTCCAGTGAATTGAGCCAGGTCTGAAGGACAATCCCGGAGTCTTTGTCGGTATACAAGAAGCACAAGCCCATGACAGAAGAGTCGCTCCAAACGACATCCGCCTTCGCCTGAAAATGCTCCGCGGCGGCGCCGGGAACGTCAAATTCCACGGTCACGAGTCCTTCGAATCTCCGGGGACTCACCAGCTTGATGCACAGTCCCCCCTCGCTCACGTTTTTCATCCTGGCAGAAAAAGTTTGCCCGTCATGGTTCCGCAACTGGATCGGCAAATCAACTTCGTATCGGAAATATCTCCGATGTTCCCGTTCCATCTTGGGAATGGTGGCGTCAAGAACGCCGCGCAATCGACCTTCCTCTGCCGTCTTGCAGATTACGAAGTTGGCCCCTAAATCAAGGGCCTGGTCCACAGTGGTCGAGCCGTTGATCACCGCAAAGATCAGGGTCTGCCTATTCGAACGGCAACTCCTTACCTGGGTGATTACCTCCGTGCCTCCAGCCACGTCATCGCAGTCGACGACGATTCCGTCCCAATGGCGGCGGCTGGCGAGTTCGATGGCGCTCGCAGAATCCTGGCGCAGGTCTAGCGAGGCCCGATGTCCATGCAAGGTTGCTTTGATCTGGCCGAGCAGGTTGGGATCGCGGGTTAGGATCAGGCACTGCAAGCCCATTCGAAGATACTAGCGAAAAGGGTTTCGCGACCAAAGTGACAGACGTGCATGGCCTTTGTAGACAGATCTGGCAGGCGCTTCAGCCTTCTTTTTCCGCGCTGGTCGACGCTGATTTCGCGCTTTGCCCGGTTTGCCTGGCTGAAAATCCGGTGGGATGCGTGCACCAGCCAAAATGGAACGTTTCAATCTGCGCCAGCCAATACAAACTGCCTCAGAGTGCAGTGCTGGCGGAGTTTTTTCTGACGTCATCGCAAAAACTTCACACTACACCTCTACGACAAGCTCGGGAACGAGCAGTTCCCGCCCGCGCGCCCTTGCTTGAATCCAAAAACGTAAACCACAGGATCGAGATGTTCTCATCCTCAGACGGTGAGAAGAAGTGACCCCACGAGCGGTGATCGGCAAGAGGGCAAGAAGCTCCCACGCCAGTCGGCCCGACGCGATTCTGAGTCTTCTTTAGCCTTAGGGCGAGACACCGCGGTTACGTTGGTCAGTTGGCTGCGTTGTCCTCCGGTTGCAACAGCAGAGTCAATCGCCGGACAATGGCTAACACCCGCCCGCAGAACTTTCTGCGAACCATGTCATTTGCAGCTAGCGAGCGAAGCGGAAGAAACCGGCGTCCCGGCGAAACTCACAGGAGCGATTTACCATGCCACCTCTAACCATGATTGTGATTTCCCTGCTGGCCACTGTGGCATGGGGGCAGGAACCGGCGACCGGCAACAACACCCGGCCCAGCGCCCAACAGACTGTGCCTAGCAGAGACCTGCCCGGTCACGAAATGTCGAATATGGAAGGCATGTCGATGGCAGATCCAGACAAGGACAGTGGCCCTGGCGCCAGCATGCACGCCATGCAGTCCATGGAAGGCCACATGGACCTGGGGCCGCACATGAAGATGACCGCACTCCGTCCGGCACAGCCCGGCGATCGCGAGCGAGCCCAGCGGGTGGTGGAAGCCGCGCGCCAGACGTGCGCGAAATACATGGATTACCACATAGCGCTGGCCGACGACTATAAGATCTTTCACCCCGAAATTCCCCAGAAGATGTACCACTTCACCAACTATGCGTATGCATTTCAAGCGGCTTTCAGTTTCGATCCCGAGCATCCCACGTCTCTGCTTTATGAAAAGCATGGCGATGACTACAAGCTGGTCGGTGTGATGTACACTGCGCCTAAACGCCTCAGCGAAGATCAACTGAACCAGCGTATCCCCCTCAGCATCGCGCAATGGCACGAACACGTGAACTTTTGCGCCCCGCCCGCCGATCGGCGACCGGAGCTGTTGAAGCCGCATCCGCAGTTTGGCTTGAAGGGATCGATCACCACCGAGGAAGCCTGCACCGCAGCAGGCGGAACATTCCATCCCGTCATCTTCAACTGGATGGTTCACGTGTACCCGTTCGAAAAAGATCAAGCCAGCATATGGTCGGTCGAGCGCCAACACGGCGATGCCGACTAGTTTCCGGCAACGCCGTAGGCAAAATGTTCTGTAGAAGGATCGGTCGACACGGGTGCGAGACGATGGGGATAAGAGAAATCTCCACTTGATCAGGATCGGAAAACGTCTGTGCTGAGGTAGCGCAAACCCGAGTCGACTAGAATCGTGGCGACCGTAGCATCGGTACCGAGGCGTGCGGCCACACGGATTGCCGCCACCACATTGGCACCCGTCGAAGTTCCCGCGGAGATTGCTTCCTCCCGCGCCAGGCGTCGGGCCATACTCTTAGCATCTTCCGTGGTCACTGCCAGGATCTCATCGACCTCTTTGGGTTTCCACAAGGGTGGAATAAAGCCGATGCCGATCCCCTCAATCTTGTGAGAACCGGACGGTCCGCCCGACAGGACCGCCGATTCGGCTGGTTCCACGGCGACAACGCGCAAGTGTGGGTTGTGGCCACGTAGCGCGTGCGCCGTACCGTGAATGGAATGCGCCGTGCTTACGGCGTGCACCAAGGCGTCGACGCGATGGCCAGACTGCTGCCAGATTTCCTCGCCGAGCGGGTAATAGCCGGCTTCGCCGTCCCGATTGTTCAACTGGTCGCACCACCAATGCCCTGGCCGTCGACTGATCTCCGCGGCGGTACTGATCATCTTCTTGATGAGTTGCTCGGTGATCCGCTTGCCGTCGCTCGGCACGTCGGTGATCTCGGCACCGTAGGCGCGCATCGTGTAGCGTTTCTCGTCACTGAATGCGTCGGAGAAGACGAAGTGTGCCTGGTACCCCAGTGCGGCACAAACGAAAGCCAGCGAGATGCCTGTCGTGCCGGCAGTGTATTCAACAACCGTGCCTCGCGGAGAAAGCCGACCGTCCGCCGCGGCGCACTCAATCATGGCTCTCGCCATGCGATCCTTCATGCTGCCGGTCGGATTCGCAGACTCCAGTTTAGCTAGCACCCGGGCGGACTTGGCTGGCAATACGTGGCGAAGTTCGACCAAGGGAGTGTTGCCGATCGCATTAAGAATCTTCAGGCTCGACATCGATCCTTGAATCCGGACAGTGGATTGTACGCTTTGCGGTCGCGCGGGGCGAGCGGATTTCCGGGTTGCATAAAATGATTCCGGCCCTGGCTGCGCTCGGGAACACCGGGACACAATCCTGTCCAGGGAATCGCAACCGCGGCCAATCTAAGAAGATCGGCCCCATGAAGTTTGCCAATTGAAAGTACCTGGGTCGATGCCGCTCCGAGTTCGGCGCATGCTCGAACACCGTAACCCTCGAGGTCAAGACCTGTTCGACCCCGGGCGCGAGCCTATATGCAGCAAGCGAGCGGCAGCGGCTTTCGAGCAGAACCCTTACTGGGGATCATCCGGCAGAGAATCATTGTAGGAATGTCGCGCCCATCCCTCGTAGTGCGGGTTTCCGCGGTTGGCTTCGTCCAAAGCATCAAGCATTTTGGGCAACCATTTCCCATAATCCGGGGTTCGCAGCCCGATCACCATGCTTGCAAGGCGATTATCGCGTAAATCCTCGTACGCCATGCCCAAGAACTTCTGGCTCGTCGTCCGGAGTTTTTCGGTTTTTTGTTCGATACTTTCACCATCATCTGGACTGCTCAATTCATAGAGCATCAGTGTGAACCGGGGCAACGATGACAAGAGCAGTTCGCGTTCACCGCTATTGCCCTTGAGAAGTTTGTTTTGGATGTCCGCGTCGACAGCGAGCCCGGCCGGTTCGGCGAGGGCGCGGACCGCCCGGTAGGCGTCGACAAGACCCGGCAGGAATCTGAGGTTACCCGCACCTTTATTCTCCGCCCGTTGCTGGGGTTCGAGGTCAAGGTGAATTCCATCAAATCGACCCTGCGGGTGACGCTGATTAAATTGCACGACGCGGCGCACATGATCGAGAAGCTTCTCTCGGTGCTGGCCCGGCTCGTCAGCGTCCTCGCTCGAAAGCAAGGCTTCGATTTGGATGTTCGACGTATGGAGAAGATCAATGAGGTGAGAAAAGTTCTCGATCCCAGACATATCGCCGTGTTGGGAAACCGAAATATAGACCTGGTTGATGCCGGCGGATCGGCAGAAATCGCGCAAGCTCTCTGCGCCCCGAGGAGCTTCGACGACGGACGGACCCTTCCAAACCCAGAGACCGTGAACGAGAGGATGGTCTGCGGCGTCTGCGGATGGAGAAAACAAACCGCACAGAATTCCCGTCCAAAGCACTCCAGGCAGCAACCGCCCAGCCGTCAGCGCCGAGACACCCCTTGACCTCGAAAATCTCAAAAGCCTGACAACCATGACTTTGAAGTTCCCGCACCGCTCGATCGGTACATCATAATGGAGGAAACGTCTTTGCGTATGCGCCTGCCGATCGATCGAGTGATAGGCCCGGCCGTCGGCAACCGGCAAAACAAATGTGAGATCTCTCCGCCACACCACAGCCGCTACGAATCAGACCTATGTAGATCAATTCCCTACTCGTCCCGGCATTGCAGCAGATCGCAAGCCGCGACAAAGAGGGTGCTTGGAGCGCAATTGGTAGGCACGCCCCACCACGCCCTGTGCAGCGCGGCAAGGTTTGGTGCTGGGCTCTATGTTTTCGTCATGAGTGACCGGGCATTGAGACAGAGGTGGGAATGATGAGGCATGTGAGGTTAGAATTCGGGGATGGTTGCGCACAAGCCCGTTCAGAATTGGTTCGATTCGCTCTTCTCCGAGGGCCGCTTTGCTTTCCGCCAACTCCATAAAGCCCCCGCCTTCACCTTGGTTGCCATCCTTACTCTCGCTCTCGGCATCGGCGCCAACACCGCGATCTTCTCCGTGGTCAACTCCGTCCTTCTGCGCTCTCTCCCCTTCTCGCGCGCTTCCGAACTTGTCAACATCTCCGAGCGCAGCACGTTTTTTGATTTTCCATATCTAGGTCTCTCGCTCCCCGATATCGCCGATCTCCGTGCGGCTGCCACTTCTTTTGCCACCATTGCCGTTTCCGAGGACTTACCCCGGGAACTTTCTGGTACTGGCAAGCCCCTGCGTCTCGAATCCACTGCCGTGTCGGAAGATTTCTTTCCCCTTCTCGGTTCTCGCCCGCTGTACGGCCGAACCTTCACCTCTGTGGACATGCAACCCGGCTCGCGATCCGCAGTGCTGAGCGAATCCTTGTGGCGCGAGAGATTCGGCGCGGATCCGACTGCGATCGGTCAAACCATCACTCTCGACGCGCAGCCTTTCACGGTCATCGGGGTCATGCCCGCCTTCCCTCCGCTCGGCTTCGATACGGATTCGAGGCTTTGGACTGCGTTCATCCCCACCTCGGAGCAGCTGGCCGATCGCAGCAACCATGCCTACTCCGTTCTGGCGCGTCTTCAGCCGCACACTTCCCTGACTCGCGCCCAGTCTGAGCTCGACGCCATCTCCGCACGCCTAGCCTCCTCTTATCCCGCTGTCGACAAGGGCTGGAGCATCCACGCCACCTCTCTCAGACAGTACCTGCTCGGAGACGCCCGCACGCCTCTCGTTATCCTCCTTGCTGCCGTCGGCTTTGTGCTTCTCATTGCCTGCGCCAATGTCAGCAATCTCTTCCTGGCGTGGGTTGGCTCGGCGGCGCGAATTTTCCATTCGATCCGCCCTGGGGGCCTCGCGCTTGGCTCTCCTTCGTCTGCTAACCGTCGAGGCGCTTCTGATTGCCCTGATGGGCGGCGCCTGCGCGTTTGCCGCTGCCGCTTGGACCCTTCACGGCCTCCGCGCCGTTCTCCCCCCCGACCTTCCCCGCCTTGGCGAAATCCGTGTTGACACCTCGGTTGCTTGGTTCACCCTGGGCACCTCCCTGTTCGCCGTCCTGCTCTCGGTTCTTGCTCCTGCCCTGGTCACCACGCGTGACAGCCTCAAGGATGCCATCCAGCAGGACACGACCAGTCTCGGCTCATCCAAAAGACCCGATTTTCTCCGCCAATTCCTGGTCGTTGGCGAGATCGCTCTCGCCGCCGTCCTGCTGATCGGCGCTACTCTCGCGCTTCGCAGCTTCACCCAACTCCTCCACCTCGATCTCGGTTTTCGCCCAGACCATGTCCTGACCATCCGTCTCGACTTTCCCAAGTTTCGTTTTGCCTCTCCCCTACCCGCCATCACGTATGTTCAGCAGGTCCTGGAGGTGATTCGCTCCACTCCCGGCGTTACGTCTGCTTCCGCCGGCTTGGTCTTCCCTATGTCTAACGAAGTCGCCGAAACCACTTTCGCCACCGAGGCTACCTGGGCTGATCCACAACACGCCCAGCAATCCGCCCTCGCCAATCGCGTCGCTCCGGACTTCTTCCGCACGCTTGGCATTCCACTCCTCACCGGTCGCGACTTCACCGCGGACGACGCCCAAGGGAAGGCCCCGGTGTTCATCATCAACCAGTCTCTGGCCAGAAAATATTTCGGCACGGTTGACGTCGTGGGAAAGCGTTTGTCCACCGACTTCGCTTCCCGTCAACCCGTCTGGGGTGAAATCGTCGGTGTCGCCGGCAACGTTCGTGAAACTAACCACCTCGATGCCCAGAACTCCCCTCAATTCCAGGTGTACGCTCCCTTTTTCCAGACCCCACGCATGTTTTGGTGTGTACTTAGTGGTCCACTCCAGCAGTGATTTCCTGGCCTCGGTTCCTGTCCTCGAGGAGCGCATCTGGTCCGTGGACCGAAATCAACCCATCACAGCGATCGCCATGCTCAATCAGCGCATCGCCGAGGTCAACGCTTCTCCTCGCTCGCAGACAATTCTTCTCGGCATCTTCGCTGGTTTCGGTTTTTTTCTGGCTCTCCTTGGCGTGTACGGCTTGATGTCCTACCTGGTTTCTCGGCAGACTCGGGAAATCGGCATTCGCATGGCCCTGGGTGCGGCTCCCGCACAGGTCCTGCGGCATATTCTGACCCACGGTATAAAACTCGCTCTTGCCGGAGCCGTGCTCGGAATTGTGGGTGGCCTCTTCCTTTCCCGGTTCATGTCTAGCCTTCTGTTTGCCATCTCTCCTGCCGATTTTCTGACCTACGCCGCGGTTTCCGTCTTGCTGCTCGCGGTGGCAGTCGCGGCTGCCTACATCCCGGCACGCCGGGCTTCCCGCGTCGATCCCTTGGTTGCCTTGCGATGCGAATGACCTGTGACGCTTGTCGTGAAAGAGTTGTGATGGGTAGGCCTAGGGCCGAGACAACGGTTGCAGCTCGGATCATGCCCGCGTAGCCGGCGACGTGTCGATTCCCACCCTCGACAGTCTGCACCATAGGGGCGCGCCGTCAATGAATATCAGCCGTCGCGAGTGTGCTCATGAGTTGTGAGCCACAAGGCCCTGAGAAAATCGGCGGCGTTCGCGGGGGTGCCTGAACCCAAGCCAGCCAATCCTGTAGTCGCCGACCGCTGACTGCGGATGACCAGCAGCTTCCAGACCCCGAGAAATGTCCCTAGCAGCCGCCGCAGGCAGATCAGTCCTGTGGCTATAGAGCATGAGCAGCCGGGAATGGTGACTTCGTGCGCCGGGCGATGTTCGGTATCTCGATCGGTTGACCGGGCCGCAAGCCTCTCCCTGCTCTCAATACGGGCTCGGACTTTCTGCATACCGCCGGAAAAAGCTGTCCGGCTTCCACTGTGGCCGTTGCCGGCTGTCGGCAACAGAAATCATCAACGCCCGAATCACTTCCTCATACTGCGCTGCAGAGGAGAAGTCCACGGGTTGATCCAGATCATCCGACGGTGCATGATAGCGATGGGCGAGCCAGTCTCTGAAAAGCTGCTTCTGTTCGGGCGAGTTGGGATCTGGCGCAACCCCCATCATCAGCGCAGGAATTCCGTGTCGAATGAAATTGTACTGATCGCTGCGAATGAACACGTTTCGCTCCGGCTCGGGGTCAGATTGCACCTGAATTCCACGCGCCTCCGCGACCTGACGGGCATCCTCACCGAGATCTGATTCCGCCAACCCCCAAACCGTCAGCAGCTTCAGCGGAACGATCGGCAGGAACATATCAATGTTGATGTCCGCGACCATGGTTTCTCGATCAACCGTCGGATACGCCGTGAAGTAGCGTGATCCGAGCAGCCCCTTTTCTTCGCCAGTCACGAACACAAACAGCAGCGAGCGCTTGAACCTCTCTCCCGATTTTTTCAGGGAAGCTGCGACGTCGAGCAGCACTGCGCTTCCAGAAGCGTTATCCATAGCGCCGTTGTAGATGCGGTCCCCGTTTACCGGCTCGCCGATTCCAATATGGTCGATGTGAGCCGATAGCACTACATATTCGTTCTTTAGTTCCGCATCGTTGCCGGGCACTTTGGCAATCACATTGGCAGATTGCACATCTTGCTTCTCGAGTTTGGCAGTGGCCTTGATCGAAACCGCCAACGGAAAGCGGGGGAGCTGTTTGCGCTCTTTCGCCGCCTCAACGATTTCCTGGAAGCTGTGACCCGAGGCGGCAAACAGTTCCTCGGCCTTGGCCGGATTAAACAGGACCGAAAGCTTTTCGCCCTCCGTGTCGTTGAACTTGGGGTCGGCGAGCGTCATGCTCACGTGCGCGCGGTTGAGCGACATGCGCGACCAGGGAATATCCATGGAAGCAGGATTGGGGATTCCGATGATGCCGATCGCTCCAGCCTTGCGGAACGCCTTCCATCGTTCTGCGGAAGACTGATAATGCGCCGCCAGTGCTCCGGGGAGGTTGGAGGGTGAACCACTGACCAGAACTGCGACCTTGCCCTTGAGATCGAGGCCCTCGAGGTCGTCGTAGTTCTGTTCGGGAACGGTCAGGCCCCAGCCCACGAAGACCAGCGGGGCTTCCACTTGGGGAGCAAGATCAACTCGTGTGCCAAAGAATGCGTCTTCGCCCAGAGTGAGTGGCTCAGTTTTTCCATCGCGGATGAGAGCGAGGCTCGAATCTTTTTCGACGATCTGCCGCGTTTGCAATTTCACCGCCTGGTAATAGCCGTTCGTGCTGGCGGGTTGCAGTCCAAGCTGCTTCAGTTGCTCGACCACATAAGCTTCTGATGCCTGCAGCCCTTTGCTGCCGGTTTCGCGCCCCTCCATGTTATCGGCAGCCAGAACCTTCACATAGTCCCACCAGGTTTTGCCGTCAAAATGTGTAGGCGCCGCGACCTGGCACAGCGCACACACGGCCAGCAATACACCCGACAAAAGCAGCAGTTTTCGCGATTTCACGACTCCTCCGCATAACAGCCCAAGATTGTATCGCATCCCCCGCTGACGCAGGGCATTGGAAAGTGGTGCAGTTTCATTGGTCATCCTAAGCAAGGATTGGTTGCGCTGAACAGCAAGTCGAGCAGTTGTCTGTTAATGCCAGGAGCCGTCGCCCGTGGTCCTCAGGAGTATCACCCGCGACCTACCGCACGGCGTCGTAAGAGTTCCTGGCGAAACGGAAATATTCGCAAGAAGCAGGGGGCATGAAGCATTGTTCGAACGGGAGAGGCACGAGGAACCAGGAGCAGGATGGCATTCCTCTGTGATTGCGTGCACAGTGGAAGCGAGGTTAAAAGGACTTGACAGTTACCGAAGCTCGAGAGCACTCTTTCCGAGTGTTTTGGCGAGGCGGGGTTATGGGTCGCAGACAACTCCTGTTCGAAGCCATGGCACTAGGGTTGGTCGCGAACCTCAATCTCAATCACCCACTCATCGCTCAAGTCGGTACGACAAGCCTGGGCTTTCCTCTCTCCGACCGCGAAAAGGATGGCTTACGTGGCCCGGTCAAGACATGGAGTGAATCTGCCGGGGATGGCACTGAACCGCCGCGGAGGGGCAAATAGTTAGGCGGTGGTGGGGCCGCAGGCACGCTTCTGGCGAGAGAGTTTATTTCTTGAATGCGCAGATTTTCTTTAATCAGCTACCGCTTTTAAGGAAAGCCCCCTTGCCGGCTGATGTTTCCAATTTCACGATGTCGAGCATCTCACGGACATAGGCGTGGGCGCGCGGAACAATGGCAGTACGTACCCCTTGAGTTCATGTGGTATTGGGAGTCGAGGAGCCGCTCTTAGGGTTAGGGACATTGAGCAACAGGGTTAGCAGATGGATTGTGCTGGAGCTGATGAGACCCGTGGTCTTGCTCGGGTCTGTCGTTGAAAGGGCGCACAAACTTCTCTTTGGTCCTTCTGAGGTGCGACGCTCCCAAGCAGCGGACCAGGCGTTCGGGTTAGAAATTCAACGGAACTTGCCGTTCTTGTTTGTTGAGCATGCTGGCACAATTCTGATGGATGAGAGTCTTGAGTATCCTCGACCGTTCGACTACACAGTTGCCATTGTGGCCCTTGCTGACCTGTCTTTTCGGTTTATACGAGGACGTGGCGAGTTTAGAGCACAGATTGCCCCGGAACGAACCCTAGAAGCGTGGGAGGACCTCCCACTCGTATTGCGTCTGATTGATACAGACTTTGAGGCAAGAGAGTTCTCGTCACTTCAAGATGCGGCGACTGCGCTACAACCTCGCATGGATCGCCTCATAGAATCTTTTTCAGCAGATCGGCGCCCTGCCCTGCAGCAAAGACTTTCCAGTGTTTACGAGCAGGAACGAGCTGTCATCCGCCAGTGGCAATCCGAGATTAAGCGAAGGCTTTACGAAAAATGATCAACCCCGTCCCCGTGCTGAAGCATTAGGTCAAGGAGCAGATAACTGGCGGGCAGGTTGCACACGGCCAAGCAGCGGCCCCGAGAGCATCGATGAGCTGCCTTGCAATCATGACAATCTCATCCTCGGGCAGTTGAGCAAGCGTTCCGCCAAAGTTTGCCCTTCGACCAACTCCATGATGAGCGCAGGAATACCCCCATTCCTCGACGCCAAAAATGGTTGCAATGTTCGGATGGCTGAGAGAGGCAAGAACTTGTGCCTCGCGTTGGAATCGCGCCAGTCATTCATGATTCTGGGCCACCTCGGCGGGAAGTACTTTGATGGCTACGCTGCGCTTGAGCCGCGGATCGGAGGCCCTGTACACTTCGCCCATGCCCTCCTGCACCGATCGGCGACTGGATTTCGTAGGGCCAAGTTTTGTGCCAGAAGATAAAGCCATCCGTGCCCGCGATTATATGGAGGAGGGCCTTAGGTATCAATGCGCGGATAAGGGCGTGCGGGAATCCGGTTTAATCGGTTCGCATTGAGCCAGGCTGGCAATATCACAGCAAGGCAGTTTCACGCGAGGGTCTCCATTCGCGATCAAGCCCCATCGGGTGCATTTATTCAAAACAAATGGCGGAAGCGAGTGGGAGTCGAAGCAAGAACGGTGTTACAAACAAAGGAAATGGTTTTGCAATCAATTGGCAATTCCGATGAAAACCTTACCTTCCGCGATGGATTAGCACAGAATTAGCACGACGTAATCGCACGCTATTGTCCGGGCCAATGGTCAATGACATCCCAGAAGAATTTCCAACTTCTGTGCTAACCAGGCACGGAGTTCTGAGGCCACACCGGGCGGTAGGAAAACGAACGAAAGTCCAGTTTCGCCCGTGTCCTTGTGCCAACAGACTTTGGACTTAGCCTTGACGTGCAGGGGTGGACCTAGTAAAGCGAATTCCACCGTTACCTGTTCGCCCACTAGCAATGGACTGGCTGTGGTAACAGCTAGGCCACCCTCACTGATATTTAAGCTGCGACCAAAAGATTCTCCCGCTTGCTTTCGACGAAACAGTACCGGCACAATAATGGGGTGTCGAAAATAGCGACGATGTTCGCGCAGGATTAAGCTATACGCCGCCATCAAAG
>DASPVV010000052.1:0-16353 GCA_035622175.1 Terriglobales bacterium | reverse complement strand
GAAAAATTTCTGTTCTGCTTTGCCACTGCGGTGCTAACCTTCTTCATTGCCGGTCTCCTTTTTATCTGTGCCTCGAGCACGTCGATAACTTGGGAGCATACACTGCATCCCGTCCGGAGACCGGCCTTCTCATCCCATCTGTTTGCGCTCGATCAGGCGCGAGTACCGCAAATCGCACCATTTACGAACAACAGATCGAACGCCATCCATGAACCGAGGTCCGCCTAGCCGGAACAGGTTGGTCGTGTTTGGAGTAGCCATTTCCGTCGAGGCATACGATCTCGTCATCCAGAACCGCACATGCGGCCATCACATCAACTTCCGCCCTTCACCTGCGGCGACGGTTTTCAGGTCTTCTTCGGCATGGTCCGCCTGGGGTGCATGCAAATTCTGCTCAGGTGTGTATGAGCGATTACTCGTAGCGCAACGCCACCATGGGATCCACATTCGTAGCACGACGCGCCGGGACGTAGCACGCAAGCATCGCCACACCCAGCAGGAACAACGGAACTGAAGTGAACGCTATGGGGTCATGTGCGTTAAGTCCGAATAGCATGCTCGACAACCCCCAAGACACAGCGGCGCATACCGCCACCCCTACGAGCGCGCCGATGGCTACCGGACGCATAGCCTGCCGAAGCACAAGTCTCATGATTGTGGCGCCATCAGCACCAAGGGCAATGCGGATACCGATTTCGCGCACGGATTGGCTGACGGCGTATGACACCGTTCCATATACGCCGATCGAAGCAAGTAGCAGGGCTAGCGCGCCCAGCGCCGCGGAGAGTGATGCTGAAATCCGCGAGGGCGCTCGCCAAAGTTCGAGGTAATCTTCCAGTCTGGTCACGTCCACGGGCATCTCGGCATCAAGCGACTGCACGACGTCGCGCACGCCTTTGGCAGTAGCCGCGAAGTCTCCTGCAAAACGTACCAGGACGTAGGCTCGCTGGTCGTCTCGCGGCCCTGCTGGAAAATACAGGTAGTTCGTGTCCAGTTCGCCAAGGTGCGAGACCTGCGCGTCCTTGGCCACTCCAATCACCGTATCCTGGTGCCCGTCGCCCTCGCGCAACAACTTCCCTAGCGGATCGTCACCGGGCCAAAGACGCCGTGCCGTTGCTTCCGTCACGATGACCACGGCTGCGTCGTTGCGCGCGTCCGCTTGCGTAAAGCCACGGCCGCGCAGGATCGGAATTCCAAGCACGGAAAAATACTCGGGCGAGACGTGGTTGTATTCGATTCCAACTTTGGTTCCGCTCCCAGAAAGAGTGAAGTGGGCGGCGCTGAACTCGTGGCTAAGCGGCGCGCACTCCGCTTGCGCGATTTCGATTACGTTGGGAAGGCTCGCAATACGTTCTCGCGTGCTTTGCATAAACGCTACTGCGGCATTATCGTCGTAACCCTGCGTCGTGAGGTTGAACAAGACGGACGCGACGCTCTTCATCTCGAATCCCGGATCGACGGTCTGCGCACGATAGAGGGCGCGTAGCAAAAGTCCAGCCGCCAACAGCAGGACCATGCACACGGCGATTTGCCCGCCGACCAAAGCATGGCGCAGCAACTGCCCGCTTCTTTTCCGAGACCTGCAAGCGCGCCGTCTTCCTTCAAGGCCGTGTTCAGGTCGAGCCGTGAAACTTTCAGGGCCGGAGTCAGCCCAAACGTAATTCCAGTAAAAAGCGTTAATGCCAGTGCGTAGGCCAGCACGCGAAAGTCAGGCGACACATTCACATTCATGGCGATAGTCGAAAACTCGGGGGGGAGGCGCGAGATCATGAAATGCGTGATGCCGGCGAACGACCAGAAGGCAAGCAATGACCCCAGCGCACCGCCAATTAAAGAAAGCAGCAGACTCTCCGTCAACAACTGCCGCACCAACCGCCAACGGCTCGCGCCAATGGACAGCCGCAGAGCGATTTCCTTGTGACGCCCAGAAGCACGGGCTAACTGAAGATTGCTTACGTTCGCGCAGGCAATCAACAGCACAAGTCCGAAGGCTACAAGAATCACGGACGCGATCGGAATCAGAACCTCCCGCTCCGCCGGCCTGCCAAAGAGTGTTGCCTTCGAAAGCGCCAAGGAAGTGATGCGGCCAGGATGCTGCTGGTCGATCCGTCCTGCAATGACGTTGAGATCCGCCCGCACGTGCGTCAGTGGCATGCCCGCCTGCACCCGTCCAAGCATTGCCAGCCAGCTCAGGTTGTCGTCCTCCAACCGATCGCCTCCGGGACCGGGGCCGGGGCCGGGGTCTAAGGCTCTCTGCTGCGTTAGGGGTGCCCAGAAGGAGGTCGGGACCACATCTACACCTCTAAATCGCGGCGGCGCTATGCCAATCACCGTATAGCGCAAGCGATTCAGGATGACGGTTTCACCTACGAGCGAAGGATCTCTCGCAAAAGCGTCCCGCCACAAGTCATCACTGATCACCACTACAGGATTCGCGCCCGGAGCAGCGCAATCCGCCTCGCTAAAGCCGCGTCCTTGGGCGGGATGCTCATTCAGCACGTCAAAATAGTTGCAGGAAGTAAGCGCGCCCAAAAGCTGCTGCATCCGCCCGCCTGCAAGCGTTGCCTCGACGAAAGGTTCATAAGCGGTCAGCCCAGCGAAAACGTGACTGTGGTCTCGGTAGTCCAGATATTCGGGATACGAGAACAATCCGCCCTCGATTCCAACCCCACCATGCACGTTGCGGGAAAACCGTCCGTGGAAGACTTGGCTTATGCTAACCATCTGCTCTGCACGGGGAATCGGGAGTGGACGCAAGGCGAAGCCATTCAGCACCGAGAAGACTCCTACATTGATTCCAACCCCCAACGCAATCGCCAACACGGCTGCCGAAGTAAATCCCAAGTGCTGGCGCAGCGTACGCGCCCCATAGCTCAAATCCTGTACGAAGTCCTGAATCCAGTTCACGCCGTCACCTATCGCAGGACTCTTACCAATCCAACGCAAAGTGTAACCCCTTGATGGCAAAGGACAAGAGAATACTGCCATCGAAGGGGAGTATTTAAAGGTGTCCACTGCCGACCGGAGAATGTCCGGAAGCGAACATGCAGTTGTCGGTCTGCAGGGGTTTATGAGACCAGTTCCAGTAATTGCAGCGGGCGCGGTGCTTCTAAAACGACTTGACGACCACGTGGGTGAACCTGCAGTGGATTACTACGACTTGGCCCGACGTTATGGCTCACTCACGTCAACGGGAGCAAGGGTGTGCTTGGCGGGATGGATGGGGCTAGCACCAACACTCGGACACAGGCAGGCGTTTTATGCGCAGCATAAGCAGCTGCCATTGGCGTCGTAACCGCGATTGTTGGTCTTTTTCTCTTTCCTATTCATGCCGCTTCAGGCGCCGTGTACTTCAGTCTAATGGCGGTGAAACAGCTACCAGAACCGCTAATAAGCGAAAGCCCCTGCCTTCAGGCCTGGGGATGAGCCAAACACGTTTTTGCGGATTTGAACATCGGAGGTCGCGCCTGGTCAGTGGTTCAGTTAAGAGTCACGTGCACGGTTCACTTATCACCAAACCAGCCACTGAAGTGCCATCCATGACCGGTTGAGTTCATTGTTTCCGCCGTGGTTCGATATTCGATTCCCATCTCCCGCCCCGCGATCGAAAGCCCTTAATCCTCACGGTGCTTGGTGCCCTGCGGGAGCAAGGCGACTCCAACAGGAACGTTACCGTTAGTCTGAAACCTTCTCAGTCCGCGCTGGAAGTTCATCATATAGAGGTTGCGCGGGATGCAGGGGCGGATTTTCATCAGCCACAGAAATGGCAAGAACCCGGATCTTGTCGTTGCTGGGCAACCTGAGCGTCTGCGCTCCATTCGGAAGGTCGATCGGATACGCAAATAGAAAAGAATAAGAATATGCGACGTTCACTCCGGCGGGGTTGTGATGATGCGAGCAGTACCAAGCCAGATCCGCGCGCTTGATGTAGCCGGGCTTGATGCCGAGCATGTCGCCATAGTCGTCGTTGGAAGTGTCTTGAGAGCTCCACTCGCGGTCATCCCATTGGCCAACGAAACCACTCCAGTACTCAATCTTGAGTTCGACTTGTTTTCCGCCGACTGCGAAGTCTGCGGTCTGATCGCCGTCGGCCGACGCGGCCAAAATGTAGACGCGATTGAAGTGGCCAGGGGGCAGAGCAATGGTTTGTCCTCTGGCGGTCACAGCATCGGGAATGGCGATCTTCGCTCCGGCCAGGCGGAACAGCACGCCATCGAAGTTGATTTCCGAAGGTAGCTCTTCCGCAGGAAGAGCATTGCCTTTACCATCAAATCCTGGACCAGAGGATACACCATCGTTGCTGGCAACGGACGTATCGTAGGGTAGATCAACTGGAACGGAACGAACGGCGGCAACCTTCGTTGCAGCGGATTGCAGCTTCAAGGCGAAGGTGCGTGGCTGGTAAGCGCTGAATGAGGTCACCAGCGTGCCGCGATCCAAAGTGGCAGAGCCGACTGGTTGTTCCTGGCCATTGACTTCGCGAGCCGTGCTGATTGGCGCTGCGAATGAGATCCGAACTTTCGGCTGCGGCTGGCCATCGAGTTCCACCAGCCGAAGAATCCATTCATCGCTCTCCTCTGCTTTTTTCAACGCGAGAAGGCGAATACGGGGGTTATCGATTTTCACGAGAGAAAACTCTTTGCCCAGGGCGCCCGCATGGGCGGATGTGGTGAACGCAATCAGAGAGTCGTTGAGCCGCTGACCCTGCCAGTCTGTTTGCTCATGCCGCCAGTCGCGGGCGTGGCCCACGATGCCATAGACAAATTCATGATGGCCGATATCCTGCGTAGCCTGGTCGGGGTATCCACCCTGGACACCCGGAGTGCGAATCAGTGTGAGGCGGATCGTGTTGTCGTTCGGCTTGTCGGATCCATTCTTGCAGTCGGTGAGGATGGTGGCACCGAACTCACCGTTGATGTCGGTGAGATCAATCCACTGGTGGGAGGCCACCTCGAACTTCTTGGGCCGCGCGGTCGGCCTTTCGATCGTCCCAATATCCCAGTTGTAGGTTGCAAGTTCATTGGAGGCGCTAAGAGGAAACACCGCCTTGAGGTTCGACTCCTTCGTGGTCCAGTCGATAACATTGCCGAACTCGATGCGTTTCCCGGCATCCCCGGTGGAGAGTCGGATGGTTTGCGTGAAATGCGAACCTGCGGTTTCGCGGGAAACTTCGATGGCGACGCGGACGGGACCGTTCTCGACCACCCGAATCTTCGCTGGACCACTGACGTATGCTTTTGGCGGGGCTTGTTCCTGATCCCAATCCATGTTCCAGGCTGGCCATTGCTGCGGATTATCGTAGGAAATCGCCAGGCGAACCGGACCCGAGAGAAGTTCTTTTTCGAAGGCTTTATCGAAGATGCTCGCGACGTCGCCGTCCGCATTGAGCGTTACGCGGTAGTACGGATTCTCAAGCGAGTGCGTAGTTACCTTCAGGGAAGAGCCGCCAACCGTCCCTGCGCCTGGTTGCAAATCGTAGACCGCGTAACCGACCGAAGGAACTTGCGCCAAGAATACGACTCTCCCATCCGATATCTGCGCTGGACTTTTCTTGCCGTCGGGGCCGACCGCCTGGACATCTTTAGGCATTCCGCCAGGAAATCGTACGGTGGCAGCGACAACATCCTCACGGGCGATGCCCAGGGGATTGAAGACTACAACCGGCACTCCGTCGCTGTGGGTGTTCAGAGCCGCGACCACGGCTTCGCTGGCATTGGTGAGCACCCCGGCAAATTGATTCATCGCAATGACATCATCGTTCCAGGCAAATTCATAACTCTTCGGCGTGGCAGTTCCGGCGGCGAGGTCGTGGAAGTGCCCCCCCATCTGCAGCGTCCACGCCGCATTGAGTCTGTGCAGAGGGTAGGTTCTTCCGCCCAGCCACTCTGCGGCCAAAGAAGCTTCTTCGGCAGCCTCGGCCAGCAATTCTTCCTGGCGGAGCCAGCGCTTCTGATAAGCCTGCGATGTCAGTGATCCGGCGGAGTGATTGGTCAGCTCCATCTCGCCCGTGTAGCGCGGCAGTCGAGCGGCTTCGGGGGAAGTGATGTTAAGAAACATTTGCTCCGCATCGCTCGAAACCACCTGCACCGGCCCGTCCCCAACCTTAACCTCTGCCCCTTGCGGAACAGGTTGGCCGGAGATCGTACTTTCCTCTTCGGGCGGGAGGGTCGTTGTGCCTTTGGTCACGATGGCCTCAAGGCGCTTGACCGAATCTTCCCGGGGGGCGCCTCCGACGTCACCGGTGCCGTAATAGTGATAATCGGTGAAAACGCCGGTTACCTTCCCGTTCTGCTCCACCCGAGTAGCCCAGTCGTGCTGGTATCGATCGAGATCGAAATCGCGGTCGATACGGGTGCGTTCCTGAAAATCACGACTGGTTCGAATGAATTCTCGCACCTGGTTTTGATCAGGTGGCTGCTGGCTTTCCTCTTGCTGCTCCAGTTTTGTACGCAGATCGTGCAGCTTTGCTTGCAGGTCGACGAGGGCTGCATCAGGCTTGGGCGGGGATAGCGGCCGGCTGAGATCGGTTTCGATCCCACCGTCGTAACTTCCCGGATTGAGACCGGCGAGCACACTCTCGCCATCGGGGCCAACCCAGACTCCGACATTGAAGGGTATTCCTTCGGGAGTTTTCTCGCGCGACTCGCTGCCGCCGCCTGGCGCCGACGAGCCCCAAACTAATTTCTGGGTGGAGAAGCCCTTGATGCCGGAGTGCGCCAGGATTGTGGGTAGGGATGCGGGAAACCCGAAACAATCGGGCAACATGTATTCCGCACTGGCCTTCCCCAGTTCGCTTCGAAACCAGTGATTGCCATATAAGATTTGGCGAATAATGGTCTCAGCGCTGGGGGTGTTGACATCTCCTTCTTCCATCGAGGAACCTGCCGGAAACCATCGCCCCTGCTTGACATATTGCTTCAGTTTCGCGAAGTCCGCAGGGTAGTACTCTTTCATGAGCCGATAACGATTCGCGCCGCTGAAGTTGAAGATGTAATGTGGATACGTTTCGATGAGTTTGAAATTGTCCTGCATCGTGTTGCGGAGGTATTCATTGATAACCTGCGGATATTCCCATCTCCACTCGGTATCAAGATGCGCGTACCCCACAACATAGAGAGTTGGCTGGGTGCTCAAATCGGCCTTTAAATCTGTTTGCGCCCCGGAGATGGAGAGCGGGATCAGCCCATAGAAGAGAGACGTCAACACCAACCTGAAACATCGTCGCATGTCTGCTCCCCGGGTGCCTGGAAATTGAACGGTGTCATCTCGCACCGTGCATTGCTTTGCTTTCCTGATGCTGAATGTCCTCGTACGATCGCAACCTGCTCCTGCACGATCGCCGGCCACACGAATCCATCAACCTGCGAGACGTACTCACCTGAATGTATTAAAAAGATTGTGCATCCACCCCAACCAACGTCGCCGCAAGGATCACGACATCTCGATTGTTCGGCAATGTAATGCTCTCCACCGTCTTCGTCGAGTCTAAGCCAAATTCGTAAGCGTAGAGGTTGAAGATGCGATTATCCTCGCTGCCGTCGGCAAAATTCCTGTGCGACATGGCAACCGCCTCGAACTCTCCCGGAAAATTTTGCGGAAAGAACCAGTCGCTGAAGCTCTGCACAAATTGTGAACGTGTGCCGTCGCTATAGTGGACGATGATGGTCTGCGAGGTCTGGCTGCCCTCAACCCCGGTTCCGAGCAACACCAGGCCGAAGTACTGGCCTTGGGGCAAGTTGATGGTTTGACCACCGCCGCCGATCGCATTGAGTTGGTTGCTGGGTCCAAACTTGAATCGGATAAGGTCGAGCACGCGCGAAGGCGTCAGCAGATTCGCGGAATACGAGAATCCGCCGCCGTCTAGTCCACCCGTGGAATACGTCGAACCGTCTTTGTAGATTCCATGGACGTTGAAAGCGGGGGACAGATCGACTTCAGTCCCTACTCCGGCCGTCCCCAAGGCTGCGCTGATCGCCAGAGTAAACGTGGTAGTCTGCTTGATCTTTCCAGACGTCCCTGTCACCGTGACCGAGGTGAATCCAGTGTCGGCAAGGGCTGTGCCTTGAAAAACTATTTTCTGCCGGTTTCCGTTTTCCGGTTCGATCGCGGCCGTGACGCCTTTCGGAAGAGCCGAAAGACTCGGCTGCACGCTACCGGTAAACCCATTGATATCGGTAATGGCAATGGCCGCACTCGCAGTCGAACTCTCGTTTAAAAAAACGTTGTTTGGGCTGGAGAGTTCAAAGCCGGGCGTCGCGAGCGTTACATAAACGGTGTGAGTTAGGGCATTGCTCGTGCCAGTGATGGCGATCAGGAAATTTCCTCCCGGTGTTGAGGTGGTCGTCGATACGTTCAGTGTCGCCAGGCCAGAGCCGGGCAAGGAACTCGGGCGAATGCTGGCTTTCACTCCCGCTGGAGCTCCGGGGACAGTGACTCGCAACTCTACCGGCTGGGTAAATCCGTTCACGCCACTGATCGTGATCGTACTCGTACCTTTCTCTCCTTCTCGGAGGGTCAACTTGCGCGGAGACGCCTCCAGTACGAAATTCGGGCTCTCTGAGGAAGCCGGGCCGAGAGCATCGATCAGAGCTTGGCCGTGGGGACTCCCCCACCCCGTAACCAGGTCGTATCCGACGACATCGGAAAACAAGCTGGGACTGCCGCTGTTGAAGTTGTTGCCTACGACAATGTCGTGAAGATCGGAGTCGTAGTCGGGGCCTAACCCAATCAGATACAACGTAGGATTGAGGAACCCGATGGGGACTCCGTCCGCCTGTTCGTTTGCCAACGCGAGAAAACCTGCCCATCTAGGACCCGAAAGACTCGTTCCACCGACCCCGATGAAACAGCCGCCATTGGCGCAGAAAAAGTTATCGGTATTGGCTTCTGCTGCAACGTCGGGAAGGTTGCGCAGAGTGGTCGAACCCTGATTCGATCCATTGATGACGGGCGCCTGATAGATCGGAATTCTAAATCCATTCGTGCTAAAGCCGCCGCCGCTGCCGATCCACCCAGTTTCTGATCGCCAGGCACCTCCGGGTCCAGTGGTGGTTAAGTCGGTTCCTCCGGCGGCCGTGATAAGAGGATCGTCTGCCGGGTAAAAGATGCAGCCATTCAAGTTGCTAAAATTCTGGCAGTCCGTGGGGTTGCCGAAATAGGCGCCACCATCCCCCGACGCGACAAACACGTTTTGACCCTGCGCTGCGAACTCTTCAAAAATAGGCTCGTCTGACTGAGGGTCCGCTGGAAGCCAACCGAAGGACACGCTAAGCTGCTTGGCGATGTTATCCGTCGCCATCTGATTAAACATGTCGGTGTCGTTGTTCCCTTCGTAAACGATCACGGCCGAAAGACCGGGAGCCATCGAAATCGCCTGTTCGATGTCGATCACCTCTTCGCCATCATCGCAGCCAGCGCCACAAATTCCGCTAACGCCGTCCAGCAATTCATTGACAATGGGAACCCTCAATGCCTGCTTGGCACTGCTGAAGTATGCTTTAACATCGCTTAGGTTATAAGGCCCGAACTCGAACAATCCGACTGTCTGCCCAGCCCCCGTGAGGGTGGTTTTGCCATAGTAAGCGGCCCGCATGTCGCTGCCAAGAAAGGAGCCGCCGGGTCCAGACCCGGTGGTGTTGCTGTGCGCTATCTCCGCAGACGAGGCTTGCTCGAGGCCCATCGGGCGTGGGGGGGCGAAAGTGTTCAGGCCAGAAATTCCTTGCACTGGAATCGCAATATCCACAAAGGGCTCGATGTTGGGAGCGTAGTACGTGCGATTCTCACTCGGATGCCGATAGATATGCATCTTCACGTGAAAGGTGCTTTCAATCGCCGCGACCGGACCGGCCACGTCTAAAACCAGCCGGTTAGGGGCTGTGTTCACAATCCTGAGGCCGTGGGATCTTGACCAGTCGATGACCCGCTGGTAGTCAGCGACGGTCGGCGCGAATTGCTCACGGAACTGCTGGACGGTAAGAAACTGGCGGTAGTTCGCGCTGGTTGGATCGTATAAGCCCGCCAAGAAACCGCGCAATTGATCCTGGTTGCTTAATCGCAAGGTCAGCGCAAGGCGGAGTTGCTGGGAGGAGGGCATGCGGCCAATGGGCTGGGCGTTGGCCGGGGCGGCAAGAGCGGTTCGGAGTTGTTGCAGCTCCTGTCCTGCTGCAGTTTGTAAATATGCTAGGCATGAAAGGGCGATTACAAACATTCCCGAATGTTTGAAACTTTGTTTCCAAGACATGAATTTCCTCCCGGCAGCAACGCTTGAGACTTGCGTCTTCGCTTTGCTGAATTTTTGGATACCTCAGAAGAGAAACTTGAGCGCGATTTGCATTCTTCTGGGAAAATTTAGCTGCTGGGTGGAGTTAATGTTGCCAAATCCCGTGCACTCCTGCGCGCCGGTAACTGTAGTACTGCACGTAGGTAGGTCGCCGGGATTGGTGTCCGGCCCGTTGTAGAGGCGAGTATTGAATACATTGAACGCCTCCCAGCGCAATTGGAACTCTTTCGATTCCGTAACCGGGATCCTCTTGGCCAGCGTCAGGTCAAGATTGGGAATCGATGGATCACGCACGCCAGTGTAGAAATCTCGCAGGTATCCAATGCCCCATGGTGAAACGATGTTGTCCGGAGCCCAGGCAGGTGCAATCCCCCCCGCAGGGCAGCCTGGGCTCCCAGCGCTGCAGCCCAAGGGGAAGCCGTCATTCTCCCAAAGCCATTGCGTGTACTTGGGACCGCCCGCAGGTTTGAGGGATCGACTGGCAACATAGTTATAGCCGCTGGTCGAGGGCAACATGATCGGGGTGCCCGTACTGTAGGCAAAGATCCCGCTCAAGCTCCAGTGGTTTACGATCGCACCGACTGCCGCCGATGGATTCGTAAGAAGGAAATTGGAGCCCTTGCCGAATGGCAAGTCCCACACGACCGTACTCGCCAGCATGTGGGTGCGATCATAGTCCGAGGCTTCGTGCGTCGGTTTTGGAAACTGCCAGGGAAATTCTCCGGCGCTATAGGGATTGTCACCGTAGCCGTTGGAGGGTCCGACTCCATCGAAGCTCGTGGCCTGCATCGTCTTGGAATAGGTATAGGAGAGATTGAAGGTCAAGCCATGGGTTGTTCGCTTGGTAAGTTTCACTTCCAAAGCGTTGTACCAGGTGTGGCCGATTGGGTCGTTATACTGGTAAATGCCGCCGCTGCAGTACTGGCCCAGCGGAGCGATGAGGTCTATGCCCGCGATGGTGGGTGAGGATCCACAACCGGTGTTGGCGAACGCGGGCACGTTGAAGAAGGGATTCGGCAGCTGCGCCGACCAATTGTCGAATTTGCCCGCGGCGTCTTCGGCGATGTGCTGATTGACTTGCGCCTCCGTAGCAAAATTGTTCACCGTATAATACACGCGCAGGCGGCTCGCGAAATTGCCCGAGTAGCGAGCGTCCAGGACGATTTGGTCGGGCAATTCGCGCTGCATGCCAAGCGACATAATCATGCTGCGTGGAATCTTGCGATCGGGAAAATCTATTGCCTGGCCCTCCCCGAGTCCCGTGAGTAAGCCAAGCGAGGTCGTTTGGGGATGAATGACTCCGCTTCCGTATGGGTTGCCGGTGGCGAAGGAATAGCCGTTGTAGTCCACGCCGAAACCGGGAGCATTGGGCACCGCATTGCCGTCGAGTGAAGTAACGTAGTTGGTAGGCTGTGTGTAACCAATCGTCGTGCCCCCTTCCAGCCCGCCTCCGAAGATGAAGCCCCATCCACCACGAATTACCGTCCTAGGATCGACAGCAAAAGCGAAGCCGATTCGCGGCGCGATGTTCGACCAATCGGTGTTATATCCGTCGCGCGATTGCCCGTCGACTCCTGCATACTGAATGCCGCCAAGAACGGTTTTGAGTGTAGAGGGAGTTATGCTCGCCGCTATCCAAGCAGCCTGGTTCGCTGCATTCGCCACATTGGCCTGGTAGGTGGGATCATTGGTGATTGGATTAACGCAGGTGAAGCACATGCCGCGATTCAACGCGTTGTGGCGTTCCCGGAGACCCCGCTGCACGTCATAGCGCAACCCAAGATTGAGCGTAAGCCGATGAGTAACTCTCCAGTCATCTTGGGTATAAAGTCCCCAGGCTGGTTGGCCCTCCATGATGGTGTAGTTGTAGTCGACATGACCACCATCGGGATATCCGAGGAGAAGGTCTGCCAAGCCAAGACCGTTCGGCAATGGGATACCACTCGTACTGGTATAGAGAGCCGCGTTCGGACCATTAAACTGCGTAGCGGTTGACGCAAAGTTGAACTGCCCGTTCGCGTTGCCAACGGTTTGTGGATCGCCATACTGAAACTCGGCATAGACTCCGCCAAAATGAATGCTGTGCGCACCCTTCGACTTAGTAAAATCGGCATCCAACATCACGTTAGTAGTGGCGTCGTTGGTGATGGCGTTGCCTGCGATGTTTACGAAGCCCCCGATGGAGCTATTCCCTGCGTTGCCCATACAGTAGTAGCCCAGGCCGGTGGAATCGTTGTCATTGCATTCCGGCACGTCCTTGAAGGTGGTCGTGGGTATGTTTGGCATCGTGAAGCCGCTGCCAAAGAACGCGGCCGCAGTTTGGGCCGCAGCAAAATTTCCATCCGGGGAGTGGTCCGCGAAACGGGCGAACGAGAGTTTGAAGTCTCCCATGAAGGTGGGGGAGAACACGTGCGTCATATCCTGTGCGGCGGTATAACTGGTACGCGTGTGGCCTACGTTGCCGTTCTCGGCAAGCCCGAAGAATCCGTTCGTACTTCGGTTCTCACTGCCCGGCTGATATTCGAAAAAGCTGTACCATTTGGTCTTGGCGCTGGTGTCATAATCCACTCGTATCATGTACTGGTTGTAGGAATATAAATCAGGCGTGCTGGCAAAGTAGTTATTGCTTAGCAGGTTCTGCCGGCTGACAACATTCGGCAATGGATAGAGATTTAGATATGCCAGCCCGAATTTACTGATGTCACCTGCGGGAATTGTGTCATTGGGAAATGCGGTGCGCAAAAGATTGTTGGGATTGCAATTATCCACTGCGCCACCCGTGCTGCAAGTGGTCGTGGAGGGGTTAAAGATTGCAATTCCGTTGGGGAACTCTTGTGGATCCTTTTGCTGAATGAGTCCAAAATCGACTCCCGAATCGCCGTTATACCCGGGTCGCAGGTAGGCAGGAGGAACGGAAGTCGTGACCGCCCCGGCGATGGATTCTCGATATCCCTCATAGCTTGCGAAGAAGAAAACCTTATTCTTCACAATCGGACCGCCGAAAGTTCCTCCAAACTGGTTTTGCACCACGCCTTGGCGGGGCAGGCCCTGGTCGATGAAGTCAATTCGGTTCGCGTCGAAAAGCGCGCCTTCATAAAACTCGTAAAGATCGCCGTGAAAATTGTTAGTCCCGTTTTTGGTGACCACGTTAACCGTGCCTCCGCCGGTTCGGCTATAGCGGGCATCGTATGTGGTCGTCATGACATTCACTTCCTGAATCGCATCAATATTGGGAGCGACGTTCCAGGCGCCGGCATTCTGGTTGTTGTAGGTGGTCTGTTGCGTGATATTCGTGCCGTCCAGGGTGAACTGGTTGTATCCTCCCAAAGCTCCTGTGAAGTTTCCGGTGGGTGCGCCGCCTCCCATGATGTATGCGTTTGAATTGTCCCAACCGCGGGTACCAGAGTACCCGCCCGGACCGAAAAGAGTCTGGGTGAACTGGGAGCCGGGAGTGGTGCCGATCAACATGTAAACCTGGCGCCCGTCGAGTGGAACTTCTTCGATCGTATGTTCATCGAGCAGAGTTCCTCCGGAGCCGCTTGCGGTTTCGATCATGGGCGGGGCGGTGGTGACCGTAACCGTCTCGTTGGTAGTTCCAACTTCAAGTTTGAAGTTCAGGCCGTAATGTTGGGCCGCCACCAAAACGACGTTATCTTGCTCGATACTGCGAAACCCGGTTGCTTTGACCGTCACTTGATACGTGCCGGGAAGAACATAAGAGATGTAGTAAACCCCTGCATCGCTCGCTTGCGCGGTGTAGGTGGTGCCGGTGTCGCGGTTGACGGCCGTCACCGTGGCTCCCTTAACTACCGCGCCGGATGGGTCCGTGACCAGCCCAGTGAGGATGGCACGGAACTCCTGCGCTAACGACATCGGGGTGAGCAGACTGATGAGTAGTCCGATCGACAGCAACCGGTGCAGCGTAGCAATCTTTGCAATGGAAAACCGGCAGAGAGCAAGCCGCTTCATGTTGGCACTCCTCACGCCTAAGCTTGTTCAGGCACTGGATGCGGCAGTTGTACTGCCCGATAGAGAGGGCTCCGTTACGGTTCGGCAGTATGGTCGAGAAGAGCGACCAAAGGATATAGTAGACTTCAAACATTTCTTGGACTAATGTAACCTTCCATGAAGCACCCGAGCCCCCGCCCGAGCGCATTCGAGGGTCCCGCGAACCGAATCATTCTTCGCGAACTGGAAAACTATCTGCGCAAGGTGCGCGTGCGTCACCTGCATTTCGCTGACGGAAGCACGGCCCCGCCGCCGCTCGCTTACGTCACCAGTTTTGCCCGCCTCTCGGTGACTTTGTCGGGCTGCCATGCCATGGAAGTGGCGCACTGCGGACGAACGGAAGCCATCAGGCCGGCTCGTGGCCACGCGGCATTCGTGCCGGGACACGCCTGGAATAAGCCCGACTGGTCGAGTCCTGTGGAAGTGCTCACCTTCCTTTTTGGTGCTAAAGAGATTGGACTCAGCCTGGTGCGTCATAAGGGCGGAAGCCAGATGCCCTCCTCTGCTCTCAAAGCCAGCATTCATGGCGGTTATGACGTACCAACCCATAGCATTCTTGCGGCTCTGATGGTGCTCGCGGCCGACCATGCGAGCGGCCCGCTGGCAAGACTATTGACCGAATCGCTGCTCCACGCGTGCCTGCGGCTCCTGAAGTCGCCGGAGAAGCGATGGCCGCGCAAGGCGATCCGTACCTATGAAGCGATTTGTCTCTACGTGCAGGAGAACTTTCAGCAACCCATCACGCGGGAGAGCGTTGCCCAACATTTCGCCTTGGCCCCGAACCATATTTCGCGGTTATTCAGGAAAGAAGGGTTTATGCATTTTAATGACTACCTGAACCTGGTGCGGGTCAATCGCGCCAAGTTCATGCTGCAGAACTACAGCTTGACTCTGAAGGAGATCGCCTCGGATTGTTGCTACAGCGACACAGCATATTTCTGCAGAGTATTCAAGCGAATCTGCAAGATCACCCCCACCGAATACCGGCTGCAAAGCATGGATGGCACTCAACCAGGCCGGAAAAGACTGCACCCGCCCGCCTGAGCCAGGCTCGCACAAAAAGTTAGCTTAGTACAATAAAGGTTTCATCTCTCCTGTTTCCCGACTAGGACGAATCGCACATACTAGCGGACTGCGGCGCGCCGATGCCTTAGTACGTTTCGGTTCGGCGATGCCCGGCGACGGAGCCATAGGCGGACACCCAATTCCCAACGATCCCCGTGACAGACTAAGATCAGAAGGCATCGGCATTGTGGCACTGAATTTCAATGCTTGAATTACTCACCAACCTGCGCAGGCACTTGCTGACGGGTGTCTCCTTTGCCATTCCTTTCATTGCGTGCGGCGGAATCCTGATTGCGTCGGCGATCACATTTGCTCCCATGACTGCTTCGGGCCCAGATTTTTCCCACGCGCCTGGCCTCAAGCTTCTCCTGGATATCGGAGCCGCCTCCTTTGCCTTGATGTTGCCTGTGCTGGCTGGCTATATCTCTTATTCCATCGCGGGCAAGCCGGGTCTACTTCCCGGCTTTCTGGGAGGTTACTTATCGGGAGAGATTAAGGCTGGTTTCTTGGGAGCGATGTTGGTCGGGCTGGTGGCTGGCTATGTCGTAGAGGCGCTCAAAAAGATTCCGGTGCCAAAACAGCTTCGTCCGGTTATGCCCATTCTAGTGATCCCAATCCTTTCCGGTGCTTTCATCGGTGTGCTGATGAAAGAGGTGTTGGGAGCCCCGATTGCCGCGTTGATGGAACACGCTAGCGCCGGTCTGCGTAGCATGAGTACGGGAAATAGTGTCCTGCTGGCGTTGCTTCTGGGGGCCATGATTGCCTTCGACATGGGCGGACCGGTCAACAAGACGGCATTTTTCTTTGGCGCGGCAATGATCCGAGAGGGGAATTACCAAATCATGGGAGCCTGCGCTGCAGCCATCTGCACTCCTCCCTTGGGGATGGGAGTAGCTACCCTGATTCGAAGGCGTCTCTGGACTGCGGAAGAGCGGGAGGCAGGCCTCGCCGGCATTGCCATGGGTCTGATCGGCATCACCGAAGGTGCAATCCCCTTTGCG
>DASPVV010000051.1:0-19218 GCA_035622175.1 Terriglobales bacterium | reverse complement strand
TCCGCTGGGACCACTACCAGTTGCTGGTCAACCAGAATGCGGTGAGTCCACGTGTCTCCGTCTCGCGCTACTTCCCCGACGTTGGGGTGAATGTGCACGCCTCGTATGATCGGATGTTCCAGCCCCCGGCATTCGAGAATATTCTGCTGACGAGTTCTCCGACTGTGCTGGACTTTGATCCCATTTCTTTGCGACAGGACGTTTTGCCCTCGCACGGAGACTATTTCGAAGCGGGATTCACCAAGGCCTTCCTTGGGAAATTGGTGCTGAACGCGAACACCTTCCGCCGGCAGATGAACAATTACTCCGACGACGACGCCATTCTCAACAGCACGATCGGCTTCCCCATCGCGTTCAGGAAGGCCGTTCTGTATGGGGCAGAGGCTAAGCTCGAAGTTCTACACTGGGGGCGATTCTCGGGTTTCGGCAGTTACTCCTGGATCGTAGGGAACTGCTGGCTACCTGTGGTAGGCGGTCTTCTGCTTGGATCGGTAAACGGTGTCGCCGTAGGGCCGAATGGCACTCTCGTCAATACACAGCTCACGGGACGGATACCCGATTCGCAAGACCAGCGGAACACGATTCGGGCCCGCGTCCGCTATCAGGTCGCCCCGCGCTTGTGGATCGCTGCGGGCGCCGATTACAACAGCGGATTGCCGTTTGAGCCCGATTTATCCCCCGAACAATATGCCCTCCAATACGGTCAAGTAATGGTTAATCACCTCAATTTTAATCGCGACCGCATCCTTCCGTACTTCACGCAAAATGCTTCGCTGGGCGTCGATCTCTACAACCGGGAAAGACGCTCGCTGCGCCTCCAAGCCGACAGCACGAACCTGAGCAACAGACTCGAATTAATCGACTTCGGAGGCCTATTTTCCGGCAACGCAATCGGCCCGGCACGCCAATATACGTTTCGCCTTGTAACGGCATTCTAGAATCCGAAGCGATTTATCTGCCCAGCGCCTGAGCGGCCTTTCCCACTCGCGTTCGACTATCGTTTTGGGAAATTGGTGTCGCCCGGCGCAACTCGATCGTGGTAACGTGCATGACCGTCGTGCATCGGGTCTGGAGTTCCGATCGGATCTACGATTTAGATGCCTTGACCTTCTACATATTGGTATGATATGTAGAAGCGAAAGGTATGAAGAAGACTGACGACACATTCGACCTTCCGCAGGGCACCCTCGATCTCCTGATCATGAGGGTTGTTGCACTTGGCCCCATTCACGGCTACGCCATGGTGCAGAGAATCCAGCAGATGTCTCACGAGACCTTGCAGGTCCAGCAGGGATCGCTCTATCCCGCTCTCCATCGGCTTGAGTACAAAAAGTTGCTGACTTCTAGCTGGCGGCAGTCTGAGACGGGCCGGGACGCCAAGTACTACGAGCTCACAGCCAAAGGCCGAGCCCACCTCAGGACTGAGACCGAGAACTGGAAACGCCTCACCGACATGGTCGGGCTCATTCTCAAGGGAACTCTCGAGGGAATCTCATGAACTGGCTGCAGAGACTATTCCCACGAAGGCGAATGGAGATCGATCTGGACAAGGAGCTCCGATTCCACTTCGAATCGCATGTTGCCGACAAAATGCTGTCTGGTATGTCCGAGAGTGAGGCTCGCCGGCTCGCCCGTCTGGAATTCGGCGGTATCGAGCAGATCAAAGAAGACTGCCGGGAGACTTGGGGTACGATGTGGCTTGAGTCGCTTGTGCAGGATGTTCGCTTCGGCGCGCGGCTGCTGGTCAAAAACCCGGGCTTCACGGCTGTAGCCGTCCTGACGCTCGCGCTGGGCATCTGCGGTAATACGGCTATCTTTTCCGTTCTCAACGGCGTGCTTCTGAATCCGCTTCCGTTCCCCCATCCGGAGCAGCTTGTATCGGTGCATGAAAGCAAACCCAACTTCGACCAGGGTGCCATTTCGTATCCGAACTTTCTTGATTGGCGCTGGAACAATCGCAGCTTCTCCGCCATGGCGGTGGGCCGGCGCTGGTCATTCAGCATGACGGGCCGTGGCGACGCGGAGCAGGTGTCCGCGAACTTCATCTCGTCAGGCTACTTTGCGATTTTGGGCGTGCGCCCGCTGCTAGGGCGCGAATTCACTCAGGATGAAGACCAGCCGGGAGCTCTACCGGTGGCGATGATTGCCGAGGGGTTATGGAGGCGGAAGTTTGATGGCGCGCAGGGTATTCTTGGTCAGACAATCACTCTCGATGGCAAGAGCTACTCGATCATCGGAGTGGTTCCGGCCGCCTTGCATTTGAATATTCCCGGTTTTCGCGAACAGGATGTGTATGCACCAATTCCCCAGTGGGGCAACAATATCCTGATGGAGCGCGGCGCCGGGCTCGGCTTTCACGGCATCGCGAGGCTGAGGCCGGGGGTCACGATCGCGCAAGCCCGGGCGGACATGGACCGGGTTACGCGCAACCTTTCGGCGGTCTATCCGGAATCCGATCGCGGCGTGGGGGCGAGCTTGGTTCCTCTGAAGGACCAGGTTGTGGGCAACTCGCGGCAATTCCTGCTGGTGCTGCTGGCAGCAGTTGGCTTCGTGCTGCTGATCGCGTGCGTGAACGTGGCGAGTCTGCTGATGGCACGGTCGGCGGCGCGGGCGCGGGAGTTTGCAGTGCGCTCGGCGCTGGGTGCGAGCCGCAGGCGTGTGGTACGTCAGTTGCTGAGCGAAAGCTTGCTCCTGGGGATGGCGGGCGGTGCGCTGGGGCTGATTCCCACGATCTGGGGCACGCAGGCCGCGCTCAAGTCTCTGCCGGCCGCCGTTCCCCGCGCGATCGAGATCGGCGTGGACTGGCGCGTGCTCGCGTTCACCCTGATTATTTCCCTGGCCGCGGGCGTACTGTTCGGGTTGGCTCCGGCATGGAAGACGTCGCAGCCGGACGCGAACCGTGCCCTGAAGGAGGGCGGGCGCGGAACAAGTGGGGCGCACAGCGGCGTGCTGCGCTCGTTTGTCGTGGCCGAGATGGCCATTGCGCTGGTGCTGCTGACGGGCGCGGCACTGATGGTTCGCAGCTTGATGAAGCTGTGGAATGTAGACCCGGGATTCAATCCGCAGAATGTGCTGACGTTCAGTATTTCCACTCCGCCGACGATGGCGCAGGCCTCTCTGGATGCAACGCGCGCCATCTATCGCGATATGAGTGCAAGGTTCGCCTCCATTAACGAAGTAGAGGCTCTGTCGCGGACTTGGGGCGCGGTTCCCATGGCCGAAGAAGACGATCAGTTGTTCTGGATCGATGGTCAGCCCAAACCGGCGAACAATCGCGACATGGGCTCGGTGTTTGACTACATCGTCGATCCGGATTACCTGCGCGTGATGCAGATTCCACTGCTGCGCGGCAGGTTTCTCACGCCGCAGGACGACGAGCATGCGCCGCTGGTGACGGTGGTCGATGAGGTCTTCGCGCGCAAGTACTTTCCTGGGCAGGACCCGATTGGCAAGCGAATCCACCTGGTCTACAACTCCGGTAGGACGGCGGAGATCGTGGGCATCGTAGCGCATGTGAAGCAATGGGGCCTGGATTCGGACGACAACCAGTCCCTTCGTGCGGGGTACTATTTGCCCTGTACGCAGGCGTCCGACGATTTTCTAGCCGGGATGCGCTCGGGTACCGGCTTTGTGCTGCGCTATAAAGGCCTCCCGCAGCACATCCTCGAATCGCTTCGCACGGTAAATAAGCAAATGAGCAGCGAGCAGGTTCTCTTCGGGGAACAGACAATGGACAGCATCGTGTCAGACACGATGGCTACGCGGCGGTTTGCGATGATCTTGTTGGGGTCGTTTGCCACGCTGGCCCTTTTGCTTGCCTGCGTGGGCATTTACGGTGTCATGGCATACCTGGTGTCCGAGCGCACGCAGGAGCTGGGTATCCGCATGGCGCTCGGCGCGAAGCGAAGCGACGTGCTGCTGCTCGTCTTCACTGATGGTGCGCGGTTAGCGGCCATGGGCGCAACGATCGGAACCGTGGGCGCCATCGGCCTTACGCGGCTGATGCGTCAATTGCTTTTCAACGTGAGTCCGACCGATCCTGTGGTGATAGCAGCCGTCTGCATGCTACTCATGATGGTAGCACTTGCGGCCTGCTTTGTGCCTGCACGGCGCGCGGCGTCGGTCGAGCCGATCCTTGCGTTGAGAACGGAATGATCAATTTCTCCGGATCAAAGATTATTTTGGGCTGCCAGTTGACGTGGGAAGATGCCGAGGTCATAACAAAAGGTTCCACCGTCGGCTACGGTTTGCCGTTCGACTCCAATGAGTCCATCCAGCTTTGCACCTTCTCCAGGCGATGTACGCCGCTATGCCGCAGGCTGTAGAGGATCCCCCAAACGACTGCGGCGGCGGCGCACATCGTCAGCAGCATCAAGACCAGAACGGATATCAATGACGGCCAGACCGATCCCGACGTGTCGCCGGCAATGCCGCTGGCTTTCGCGATCGTGAGGACTACACCGGCAAAGATCACTAGCATTAGGAACACGGTGGAGCGGGGAAAACGAAACTGGGGTTGCATAGAGAACCTCCGCAATGGAATGCCAGGGCCGAACAGACGGTCAAAGTGCGCACCCAGGGCACCCGATAAGAGCCCACAATATTCGCGCCGGTAGAAACTGATCTTCGCAGCCAGCGCTGGCGGAAGCTCGATTCGTGCCTCGCAGAAGACAGACGCCATCTCCTCGCCGACATCATCGCGGTGGTACCCCGGATACAGACATAACAACCAGCGGTAAACCGTAAGTACCACGATCACGCCTCCTTGCGGGCCATGCGCAAGCCAGCCACCTTGGTCAGGTGGCGCATGCGCTCGATTTCCATCTGCAGATTCCGCCGCCCGCGTGAGGTAAGCGTGTAAGTACGACGGTCACGGGGAGCGTTGTCCTCCTCGACGCGTTCGATCCAGCCCTGATCGAGCAGGCGCTGCAGCGCACCGTACAAAGTGCCCGTGCTGAGCAGCACGCGTCCGCTACTCATGGATGCAACGTCTTTCAGGATTGAATAGCCATGCCGCGGCTGTTGCGCCAGGCTCAGCAGCACCAGGAATACCGGTTCACTTAAGGCGAATGCCTCCATAGTTCATTATACGACATGTCGTATTACGCCATATTGAACCGGAAGGTTGTTTTTGTCAAGCGGGCCCTGTTCCGGTAGTTCCAGGAAATAAAAGATGCCGGCGAAGCTGAAAAATCGAAACGCAACTTGCCTGGTTGCAGAACTTCCGGCGTCTGGTGTTTAGGTATGCACCTCACGCCGAGAACATGATTCTATTGGGGCACCGATGAGGTGGGTGATGGGTCTAGTCAAGTCGACAGCGGTTGCTCACTGCAGGGATCATCCCCGCTCAGCTTGCTTGGTGCGCAGCCATCGCACGTGCGCTGGACGAACCGGGCAACGTTGGCTTTCCGGGGGTCACCAACCCTTCAGAAAGCCAACGCAGACCCCCAAACAGTTAGCGATCACTCAGACTTCCAGGCGACCTGGAAGCTCGTGCCGTCCGATGTGAGAGCTGAGGGGAGGGCTTCCTCTGAACCGCTGCTGCTGACCATGATGATCTCCTGCACGTCGCTGCCAAACGCGCTGATCACTCCCGACGTCGAAGTGTCCGTGGCAAAGTTCGTGTCACTGACGTCCGTGTAGTCTTCCCCAAACGAGGCTGTGCCGAAATCGGAAAGAGGCAGTATGCCGCCGGAGCTCGTACAGCAGGGCGCTTCGGCAATCCACTCGGCGGAGGAGCGTGCGGCGCCACGAACCCGTCCTTTCTTGCTATAGGACGCGCCCGTGGTCTCGTTCGTGATCGTGGTCGTGAATTCCGTACCGTTGTAAGTTACTTCCGCCGATATCTGATCGCCGGGCGATACTGGGACGCTGGTGATTTCAACGGAGGCCGCCGGGTAAAATTCGTACCAGGCGTAATAGAAGGCGCTGGTACCGTCACAATAGGCAAGGGTTCCAGTCTGTTCTACGGTGTCGGAAGAATATCCGTCGATGCCCACCCAAAACGCGGCGTAGGTGTTCGGAGTGGTACTGCAGGTGACTGCGGAAACGGTCCACGAACCCCGGGCATTCGTGAAATCAGAACCGGTCACTGCGTAACCACTCCAGTTTTCGCTCTCCACCGTGCCGTCGATGCGCACCCGGTGAAACTTCATCGGTTTGTGCTGCGGTAGGGATATTACGGCTGCGGTTGGCGGAGCGGTAGGTCCGGCCGGCACCTGGGCTGCGGCGGGCAATATGCACGTGGCGAGCACTGCGAGAATTCCTAAGCGATTCGATAACATCGAGTCCTCCAGTTTCTTGGTTTGGCCAGAACCCCAATGTTCTCCGGGTATCGCGCCAGTCTATATGCAAATACAATGGCGTCAAGTTATTTGTGTACTTTTGTGTACAAGGCCATGAGGGGAAAATACGGACGCGCTGCTCCCCGGGGCTCTAAGTAACTGCTACCAATAGACAATGATGAATCCCGCCAAACCGCCCGCGGAGCAGCCTTTTTGGTGTTCCTGCAGCCTCCGCTCCCGCTCCCGCTGCCGCTACGAGGGCCGCTCCCCAGCATCGGGCGACAGTTAGCCATACAATCTCGACGCAGCCCGCACCTACGGTTTCGCTGTCGAAGCGCATATAATCGGTGTGAGAGCAAGGGGAGGAGAACCGCTATGTGCAAGGTTCAAAGCTCACTGCTTTTCCTGGTCCTCGTAGCCGCAGCTATCCCGGCAGATGCGCAGACCTACACTGTCGTGTACAACTTTGGAACGAGTAGCACAAGTCTCACGCACCCTGGCAGTGTGATTGAGGATGACGAAGGCAATTTTTATGGCGTCGCTGCGCCCCCTGGCCCCCTCGGTACGGGTGGCAGCGCGATTTACAAACTCGCGCCGCCGGGCACGCTGACTACCTTGTATAGTATCCCGAACTCCGACGGCCCTGTTCCCGGTGTGACGCTGGGTACGGATGGCAACCTTTATGGCGTGACGAGTCTCGGTGGCACCTCTGCGAACTGCCCGCCCGGCGGGCCGTCTGATCTCCCGGGCGGCTGCGGCACTGTTTTCAAGCTCACCCTTGGAGGAACCTATTCCGTTCTCTACAACTTTGACCTGACGCACGGTGGTGTGCCCGGGAATCCTCTTACTCTCGGCAACGATGGAAATTTCTATGGTTCCGCAGGTGGCGGTTGCTGCGGGGTCATTTTCAGGGTTACTCCACAGGGCGACTACTCCGTTCTGCACTACTTTGCCGTCACCGATGGCAATGCTCCCGGGCCCCTTATGGCTATTGATGGAAGCCTCTACGGAACAACGGGCACTGGCGGTACGAATAATACGGGCACAATGTTTAAGATCACTACGGCAGGCCAGTTCACGGTTCTCTATGACTTTGGCGCGAATATTAGCTCGAACGGCGAACCAGTGCCGAGTCCTTACCCTCTGGTCCAGGGGCAAGACGGGAACTTCTATGGCCTCGCAGAGCCGGCGGGTGGCAACATATATTGTGACAACGGCACGTGCGACTGCTTCGCCGCTTGCGGCATCGTCTTCAAGATCACTCCCCAAGGCAGTTTCTCGGTTCTCTACGATTTCCCTGGAAATCCGACTACCTTTCCTGCCATCACAGGAGGTGCGCTGCCCTACTCTTTGGCTCAGGGCACAGATGACAATTTGTTTGGCTTGGCACAGGGCGGGACGGGCTGCCCGCAAGTCGAATATGGTTGCGGCGTCCTCTTTCAGGTTACTCCTTCAGGCGCCTATTCAATTCTCTACAACTTGGACTACACGCATGGCAGCTTGCCGAACCCGGGCCCAATTCGAGGCGGTGATGGCAATTATTACGGGACCACGAGTGAGGGAGGCACCGGGACTGCTGCCGTCTGCCAATCAACAGGGGGCTGCGGAGTTTTCTACGCCCTGGTGGTGAACGACTTCACTGTGGCAGCCTCGGCGTTGAAGCCCAGCACGATCAGTCCTGGTGCGTCATCTACCTCTACGGTGAACGTGGCCGTAGTGGGGGGGGTCAGCAGCGCGGTTGCGCTAGCATGTTCGGTTCAGCCAACATCTGCAATCGCTCCGAAATGTTCTATCAGCCCCAGTTCTGTAACTCCCGGCGCGGCGTCGACGTTGACCGTGAGCACGATCGCTCCAACCATGGCCGGCTCGCCTTTAAGCGGTCGATCTGGCCCGTTTTATGGGTTCTGGTTACTGCCAGCTGGATTGGCCTTAGCTGTGGTGGATCTTGGTTCGGATCGAAGCAAGAAACTGAAAATGGCAGCGCTGCTGTTGCTTGTCGCTGTCCTTCTTGGTTTGATTTTCACTGTGGCCTGCGGAGGCGGCAGCACGATGAGCCCAAGTAGTCAGGGCACACCCGCTGGAACCTACACCATCACAGTGACCGGCACGTCGGGTTTCCTGCTGCACTCTACGACCACAACGCTGACTGTTCAGTGAGATCAGAAGGAGAACCTGAGTTTTTTAAGGTGCTCTGGGCGGGGTTCCTTTCTCAGTCGACCTAAGATCATCATGATTTCATTTCTTTGATTCCTTGAGCAGGACGTCACTAATCGGTCGATAATGCCGGGAATCCCCGCTAACAATTGTCCTATCGCGAGGGTTGAATCGGTCGGGCTAAATCACCCAGACCGGCCGCCTCAAAGAAAGCGCGGGCTGATTCCGGCCAACGCCCGCTGCCTGCGCTGAGGCCGCCGTCCACAGCTAACACTTGTCCCGTGACGAAGCTCGACGCGTCCGAGGCTAAGAAAATCAGCGCGGGGGTGAGTTCCGCCGGCCGTCCGATACGCCCCATGGGCGCTAAGCGTGCCGCCCAATCCAGAAACCCGGGCGCCGCGAAGGCAGGGCCAGTCATTTCGCTAGGGAACCATCCCGGCGCGAGCGCATTGACGCGAACTCCTCGATCCGCCCAACTACACGCCAGATTTCGTGTCAGGTTGATGACTGCGGCCTTGGTGGCTTGATAAGCCGGCGGAAAATTACCGATGCCACCGAGCCCGGCAACGGAAGCATTATTAATAATTGAGCCGCCTTTGCCATCGGCGAGCATGCAATGCGCGGCATGCCGGCAGCAGTACCACAGTCCCATCAGGTTCACTTGGACGGTAGAGGCGAATATTTCATCGGGAACACGCTCCGGCACCATGCCTGCGTCGGCAACGATGCCGGCATTATTCACGAGCACGTCAACCCGCCCGAAACGCGATACCGCAGTTTCCATCAGCTTTCTCACTTGGGTGGAGTCGCTCACATCGCATTTCACGGCGACGGCAGAATGCCCGGCGGCACTCAATCTGCGGACGAACTCGTTGAGTTTCTGCTCCGAGCGGGCGGCAAGAACCAGGCGTGCGCCTTGCTCGGCGAGTGCTTCCGCAAAGGCGACGCCAAGCCCGTAAGAAGCGCCGGTGACCACGGCAGTCTTGCCGCTAAGATCGAACAGATCGGTAATGGAGCTCATGAGATGCCTCCGGGAACTGAGGGATTGTACTATGCTCGCGGGTGTTAGAACCGGGATCATACATGGTGCTGGAAACCGTGCCAGCGATTTTCTGCGCCTGGGAAAGCGGGCAGAAAATGCGGCATGGCAGGCCGAATGGGAGTCCGCGATACCCGGTGGATATTGATCGAACTGGTCTTGCGACCCAAGCAGCGGTCGTATTCGGCCGGGGCGGGACAAACGGACCAAACGCAGCGCAACTCTGTGGGTTGGGGATCAGGGGTGCTATGAGATCGACGACAGCGAGCCTGATCGACGCTATTTGTTCAGATTCTCCTTCACGCGGAATTTCACAATCTTCGTCACCAACGTAAGCGGGAGCGGTTTGTCCTTCGGGAACTGCACCGCACCTTTGGACCATTTGAGCGGGCCCAACTGCTTCTTGAAGGCGGCGATTCCCGAAGACGTAGGGTAAAAGCCAATGTGATTGGCAAACGCCGCGAAGTGTACGAGATTCCCGTTCAAGTAGAAAGTCGGAATGCCGTAGCTGATTTTTTCCGTGGCCTCAGGCGCAGCCTTGTGGATCGTAGCGCGCACCTCCCGGAGCACCCGCTGGTCTTCACTCGAGCGGCGCTCAAGGTATTCGTCAATATCTTTAGGCATTTTTCGCTTCATGGCCGTTACCCGCTTCCTTACTTCCTTCGCTCAATTAGCGCATCTCTCAGGTCCTGGCCAAGGAGTTGCAAACCTGCGGGAGATTCCAAATAGAGAAGTCTTTTGTCGATGCCTCAGGGAACCTAGAGAGCGTCTTGCGGTGGTCCGGTCCGCCAGGCACGGCAAAAGGGAACGAATTTCATCGCTCTCCCGATGATCTCAGGTTTCGTTTTTGTGGCTCTGCAAGAGCCATGAGCTACTCGTACCGCAGGGCTACCATGGGATCGACCTTTGCAGCTCGCCGCGCCGGGACGTAACATGCCGCCAAAGCAACCAGGATCAGTAGTAAGGCTACGCCGGAAAACGTGATCGGATCGTGGCTGCTTACTCCAAACAGCAAGCTGGACATCAGGTGCATCAGTCCGAAACCCGCCATTACGCCACTCCCAACCCCGACCAACGCCATTCTTCCCGCTTGTGAGAGCACCATGTACAGTACGTCCACCTGCCTCGCTCCCAACGCCATTCGTATTCCGATTTCATGCGTCCGCTGGCCTGCGATATAGGAAATCACCCCATAAATGCCTACCGAGGCAAGTACCGTCGCCAGCCCGGCAAATACGCCTAGAAGTGTCATGGCAAAGCGCGTGGCCGCAAGCGATTCGGCAATGACTTCGACCATCGTCATGGGCCGATCGACAACCATATCGCGATTCACGGAGTGCACGGCGGCAATGATTGGACGCATATCCCGGGCATTCTCCGGCCGGGTCTGAGCAACGGCCTCCAGGCCGTGTGCCAATAGTGACAAATCGCGATCTGGAACTTGGGACAGCGGGAGATAAAACTGGGCATGAACCGGAGAGTTCGCGTCCTCCGTGAGCCCCCATTGTTTGACGTGTCCGACTATTCCCACGATCTCTGCGGTGATGTTCAGAATAGTTAAATGGACCCGCGCACCGATGGGGTCGCGGTTTCCAAAAAATCGCCTGGCAAACTCGTCATCGATCACAATCACAGGGGACGTGCTTTCGTTGTCTGCCTCGCTCAGAAAGCGGCCGCGCTCGAGCGGAATCCGCATGACCTTGAGATAATCCGGTTGCACCAGGTAGAGCAGGGAATACTTCATTCCCGATTGTGAAGACGGTTTGGGTTCGCCCTCCAGCCACAGTGGCACCTCGGAATCATTCCACATCGGAGAAGACCCCGACCGCAACGAAACCGACTGGATACCTGGAACGCTGGCCATGGTGTCATGGAGTTGACGAAACGCCGATCGGATTCCCGCCGGGGTCGTGCCCAAAGGCTTGCTCGCCATAAGCTCGAAAGTCAGTACATTTCGCGCGTCGAACCCGGGATTCACGTCCCAGAGCTTCCCCAGGCTGCGGATCATCAATCCAGCACCCGCGAGCAGCAGCAACGCGAGTCCCATTTCGACCGCCACAATCGTGCCTTGTCCACCATGTCGTCCGCTCGCGCCCCTCCCGCCTTCCTTCAGTGTCTCTTGAAGATTCGTCTGCGAAGTCTTGAGTGCCGGTATGAAGCCGAACAGGATACCGGCCAACAGCGAAACAACAACCGTGAACAGCAGCACCGGCCCGTTCAGATGAATCTCCTCCGCGCGGGGCAACGCGTCAGGCAGCGCTTTGATGGCAGTTTGCGTCCCCCATGCCGCGCAGACTACTCCCAGCACTCCGCCGCCCAATGCCAACAGCAGGCTTTCCGTTAGAACCTGGCGAACTATGCGTGTCCCACTGGCCCCCAGCGCGGTGCGAAGGGCAAATTCCCGCATCCTAGCCGTCGACCTTGCCAACAGCAGATTGGCCACGTTCGCGCACGCGATCAGCAGTACAAACCCTACGGCGGCTAAAAGCACGAGAAGGAACGGCCGGATGTCTCCAAACAGGCTGTCCTTGTCCCCGACCATGTTTTCTTTCAGCGGGACGAGAGTGACGCCCGAATTTTTGTTGCTTTCGGGGTAGATCTGCGCCAAATGCGAGGCGACAGCGTTCATGTCCGCTTTCGCCTGCGCTATGGTGACTCCCGGTTTCAATCTTCCCACCGCATCCATGCCCATGCCGGTGTGGCGATCCCGAAATAGTGGATCGTTCCATTGTCCGAGAGGAACATACACGTCCCTGTCCTCGCTGAAATTTACGTTGCGGTAATGGAAGCTTGCGGGGACTACGCCAACGATGGTGTACAACGTGTCGTTAAGGTCCAGAGACTTTCCCACGACGTCTCGAGAGGAATCGAATTTCCGCCTCCACAGGGCTTCGCTGATGAGCGCCACTGGCGGTCCACCCAGTTGATCTTCCGACTCGGTGAAGGTTCGACCGACAACTGGTTTCACCGCGAGTACCGGAAAGAATGTGGCTGAGACCATTTCCGTTTTTAAGCGCTCCGGTTCGCCCATTCCGGTGAGATTAAAGTCCTCGTGTCGGTATGCGGCCAGAGCGGAAAAGGAACGGTTCTCCCGCTGCCAGTCCAGAAAATCTGGGTAGGGAATAGAAGCTTCCGCGAATTGGACAGTTTTATGGTACAGCGCGACCAGTTGCTCGGGTTGCGGATAGGGCAGGGGGTTCAGCAGCACGCCATTCACTACGGAAAAAATCGCCGTGTTCGCGCCGATTCCGAGCGCGAGCGTGATCACCGCGACAAGCGTGAAGCCGGGGCTCTTCCGCAGCATGCGCACGCCGTAGCGAAAGTCCTGCAGCAAGGTTTCCATATCACTGGTCTCTCATTGCCACCCTGGAGGCAGCAAGACGCTTACCAATCGAGGGCGAATTTAACCCTTTGATGGCAAAGGAGAAAAGAATGCTGCTCTCGAACAAGACCGTTCAAAGGGTGTCCACCGCCCGCCTGAGATGTCCGGAAACGAACAGGCAAGCATCGGTCGTTTGTAGGCTTCGGTGCGAAGCGGGCCGCGAAATTCGATCAGCGCCTCTCAGCGCGATGTGAACAAATGTCCCAGCTTTTGTTTCTTGGTTCTCAAGTATTCTTCCGCATGAGCGCTGGCCGGCACTTCACAAGGCACGCGCTCAACCACCTTGATTCCTGCCCGCTCTAGAGCCGCGACTTTGTCCGGATTGTTCGACAGCAAACGAACCTCAGAAATGCCCAGGATTTTGAGAATCTCCGCTGGGAGTCCGAACTCCCGATGATCCGCCTTGAATCCCAACCGCTTATTCGCTTCCACGGTATCGAGCCCGGTGTCCTGCAACTCGTAAGCCTGAAGTTTGGCCATCAACCCGATGCCACGACCCTCCTGCTGTTCGTAGATGAGCACCCCGGCTCTTTCTGCTGCGATCATCGTGAACGCCAATTCGAGTTGCTGCCGGCAATCGCAGCGCAGGGAACCGAAGACGTCCCCGGTCAGGCATTGGGAGTGGAGGCGCACCAGAGGCGGCGAGGAGCGAACGTCGCCCATAACTAGGGCTACGGCTTCCTCCGTCCGGCGGCCAAATTCACCACGAAAGCCGAAGATGCGGAATTTGCCCCAGCGAGTGGGTAACTCCGCCGAAGCAACCTGCTGTATGGTCTGCGGGCTCACCTGGATATTATACGGGTGGAGCGCGCCGCTCCTCGCGGGGTTAAGGCACGGATCGTTCGGGCAGGGAAGGGGCGCAAGCTGCTCTGGGATGGTCGAAGGCCGGAGTTAATGCATGGGTCTGGGCGAGGAGCTTAATCCTGCGCAAGTTCTGAGGCCGCCAGCCCTCGGCCTACCAGGTCGCGTATCGATACCGCCTAGGTCGTTCTGGGAGCAGTTTGATCAGCACGATCCCTGCCACAAATCCACCCACATGTGCCCAAAAGGCTACTCCGCCAGAGGTTTGGCCGGGTTCAACAATCGCCGTCGCCGCTCCGCTCAGAAACTGCACCAGAAACCAGTACCCCAGCACGATCCATGCCGGCAGCCACCAGAACGTGAAGAAGACGATGAGGGGCACCACCGTCAGCACGCGGGCTTTCGGATACAAAACAAAATATGCCCCCATCACACCCGCAATCGCACCGCTCGCCCCAATGCTAGGAAGGCGCGACCCTACGTTCGACAGAATGTGCGTAATCGCCCCGGCAAATCCGCACAGCAGATAAAACATCAGATAAAGAAAATGGCCGAGGTGGTCCTCTATGTTGTCGCCAAAGATCCACAATACCCACATATTGCCGATGATGTGCAGCCACGAGGCGTGCAGGAACATGGAGGTCAGGATGGTGAGCGACAGGCCGGCTACGGAAAAGCGCGAAGCGCCGGTAAGGGCAAGTTCAAAGCGATGCGGCACCACCCCGAACTCATACATCAAGCCGTTGAGAGCGCGCTGGCTCTGCCAGCCCACCGACAATTCGAACAGGAACACGACCGTGTTCAGGGCGATAATGAAAAAGGTCACGAACGGTGTACTGTAGCGGGGAGTATCGTCGCGAATCGGAATCATGCGTGGCCTTTCCGATTTGGTCAGGGGGGAAGGTTTGGCTTTCGCCGCCATTCCCGAACCAAAGGCCGGGATTTTAATCCTCCACGGACCAGATCAACCCCGAGCTAAATTGCGGTAAATACCAAATTACCAGATGGCATGAACGGCGTCCTCATCGTTGACAAACCCGCAGATCTGACCTCCCACGACGTGGTCGACCGTGTACGCCGGATTCTCGCAACTAGAGCGGTGGGGCATCTGGGCACTCTCGACCCCATGGCCACCGGCGTCTTACCTATCATGATCGGTAATTTGACCCGCTTGGCGCAGTTTTACACCTCAGCGGAAAAAAGCTATGAAGGCGTAATCTGCTTCGGTTTCGCCACGGACACTTACGATCGAGAAGGCCAGCCTACCAGCCCGCCACAGACACTTGCTGTCTCTCTGGACACGGTCCGCGCATTGGCAGCTCGGTTTCGCGGCGTCATTGAACAAGTCCCGCCGCCATTCTCAGCCAAAAAGGTTGAGGGGGTGCCTGCCTATAAACTGGCGCGCCGGCAGAAAGAGTTCACCCTCAGAAGGGTCGAGGTCGAGGTCAAAGAATTCGAAATCCTAGGCCTAGAAGACCAGCGAGCCTCGTTTCGCGCCCGGGTTGGCTCCGGGACCTATCTGCGGTCCGTGGCTCACGACCTCGGGCAACAGGTGGGGTGCGGCGCTCATCTTGAGTCGCTACGACGCACCTCGGTTGCGGAATTCACTCTTGCTCATGCCCATACTCTGGAAGAGCTCGAAGCCGCCGCCCGTCGTGGTTTGGCCCGAGAACTGTGCATTCATCCCCGGGAGATTCTCCCGGCTTTGCCATCGGTGACGGCCACCGAAGAGAGCGTCGTCCGAATTCGCAGCGGCCGTAGCATAAATCTCGCGGACCTCTCTCGTGCCAAGCAGGTAAAGGTTTTTGACGCCGAAAGGGAACTGGTCGCCATTGCCACCCGTGTGGCCGGCACGTTGTTTCACCCTAAGATCGTGCTCGCTTCGCAGCCGTCGGTGCGGGTAGCCAAACCGGGTAAACCGAACCAAGCAGACAGAAGACAAACAGAGCAACGAAACGATTGACGCGCTTCGAAAGCATACCGCGAGGATCAGTTGTTCGACCCAAATTGTGATTGCAATAGTCCCATAATTATGTCACACTACTAGTGGGATAATATGTCGCAGAAACGCACTCACGTCGTCCTACCCGAGGACCTGCTATCGGATGTCGATGCCATAGTCGGGCCCCGGGGCCGCAGCGCCTTTCTCGCCGAGGTCGTCCGGGAAGCCGTCAACCGGCACCGGTTGCTACATATTCTGAACAGCTCGGAGCGCATCTGGAACGACGAAGATCATCCAGAGCTTGCTAAGGGCGCTGAAGCATGGGTGCGCAAACTGCGTGAAGAAGATTTGCGTCTGGAGCGCAAAAGAGGTAAGGGTGGGGAACGCGACCAATGATGACCTATCTTCCGGATACTAATATTCTGGTGGATGTCTTGAACGACAAAAACGACCGCCGCAAATTACTTCGTAAACTCGTTGTCGAAGGTCACCGCCTTGCCTGTTGTGCGGTCACGGTGGCTGAGGTGTATGCCGGGATGCGGCCGCATGAAGCCCCCGAGACGGATCAGTTCTTGTCATCTCTGGTGTGGTATAACGCGTCTCGCGACATGGCGCGACGCGCGGGACGGCTGCGCTTCGAGTGGGCCCGACAGGGAACTACACTGTCCCTGGCCGATACTTTGATTGCGGCTACCGTAATCGAGTATGGTCTTACGCTCATTACTTCTAATCCCAAGCATTTCCCAATGCCGGAGCTAGCGCTCTACCCTGTGCCAGAAAAAAGGTAGGTCAAGTCTCCCCGGTAATCAAGCACTGGCTGGCGCGTTGCCGCAAGGCTCTTCCTATCTTCAACCTTTACTTTAAGAGAACTGTTGCTCCAGATGGATAAAAGCAGCCCCTTGCGCTAATGTGGACGGCATCTACAACTGATCGTGCAGTCGCCTTCGTTCGCAATCAAGAGTCACTGCTTTGAGCACGGAAACTTGGCGGGCTGGAATTTTTCTACCGTATCAACGAAATCATTCGTCGGAGCAGTCTCATTGAGCAGCTCCGAGTTCGCTCCTCTGAGGGTTTGGTCGAAGAAGGCCAGAACGTAGCTCCTCACCGTCGCGAGAATCGCAGTGCGCTTTTCTCCATCGGAAGGGTCGTGCGCGCCGAGCAAAGGCAAATCGCTAAACTCCATGTGGGAGATTTTCTCGCTTCGCAATCCAATGCGATAACTGCCTCTTCCCGTATTTCGCAGTGCGGCTTCCTGATCCGCATCCAGCTTTCTCACAAGTGCCTCGATGCGCTTTCGTGGCATTTTCATTTGAGCGACTTGTTCGTCAGTCAGCGGACGAGTTGGAGGGTCGTGCAGAATGAGCATGAACGCCTGGTCCATGGCCCACCCACGCGCATCCAGAAAAAGGGGCCTTTTTGCGACGACACCGTCTTCGTTCAAGCATGCCTTGAAACGTCGGTCGAGCTGGCAGGCATGCGCAGCCGCGATCCCGCCAAACGAGTGGCCAAACGTCCCTACGTGGCTGAGATCGAGGTGCCCGGCAAAAGGCAGCGGCGAAGAGGCAGCGAGATCCGCTCGGGTCAACTCGTCCAATACGAATCGAATATCGTCAGCATGCCACTCCAGTTGGTTTAGGTTGGCTTCGCCTTCCACAGATGGCGTCACTGGCCAGCGCTTGTCGGAATATGCGATCTGTCTGCCATCAGGAAAGATGGTTACGATGGCGTCATAAGGGTGCGAGATCGCGGCCACAACATAACCGTGACTGGCGAGGTCCTCGAACTGTGCCGCATAAACCTCTCTCGGCATACCGCCGCCGGGCGAGAAAATCAGTACGGGGCTCCGCTTGGCAGAACGGGCATAGGGGGCGGCGGCAAAAGCGTTGGTTTTTACCCCCTGCCTAAGAGTTTCGAATGCCTCGCGAAAAAAGCTTTGGAAGCCGTCTGCGCCCATCGCCTTTTCATACGCCGCGGCGTCCATATATTCAGCCGGAGTTACATTCGATGGTTCTGCCGGGTACCAAATGTCTACCATCATCTCGCGGACATCATGATTGGCCGATAGTGGCTCGATGCGGGATTCATCCGCCAGGTGTATTGTGATCTTCCCTACAGCGAAGGGACCCGTCGCCGGAGGAAGTGCTCCAAGTGGCGTTTTTTTTGCGGAATCAGTTGCGCGTGTGGCAGCAACAGCCGTTTGACATAGGAAACAGATCGCTGCAAGCGCAAAGAATCCGCAAATTTTCCCATACATCGCCATCTAGCTGCTAGACCTCCAATATCGCGTGGGAGCCAGCTTAGGATACGAGGCTGTGGGGTTAATTGTTCACCCTATGCGAGGGTTCTTGATCTAATCTTCATATCTACCTCCTAACGCCCTTTCGGCACCAGTTGATCGGTTGTGGCCGTGACTGCGCTGCCGCTCGCACACCCGCGGATTGGTTTCCAAACAGTTCCTCTTCACCGAAGCCTTGGGGCAACGGCCAGCCGATCCCGGCCGCTGTAGCCCGATCCAAATAGTCATGCACCGTGCTCAGCCCGATCCCGCAACTGCGCGCGATGTGCCGCTGCCCTAACCCCAGCTCGAACCGTAACCGCAGAACTTCTTTGATCTTCCGCATGGACTTTCTCCTGGCCGGCACTCTCATCTCCTTCGCTCGTGGAGTTCAATGCCGGGTGATTGTCCAGCGGTCGCTGCCCCTCCTGCTCTTCGCTTGTGGAAAACATTCCGCTCCAAGCCGAACGCCATTCCGGTGGAGGGACAGACCCTGTTCGCCCTCCCAGCGGAATGGTGTTCGCCTTCAGACCGGAATGCTGTTCGGAATCACATCGGAATGGCGTTCGGCTTGAGACCGGAATCGCGTTCGCCTTCGACCGGATTCCCCACGCCATGGCCACACGCATTGCCGGAACGTTATTTTCACCCCAAAATTGTGCTGGAGGCCAAGTGAAGCAAGGGCACGACTGACCCTGGTTGCGCTGCCTATCTTCAACCGTTACTTGAGGAAAAGCGCGGTTCCGAGCGGGTAAAGGGAGCCCTTTGCGCGAAGCTTCCGAGGCCGCTATGCGGGCGAAGGGGTGACTGGCCATCACCGCCTCAGCGGTGGCGCGGTCGAGAAAATTGTCGTTCGCGGTCGGTCAACATTGGAGTAAAGTTGTTTTCCCTGGCCCGCGCTGTCTTAGACGTTGCTTGACGCTGTCAGGGCTGATGGAGCCAAGAAAACATCGGGCGTTTGCGGGTCAGGGTAAGAAGTTCTTGTGTCGATCGCAGTTAAGTTGATTGCCGTCTTCATCTGGGGAATGGTTGTCGGCTATGCCTTAGGCGTGCGGGCCGCGATGCGCCGCTTGCGGACGGCTCTCACTGCTTCGGATGAAGTTGGGAATTCAAAGATTCCACCCACGGCGTGAGTTCTTCGATCTCTTTCTGCCTGCTCTTTGACCGCGTTAACCAAAGCCGCGACGATCATCCGGTCGCTCAGGGTTACTCCGTGCCATCGTGATCCTCTTTGCCCACGTCTTGCGCGATGAATCCGGCCTGCCCAAGGGTTTGCGGGAAAGTGGGCAAGGTCGGGCTCTTTCTTGCGTTCGAAGGCGTAGAAAACGGTGAGCCACGCAA
>DASPVV010000050.1:0-14724 GCA_035622175.1 Terriglobales bacterium | reverse complement strand
ACTGGGATCCCAAAGCGGAAAGATCATTCACAGTCTCTGTGAGACTGATCCGCGAAGTACATGAACGCGATTGACTCGGTTGTGGCTAAACCAATCGCGACCATACCCGTTCACAACACGAACCAGAACGCTCAACAAGAGAAGGGGTAACGACCAAAGCACCGGCCAGAGCGAGGGGTTCTCCGCGAAATAGCCCCAGTCGATTGCCTGCTCCCATCCCGGGAAGAATTGGTCGAGCGTTCGTTGTCCCAGGTCGCCTACGAACGGAATGCGCTTCAGATGGAGATAAGCTGTGCGCTCAAACGAGTAGGCTGGGTTGTAATTCGGCATTCGGCTGATCGCGTCTTGAAAAGTCCCGGGATCGCGTAGTTCCTCTTTCGTCAGAGGACGTCCCGAGTGGTCCCTGAAAACCTGGGGCAACTGTGGGTCGACCGACACCCACCGCTCGGCCCACTCCACCTCGACGACGACGTGCATAACGCTGCCTGCGCGATCAAGCAGTAAGAGACGGCGAGTGTTCAGACCTGCGACATCTGCCAGGTTAATGAAGGCGTTACCTGCCGATCCGCAGAACTTCAACAAGCGTCCGTTCTGAACGATATTCACCGGATCACGCAGGGTGGCGCTGCCGCCTTGGAGAAGAGTGCCGCTTCTTTCGGGCTCGTATCGGAGCCAGGTCAGCAAAGCCTCGGTTTTCTGCTGCGGCGTGCCGTCCAGCGGAATGATGGCATCCGCGAATCCCTTCAGATATCTGTGGGTCGAGTAGGTCCAAGCTAGGCCGTAGAGCAACAAGACGGAGCCGCCGATCGCAAAGGCACTAGCGCTATATCCGAGCATGGCAGATAGGCGGTGTTGCCCTCCCCTTCCCTTTCCTCGAGCCATAACGGTCTCCTTGTGAATGATGTGCCTCGAGCGAGCCGATAGAGTATGTGGGAACATCAGGTGAGGCTAACTGGGGTAGTACTGTCATTGAGTTGCGGGTTTTCTAAAGGCGTTCCCGCGCGGTTCGTCTGTTCTGACCAGACATCCAAAGGGCGCCGGGGGTGGGGGTGGGAGTTGCCGGTCACCTCTTCATAGAAGTGCAGCATTCCTCGCACCAACCGGTCCCATGAGATCTCGTCAGCCACCTGCCGACACCCACCCTTGAGCTGTTGATAGAGACTCGCATCGTCAAGAAGATTCCTGAGCGACTGAGCAAGTGTCGTGGAATCATAGGCGGTCACCAGTCCAGCCCGCTGACTGATGAGAGGCGCAATCCCACAACGATCGCTCACAATGACCGGGGTGCCGCAGGCAACCGCTTCCGCTGCAGCATTACCGAAGTTCTCGTAGCGTGACGGCAGCGCAAACACTGAGGCATCGGCCAACGCGGCCTTCTTGTCTTCGCCATAGAATGGTCCAGTGAAGAGTACCCGTTCGGCGACTCCCAGCGCGCGAGCCTTGGAATGGAGAAAATTCAGGTAGCCAGCTTCTGGTTCGGGCCCGGCGACGATGAGCCTGGCTCGGAGATCGCGTATTTGTGGCAATGCTTCGATTAAGAGGTCGACGCCTTTGCGAGGGATGATCCGCCCGAGAAAGAGAACGATGGGCTCATCGTCGCCAAGCCCTACCCTTTTGCGGAAGGCCCCCGGCGGCGGAAGGCGCCGGAACTCTTCGAGGTCGATCCCGTTGTACCTCACCTGGACGCAGCTGGGCAGGAATCCCTCTGCGAGCAATTCCCCTTTCTCTAACTCCGAAGTCGCAATCATCCTGCTGGCCTGATTGAGATAGCCGTTGCTCAGTCGCCTCCACAGCTTCTTGAGTAGAAAACCTCGGTCGATGGGAAGCGTCATGCCCAGCGGTTCAACAACGTACGGTTTCCCATATTGTCGGCAATAGCTCGCCACGACTGGGCCCAAAAAGTCATATAAGCCGTAAATGTGTACGATATCGAAGTCGTGCAGGCGGCACTGGCAGAAACCCATCGCGCCGACATTTACCGTTTGCGTGCGGTAGTGGCATTGCGTTTTTATGTAGATCGCTTCTACCCCATCCAGTTCACTGCGCCAGCCGTGCCCGTCCCGTACAGCACCTGCTAGGGCGGCAGTCGCAAGTTTGAATCCCAAGTCCGCGGTTAGCACGGTTACCTGGTGCCCCAGCCCGACCAGTGCTCGAGCGATAGAACGAACTTTGATCGCCGGTCCACCCCGGTCGAGAAACGGAAAGTAGGATTGCGTGACCTTCAGAATGCGCATGAAACAGCCTGAGTCAGGAGCAGGAAAGCACTAAGCGTCTACCGCCGACCGGAGTTCCTCTCGCAATCGCTCGCGAAACGAGCCATAAGAATAATGACTTTCGACCCAATCGCGGCCCGCCCTCCCCATTTTCGAAGCCTCACCCGGATTGGTGAGCAATTTGAGAAGCGCCTCCGTCACCGACGTGTGGTCCTCGGGATCTACCAAAAGCCCGTTCTCTCCGTCCCGGATCAGCTCGGCGGGAGCGCCGTAGTTCGGACCTATGACCGGCTTGCCGAAAGCCATGGCCTCCAAGAAAACGATGCCGAAGCCTTCGCCTTTCGGAGTGCGATCGTCAATTACGGTTCGGGCGGGGAGCGCGAAAATCTCACTGCGGCGGTAGATCGCGGCGAGCTCCCGATCGCTCACCTCTCCAGTAAACACAACCTGCTGTGCAATGCCCAGCCTTTGCGCTAGTCGCTCCAGCCGCACCCGATCGTCGCCGTCTCCAACAACCGCGTACGTAAGGTTTCGTATTTTGGTGAGGACCGATGGTAGAGCATGCAGAATTACATCGTGCCCTTTGTAGCGTTCCCATGATGCCAAGCGCCCCACGGTGAGGAGCACGCGCCGGTCATCAGCGAAATAGGGATGCAAGCCATCGCCGGCTTCTTCAGTAAAACCTAATAAACTCTCGTCCAGACAGCAAGGCAGAGTCGAAATGCGCTCTCGATGGATCCCATGCCGACTCACCAATTGCTGGCGGGTCAGGGAGCTGATGACCACAACGCGGTCAGCTTGCTGCAAAGCTATGCGCTTCCCGCTAGGGAGCAAGCCCCAGGCCTCGATTCCATAAGCTACAATCCAGTACGGCCGCTGTCGAAAAGTTGCCAGCAGCCACCCAACCGGACCCAGCCCAAGATGTGTGCAGATGATCAGGTCGGGTTTCGATCGCACCGCTTCCTCGATGGCCTGCCACCCGAAACATAGCTTCAATCCCGGCGAAAGACGGCCTCGCCTGTTACTATTCACACGTTCGGGAATTGTCATCGACCGGACGTTTTGCTCGCCGAGCAGGTCTTTGAGTGCCACGATTAGACTTACTGTGTAGCGCTCGATTCCTCCCGCCCTCACGAGGGACGGAGTTAGCACCAAAGCCTTCACGGTCCCTCTTCCGATTTTGGATTCTCTACCTTTGATTTTGCACTTACATGCCCTATGCTCAGGACGGTCTCTTCCGAAGAAGCGGCGGCACGGCTGCGACGCTTTTGCCGAAGCACTTCCTGAAAGAATTTCAAAGCTCTCAACCCCGGTATTATTGGTTAACGTTCGCTGGGCGGATTCCCTGCTCCGCCCAAAGCCGCGCATCGCTTAGCGTTCATACCGGACCCGAGGAAAAACTGCTGCCGGTGCCTCATCTCTTAACATGATCAGTTCGCCCGCTTTCTCGAGCCAAGCGCAACAAGTGTTCAAGCTCAGGCCTTCCGCCGCGTAGGCAGCGAGATGATAAACGTAGTCATTCTCGCAAAAAGCCCATCCACTAATTCGGCGTCTACAACTGATCCCCGAATGAACGTGGCCTCTGCGGGAACATTATCGAGGAATCCGCCGCTGAGGTCGTCGAGAACGGCCACCTGATGGCCATCCTGAATGAGATGCTCGGCAACGTCGGAACCTATAAAGCCAGCGCCGTCGGTTACTAATGACGTAGGCATCTTGAAACCTCCCCGAAATCTCTAGACAAGTGTCGTAATATGCACCGAGCTCACGGGAGCCCTTGCACGGGGTGCGATGGACTCACGGCTACCACGGGACGGGTCGCTCGTGCGGTTTTGGGATGAGCCAAGAAGTGGTTTCTTGCAAACCAGTTCATCGAGTAATTCAGCTTCCCGAAGAGTTGTGTCAGTTGCGCGGCGTTTTCACTGGAGTGCACCTCACAGGCCACGACGGGCCGGTACTCGGCGAGTATTTTCCGGGCTCCACTAAAAACTTCGTACTCCGCGCCTTCAACGTCACACTTAACAAAATCGGGGGGGGCTTCGGCTTGGGCGAAATCGTCTAGGGCTACGGAAGCAACCGTCACTACGCTATTGGAGGCCTCGCGCGATACAACCCTGCCGCACCCACGATCGGGCCACCGGGCCTCGTCGGCACGTCTGAACGCGACGCACCCCGTCGACGACCATACCGCCCCCCGGAAAAGCTGAACGTTGTGGAACGCGTTCTTCTCCACGTTCTCGCTCAATCGCTCTGCCACTTCCGTGTCAGCCTCGAAGGAAACCACCCTGCCGTGATTTCCGACTTTCCTCGCCGCGAGCAGAGTAAAGAAGCCCAAATTCGCACCTAGATCGTAGAAGACCGTACCTGGTCGGACATATCTGTCGACAACATCCTGCAAGCCGCGCTCGACCTGTCCCTCGTAATAGTGCCCACCTGTTCTTGGACTCAACTTCATCCAAAGTCCCTCTCCGGAACCTTTGCGTACTTGGACCCAAACCACCCGATTTGGCGGCAACATCCGATAGCTTATCCGGTGAGCCACCTCACCCAACCAGGGCACTCGTCGCAGGCGCAAAAGCCTCGAAGAATGCTTTAAGTAGAACCTCTCTAACATGCTGATCGCTTCTTGCGAGATATCCACACCAGTGACCCGCGCGCCCCGTGCCGCATACTCCTTCGACCATCGCCCCCGCCCACACCCCAAATCCAGCACCGACCGGTTGCGTACTGAAACCCATTCGCCTCGAGAACTCTAAATGCATATTTCATTCCCTGGCGGTGAGCAACATCCGTGAAACGGTTCACCCAGAAACTCGCATCCGCACCGATCACAGCCCTCAGGGAGTCGGTGCGGTCGCGGGACAGCTTGACTGCCTTTGATGTCGGCACTTGTGGTGGAAGATCATCTCCTCGGCGGACATCTTGCTCGCTGGCATCGGCGCCTCTCAAGCGTTTCAATCCGCAGACTGTGCTGATTTCACTGATTCCGAATAGGCGGGTTTCTCGTCCCAGCGCCCGCCCACGATTTGTTCAAACATGGGGAGAAGTCTTCTGGTGACGGCATCAGGAGAATGGCATGTGCTGTACTTCATGCGCGCCTTGTCTTGCAGTGTCCGTAACAGATCCAACTTAGTCGCTAGAACTTCCAGCTTCGAAGCCAAAGCGCCGACATCATCGCCGGGCACTACGAACCCCACTTCACCATCAGGAATAACCTCGGGAAGCGGCTGCAGATCGGAGATGACCACTGCACAGCCGTGGGCCATAGCCTCCACTGCTGCCAGGGCGTACGTGTCGGCGCGGGTTGGTAATACGAAAACATCAGCGCGGGCCATCATGGCTCTTACGTCAACCGCAAAACAGGAGAGGTGCAGGCGTACTCCGCTCAGAGCGCCAATACGCGCCTGCAACTCCGGTGACGGCCGGCTTACTATATCGAGTTCCACATTCGGATGCTTTGCTTTGATCGCGGCAAACGCCTCCACCACTGCCGGCAAACCCTTTCGCACCGCGTCAATCCCAACGAACAGCACTCGGATAATCCCATCCCGCACTGAGGGCTTCGGCATGCTAGCTCGAGTGTCGGCGAACACGGGCGGCGGAACTACCCAGATCTTCTCTTCCAGCTCAGGGCACCAGCTCACGATATTGCGAGCACAGCTTTCGGTAAAGATCATCAAAGCCGTCGCCCTCCGCCCGAGCACGCGGTAGACAAAGGCAACGTCCTCCACCGTCCATTGCCCCTGGTTGTAACGCTCATAGTAGATCGCGGGTGAGATGCCTTGTGAGCTCCACACAATCGGTACTGATCGTGATGGCAGCCAGGGAAAATGCAGGTGCGAGAGGATCAAGTCCGCTTCCCCCGCGGCAACCGGCGGAACATAGAGTAGACGCGACAATAAAAGCAGCCTGCGCCTCACCGAAACCGGCTGCCACGTCCGGCAAGTTCTCTCTAACACCTTGCGCGACAAAACGGCAGCTCGCCTTGCCCCGTCGCCGGATACAAGAACAAATTCACAACCAGGCGAGCTCAGTCGCAACCAATCTCGATAATGGGTGAAATCGCCTCCCAATCGGTCCAGCTCTGAAACTGTCGTATTGAGCAGCACTCGCATCGCTCCCACCACCAATTACGACAATTCGAAGGGGCTTAACAAGCTGAGCGGGAAAGCCGCTTTGCCCATTTCCTGTTCCAGACTGGCAGAGCGAAAAAACACCGTGTAGCCGGCGCGTCCCTGTCCTGTTTCCAGACTGGCCGGATAATTAGGAAAAAACACTCGGCGAACGCCCGACAACGAGAGTGTGTCGCGTATCGACTGCACGCAGAGTTCGAAGCCGCCATAACGTCGTGAAATGAACTCCGACGCCGGCACGGCAAAATCATCGATAATGGCCACGAACGAATCAAGACTGAGAACCAGTGCCAATTCCTCCATTAGAGGACAGGTAGCATCACCGTGCGCGTCCAAATAGAACATGGCAAGCATGTCAGTTCTGTGGCGCAGTTTGCGAACCACTCTGTCCAGGAATGACCGGCTATCCAGGCGTGCCAGTTCGATCCCGCCCATCCCAAGCGTCACCGCCTTGGCCACCCAATGCTTAGTTCGTGAAAGCTCGCAACTCCATACCGGCAAGCCAAGGCACCGATGCGCACATATGCTTGTGGCAGCATGATAAGTGCCCGTCTCCACAAAGTGCGTCGCACCAAAAACCTTCGCCATCTCGTTGATAATCCTCAGCCGGACGGCACTTCGATTGAAGCCTTGCAATCGATTGTTGCGGGTCCAGGAAAGAGTTTGGTCCAGGTTGGTCGCGGCCACGAGTGCGTCGAAGCCCTGTCGACGGCTTTCTACAAGGCGCAGGAACCGCTGCAGGCTCGCTAGCATATACAGTTGTTCTGCTTTTCAGCTTCTGGGTTAACGTTCAAGGCTCAACTGGGCCTCCTGCGCCACCAGTTTGGGCAGCTTGAAGAAAATCCCAACCATAAGCCACAGGTAGGCGTTCAGGACGAAGTTCTGGTAGGCCGCGAAGCTTTCCCAGGTCAAGGCAATTAAAACCAGAAATGCGAACCACAGGACCGAGAGCGCCAGCGGAAACGCCCAGGTACCTTTCAACGTCAGTAGAGTTTTACCCCCGGCATACAGAAGACTCGACGTCCACACCAGCCAAACAATCGGCCCTAGAACCCCGAGTTCCAATATCAAGTTCCCATAACCGCTCTCGACAGCGACATGGACAGGAGGTACGTGCATGATCCGGGTTACGTATTGGGTGCCCAGCGAGGTCGTCCCGATGCCGTGGCCCGTCACCCAGTCGCTGTCCGCGAAAGCCTTGAGGAGCTCAGCTACCGGATAATGCCAGGAGCGCTCCACAGTTTGCGAATATTCGCTGTCCGGCATGAGAGTTTCCCGATAGTAAGCCAGGTGCGCCCCGATCACGTCGGGAAAGATAGCCACTCCCGAGGCCACTGCTAGTGCCACGAAGATGCAACTTCGCCGGATCGCCTTCACCAGCCGGTAGCCCTCACCCAATTTCGGTGGGGCGCCCCAAAGCATGCCAGCAGGCAGGACTAGGCAACTCGCCATAACGAAGACAAACGAAGTTCGACCACCGCACAGAGCCGCCGCCAGCGCCACTAACCCCACCGCCGGAAATACTACCATGCGGCTACGTCGCGACCTCGACCGCGACCGCAAAAACAGAAACCCAGCCGTTCCCAGCCCCAGGATGAATGCCAACATCAGATACGACTGAAACCTGCCGTCGCTCACAAACACAGATGGTGGCCGCACCACAATGAGGCCGTTCGAGGTCGATCGCATCCCGTGCGAGAGCTCCTCGATTTCAACCCCACTGTGGGGATTCAGGAAATCTATCCCAATGTTGGCCTGCAGAATTCCAACCAGGGAAATGACCGCGGCCAGTACCATATTTACGACCAAAAACCGCCGCAGGTCCAGCTCCGTGCGTATCAGGGCATAGCCCACAAACATGAGAGGAACGTAGTAAAAGTAGAGTTTGAAGCCCAGCACGCCGTACCACAGGCTGGGCGAGCCGGGATTGAAAAACTGGGCCAGACCCAGCAGAACAAACAGACCCAGTGCGCGCTTGAAGGGCACACGCAAGCGATCACCCGGGCCACGCCGGGGATCCGTCAGCAGAGCGACGTACGTTACACCAATCAGGACATCCTTCCCAAAGTAAACGTACATGCTGTTGCCCAGGCACTTGCGTAGGAAGTCCTCGAACAGCAACCAGACAAAAAACAGGTATACCCCGCTGCGCCAGTTGTACAGGATCGTTCCGGCCACGGCAAAGGCCATAAGCACAGTGCCCGACAGAAGCACTTGCTCCAAGCTGCCACTGATCACCACATTGGTGAGCAGCCAGAGGATGGTAAGGACGGCCAGAGCCAGCGCTACACCCAATGGCTTAACGGTCTGCGCAATGTCTCGCCTGATTTCTATCATCCTTACTGGCTCTTGCCTCTTGTTTCTTGGCTCTTAGCTGTCGGCGCCGCACAGGCCACCGTGGTTTATCCCCTTGGCGGGTGGCCCACAAATCTCGACCGGACTTCGAATGTACTGTGAACCGAAGATGGTCACGCCCTCTATGCCTGTAAGGCCGCAATAGCTATAGAGACTCGGCCAGATCGCGGACAGGCCGGAACTTCCGACTGGGACCGTTGCCGATGCAGGTTATGTCTAATCGAGCAGCCGTACTTGCCAGATCGACGAGGCCGGCTCCCCATGCTTCCGAACGGAACCTCTTCTACCAGCACGGTGGCGTGAAAGTTGGGCCTTGCCCTCGGGAGTGTGCTGGCTCTCAGTCTGAAAATTGATGCCCTCGACATAAAATTGCGAGGCCCCGGCGATATCAAGGAGCGGCTGCGCGAGGTCACGTGTCTGACGAACCGAGCACGTTGGCCCGTACAGGAAAGCTCCCGAAGGCCCCATAAAACTCGTGCGGGAGTTGCATTTCAATGCGGTGTTTGTTCCTGCTTCGATCGTGTCCCCGACCATCGGGTTTTCGAGGAGAACGACGAGCCATCCCTGAGTCATGCTGGGAAGCGTAAGCGTAGTGAACCGGCACACGGCGCCGCTCGGAGCAACATAAACCGGACCACCGCCGCCCGAGCGTGTGATGGTTGCTGCCTGTCTGTCGATCGCGCAACGAGCTGGTCATTGCCGTTGCAGAATACGATGTTGGAATACTGTGCATAACCAAGCGTGGTCAAGAAAAGGGAGAACAGCGGCTTTTTCATGAATTTTCAATGGGTGGATTCGCTACGCTCGGCTCAGAGCCAGGCTCTTCCTTGGCGCAAAAGCGCTGCCCTTTCGAGCGCCTGGATGTTGGCTTCGAGATACTCGCGCGGCGAGAACGTATTCATCCGGGCGCGCGCGGCCTCACTCATCTGCTTGAGTCCATGCCGATCCGTCAAGGCCCTGCGCAACGTCTCACCCAGAGCACCAACATCGCCGCAGGGATAAAAGAAGCCCGTATCGCCCGAGCGCACCAGCTCCCTCCGCCCCCGTATACGGTCACTCAGAATCACGGGGCAGCCGCAGAGCATAGCCTCGCAAACGACAAACGGGCATGGATCGTATTCGGAGGGCAGCACCATGATGTCGGCGGAGCGGTAAAGGGCGGGCATCTCGCTTTGGTTCAAAAAACCAGCAAACCGAACCCTTTCAGCAACGTTCAGGGTCTTCGCTTCAGCCTCCAGTTCCGCGCGCATGGGACCATCGCCGGCAATGACAAGTCGCGCCCCAGGCACATCTGCTTTGGCAAAGGCTCGCAGCAAATCTTGGGGTCGCTTCCAGGGCTGCAATTTGGCGCAGAATAGGACCATCGGCTCCCCATCCGCGCAGCCCAAGGCGGAACGAGCCACCGCCCGATCCACCTCTGCCGCCTGCTTGCTCCAGTACTCGTTGTCCGCCACATTTGGCGTAATCACGATTCGCTCCGCCGGTATACCTAAACTTCTCAGATACTCCGCACCGGCCGCTGAACCGGGCAACACCACCGTGGCCACGCGATACACAACCGGCAGCACGACCTTCTTCACCCAAACCTTCCAGCGTGCTCCGCAACGCGGAGCATGCGCCGTAGCATCCGTCGCAAACAGCATCGATATTCCCCGGAGCTTGGCCGCAGCAGCCACAATCCAGAAGCTGGCGTGCATGTAACCGGTGTACACCACAAGGGCGTCATACCGGCCCGTGCGCACAAGTTTCCAGAGACCGGGATTGATCAGACCGAAGAAACGTCCGATGCGGGGCCAAGGAGACCTGTTGGGCACATGAACCCAAGGATAGCCTTCGAGCAGCGGAAGATCCCATTTCACCTTCACGCCAAACTCGTGGTCCAATCCTTCTTCCGCACCCTGCAGGCTGCAGTACGCTATCTGCACGTCGAGCTTCGGGTGTTGCGCCATGTGTCGAAACATAGGAGCGGCATACTGGATCGGATGCGTGGCTACGCACAGGACGCGATATCGATCACGCATGGTTCAGGACCTCGACGAAGCGGGCAGCCACCGCCTCCCAACTAAAGTACGTCTGATGAGCTCGCCCGCTTCTGTTATGTAGTTCAGCCCAGAGCTTGCGATCGCTCAAGACTCGCACCGCCGCTCCGGCCAGTGCCTCGCGATCCCGGTATCGCACGCCCAGCACGCCGGCCTCAGCCAGGGGAGCTGGGAGGTACGCATCTGCATAAGCTACCAACGGAACGCCGCAGGCGATACTGGCCATGGCACTGCCGCGCCGGGTGGAGATGGTGCCGCGCACGAACAGTGATACATCCGAGCTCGAAAGAACCCGCGACACTTCGGCAGCGGGCAAAATCCCAAGCGCGTTGAATTCAACCGGACTGCCCTTCAGAGCCTGCCGGAAGCTGGCCTCGGACTCGACTGAACCGCGACCCAGCGTCAGCAAACGGACGCGCGGCAGGCGTTCGGCCGCTGCTGTGGCGGCAAAGGCAATGTCCGCAACCTCCCTGCTGATGTCACCGGCGTCGGTGATGGCGAAGACTGCGATTGTGCTCGCTGTGGCATGGCCATCTTCGTCATTGGCATTGGCTGGCGGCACGCCCTTGCCACAATTCGCGAGCGGGATGTTGGCGGCGACGGGAATGAAGTTTGCCTTCTTGGGCTGAGGCGAAAGCCAGGAGACGCTTTCCAAGGGAACATTGAGTATCGACCGGTCACTCAGCCGGTAAGCCAAACGCACCACCAAAAGCTGGCAAGCACGTCGTAACCTATCCACCAAACGTTGGCCCGAGTACGGCTCAGGATCGTGGAAAACCATAGCCATACGCGCATGGTGAAGCCGCAACACCAACAGCACCAGCAGAAAACCGAATGAAAACCCGTGCCGCGACCACATCAGCGCGGTGTACTGAACTAGTGTCCAATCTCCTCTCCAGGTCGCGCTCTTCCGCCAGAGGTCCCAGAGCGCGCGGCCCCAGCCAACTTCTTCCCAGTTGACCTGGTCCGCAGCCGAATCAATACCTCGACTGGCAAAGGCTTGGCTCAAAAACCGGCAATAGTCCACCACGCCATCAGTCGGATGGTCTCGTCGCCCGAGGAGGCTAATGATCAACACGGTTCGGCCTATTTGATATCCGATGAAGCTGCGCTACCGTAGACTGTCGCCGGAAGAGGTTCCGTCGAAGCCCATAATGGAGAACGCTCCTCACAGGCCAGGCGCAACATGCGTTCAAGCTGTTCCCTGGGGGTGATGCGTTGAGACCGGTAGATCGCCCGCCTCTCGCGGACTAACTGGAGGAAAGATTGGGCGTATTGAATCAAGACTTCGGCGCGGTCTCGCACACGCTGCCATCGCATCGCCGCAACGTCCACAAGCAAGCCCGCGCAGGCGGCGAGTAAAGTCCGAATCGTGTAGTTCACGGGAAGAAGCTTGGTGGCGATCAGCAATCGGCCACCGACGGTACCGCGAAATCGAATTCCTGCCCCCTCACTCGACCGGGCCGACCAGCCGACGCGATGCCAGCAGACTGCGTGGGGTACAAAGATACTCTTCCACCCCTGGACCCAGGCACGCCAGCACAGTTCCAGGTCTTCATAACCCACGGGCAGCCTTCGATCGAACCCACCCAGGCTGTGGAACATCGATTTCCGTACCAGCATGCTGGCAGCGCAGGCCAACGGGATGGTCGTGGGCGAAGCGCTCGACTCCTGGTAAACATATAAACCCGGAACACAGGCATAACAATTACTGTTCGCGCGATACCTATTCCCCAAACGAGTCGCTAGATGGACCTGGTTTGCTCCCTCCCAGTCGTGCTGAAGTGCGTCCGCAGAGAAGATTCCTGCATCCCGTTCAATTTGCGAAACCAGCGCCTCGACAAATTTCTGATGGAACCGCATGTCATTGTTGAGAAATAAGACAAATTCCCCCTGGGCGACATTTGCACCCTCGTTCAGCGCACCCGCCAGCCCCCTGTTCCGATCCAGTCCAACCCAGCGCACATCAAATTTGCGCGCAACCACTGCGGAATCATCCGTAGAGGCATTGTCCACAACGATGATTTCCAAGGGACGATAGGATTGGCCGAGCAGCGAAGGCAGGCAAATTTCGAGATCCCTCGCCCCGTTCCAGTTCGCGACGATTGCCGAAACCAACTGCGCCGACACAATGATGCTCCCGATTTAATTCGTGGCAGTCCCGATGCTTATTCGAACCCTTAAACAGTCAGCACGGATCATGAAAGGAACCGCACGTCAGGAATCAGCTTTAGAAGTGCACGGTTTTCTGCGGCGTAGACGCGCTGCTCGACAGCGTCCGCTCGAGGACCACTCGCCATAGACAAGTGCTGTGCACTACCCAGTCCCATGTGTGCTTGCGACCGCAACTTAGGCCGCCGCGGCGATTACAGAAGCCCAGCTGGGCGGCATGTTCTTTGCGATCTCAACGGCCTCGAAGACCGTGCTTTGGCGGGCACCATGGGCCTTCACCCAGTCGGCCATGCGCCGGATTCCTTCTTCCAATCCCGTCGTCTGCGGCCTTCCGAAAACTCGCTCTGCCCGCGAGTGATCTGAAAACGCCACTTTCACTTCGTTTCGAGGTTCGAGATATGCAACTACACGTTCCCTGCCCATGGCTTCGGCCACAACATCAGCCAGTTCGTTTACGGTATAGGGTGTGTCAGCACCGACGTTGAAGACCTGTCCACGGGCCGCCGGGTAGCGGACACAACCAGCGATGATGGGGGCTACATCGCTGATATACGTGAAAGCGCGCTGCTGGTTACCATCGCCAAAGATGGTCATAGGCTCGCGCTTGAGCAACTGATTCATGAAGATGCCGATTACGTTGCGGTATTGATCTGCGATGTTCTGCCTTTCGCCATAAACGTTGTGGGGGCGGAAGATCACGTATTCGAGACCAAACATCTCATGGCTGATCCTGAGCTCCTGCTCCACGGCCATCTTGGCGATCCCGTAGGAGTCCTCCGGAACTGGAATCATGTCTTCTCGCATGGGGGTCTGCAGAGCCCCATAGACCGCGATCGACGAAGTAAAGACGAAACACTTCACACCGTGGTTCACCGAAGCGTTAATGAGGTTCACCGAGCCAATCAAATTGTTGAGATAGTTAAACCTTTTGATGAAGTGGCTCAGCCCTTCGGCGGCGTAGGCGGCGAGATGATAAACGTAGTCAAAGCAGTGGGTCGCAAAAAGCTCGTCCACCAATTCCCTGTTCACAATGGAGCCCTGGACGAAGGTTACCCCTGGAGGAACATTATCGAGAAATCCACCGCTAAGATCGTCCAGGACCAAAACCTGATGGCCCTGCTGAACGAGGCTCTCAGCGACATGGGAACCTATAAAACCGGCACCGCCGGTTACGAGTGAAATAGGCACTTTGGTAAACCTCCTCGCGGGTTTCGTCCTGGGTGATGCACAGAGGTGACGGCGACGTCATCGTCCACGAAGGCTATGATCTCGCCCGAGTTGGCAGTAGATCGTAGGGACTCTGTCTCATCCTCACGATGCGTGAGCGAGCTGTATGCTGAATCGACGTCCGTCCACGGGTGCAACTTCGTCTAATGGCAGACATCGGCGCAACGTGATGGCGAGGTTCTCGATGGAGTGGTTGCGGGCAATTTCGATTCTCGCGCTGCGCTTTGGGCTGTCACTCGGTTCGTTCAACGCGGCTTCGACCGCTGAGACCAGTTGTTCTGCCGTTTCACCGAAATAAATCAGGTCCTTGTATTGCCAGAGGTGGATCAGAGGGGTAGACACTACAGGAATACCGAACGCGAAGCACTCGAACATTTTGAGGGGAACGCAGAACAGGTTGTGTTCGTCGTAGCAGTCATAGGGCATAAAGCCGACATCCAGACTCTGCACGTATTGGGCAAGCGTTTCGGCTGTTACCCACGGTAATACATGAGTATTCGCCAGCGAGCCAACACCAGCTCCCGCCGATACAAAATGCCAGTCCGGATGGCTGCCTAGCAGCGATAGCAGCAGTGATCGATTCAG